>CAZEIH010000009.1:19726-58278 GCA_964512095.1 uncultured Oscillospiraceae bacterium
AAGTGACTCTAAACACCATAAAAAGCGAAATGCATTTGAGTATGTGGCCCAAAAACATTACAAATAATACCTGATTCTTCGACTTTGTGTACTTATACATATAAATAATAGCTACAATTGCGGTTATTGCAATAATAAAGTATTCTAGCAGCTTTTTTTCATATGACAACCCAACTCCTTCGATATACATAGCTGGCAGAAGACCCGGGAAATATGTAACAATAATAAATACTGAAATTGAAATAGTAATGGCTACTAATGTAAACCAGTGCTCGTTTATAGCGCTCTTTTTTTTATTCCTCATTAAGCCTGATACCACATATGCAGCGACAGCAACTAGTCTTGCAGCTATCCAGAAGGTAGTTGCTCTGTTGGCTGTCAGATTTGCTAAAAAGAAGTCCGGCATACCTTTATAGCTCAGCATATGAAAGATATCTATAATGCCGGCTGCCATAAGCAAAGAACCCACAACTATTGCCTTAACGTTACGTTCCTGCTTATACGTATAGAATGAAACTATAAATAGGGCAATATAAGCTATGATGCCTGTAATCTCAAGTAGATTATGCCAGGACAGAAAGCCCGAAATAGTCATAATGCTAACAAAGTAGTCCTCAAAAAAACGAGCAATGACTAAAAGCACTATCGAAATCATCATCGCCAGCGTCGCTGTAATAATACTTTTGCTGCTTTTGCTACTTTTGTTGTTTTTGATTAACTGCTTATTTATCACTTTTATCATTCTTTAATTTTAGCACAAAAAATGAAAATTTAAAAAAGGCGTTTCCCTATATCACGGAAACGCCTTTTTATTCATTCCTACATTTGGTGCGTTTGACCCTGCTGTACTGCCGTTGGGCTTTCTCCTGTAAGCAATACATCTTTCTGTTCGTTTTCTTGATTCGTAGAGGGCTTCACTGGTATCAATGCGCTACTCAACACTGTGTCCATATCCTCGGCTACAATAAATATTAATTCCTGCCTTACGTTTTCAGGAATTTCATCGATATCCTTCCTGTTTTCAGCAGGCAAAATTATTGTATCTATACCTGCCCTATGCGCAGCCAGCACCTTCTCCTTGAGCCCACCTATAGGCAGCACCCTGCCTCTAAGAGTGATTTCCCCTGTCATTGCCACATTCCTTCTGACAGCCCTGCCTGTAAGAGCTGATGTCATAGCAGTTGCTAACGTAATTCCAGCGGAGGGGCCGTCCTTGGGTATTGCCCCTTCTGGAACATGGATGTGGATGTCATGTTTATTATGAAAATCCTTATCTATGCCCAATAGCTCAGTCTTTGATCGTATATAACTTACAGCCGCTTTTGCAGACTCCTTCATTACATCGCCCAGCTGTCCGGTAAGCTCCAGCTTCCCGCTTCCGTCCATAAGCGTAACTTCAATTACAAGTGTGTCACCACCCACCGGTGTCCATGCAAGTCCAGTTGCAACACCTACCTCGTCCTTTTCATTGGCCTTGTCATACCTGTATCTCTTAGTACCTAGGAATTTTTCAATATTAGCCGGATTCAGTGTAATGGATTTTCTCCCGCTTGCAACTAGCTTTCTGGCTACCTTCCTGCAAACATTTGCTATCTCTCTTTCAAGATTTCTTACACCTGCTTCCCTGGTGTAATAGTTAATAACACTCCTTATGGTGTCTTCATTTATCCTTAGATTCTTTTTCAAAAGTCCATGAGCCTTCATCTGCTTACCTAATAGGTATTTTTCTGCTATATGAACCTTTTCCTCTTCCGTATAACCGGATATGGATATGACCTCCATCCTGTCAAGAAGAGGCCTGGGTATAGTCTCCAGAGTATTTGCAGTTGTCAGAAAGAGCACATCCGACAGATCTACCGGTAATTCTAGGTAATGATCCCTAAAAGCAAAGTTCTGCTCGCCATCCAGGACCTCAAGCATTGCAGATGCCGGATCTCCTCTGAAATCGTTGCTCATCTTGTCTATCTCATCGAGTAGTATTAGTGGATTGCTTGATCCGGCCTGCTTAAGAGCACTTATTATTCTACCAGGCATAGCTCCCACATATGTGCGTCGATGACCTCTTATTTCGGCCTCATCTCTGACACCCCCAAGGGACATCCTGACATATTTTCTCCCCAGTGCCCTTGCAATGGACTTGGCAATGGATGTCTTTCCCACGCCCGGAGGACCCACAAGACAAAGTATCGGTCCCTTCAGCTGCTTTGTAAGCTTCAGTACAGCAAGATACTCCAGTATCCTTTCCTTCACCTTAGCAAGCCCATAATGATCTTCCTCTAGGATTCCCTCAGCCTTTGCAAGGTCGATTACATCCTCTGTCTTTTTGCTCCAGGGCAAGTCCAGTACCCAATCTAAATAAGTCCTGATTACCGAACCTTCAGCTGAACCCGAAGGCATTTTCACAAGACGATCCAGCTCCTTGAGAGCCTTCTTCTCTGCTTCCTCCGGAAGTTTTGCAGCCTCAAGCCTTTTTTTGTATTCGTCCACTTCTCCTGCGATTCCGTCCTTGTCTCCAAGCTCGGTCTGTATAGCTTTAATCTGCTCCCTAAGGTAGTATTCACGCTGCATTTTATCTATCTGCTTACGAACACGGACATTAATATCCTTTTCAACCTCCAGGATCTCAATCTCTGTCATAAGCATTTCTAGCAGCTTTTCCATTCTAATTTCAGGGTAGAACTCATTAAGAATCTCCTGCTTTTGCTCTACCTTTAGTTGCATATTAGATACAATTATATCTGACAGTTGGCCAATTTCTTCAATGGAAGACAATGCCGCAACTGTTTCAGGAGATATTTTCCCAATCAGCCTTGCATATTCATCAAATGTGCTTAAAACCCTACGCTTCAGTGCCTCGTATTCAACACTCTTATCCTCGTCCTCAGGTATGAACCTTTCCATAACCTCAGCAACAAAATATGGTTCAGTCTGAACATAACTCTTTAGCTCAGCCCTACTAATACCTTCTACAAGCACCCTGATAGTGTTTCCCGGCAGCTTAAGGAGCTGCTTTACCCTTGATATGGTACCAACGCTGTATATTTCCTCTACATCAGGCGCATCTTCCTTTGCATCCTTTTGAGCAACAAGGAATATCAACTGATTGTTGATCATAGCATTATCCAAAGCCTTGACGGATTTTTCTCTTCCAACGTCAAATGTCAGGATCATATAAGGAAACACTGTCAGCCCTCTTAGCGGCAGCAATGGGAGGGTTTTCTTTTTTATCTTTTTAGGTTTTGCCATTAGACCATCCCCCCTACTAGTTTAAGTGTTTTGCAATGGTCTTTATTATATCCTGTACATAATTCTTTTTCAATTGTTTTATATGGAATGTTGAACAAACTTGCCCAAGACTTCTGATTTCTACTTCCAAGTCATTGCTATTGGAAGGTCCCCCTCCTATTGCCACCCTTAGCTTTTTCATAATAGCCCTCAGCTCTAGCCAGTGTATTGCCATCCGGCACCACTTCTCCATATCTTACCTGCTCATATATTTCAGTGAATGGAGATAAATCCTCCTCCACCTCCAGCACTCTTGCAGCCTTTGCCAATATCTCATTTGCAGTGTCAGCTTTGTCGATCTTCACGCCGCTCAATGGCAGTAATCCAAGGATATTGCTGTACATACGCCTTACCTTTTCTACAGGATTGGTTATTTGATTCAGTTTTTTTACTCTTGTCCTTTTCTTTTTCGCTCTTTTAACTACATTTCCCGCATCAGGTAGCACAATCTCAGTTGTGTCAATAAAATCCGCGACCACATTAGCATCACTGGAAATATCAATATTGAGCACTTTCTTAAGAAATGAAATAATCTTTGAAATAAACGAAGGAGTCCTAACAATAACAGCTTTTAGTAACCTGTATAATACATATAGTATTGCAAAGTAGATTGCCACATTGACAATCAGGTTTAGAAACGGCATCGGACGCTGCTGTGCAGTTATACTGCTCATACTGTTTTCCATGGCTTCACCACCATATTGGTTTTCAACCAAAAGCTTGTCAAGAAGCCAGCCAAAAAGAATAAGCACAAAATTTATAATCAGACCCACTATATCTATTAAATACACAATCACAGTTTTCAGATTAAATAAAAGCATCATAATAAGGAAGATAAGGGATGCGAAAACCATATTAAATCGTCTCAGGTTCTTAGGCAATACAGACTTATCTATATGCTTTTTATTGAATATATGTTTATCTATATCCTGCTGGTTTTTAACTACGATAAAGGAAAATATCATAAAGTAAGAGAGTCCAAACAATAATGGGCGCAAATACTCCAGCCTGCTTAAAAGGTAAGGCAGCTCAAGGCTTAAAACCATAATAATCATTCCTGAATATATGCTAGTTGGTCCCATAAATCGTGTATGTGCCATTCTAGAATTCTTAAGAGACAATATATATATAAAAATAGCAGCAATCGTTTCAAATATTATTCTCCCCAGACCTGAACCTCTGTATATAACTACACCGGCAGTAATAGGTAAAATAATTAATCCCCACATGATTAGAGATGAAATGAAAGCTTTACTGTCGCGAATATTAAGCATAAAGGCTAAAAACTTGAAAAACTTCGTCTGAACAAATCCATCTTGACTCAAATCGTTTTTATTAGAAAAGATTACACCTAAACCATAAGCAAGGCAAATAATGGCCAAATGTAGTACAATTGATGTCAACCCACCATCATCCATAAAAACAGCAGCTCGTAGCACAGTAAAACCACCATAAATAAAGGAATTTACAGTGAGCATAGACAAGATTCGCAATATTGTGTTCCTATAATTCTTTTTTTTATTCTTAGAAACCATTTCTCCGCTTCCGGACGTCATGCGCTCACACCCATTCTTCAGACTGCAGCCAGCTTCTGTCGGATAACAAATAAAGCTCTGCTATCTCAGGCCTTGCTCCATCTTCGTATTCGGTATCCAGCAAAATGATACATACCTTATTGCCTGCATAGGACATACTATCTGCCTTCCTGCATATCTCCTTACTTAGGTAGGCTGTTATAATTACTGTCTCTGAGTTTTCAATGTTTGGTGACATATTCTCAAGAAGGCTTTCAAAGTTCTTAACGCTTTTCATCAACAATGCTGCAAGGATTTTGAAAAGTTCGGTGATATGATCCTTGTCTGCCGCTTCCTTCGTGATTATGGGCTCCACTGAACCATTACAGGTGCATCCATTGGTGGCAAATACTACAGGTGTGCCTTCTCTAAGCGCTCTGTCAAAAAGCGTAGCAGCCACCTTTATACCCAGCTCTGCAGTACGTCTGTTAATTACATTGGTAAATTCATGAAGCCTTGATTGCATATTTAGTATGACTGTAAGATTATGCTGAGAAGTGAATTCATTTTTTTTCACCATCAGACTCCCATTTTTGGCTGTGGCATACCAATGTATACGATTTAGTGGATCACTGGAGGTATGCTCCCTAATGCCAGAAAACATAAAGGGGTCATCAATTATCCATCTGCTTACTACCTTATCGCTCTGAAGCAAATTTACCGGTACAAACAATTCATCCAGATCAACAATTTCCGGGTAGACCATAAGCGTTATATTTACAGGCATTGCTTCTGAAACATTACATAAATTAAGAAGATCCCCTCCGATTAGTGTAACGTTTTCCGTATTGAAAATGCCCCTTTTTACACATTTAAGCTTCCATTTCCTTGTTGTTTTCTGGTAACTTTTTAAAAGAAAGCTACTGGTCACACGCCTACTGTCCTGGGCTATTACTGAACAGGTGCCTGCAAAATCCAACCATCTGGAGGTATGGATGTCCACCTTTAGCCATGGCACCGGCAACGGCTTACCATTATATACAGTCTCCACCAGATAAATGGTATCACCCTCATGTGCTTCAGAAACACTAAATTTCAAATTATAATCCAGCCTTCTAAACACATAATTGCCAAGTATGTATGCCTGTAGCCACAATACAACTACAAGGATTACCAACAACGCAATGACGTCCACATTAGCACCTCAAATCTCCTCAGTAGGTACACTAACCGCTCCCAAAATGTCACGAATTATATTTTCAGCATTTTCTGAACCACCGGCTATGGCATGGCCTTTTGCTAACATACGATGGGCAAGTACTGGCACTGCCATTTTTTTAACATCATCAGGAGTGATATAATCACGATCATTAAAAACCGCACTAACTTGAGCAGCCTTCATTAACGCTATACTGCCACGAGGACTAACACCAAGAGATATTCTGTTATCATTTCTTGTAGCCTCGACTATATCAACTATGTACTTTTGAGCTGCATCTGATGTTCTGACTGAAGAAACAGATTTCTGTGCATCTATGATAGCCTCAGATGAAGTGGTTGTTGTCAATTCGTCAAGTGGATTCGACTCCCTAAAACGCTTAAGGATTTCCTTCCCTTGATGAGTATCGGGATAACCCATCCTCAGGCGCACAAAAAACCTGTCTAGCTGTGCTTCAGGCAAGGGGAATGTACCACGGGTTTCAATAGGATTCTGAGTAGCTATAACGAAAAATGGTCTGTGTAGTTGCCTAGTTTCACCGTCTACGGTTACCTGCTTCTCTTCCATACACTCTAAAAGGCTTGACTGAGTACGGGGTGTTGCCCTGTTTATTTCATCTGCAAGAATTATGTTGGTGAAAATAGGACCTGGTCTAAATACAAACTCGCCCTGCTTCTGATCAAAATAGTTTATTCCCGTCAAATCTGACGGCAATAGATCAGGGGTAAACTGTATCCTTTTGAAATCACATTCAAGAGACCTTGCCAAGCATTTAGCAAGCATAGTCTTGCCTACACCGGGCACATCCTCTAGCAGCACATGTCCACCGCACAGGAGAGAAATCAGTACCAAATCAATGGTTTCCTCCCTGCCCACAAGCACCTTTGATATATTATCCCTGACCATCGTAGCAAGCTTTTTTACATCTGATAGTTCCATAATAACCCCCCATCACTGAATCTGCTCGGCTGTTTCGGCATTCCTTTGCATATTATTCCATATTCGGAGATCTTCAATGTCCTCCCTATACTGGGGAATACTCAGTAATATGGCTATTATTAATAACGTCACAATAACAATGATCTCCCTTACAGCTGACGGACTCATTTTTCTAATTCTGGTGCCTTTACGTTTGAATGCCTTAAACATAAAAAACCCCTTCTCACCAAGTTTAGATTCATATTATCACCAGAAATATACAAAATCAAGTGGGTTTTTATTGTATGATTGGTAGGTATTTTGTGGATCTGGGACACATCTTGTGTTTAATTCTAAAATTCGATATGTGTCCACGTGCTGTACTCTATTCCTTCATAGCAGCTCCAAAGGCTTCTCCAAACTCAACACATTTGTCTAGCTCCTCTTCGTCAGGTCTATATTTTACTTTTAAGGGTTCTAGCGGTATTTTTAGCCCCGACTTCTCCATCCATGAACTAATCACCTTGGGTGACTCTCCGCTCCAGCCATAGCTGCCAAAACCCGCACCCAGTTTACCCTTATACCTGTGAGCTTTAATCTCTTCCAGTAAGCCTGCCGTTGGTCTCAATACAGTGCTATTTACAGTACAGCTACCAACAATCACGCCTTTTGCCTTGAATATTTCCGTCAAAAGATCACTGGGATCTGCTACCCCCACATTAAACAGCTTATAGGCAATACCCTGTTTTCTCAGTCCGGTAGCAATTGACTCAGCCATCGTCTTTGTCGCATCGTACATGGTATCATAGATAATTACTGCATAGCCCTCATTATAATCCTGTGACCATTGATAGTATTTGTCTATAATTTGCAAGGGAGCCTTTCGCCATATTACTCCATGACTCGGCGCTATCATATCTATATCAAGATTCAAAGCTCTTATTTGTTCGATTTTTTTCTTAATCAATGAGCTAAAGGGCGTAAGTATATTAGCATAGTATTTAAAGGCTTCTTCATAAAGCTCGCAGCTATCTACTTCATCATTGAATAGTGATAGGCCGGCATAGTGCTGACCAAAGGCATCATTTGACAGAACAGTCCCTGCTCCCTTTACATATGTGAGCATACTGTCCGGCCAGTGAATCATCTGCATTTCAACAAAAACCAAGTCGTATTGGCCGATATTAATCATATCTCCGGTTTTGACAATCTGAAAATTAATATCGTCACGGTGAAAATGACTTCTAATAATATCTGCTCCATTCTTAGTACAATATACAGGTATATCCTTAGATGGGAGGCTATCAAGAAGAAGATCCAGGCTACCTCCATGATCCGGCTCACTATGATTTATTATAATCATATCTATATTGCCAAGCCCAACGTTCTTGTCTAGATTACGTACAAATTCTTCTTTGTAGGGGTCCCATACAGTATCCACCAGAACTGTTTTCTCATCCTTTATTACATATGAATTATAGGTTGAGCCTCTATGGGTAGACAGCTCATGTCCATGAAAATGCCGCAAACCCCAGTCCTTTATCCCTGTCCAGTATATCTTGTCTCTTATTTCAATCAATTGTATCGTCTCCTTTACATAAAGCTTCTCAAAATTTTAGACAATTCTATTATTACCCATCCTTGCCGGATATAAACAAGCATAGTAAGACTAACACGCACTTATATATTTCAACGGCTCCAAACCCATAAAAAATGCGGCCTGCATTTAGCAAACCGCATTTCAAAGGCCTTATTACTCTATTATTGATGTAACGGAGCCTGAACCGACAGTTCTGCCACCTTCACGGATAGCGAACTTCAGTCCCTGTTCCATAGCGATAGGAGTTATAAGCTTGATGATCATTTCTATATGGTCACCAGGCATACACATTTCTACGCCTTCAGGAAGTTCAGCAACACCAGTAACGTCAGTGGTTCTAAAATAGAACTGAGGTCTGTAGCCATTGAAGAAAGGAGTATGTCTTCCGCCTTCTTCCTTAGTCAGTACATAAACCTGTCCCTTGAAATGAGTGTGAGGCTTAATGGATCCGGGTTTAGCCAGAACCTGTCCTCTTTCAATATCAGTTCTCTGAACGCCTCTGAGCAAGCAGCCGATATTGTCGCCGGCAACAGCCTGATCAAGAAGCTTTCTGAACATTTCAACACCTGTTACAACAGTTTTTCTTGCTTCGTCCATCAAACCAACGATTTCAACTTCCTCGCCTACCTTGATCATACCTCTTTCAACTCTGCCTGTAGCAACTGTGCCACGGCCAGTGATAGAGAATACGTCCTCAACAGGCATGATGAAAGGCTTGTCAGTAGGTCTTTCAGGAGTTGGTATATACGCATCAACAGCATTCATGAGTTCCATAATCGGCTTATACTCTTTTGCCTCAATGTCTGTAGATGTGCTCTCAAGAGCATCCAGAGCTGAACCTCTGATGATTGGAATATTGTCACCGTCATAATCATATGAGCTAAGAAGTTCTCTGAGTTCCATTTCAACCAGTTCGATAAGCTCTTCATCGTCAACCATGTCGCATTTATTCAAAAATACTATAATGTGCTGAACTCCAACACGACCTGCCAGAAGTATGTGCTCTCTGGTCTGGGGCATGGGACCATCTGCAGCAGAAACAACGAGGATAGCGCCGTCCATCTGAGCAGCACCGGTGATCATGTTCTTAACATAGTCAGCATGGCCAGGGCAGTCAACGTGTGCATAATGTCTGTTTTCAGTCTCATACTCAACATGTGATGTTGAAATCGTGATTCCTCTTGCCTTCTCCTCAGGAGCTTTGTCTATCTGGTCGTATGCTGTAAAATCAGCCTTTCCCTGGAATCCTAATACCTTTGTTATAGCTGCTGTCAATGAAGTCTTTCCGTGGTCAACATGACCGATAGTTCCAATGTTAACGTGGGGTTTTGTTCTTTCAAATTTGGCCTTACCCATTTTTTTATTCTCCTCCCTTGTTCAGTTGAACACTGAATGATTTAATTAATAATTTTATATTTCATATGCTACAAAATGCACCAAGGTTTATTGATTAGTTTTGCAGCATACTGACTACGATTCGGATAATACAGGAAACCCCCGTCTTATCCTTTATTACTTGAGCACCGATTCCTGTATGCTCTTGGGAACCTCTTCATAGTGGCTGAACTGCATTGTAAATACACCTCTGCCCTGGGTCCTTGAACGAAGCTCTGTTGCATAACCGAACATGCTAGCAAGAGGCACATTGGCAGTTATAACCTGGGCGCCCGACCTGCTTTCCATTCCTTCGATCCTTCCCCGTCTGGAGTTGAGGTCACCCATTACGTCTCCCATGTAAACCTCAGGTGTAACTACATCGACCTTCATAATAGGCTCAAGCAATACAGGACTCGCCTTGCGGCAGCCATCCTTGAACGCCATAGAACCTGATATTTTGAAAGCCATCTCAGATGAGTCGACGTCATGGTACGAGCCATCCACAAGGGTTGCTTTGATGTCAAGCACCTGATAACCACCAAGAATACCATTTTGCATAGCGTCCTGTATTCCTGCGTCGATTGCCGGTATATATTCCTTAGGAACAACACCGCCAACGATTTTGTTTACAAAGGTGTAACCGCTTCCCGGTTCCTGGGGCTCCAATTCGACAACACAGTGGCCATACTGACCACGGCCGCCTGATTGCCTGACGAATTTGCCTTCAGCCTTGACAGCCTTTCGTATTGTCTCCTTGTAAGCTACCTGCGGTTGTCCTATGTTAGCCTCTACCTTGAATTCTCTCAGCATTCTGTCAACGATGATTTCAAGATGTAGCTCACCCATGCCAGAAATAATGGTTTGACCCGTTTCTGGATCTGTGTGGGCCTTAAATGTCGGATCCTCTTCCGAAAGCTTTGCAAGAGCAATTGACATTTTGTCCTGTCCTGCCTTTGTCTTGGGCTCCACAGCAATGTGGATAACAGGTTCCGGAAATTCCATAGATTCTAATATAATAGGAGAATTCTCGCTGCAAAGCGTATCGCCTGTGGCTGTATCCTTCAGACCTACTATTGCTGCTATATCTCCAGCGTATACTGTACCTACGTCCTCCCTGTGGTTGGCATGCATCAATAAAAGCCTGCCTATCCTTTCCCTCTTGTTCTTTGTAGAATTCAACACGTATGACCCTGAACTCAGCGTTCCAGAATAAACTCTAAAAAAGCAGAGCTTTCCTACGAACGGGTCTACTGCAATCTTAAATGCAAGAGCAGAAAACGGTGCATCTTCATCTACTGGTCTTTCGAGCTCTGTTTCTTCATCAGGAGAGACGCCTTTAATGGCAGGTACATCCAATGGAGAAGGCATATATGCTATTACTGAGTCCAGTAGTCTCTGCACTCCCTTGTTCTTATAAGATGATCCACATGTTACTGGTATCATTTCTACTGCAATAGTTGCCTTTCTAATACCTGCACGTATTTCCTCTACGGTCAGCTCTTCCCCTTCAAGGTACTTATTCATCAAGTCCTCGTCTTGTTCAGCAACAGCTTCGATTAAAATGTTACGATATTTTTCAACGATATCAACCATATCTTCCGGTACAGGTTCTTCATCCGCTACCGTGCCCAGGTCATCAAGGTAATAAACAGCCTTCATTGTTATCAGGTCAACTAAGCCCTTGAAATTTTCTTCTTTGCCGATAGGTAATTGAATTGGAACAGCGTTTGCCTTAAGTCTGTCCTTCATCATCTGAACGCAATTATAAAAGTCTGCGCCCATAATATCCATTTTATTAACATATGCAATACGGGGAACATTATACTTGTCAGCCTGTCTCCAAACGGTTTCAGACTGAGGCTCCACCCCGCCTTTAGCACAAAAAAGTGTTACCGAACCATCGAGAACCCTCAGAGATCTTTCTACCTCTACCGTAAAGTCAACGTGCCCCGGCGTATCTATAATGTTGATTCTGGTTCCCTTCCACTGTGCAGTAGTTGCAGCAGAGGTTATCGTGATACCTCTCTCCTGCTCCTGCTCCATCCAGTCCATAGTTGCAGCGCCCTCATGAGTTTCTCCCATCTTATGCAGCCTACCTGTATAAAACAGGATGCGCTCAGTCGTAGTTGTCTTACCAGCATCTATATGAGCCATAATACCAATGTTCCTGGTATTTTCCAAACTAAATTGCCTGGGCATGATTGCCTCCCTTCTTCCTCGATAAGTTCTATTTTGTCATTTTGGAAAATTCATTTAATAACTTCTGCAAATTTCTCCGCCTTATACCATAAGCAGCAACGCTGCAAGGCTTTTACCAGCGGTAATGTGCAAAAGCTCTGTTTGCCTCTGCCATTTTGTGGGTATCTTCTTTTTTCTTGTAAGCCCCACCGGCATTGTTAACAGCGTCCATGATTTCTCCTGCAAGTCTTTCCTTCATCGTCTTTTCGTTTCTTGCACGCGAATAATTTGTCAACCATCTCAATCCCAATGCTTGCCTTCTTTCAGGCCTTACTTCCATAGGAACCTGATAGGTTGCTCCGCCGACTCTTCTAGCTTTAACTTCCAGTACAGGCATTATGTTGTTCAACGCCTGTTCAAACACTTCAAGAGGATCTTTCCCTGTCTTTTCCTTTATAATGTCAAATGCATCATAACAAATTTTCTGAGCAACACCTTTTTTGCCATCGAGCATAATATTGTTGATCAGCTTTGAAAGAACCTTGTCATTATAAATCGGATCAGGCAGAACATCCCTTTTAGGCGTATGTCCTTTTCTTGGCACTTTACTTCCCTCCTTTGATTAATGATAGGGGCTATATAACACCCCTTCGAATGCTTTACGAGGTACTCGGAACCCGTAGGTCCTCGTCAGTGCTTCAGTACATCTAATATATAAATTAATCAATATAAATTGGTTTTTATCTATTCAACATACCTTGCACTTCATTTTCAGCCTTACTGACGCTCTTATTACTTTGCTGCGCCAGCCTTTGGCCTCTTGGCTCCATACTTGGAACGACTCTGCATCCTCTTTGCAACACCTGCTGTATCAAGAGTACCTCTAACAATGTGGTACCTGACACCAGGAAGATCCTTCACCCTGCCGCCTCTGATAAGCACAACACTATGTTCCTGAAGATTGTGGCCTATTCCTGGGATGTATGCACTGACTTCTATACCGTTTGTCAGACGCACCCTAGCAACCTTTCTCAAAGCTGAGTTAGGCTTCTTTGGTGTGCTGGTCCTTACAACAGTACAAACGCCCCTCTTTTGCGGAGACTTGGTATCAACGTACTTCTTTTTCAGCGAGTTGAATCCCTTTTGTAGGGCCGGAGAAGTAGATTTGTATTCAACTGTCTCCCTTCCCTTTCTGACCATCTGATTAATTGTTGGCAATTTTACACCTCCCTTCAAATCTTATTTTATCTATGTCTTCATAAGACGCTGACCTCTATAGGTCGGCGATGAACGAAGACAAATTAATTAACTTCCTTGGTCAGGTGGAGTTCAGTCTCCACCTGACTCCCTGAGCGAAGCGAATTGACTGTATAGGAACATTCCTTAGCTAACATAGCTATTCTTTGTATAGGAACATTCCTCAGAGGAGTGTCTCTCTTACCGCTGTTTGTGTCCCTCTATCAACTGTTTTACCCTATTATACATGCCGTTGATGCGCCTACTTCTATGCTTACAGCCTTACCAAGCTGCTTCATCGTGTCAACATAAACTATCTCAATTGCATTGGCCAAGCACAGTTCCCTAAGGCTTCCGGTAATTCTCTCATCTGCATCTTGGGCGATAAAAACCTTTGTAGCGGTTCTGTTCTCTACCGCCTTTAATGTCTGCTTAATTCCAATTGCCTTATTGCTGCCCTTTAAAACCTCCAACACTTACTTGCACCTTTCCCCTCTGTTACCTTATTGTGCTTATTCATACTCCAAATATCTAGAATTCCATGATATTAAGCATAGTAAACCCCTGAATTCGCACTGAAATATTCTATCACCGTCATGCTTCATTGTCAAGAACATCATACAAAGGACTCCCTAGTCTAGCTTCAATTTCCAATGGGGGCAGGCCCCCCATACCCCCTCGCTACGAGCGAAATGAATTCGCCCTACGCTACACTTCGTGCGCCACGCCTAAATGTGTCGTTCGAACGATGGCACCGATAATTGGTACCATCGTTCTAGTTCTACCCTGCTTCTACTCAGTTACTGTACTGATATCTATATCCTTATATCTGCTCATTCCAGTTCCTGCAGGTATAAGCTTACCAATAATTACATTTTCCTTAAGTCCTACCAATGGGTCAACCTTACCCTTTATAGCAGCCTCTGTTAATACTCTTGTTGTCTCCTGGAAGGATGCTGCCGACAGGAAGGATTCTGTAGCAAGAGAAGCCTTCGTTATACCCAGTAGTGTGCGTTTACCGGTTGCTGGCCTAAGTCCCTCGGCAGTGACCTTTGCATTCTCAGCTTCAAAGTCAAACATATCGACTAATCCACCTGGCAGCATATTAGTATCACCGGCATCATCAATTTTTACCTTTCTTAGCATCTGTCTGATTATTACCTCAATATGCTTATCATTGATATCAACACCCTGTAGTCTGTAAACCCTCTGTACCTCCTGAAGCAAATATCTCTGAACTCCCCTGATGTCCTTGATTTTTAGAATGTCATGAGGATTTACAGAGCCTTCTGTAATTTCATCACCGGCTTCTATAACCTCACCATCAGATACCTTTATCCTTGAGCCATAAGTAATCTGGTATGAATGCGCTTCTCCGTCCTCGGATGTTACGACTACTTCCCTCTTCTTCTTTGTATCATTTATTTTTACCGTACCAGCAATCTCAGATATAACTGCGAGCCCCTTAGGTTTTCTAGCCTCAAAAAGCTCCTCAACACGTGGAAGACCCTGAGTTATGTCGTCACCGGCAACACCACCGGTATGGAAGGTTCTCATTGTGAGCTGAGTTCCGGGCTCTCCTATAGACTGAGCAGCCACAATACCAACAGCTTCACCGACGTTAACATCTTCACCGGTTGCAAGGTTCGCTCCATAGCACTTAGAGCAAACTCCGTATTCGGAATGACATGTGAGCATAGATCTAATCTTTGCTTTTTTAATATTTGCATTAACAATCTTGTCGGCATCAGAATCTGTGATTCTCTTTCCGACTTCAATGATTATCTCTCCTGTTTCAGGATTGATAATATCTTCAACTGAGTATCTTCCAACAAGTCTTTCACCAAGACCCTCAATAACTTCATTGCCATCCTTTATTTCTGAAACCTCGATGCCCTTTCTAGTACCGCAATCCACTTCTCTTACGATAACATCCTGGCTTACATCCACCAGACGACGGGTCAGATAACCTGAGTCTGCGGTTCTAAGGGCCGTATCGGCCAAACCTTTTCTAGCACCATGTGATGAAATAAAGTATTCAAGTACGTTCAATCCTTCACGGAAGTTTGCCCTTATGGGAATTTCCAGCGTTTTACCCTGGGTATCTGACATAAGTCCCCTCATACCTGAGAGCTGCTTTATTTGGCTTATACTTCCGCGAGCACCGGATTGGGACATCATGAATATAGGATTGAAACGGTCTAATGTCTTCATCAATGCAGCGGTGAGATCCTCATTAGTCTTAGTCCAAGCCTGTATTACAGATGCATATCTTTCGTCCTCGGAAATAAGACCCCTCTTATACATCTTGCTAATGCTCTCTATCTTTTCTTCGGTCTCATCAATAAACTTCTGTTTAACATCAGGGATAACCATGTCAGATACACTGACAGTAATGGCGCCCCTTGTCGAATAACTAAAGCCCAAGGCCTTTATCCTGTCAAGAACAATAGCAGTCTGTGTTGTGCCATGGACCTTAATGCACATATCTATTATCTTACCTAATTCCTTCTTAGTAACAATCTGCATGATTTCCAGATCAAAGGCCTTTTCGGGATCTGATCTATCAACAAACCCAAGATCCTGAGGAATTGCTTCATTGAAAATCAGTTTACCAACTGTAGTTTCAATAATCTTTGATTTAGGTTGACCTTCAATGTCTTTGATCAATCTGACCCTAATCTTAACATGAAGTCCAATAATACCTTCATCATAAGCCATGACAGCCTCATCAAGGGATCCGAAGGCTTTGCCCTCACCAGGCTCTCCATCCCGTTCAATTGTCAGATAATAGCTACCAAGAACCATATCCTGTGTAGGCACTGTAATAGGCTTGCCATCCTTGGGAGCAAGCAGATTGTTGGCCGACAACATCAGGAACCTTGCCTCAGCTTGCGCTTCTGGTGACAGGGGTACATGCACAGCCATTTGGTCTCCATCAAAGTCTGCATTGTATGCTGTACATACCAGAGGATGCAATTTCAAAGCCCTTCCCTCTACCAAAACCGGCTCAAATGCCTGTATACCAAGCCTATGTAGTGTAGGTGCACGGTTGAGCAATACGGGATGCTCTTTGATTACATCCTCAAGTACGTCCCATACCTCTGGCCTTACTCTTTCCACCATTCTCTTTGCACTCTTAATATTATGGGCAAGGCCGTCATTGACAAGCTTTTTCATAACAAAAGGCTTGAACAGCTCCAACGCCATTTCCTTTGGAAGGCCGCACTGGAATATCTTCAGTTCAGGACCTACAACGATAACGGAACGACCTGAATAGTCAACACGTTTACCCAGAAGGTTCTGACGGAAACGGCCCTGTTTTCCCTTCAGCATATCTGAAAGGGATTTTAGAGGTCTATTGCCAGGGCCTGTAACAGGGCGGCCCCTCCTGCCGTTATCAATAAGAGCATCTACCGCTTCTTGCAGCATCCTCTTCTCATTTCTTACTATTATGTCCGGCGCTCCAAGATCCAGCAGTCTTTTCAAACGGTTATTCCTGTTAATTACTCTTCTGTAAAGGTCATTAAGATCCGATGTGGCAAACCTTCCACCGTCCAATTGAACCATAGGGCGAAGCTCCGGGGGTATGACAGGAATAACATCCATTATCATCCACTCGGGCATGTTACCTGAAAGTCTAAAAGCTTCAACAACCTCCAGCCTCTTTATTGCCCTAATCCTTTTTTGGCCTGTAGCCTCCTCTAAATCTTCTCTCAACTCTTTTGACATTGTTTCCAGATCAATCTCCATAAGAAGATCCTTAACAGCCTCAGCTCCCATAGAGGCCTTGAAGCTGTATCCGAACTTGTCAACACTGTCTCTGTATTCCTTCTCACTCATGATTTGCTTCTTCGAAAGCGGTGTTTGTCCGGGATCAATAACTACGTATGCTGCAAAATATAGTATTTTCTCCAAAGCTCTTGGTGACATATCAAGTAAGAGTCCCATTCTGCTGGGAATGCCCTTAAAATACCATATGTGTGACACAGGCGCAGCCAACTCTATATGACCCATACGTTCTCTTCTCACCTTTGAACGAGTGACCTCAACTCCACATCTGTCACAGACAATACCCTTATATCTGATCCTTTTATATTTACCGCAATGGCATTCCCAGTCCTTCTGCGGTCCAAATATCCTTTCGCAGAAGAGTCCATCTCTCTCAGGCTTCAACGTCCTGTAGTTGATTGTTTCCGGTTTTTTTACTTCGCCCCTGGACCATTCTCTGATTTTCTCAGGGGAAGCCAAACCTATTTTTATTGCATCAAAATTATTCATCTCAAACATGGCCTAAATTTCCCTCCTTAAAAATCCTCATCATCCAGATTATCAGCAAAGTCATTCTCTTCAGTAAATAATTCATCTGTCAGCGTATCCCCTAGATTCTCAGTGGTATTTGTGATGTCGCCTATATCAAAATCATCCATGCTGATATCATCCTCGATAAGGTTGTCTCCAATATCATCATAATCCGTGATAGGAGTCTCATCCTCTCGTCCTTCAATGTTGACATTGAGCTCTTCTATGTCATCCTCAGCAGACTCCTTGATGGCAATCTCCTCTCGTTCTTCAGAATAAACCTTAACATCGAGGGCCAGACTCTGCAATTCCTTTATCAACACCTTAAAGGACTCCGGTATTCCTGGCTCCGGCACATTCTCACCCTTGACAATAGATTCATAGGTCTTGACTCTTCCAACAACGTCGTCAGACTTGACAGTAAGTATCTCCTGCAATGTATATGCAGCTCCGTATGCCTCCAGAGCCCAAACCTCCATCTCTCCAAATCTCTGGCCGCCAAACTGAGCCTTACCGCCGAGAGGCTGTTGAGTAACGAGGGAGTATGGTCCCGTAGAACGGGCATGTATCTTGTCATCTACCAGGTGGGCCAGCTTGAGCATATACATGTATCCAACAGAAACACGGTTTTCAAATGGCATTCCTGTCCTGCCGTCATACAGTTTAGTCTTTCCATCTTCTTCAAGCCCAGCTTGTTTCAATGTATCTACGATATCCTGCTCTGTCGCTCCATCAAATACAGGTGTTGCAATCTTCCATCCCAGCGCCTTTGCTGCATAGCCAAGATGTACCTCCAGCACCTGTCCAATATTCATACGTGATGGAACACCCAAGGGATTGAGTACTATTTCAAGAGGAGTACCGTCAGGTAGGAAAGGCATATCCTCTTCAGGGAGTATCCTTGAGATAACACCCTTATTACCATGTCTTCCTGCCATTTTATCTCCAACGGAGATCTTTCTCTTCTGAGCTATATAGCATCTTACCAGCTGGTTAACTCCAGGTGGTAGTTCGTCACCGTTTTCTCTTGTAAACACCTTAACATCGACGATAATACCCGATTCTCCATGAGGCACTCTCAGGGAAGTATCTCTGACCTCTCTAGCTTTTTCGCCGAATATTGCTCTCAAAAGCCTTTCCTCGGCCGTCAGCTCAGTCTCACCCTTTGGTGTAACCTTACCCACGAGTATATCTCCTGCCCTAACCTCTGCACCAATCCTGATAATACCTCTTTCATCCAAATCCTTTAATGATTCTTCACTAACATTGGGGATATCACGGGTGATTTCTTCAGGCCCCAGCTTTGTATCCCTTGACTCGGACTCATATTCCTCAATATGGATAGAGGTGAATACATCCTCCTTAACAAGCTTCTCGCTAATTAGGATAGCATCCTCGTAATTGTAACCCTCCCAGGTCATGAAGCCTATGAGAATATTTTTGCCAAGAGCGATTTCTCCTGCATCAGTTGATGGACCGTCAGCAATGACATCTCCTTTTTCAACTTCCTCTCCCATTTTTACTAATGGTCTTTGATTTATACAGGTACCCTGATTGGACCTGATATATTTAAGCAGCTTATATGTTTCCTTCTTGCCGCCCTTTGTACGAATGATGATTTCACTAGCCGCTACTCTTTCAACAATACCAGAATTGCGAGCAAGCACAACAGTACCAGAGTCCTTAGCCGCCTTGTATTCTATACCGGTACCTACGATTGGCGACTGGGGCTTGATAAGCGGAACTGCTTGCCTTTGCATGTTGGAGCCCATCAATGCACGGTTGGCATCGTCGTTCTCAAGAAAGGGAATCATTGCTGTAGCTACTGAAACCAGCTGCTTTGGAGATACATCCATGTACTCTACACGGTTGCTCTCTATCTCAAGAATATCGTCCCTAAATCTTGAAAGTACCTTATTGTCTCTGAATCTTCTGTTGCTATCGAGAACCTCGTTAGCCTGGGCAATTATATACTTATCCTCCTCATCTGCTGTGAGGTAATCAATCGTTTCAGTAACAACTCCCGTAGACTTATCTATTCTTCTGTAAGGCGCCTCTATAAAGCCATATTCATTAATTCTTGCATAGGTGCTTAGGGATCCTATCAAGCCTATATTTGGGCCTTCAGGAGTCTCTATCGGGCACATACGTCCGTAATGAGAATGGTGAACGTCACGTACTTCAAATCCAGCTCTTTCTCTGCTGAGACCTCCAGGTCCCAAAGCACTGAGCCTTCTTTTATGAGTAAGCTCTGCAAGAGGGTTAGTCTGATCCATAAACTGGGACAGCTGGCTGCTTCCAAAGAACTCCTTAATAGCCGCAGCAACAGGCCTGATGTTAATTAGTGCCTGAGGCGTGACTATATCAATGTCCTGTATGGTCATTCTTTCTCTTACAACTCTTTCCATTCTAGCAAGGCCTATCCTGAACTGGTTCTGCAGTAGCTCCCCAACGCAGCGAAGCCTTCTATTACCCAGATGGTCAATGTCATCTTCATTACCAACACTGTAATTGAGATGAACCAGGTGGTTAATTGAAGATAAGATATCCTCAACAGTTATATATTTAGGTACAAGAGAATCTACGTTTTCTAATATTGCCTTATGGAGCTCCTCTGAAGTTTGATTTTCTTCCATAAGCTTCTTTAGAATCTCAAATCTTACTTTCTCAGTTATACCAGTATCAGTGATGTCAAAATCCACAAAGGCTTTAAGATCAACTGTACCGTTTCCTATTACCCTAACCCTTGTACCTTCAACATTGAGGTAAACAGAATTTATACCGGCATTTTGGATAAGCTCTGAAACCTCCCTGTCGATAATTTCATCCTCATCGACAAGTATTTCTCCTGTTTCAGGATGAATTATCTTGTCAGCAGCTTTCTTCCCGCTGATTCTTGATGCAAGAGATAGCTTTTTATTGAATTTAAATCTTCCAAACTTGGCAAGATCATACCTCTTCGGGTCAAAGAAAAGGGTGTTCAAAAGAGTAGTAGCACTTTCGACAGTTGGCGGTTCGCCTGGTCTCAACCTCTTGTAAATTTCAATCAGGCCTTCCTCCCGGGTCTTTGCACTATCCTTCTGAATAGTAGCCATGATCCTCTCACCATCGCCAAAAAGCTCAGTGATCTGCATATCCGTACCATACCCCAGTGCACGGGCAAGTACAGTTATTGGCAGCTTTCTTGTTCTGTCTATCCTAACATACATGATATCGTTTGAGTCGGTTTCATACTCAAGCCATGCTCCACGATTTGGGATTACAGTAGCGGAATAGAGCTGCTTACCTGTTTTATCAAGCTTCTTGGAGTAATACATTCCAGGAGACCTAACAAGCTGACTGACTATAACTCTTTCTGCACCATTTATTACAAATGTGCCGTTTTCAGTCATTAGCGGGAAATCGCCCATGAATATTTCCTGTTCCTTTACTTCACCCGTCTCCTTGCTAATCAACCTAACACTGACCTTCAAGGGCGCTGAATATGTAGTATCTCTCTCCTTACACTCTTCAACACTGTACTTTGGATTGTCACATTCTAGCTTGTAGTCGGGAAATTCCAAAACCAAGTTTTCAGTGTAATCCTTTATGGGAGAGATGTCCCTGAATACCTCACGAAGACCCTCTTCCAAAAACCATTTGTAAGAGTTCTTCTGCACCTCAATAAGATTGGGCATATCTAGAACTTCCTCGATTCTAGAATAGCTCATCCTGGTATTCCGGCCCAGTTGTACGGGATGTACCATTAATAATCACCTCATATAATTATGACATTTTAATTGAACAACTCTACATGAAATGCTTGCATTCATGCAAAAAACCGGACCACCGGCTGTCTCCTTGCGACACACCGATGTATATTTAAAGCCTTTAGTAGTATTATTAAAAGCTTTTGGGCTAATCAACATGGCAATTGACAAATACAATTGTATTCGTCAAATTGCCTAAAACCATTAAATAATTATTATCATTTCTTGTCTAAATTATTCACCTGTGGTATAATATTTTTGTCAGCCGGTAATACCTTTGCATATCAAAAAACATATACTACTGGGATTATAACGCAGTTTATAATTCTAGCATACCGTTGTCAACTTGTCAACGGCTTTTTTGTCGGCTTTATGATAATCGCAAAAATCAGCGGTTGCATAGTTGTAGCCGCATCCAAAACCGGCTTCACCTTCCGCCATTTCCCTTGGTGTCTCTTGTAACCTGTTTCATCATCATTTGCCATACCAAAAAAAAGCTTCGGTATAAAACCGAAGCTTTTTTTGTGGATTGATTATTTGATTTCGATTGTAGCGCCAACTTCTTTGAATTTTGCTTCAATAGCAGTAGCGTCATCCTTGGAAACGTTTTCCTTAACTGTCTTAGGAGCTCCGTCAACAAGATCCTTTGCTTCCTTAAGTCCAAGACCTGTAACTTCTCTAACAACCTTGATAACCTTGATCTTTTCTCCGCCAACCTCTTTGAGGACAACGTCGAATTCAGTCTTTTCTTCTTCTGCTGGAGCTGCTGCGCCTGCTGCAGGAGCTGCTGCTACTGCCATAGGAGCTGCTGCGGATACGCCAAATTCTTCTTCAAGAGCCTTTACGAGCTCAGACAGTTCTAATACTGTCAATGCCTTTACTTCATCAATTAACTTTAAAACTTTATCACTAGCCATTTTAAAATACCTCCATAATTTTTAGTTTTAATTTAATACTTAATTATTACATCAAGCATTTTCTTTTTGTTCTGCTATCGCATTGAGTGCGACCACTAAACCCCTGATATTTCCATTGAGTACATTTACAAAACCGGATATCGGAGCATTTAAGCCTCCAAGAGCCCTTGCAATAAGTACATCCCTTGATGGTAACTCTGCAAGAGACTTAATACCATTAAGATCAATTATCTTGCCTTCTACCACACCAACCTTGAGTTCGAGCTTGTTATACTTTTTAGCGTATTCACTCATAATCTTGGCAGGAGCTACAGGATCACTATCACTTGAAGCCATTGCTGTAGGTCCAGTCAAGAATGATTCTAAATCATCAAGGCCATTTTCCTTTGCTGCAAACCTAGTCAAAGTATTCTTTAGGACCTTATACTCAACTCCAGCCTTTCTCAATGCACTTCTGAGCTCAGTATCCTGCCCCACCGTCAATCCTCTGTAATCAGCAAAGACCATTGCTTTAGAAGCTTTTATCTTTTCACTGATACTATCAACAACTTCCTTCTTCCTATTTAAGGTGATTTCCTTAGGCAAACTATCCACCTCCTTATCTTAAAATAATAAACCCTTGTATATCTTCATACAGCAGATACACAAGGGTTAAGCACATATTCTTCCGAGGCATAAAACCTCGTTTTATAAACGCCTACCTCGGCTGGCCGGCTATTGCCTGTTACGCTTTTAGCGCCTGCTGTCTGCGGTATGTGATATATTCTATTTTTGTAACCAATCTATAGTACTATACTATTGGTTGTTTGTAAAGCTCTATTTCAAATCAGTCAGTAACTCTTGCAGGATTGACCTTAACGCCAGGCCCCATAGTAGATGTGACTACAACACTCTTCATGTACTGGCCTTTTGCAGCTACTGGCTTTGCCTTAACAATAGCATCCATCAGTGTGCGAAAGTTATCTCCAAGCTTTTCAAGGTCAAATGATGCCTTGCCAATGGGGCAATGAATAATATTTGTTTTGTCAAGCCTGTACTCAATCTTACCTGCTTTGATATCTGATATGGCCTTTGTTATATCCATTGTTACAGTACCAGCCTTTGGGTTCGGCATAAGGCCTTTCGGACCCAGAACCTTTCCCAGTCGTCCTACAACGCCCATCATGTCAGGTGTTGCAACAACTACATCAAAATCAAACCAGTTCTCGCCCTGTATCTTTGCTACAAGGTCTTCTGCACCAACAAAATCTGCGCCGCCATCTTCTGCTTCCTTAGCCTTATCGCCTTTTGCGAATACAAGCACCTTAACAACCTTACCTGTTCCATGGGGAAGCACTACTGCACCTCTAACCTGCTGGTCTGCATGCCTTGAGTCAACACCAAGCCTGATATGAGCTTCTACTGTTTCGTCAAATTTTGCCTTTGCAGTCTTCTTTACTAGATCCAAAGCTTCTGCCGGATCATAAAGAGTTGCTTTACTGACAAGTTTTGCACTTTCGGTGTATTTCTTTCCTCTCTTCACAATAATCCTCCTCTTTGTGGTAAATTTCTCGGAAACTCAAGTTCCCTCCCACCTATTCCGGTCATTCTTCTACTACGATACCCATGCTTCTGGCCGTTCCGGCAATCATTCTTGCCGCCGATTCGACATTGGCTGCATTTAGGTCAGGCATCTTTATCTCGGCGATTTTGATTACTTCCGCCATTGAAATTTTCGAAACCTTTTCCCTATTCGGCACACCTGAACCGCTTTCGATTTTACATGCTTTTTTTAGAAGCACAGCTGCCGGAGGAGTCTTTGTTACAAAGGAAAACGATCTGTCAGCATAGACAGTTATTACAACAGGAATTATTAATCCTGCATCCTTCGCCGTTCTTTCATTAAACTCCTTGCAAAATCCCATGATGTTTACACCATGCTGTCCTAAAGCTGGTCCAACCGGTGGAGCCGGAGTTGCCTTCCCCGCAGGAATCTGTAGCTTTACATAACCCGTAATTTTCTTTGCCATGGCTTTCATCCACCTCCCAATTCTTCTGAAAAACCATTAATGGTCCTTCAATTTATAGAAAGAGATCCAAAGATCATCTGACTATCATATTTGTTTACTAATGCTATCTTCAGTATTACTTGCGGTCTATAGCTTTTGTATCTGAGTAAGCTCCAGTTCTACAGGGGTTTCCCTACCGAACATGGATACCGCTACTCTTACCTTCTTCTTCTCAAAGTTAATTTCCTCAACAATGCCGATGAAGTTCTCAAGAGGGCCCTCTGTGACCCTGACATTGTCATTGACCTCATAATCAAGCACAGGCGCAAAATCTTCAACGCCCATTACACGGATTTCCTCATCCGTCAGTGGTACGGGTTTAGACCCCGGTCCCACAAAACCAGTAACCCCTCTGGTGTTTCTTACAACATACCAGGATTCATCGGTCATAAACATCTTTACAAGAACATATCCCGGGAATACCTTCCTCAGGGTAGCCTTTTTCTTACCATCCTTAATCTCAATCTGTTCTTCCATAGGAACAACAATATCAAGAATATACTCTTGCATATTTCTGTTTTCAACAATCTTTTCCAAATTGGCTTTTACCTTATTCTCGTAACCCGAATAGGTATGTACAACAAACCATTTCGCTATTTCAGGCATATCATTCTCAACCATCGGTTCTTGTCCTCCTTAATTACCTTGACAGAGTCCAGTCAACTAGCATTCCAAGGAGCTCGTCCGATATCCAGATAACTGCGCCGACTAGAAGACAAATCAAGAGCACAGAAACAGTGCTTTTAAAAAGCTGTTCCCTTGATGGCCAAATGACCTTCTTTAGCTCGGATCTAATATCCTTGAAAAACCTAATGACCCTCTTCCCGGCAGCAGACACTTTTTTACCGAAAGCAGCCAGTTTGGATGTGCGTGCATTTTCACTCATAAAGTGCACCTCCGCGCATTATTTCGTTTCCTTGTGTACTGTATGTTTATGGCAGAACTTACAGTACTTCTTCATTTCAATCCTGTCCGGATCATTCTTCTTGTTTTTCTTAGTATGGTAGTTTCTTTGTTTGCAATCCGTACATGCCATTATTATCTTGACTCTCATATTAGAACACCTCCAGCCCCTGTCAATAGTTAGGGTGCATAGCTTATCCGCTTAGCGTCCATTTATACACCGCGAATTCACAGCATAAAAAAAAGACCTCCTAGACGGAGCAATAATAAATTTAACACATAAACAATTGATTGTCAAGAAATTAATCAAACATAAAACAGCAAATCATGAAGATAATTATTCAAGCTTGCCATTTTGTGTTTCCTGTCTGATTCTTCCTGCACTTATTCCTCTATCAATTCATTGATGGGAGCTCCTGGAGGCACAATGGGAAATACCTTGTCATCCTTGTCAATAACAAAATCGATGAGGACAGGCCTGTCTTTCGAGGCAAGGGCTTTCTCAAAAGCTGCATCAACCTCTTCAGACTTAGTGACTCTGATACCAACTGCACCAAAAGCTTCAGCTAGAGCGACAAAATCCGTAGCTCTGTCAATGGTAGTTGCCGAATAGCGCCCGCCATAGAAAAGCTGCTGCCACTGCCTAACCATCCCAAGCACCTGATTATTCAGAATAGCAATAATAACAGGCAGCTTGTATTCCACAGCCGTAGCAAGCTCATTACAATTCATTCTGAAGCTACCATCACCTGCTATGTTAATAACCTTCTTCTCCGGCGACCCGATCTGAGCTCCGATACATGCTCCAAGGCCATACCCCATGGTGCCAAGCCCTCCTGAGGAAATAAACTGCCTTGGCCTTGTATATTTGTAAAACTGCGCTGCCCATAGCTGATTCTGGCCTACCTCTGTAGTGATAAGAGCCTCTCCCTTTGTCAACTCATAGAGCCTCTCAACAATATAATGAGGCTTAAGAGATCCATTGTTGTCATATCTCAAGGGATGTAACTCCTTCCATTCCGCAATTTTTTTACTCCAATCGCTTTTATCACGAGTCTCTACTCTTAAGCATAGTTCCCTTATAATTTCCTTAATGTTACCAACAAGAGGATACTGAACACTGATGTTCTTGCCTATCTCTGCAGGGTCTATGTCAATATGCATAATATTTGCATTTGGTGCAAACTGCTTTACGTTACTGATAACCCTGTCGCTGAATCTGGCACCGATAGCAATAAAAAGGTCCGTTTCAGATACCGCCATATTGGAGGTTCTGGTACCATGCATACCCACAAGACCGGTAAAAAGCTCATGGGTGCCGGGAAATGAGCCCAACCCCATCAGTGTTGTAGCCACCGGGATTCTTACTTTTTCGGCCAATGCAAGCATTTCTGCTTCCGCTCCGGCAATGGATACCCCTCCTCCCGAAAGGATTACAGGCTTTTGGGCTGAACTAATTACTGCAGCAGCCTCATCCAGCTCAAATCTTGTTACACCTATCTGTGGGCATTCCATCTCTTTAGCCTTATCAAACTCATACTCAGCAAACCCTGCCGTCACATCCTTGCATATATCAATAAGGACCGGCCCAGGTCTTCCGCTTGCAGCGATTTTGAAAGCCTCACGCACTACACCAGCAAGCTTCTGCACATCCTTCACAATATAATTATGCTTTGTAACAGGCATAGTAATACCGGTGATATCAACCTCCTGAAACGAATCCTTACCCAGAAGATTCGTTGAAACCTGACCGGTAATTGCCACCATTGGCACCGAATCCATATATGCAGTTGCAATACCTGTAACCAGGTTAGTAGCGCCAGGTCCAGAGGTTGCTATACATACCCCTGTTCTGCCTGTTGCCCGGGCGTATCCATCCGCAGCATGTGATGCCCCCTGCTCGTGTGATGTCAGTATATGCCTAATCTCATTCCTAGCCATATATAGTGCATCGTAAATATTCAAAACAGCCCCGCCTGGAAAGCCGAATACAGTATCCACACCCTGTTCCTTCAAACACTCAATCAATATTTCCGCACCTGTAAGCCTCATTTAAAACCCTCCGTTACCCAATACAATAGTTTGTCATATAGTCATCCATCGCTGTCGCCGGTTCAATAGTCCGCCTCCCGCTCCAACGTGCGCTCCAACGTGCGCTCCATAGTCCGCTCCATAGACAGCTTCTGCAGTGCCGGGAGTCCATGTGGAAGCAGAATTTCACAGACCCGTAAGGAATACCGCCGAGGAAAGTGAGCGCATGCCCCACCCTAGAGACATTTCCCACGCGTCATCTTTCCGTTGCGTTTGAAATACTGCTGGAACATGGGCTCCCGGCACTGCTGCCCGCTCCAACGTACGCTCCAAAGCCCGCTTCTGCAGCTCATTTCAGTATGGCACCTGTGCTAGCAGACGACACCAATCTGGCATACCTACCCAAATACCCCTTAGTAATCCTCGGCTGTGGAGCCTTCCATCCAGTCATCCTGCGCATCAATTCCTCATCGGACACATCAACATTAAGAGTCCCCGCCGGAATATCTATACAAATCATATCGCCATCCTGAATAGCAGCAATCATACCGCCCTCCATAGCCTCCGGAGACGCATGGCCTATAGAAGCACCCCTTGAAGCTCCAGAAAACCTACCATCAGTAATTAAAGCCACTGTAGTATCAAGACCCATCCCGGCAATCGCTGACGTAGGGCTTAGCATCTCCCTCATGCCCGGCCCACCCTTAGGCCCTTCATAACGAATAATCACCACATCACCAGACTTTATATCTCCCTCGTAAATCGCTTTAATAGAATCCTCCTCAGAATCAAACACCCTAGCAGGCCCCTTATGCACAAGCATTTCTTTTGCAACCGCTGATCTTTTGACCACCGCTCCATCAGGGGCAATATTGCCTCTTAACACTGCTATTCCGCCCACCTGGCTATAGGGGCTATCAACGCTTCTAATAACATCACTGTCTAAAACATTAGCACATTTTATATTTTCGCCGATTGTACAACCAGTCACCGTAATCAGATCAAGATGTAACAAACCCTTCCTTGATAGCTCCTTCATCACCGCCTGTACACCACCGGCCATATAAAGATCCTGCACGTGGTGATGCCCAGCAGGTGCCAATTTACATAGATTGGGTACACGACTGCTGATTTCATTTATAATATCTAAATTAATCTCAATACCTACCTCATTAGCTATCGCTGGAAGATGCAACACAGAATTTGTTGAACAGCCCAGAGCCATATCAACTGTCAGGGCATTTTCAAAGGCTCTTTCAGTGAGTATATCAGAAGGCTTTATATCCCTTTCAATAAGCGCCATAACCTTCATACCAGCCTGCTTCGCAAGCCTAATTCTCTCAGCGTAAACAGCCGGTATAGTACCGTTTCCCGTAAGTCCCATGCCCAGCACCTCTGTTAAGCAATTCATAGAGTTGGCAGTGAACATCCCAGAGCACGATCCACATCCAGGACATGCATTATCCTCATATTCAAAGACCTCCTCCTCTTTCATGGTTCCAGCCTTGACAGCGCCCACTGCCTCAAAAACACTATTCAGATCCAGATTTACTCCTTTACGCTTCAGCGATAACATTGGGCCTCCACTAATCACAACAGACGGCACATTGATCCTTGCCGCTGCCATAAGCATACCCGGCACAATCTTGTCACAATTCGGTATAAAAACCATACCATCAAAGCTATGAGCCATACCCATTGCTTCACACGAATCGGCAATCAATTCTCTTGATGCCAGTGAGTATTTCATACCAATATGTCCCATTGCAATACCGTCACAAATTCCGATGCTCCCGAATTCAACAGGTGTGCCCCCAGCCATCCTTATTCCCGCCTTGACTGCTTCTGCTATATTATCAAGGTGTATATGACCGGGAACTATATCATTCTTGGAATTGACCACACCAATAAGAGGCCTTCTTATTTCCTCATCAGTATAGCCCATCGCCTTAAAAAGTGCCCTATGGGGTGCTCTCTCAATTCCCTTCTTAACTATATCGCTCTTCATGCTATCAACCGCCTTTCTATACCTTACTATCTACAATAATTGTTGTCGGGTTTTATCTGGTGAAAATAATTCCTATGCCTACCGATTTAGCAAAATAGCCGGAATACATTATCCCGGCCTTCAATAAATCTATTTTACTACTTCTGTCTATTATATGTCTATAAATAAATACAAAAAGGTCATAACCATTCATTTTTTCTAGCCCAGCCACAAAATACGTTAAGGAACAATTACCAAGTCAGGGTTAACTGCATCCCTCACGCCATTATAGGTGGGAATAGAAAGTTTATGATAAAATTGTTTTCATAAAATACTCTAGCAAAGGCTGACACCTTAAGACCTTCAAAGACAGGTGCAAAAGCAGGATTTGAGTTGAAGACCATCAGTATGGCAAACAAAACAAAAACCACCAGGAATCCCTCAAGAGCTCCAAGAATAAGTCCACCTAGCTTGTTGACTTGTTTGAATACCGGCAGATCTGCAATCTTACGCAACAGCATTCCTAGAGCAGCAAATATCACCCGTAGGAAAAAATAAAGTAGGACTAGACTTAGTATTGATATTATCATAACAGTAAGTCCGTCTCCGATAGAATTCACAATACCATTAACATCAACAAGTTCGGCTGGCGAGGGTAGGTTATGTAAAAGTGAATTTTTAAATATATCAGGCATGGGCATTGTACCCAGTACCGTCTCAGCCCCCTCAGCGCCTGTTGTTACAGCCGTTGGTGATGAAAACGCATTTTTTGCCAACCCCTCCAGGTTATTAACAATCACACTCTTAATGGTATCAAACACGACTGTTTTCTCTAAAATACGAGTCAGAACAGGCGATAATTTAATTGATAAAAACACACATATTGCAAATGAAATAAGTCTGTATACCGACATAATGAAGCCCTTAAATAAGCCTATAACAGCAAAAATTCCTATAACGCCTATAACCGCAAAATCGCTCCAGTTCATAAATACTACCATCCTTTCAATTCTTCCGGTGTCCACCGTTTTTTTTATTCTCAGTACATTTCAAGCACTATTACCTCTCCATCAGTTATCACTGCCGCCCGGTTTTTACTAAACAGACTAATCTGTCTTATTTTTTTCCCAGGACAGTATTTGCTTGTGTTATTGCCACTGTCATCAAAAAAGAAAACTTCATTCTCATTGTATACAGAAATCCTTCCCTTTATAGCCTCTAAACCTTCCGGCCTCCCCTGTAGCGCCGTCGAAGCATGCTTTTGCCCGTCTTCTTTGTATACGTTAAGGACTGCCCCTATATCTGAAACAGCCGCCACAGCAAGCATTCCATTGCCCGTCATCCCTGCTCCCGCAACACTTCTAAACTGCTCTTGCCAAAGTGTCGGCCCTGTCGAACTGATATAGCTCACCGCGCTGTCTCCCACAGCAAACAGGCTATCATCCCTATTGTGCCAAAATAATGGGATAAGCTCTCCTGTTTCGTCAAATGATAACTCTGAGATCTCTTTACCTTCCATGTCGTAAATCTTATATCGTGAAAATGGTCCGACAGCACCTGTACTTATGGAGGACACTGTAAGAGACTTCTCTGAGGGTGATACACTGGCTGACACCGCATAGTCGTTGGCTATTATCTTTCTAAAAATCTCGATACCATGTGGCTCATAGACTCTTATAACATTATTATCCCTTTTTGCTGATGTAATCACTGTTACATAGCCATCCTCGCTAATGTCTGCATTTAGTATGGAGGCTTCTGTTTTGTCCTGCCATCTAATAGTATCGCTATTGAGTACACTTATCTCTGTTGAACCAACATCGGCAACCAGCAATAGAGATCCATTGGTCTTTATCAGCGGGTTGCTGTACATGATGCTTTCCGACCTAACAATTCCACCTGTCTCGTCTAAGAACATAATACCACTTTTACTGGATTTTACAAGTAAATCTTTGTACCTAACGAAAGCTGTTTTTTCTCTCGCATCAAAGCTAAAGTTGTGAAGCACTTGTGCTTCCTTAACCTCTTTTTCACCGGGTTCATAGAGGGATTTCAGTACATCCTTTAGCTCGACTGATGGATCCAAGCTACGCTGATAGCTTAAAAAGGCTACCGTAATAATGCACAGAAACAGTAGCAGTGTTACCAGTATACCGGTTGCCCGTCCTACAGATTGAGCTTTTTCCTGTTCCGGATTATATTTCAAAAGGGTTCACCTCAGCTTTGTCCTTGGTAAATAGGCTAATATGAAAATATTTTACCATAAAAATCTGTACGCTACCATACCCACCATACGTACTGAAACCAGTCAATTCGCTTCGCTCAGGAAATCAGGTGGAGACTGAACTCTGCCGTTCCCCTCAGCTCCCCGTCTCTCTTCCTCCGCCTGGGAAAACAGCCTTAGAAAAACATTCAGGCTTGAATATTCCTGTCAGCAGTATCACAATAATTAAAAACAGGCCAAGATACCCAAAAGTCGGATAAATCACAGCAATAAGCCTAGAAAACCCCAGCATTGACAGAGGCACCGCACCAGCACAAAGCAAAACAATCATTATCCTCTTATCAAGCTTCATAGTACTGCTAACTCTATCTGCAAAGCTATAGCCCGACGTAACTGCAGATGTCAGCATAGCAAACCAAATAATCACTGCATAAAAGCCACCACCAAAGCTACTAAAGCCTTTTAATATGTCCATTACAGGTAGCTCCTTCCCCAAAACAAGCGGATAAAAAAGGCTAAGTACAGCATTAATTACCATAGCTGCTACAGCCAGTGATGCACCTCCCATTATCCCCCCTGCAATAGCTGTTTTACGAGTTTTTACATACGGAAGCATGCTACACAGGATTGCTATAGACAAAATGCTGTTATAGCTTACATAAAGAAGTGACGATAAAACCCAGTTATTTGTGATATGAGACAAAAACACATAGCTCTTCAAGACCTGTTGATCTCTAAAAATAATTATGTACAGCCCTGACAAAATAATACCGATGACCAAGAAAGGCGTTATGAGAGTGCTGAACGCAACAATTCCTTTAATATTTGTCATCATTAAAAGCATACAGATAATACCCATAATCAATGTAGAATAACCAAGAGGGATACCAAGGTTCTCAGTTAGTACATTCCCAGAGCCTGCAATCATTATACTGAACATACAAAACATAAACAGCGTAACGGCTATCTTCAATACCCACCCAAGCCTCCAGCCTACCATAGGGAAAAGAAATTCCTCATAATTCCTTATACGCTGAGTACGCACCTTATCAAGAACAATACAGCCAACAACACTAAATAGGATACCTGCCAGAAGTACCCCTAAAAAGCCGCCTCTTTTGTATACTGAGAAAAACTGCATTATTTCCTGGCCAGAGGCAAATCCGGCGCCAATAATTGTAGTGGTATAAATGCTTGCAACCCTGATAATATTCTTAAACTCGTCAGACATCAAAAAACAGCTCCATATCATAAAATCAAACTAATTCATTCTATGTCGGAGCTGTTTTTCAAATTACATTAAGTTTTTTTATGTCTTCAGAAGACGCTGGCCTCTATAGGCCTTTGTCTCCACTTGGCTCCCTGAGCGAAACGAATTGACTGTAAAAGTCTATCCGAGACTAATTTCCCTGCTCGTCAAGGAAATCCATCATATTCTTATAAGCAACCCTCAAGCCCTCTATACCAAAATCAATCTTGTTATTACGCTTAGTAAGTATACCGGCATATTCGCCATTTCTAAGCACGTAATAGAGATTTTCATCCTTTGGTACAAATTCCACCTTCATCCTACTGCCATCCACTAGCGTGTAATCAATAGTAATATCCGGTGAGCCTTCAGGCTTTCCTTCGGTGTCAACCTCATCAAGGCCGACGCCTATCAGAGCCTGATACAGCTTTCTGAATGGCTGACTTCCTTCTTCATTCACACCGCTGGCATCAATTCCGTTAATATAGAATTTGTCCTTTTCGTAATCAGTATTACCTTCGGCATCCTTGTATACGTCCAGCACAATATTGGTGGTCTTGCCATCCATCATCAAATCAATTTTGGCCACTTGGTCAATATTTACTATATACGCAAATATTTTCACAACCTCTTTAAGAGGCTTGTCAAGGAATGTGTAAGGAGCCATATTAATGGTGACCACCTCATTGCTACCATCAAGCATTGCATATATTGACGAGCCTCTTACATTCTGGTCACCCAGACTAAGCTTGTATTCCTTGCCTGCCACACTGAATTCAAATTCATAAGACGGTTTATCCAGGCCATACAGGGACAAATCCTTAGGGTTCTCTTCAATAAATTCGATAACATTGGTGCTGGCAAGAGCATCAAGCATGGGATAAACAGCCGATTCATTGACATTTCCCTTTATCGGCCAGTTCATAGTCCAGCTTGCTCCATCCTCTTGAACATCAGCTGCAAAAAAACGCTCACCCTTTCTGCTCATAGCTACAGTCTCTATCACATCGGATGTAAATTCAAATAGGAGCTTCTTTCTCATTCCGTTTCTGCCCATTGTAAGTCTTTCACCAATAAAACTGCTGATAATATATACCTTGTTATTGCCCGCCAGCTTTACATAGTAACCACCCTTTGTAGGAGTCAGATTACCAATCTCAATGACTGTTTCAACACCATCTACAGCCTTCACCACTGCTTTTGCCGGATTATTCAGACCGTATATTGACAAATCAGCAGCATCCTCTTCCACTACCTTATCTGCTACGATCGTGGCAGCATTGATGATAATACCGCTTAATACAGACGGATCATACCTAAGGTCTGTCGGAGTAGCCAGTGCCCAATCCTCTCCCCCTTTTACGATAACAAATGTACCATCTGCATTATGCAAAGTTACCGATTCGATATTTTCAAGGGTATTGTCTGTCAACCTGTCATACTCCGGAGTTACTACCGTTGGTGGAAGGTCCTCCTGCTTTATATTTCGTATAACTAAATATGCTCCGACAAGAAGCGCAACTATTACAACAAGAATAATTGCATTCCTGTACAATTTCATAAATGACGCCTCCTCAAGTAGACCATCAGTCCTGTGGCAAATATAATCAGTGGAAATACTATGGTCAGCACAACACCCATTATAGTGGACTGAGTCTGAGTTATACTAAATTGATTAATTTCATAGGCCTTTGCAGGTATGATTGTCTCCTCCTGAGTGTCTATCATCCAGCCCATAGTGTAGAGGATGTAATTCATATTACTAATATAATAATTTCCATACCTCATATATGCACTGTCGCTTATGAATGAAGAATTACCTGTTACAAGGATTTTTGCGACATTCTCACCGCCACCATACTCGACAGCTACCGCTAATTCGAGAGGTCCTATTAAGTCATCTCCCCTAGACTTGTTTATCATCTCGCCTACAGCCTGCTGGCTTGTTCTTATCATAGGCGTTATAGTGACATAATCCTTCACATTAGTCAGAATACTGATACTCCTGGAGTTGCTAAGTAAAGTGTTGAAATTCTGTGGTATGATACTGTTAGCATATGCATCCACAAGTATAGTATATGGGTCGTCGGGCGCATGCCTGTTCTCGTCGTTTTCCTTCACCTTATCATTATTAACCGCAAGATTGAACTTGCTAAATAACTTGTTTATTTCATCAAACGACGGATCGCTTTCAAGATAATCGAACATGAATATTGCATTACCGCCATCCAGGAAATATCTTTCCAAAAGATCTCTCTCGGCAAAGGTAATATCCTTTTTGGGAGACGCAACAACCAGCAGCTCCGCGTCGTCAGGCATCTTATCCATCGACATGAGATTTATATTTTTGACAAGGTAATTATTCTTTTCCAGTGAGTCCTTTAGGTTGGAGTATTCACTGTTCACACTGTTCTCATCATGCCCTTGTGTAAAATATACCACAGGGGTATATTCAGATGTCACATATTTTATTGCTCCGGTAAACCCCTGTTCCGCATTCAAACCAGCAGAATAGGATTGTGATGTATACTGATTCATTTGAATATCAAACAAATCATAATATTCTAGCTTCTTTTTCTTTTCAATACCGTTAACAGTACTCTTTACGACAAAATTCGATACCTGAAGATTCATCGTATTATCCGGATCCAATTGATTTATAATACCAGTGTTTTTGTCGGGATCCATGTAACGTACAGTAATGTTAGGATTCTTCTCATACTGCGTAAGAATATCTGTAAGCTGCTTATACTCACTATCTGCCGATATGACTCCCTCATCGAACAGGCCAATGATTTCTACTTCCTTATCCAGTTCACCTAAAATTTTCTCTGTAGTTTCTGAAATAGAAAACAGCTTATTAGGTGTTACGTCCACCTGCAGATTCAGAGAACTGACGATAGCATTCAACAGCACTGCTATAGCAATAACAGCAACAACTATTATAGCAGAATTGGTGCCATATTTAAGACTTCTTTTACTAAACATTTTCTTTGTTCCTTTATTTTTCTCCATTTATATCACCCCTGACTCCAGCGTCTTTTTTCAATTACTCTTACTGTTAGGAATAAAAATACTGCAATAAAACTAAGGTAATAAACAACAGAGCCTAAGCTGATTATTCCTCTGCTGAAATCATTATATCTCGATGTCAATGATATGCTACTTAATATCTTTGATAGATTACCGCCAATTGACGGTGCCAATACACCCATCAACCACATTATGAACATGCTTGCAAAGCTTATTATAACCGAAATAATCTGATTCTCGGTCAGAGATGATGCAAATATCCCGATGGATACAAATGTGGAACCCAGCAATATAAAGCCTATGTATCCGCTGATAGTTATCGCCGAACTACTCGCTCCGAATGCAATAGTAACTATTGGATAAACAAGTGTCATGATTACCATAACTAAAAATATTCCAAGTGCCCCCAGATACTTGCCAACCACTATGGATGTTATGCTTTGGGGCGATGTGATCAGCATTACCTCTGTCCCACTCTTTCGTTCCTCGGAAAGTGTTTTCATTGTAATGACTGAAACAAATATGCTGATTACGAACAAGTATAGCTCAAATGAAAAAATCCAGTTTGTGTCGCCATAACCCGAAGTCAGGTTTATCACGTAGAAAAAAAATGATGAAACTATTGTCAGTAAACCAATTAGTACATATGCTATCGGAGAATTAAAATATCCCTTAAATTCTTTCCAAAATATTGCCTTCATGTATCAACCGACCTCCTTTTCCTGAGTTACGACCTGTAAGAATATATCTTCCAGGCTCAGGTTCAGACTCTTCAATTCAACTATTGGATAGCCCAGCTTTGCCATCGCAAAAAACAGTGACTTTCTTATGTCAATATCTTTGTCAGACTCAACAATAAAGCTGGTAGTTTCCCTGTCCCTTTCAACGCCAGTCTCAACATACTTGACTCCGTATATTTCTCTGATAGCGCTCTCAACAGAGTTTTTTGGCCCTGCCACAGTCACAAGAAGCTTGGTGGCTGCGCCATAGCCCTTCGATAGATTTTCCGGAGTATCGATGGCTGCTATTTCACCCTTGTTGATAATAACTACACGTTCACATACCGCACTGACCTCAGGAAGGATATGCGAACTGAGTATGATGGTGTGCTCCTTACCCAATGCTTTTATAAGCTTTCTGATCTCGATTATCTGCTTGGGGTCAAGTCCCACAGTAGGCTCGTCCAATATCAAGACCTCAGGATTGCCAACAAGTGCCATTGCTAGGCCAACCCTCTGCTTGTACCCCTTTGAAAGGTTCTTAATCAGCCTGTTCCTATGGTCGCCTATTTTCACAAGCTCCATGATGTCGCTTAGCTGACTTTTCAATTGTTTTTTGTCTACCTGTTTTAGATTTGCAGCAAAATTGAGATAGTCCCACACAGTCATATCCATGTAAACCGGTGGCTGCTCAGGGAGATAGCCTATACGTTTCTTGACTTCCTTTGGTGATTCCATGATGTCATATCCACAGACCTTAACCGTACCCTCGCTAGATGGTAAATAACCGGTTATGATGTTCATAGTAGTGGATTTCCCTGCACCGTTAGGCCCTAAGAAGCCCAGAATCTCACCCTTTTCCACAGTGAAATCCAAATTGTTTACAGCCTTTATCTGACCATATCGTTTGGTCAAATTCTGTATTTCAATCATTTTATTCCCTCCTGCTATAAATGTCTCTTGACATATTACGCTAAATTTTATTATGAGAGATACATTTTAATAAATTGTGAACATTCTGTTAATTGAGTATTCATAATCTATTGCAACAAAAAAGCCTCAACTTTGAAGACTTTTCAGGCTTCACTCATTATATAGTTTTTAAACAGCCATTTCAAGAATTATTTACAGCTCATCAAATTAACACCAAAAGAAAGCTAATTGAAAAAGTAAATTCCACTCCAAATTCGGGAGTGCGGACGTTTTCTTGGACCTCTAGTTGACCAGTCCCATACTCATTCTATAATCCAACGGACTCTTTCCTCCAAAAGACAGCTTAATTCGTTTTTCAGCATACCACTTAATATATGTGCTTATCTGTTCTGTCCATTCGCATCCCGAATTTCTGTCAATAATTTCATACCACTTAATACATGTGTTTAATGTGTTTAATGTGTCTAATGTGTTTAATGTGTCTAACTGTTCTGTGAACTGATTTACAATTGCATTTGACCTAGAATAACCATAAAGCATTTCATTTATCAGCCTACCGAAGAACCCCTCACAAGCAGAGTTATCTGGTGATCAACCTTTCTTCGACATAGAACGTGTAAGGCGAGATTTCTCCATCCTCTTAATCCAGCCTGGACACAGATAGTGGCAGCCTCTATCTGTGTGGATGATTGGGCGTTCATCCTCCTTAAGAATGGATATAGATTCATCAATCCTAGTATTCATCAGATGCACCTCGGATGGCTATCTTTTCAATTAATGGGCACTTATTCTGCCGATAATTCACTTTTTATAGTCATATGTCGATAATAACTGAGCTTTAGTTGTGTTTATGTCAACACGTTCGGGGTTTTCGTGCATTTTTGTGCCCATTACTTGCAAAGTCATCCACTCGGCCATATACACTGGCCACATACGCTGGCCACATACGCTGGCCATATACACTGACCATATACGCTGGCCATATCCACTGGCCACATACGCTGGCCACATACGCTGGCCACATACGCTGGCCATATACACTGACCATATACGCTGGCCATATCCACTGGCCACATACACTGGCCACATACGCTGGCCACATACACTGGCCACATACGCTGGCCACATAC
>CAZEIH010000009.1:58378-85598 GCA_964512095.1 uncultured Oscillospiraceae bacterium
TACACTGGCCACATACACTGGCCACATACACTGGCCACATACACTGGCCACATACACTGGCCACATACGCTGGCCACATACGCTGGCCACATACGCTGGCCATATACACTGACCATATACGCTGGCCATATCCACTGGCCACATACACTGGCCACATACGCTGGCCACATACACTGGCCACATACGCTGGCCACATACACTGGCCATTGGTTTTCTATGATTCAACCGGCAACAATTCCCTTAAGAGCATGTGCATGTCATCGAACTTCTTTGAGTATATACGAACACGTGTATTGAGACGGGTAGCCAGATTATGTGCAAAAACCTTGCAAGCTTCTCTGTCATATAACTGGATTGTACTCAAATGCATCACACCTATACCCTGTCTTTCCAGCACAGCAGACCTAACCAAATCTTTCCCCTGCTCCGAAGGGCTATTGTGAAAGGCAAAGCTCTCATACTCTACTGCTAATTTTGCATGCTTGTAATAAAGATCCGCAAAGCACCTATTTTGTCTAAGAACCAATCGCGATTCACTATTTAGCCTAATACCATAATTGAAAACAGCTCCCTTAAGTCCGTATCCTCCAAGAAAGTGAGGTAATATTAGGATCATATAGGCAATCGATTCCATAATGGATGCAGAACCGTTTTCCACATACTTCACGGCCTGCATTGCTTTGCGATGTCCCCGGTGTCCCGCAGTTTTTGAAAGAAATGTATTGAGCTTTTGCTTTGTCGTGATTGCCTGGGAAGAGAGTCCCACTGGATGCGAACACAACTGCAATCCCAGCAGAATAAGCCGATGGATGCTCAATCTGCATGCAAGCTCAAGGAACAACAATTCTGGTGATGCAACCATTCTTCCATTTCGTGCTCTTACTGCACTAGATGGAAGATTAAGCTTACATGAATGGACCTTTTTACCATTGCATCTAAATCGCTCATTGGGTTCAGTAACCGTAATATGAGGTGAGTCCAATTCACTGAGCTTATAACCTATAACAGCATCAATATTCGGGATATCCCATATTATAGCGGCTGATAAATCACTTAAATACTCTTTCATATAATTATTGTACATCGTAACTGGATGTTATTTCAATTAATGGGCAATAATTTTGCCAATAACTACCTTCTGTGTTCATTAGTACGGCAATAATCGAGCTTTAGGTGTGATTATGTCAATACATTTGGGGTTTTTTTGAATAATTGTGCCCATTACTTGCAAAGTCATCCACTCAGCGGCGGCGTCTCGGGTATCCTCGATGAAATCTGATGGGATTTGAACCATCAATTCAAAGTCATCCACTCGGCGGCGTCTCGGGTATCCTCGATGAAATCTGATGGGATTTGAACCATCAGATTTAAAGTCATCCCCCCGGCGATGTCTCGGGTATCCTCGATGAAACATTCTACACTTGCCTCTTCCTCCTTGATATTCCCGGGGAAAAGCTAGCTAGAACAGGCGCCAGGAATGATATACCGCCTACAATTAGCCAATCATTAAGCCCCATTGGTACAGTCTTAAATATGTTTTGCAAAACAGGAATGTAAACAACACCTAGCATCATAACCAAGGAGCAAAGCACCGCTAACACAAGATAAATGTTACTAAGGATAGGGATTTGGAGTATGTTCTTCGTCTCGGACTTACACTCAAATACATGTATCAGCTGAGTTAGCACCAGAGTAACAAATGCTCCTGTCCGAGCAAGCCCAATGTCGGCTGTATAAGAGATCATCGTGATATAAACAGCTAGAGTCGACAGTCCAATGAGAACTCCCCTGGACAATATGATTGATGCAAGGCCCTGTGAAAAAATACTTTCATCCGGTTCTCTAGGCATCCTCCTCATTACGTCCTTCTCCGGCGGATCAAGTCCCAGGGCAACTGCAGGCAGACCATCCGTGACAAGATTTACCCATAATATCTGAATAGGAAGTAGCGGCACCGGCAGACCGACCATCATTCCAAGAAACATAGTCAGCACCTCTCCTATATTACAGGCCAGCATATATCTTATAAACTTGCGGATATTGTTATATATCACCCTACCCTCTTCAATAGCCGCAACAATTGTAGCGAAATTATCATCCAGCAAAACAATGGAGGAGGCTTCCTTTGTAACATCAGTGCCGGTTAGGCCCATCGCTACTCCTATATCCGCCTCCTTGACAGCCGGAGCGTCATTTACTCCATCACCTGTCATTGCTACTATGTTACCCAGCTTCTTCAAAGCCCTGACTATCATAAGCTTGTGCTTCGGTGATACCCTTGCATATACACTAATACTATCTGCCCTCTGCACCAAAGCATCTTCATCCATTCTGTCAAGTTCTTCACCTGTGAGAACTCCTTCTCCTTCTGTGTATATGTCCAGCTCTCTTGCTATGGAGACCGCAGTAAGCTTATGATCCCCTGTTATCATAACAGGTCTTATGCCTGCCATCCTGCATTTGAGCACTGCATCAACCGCCTCGGGTCTAGGCGGGTCTATCATTCCCGCTAGCCCTACAAATATCAAATTCGACTCCAAGTCTTCCCGCCGGTAATCTCTGGAACCCAGCTTCTTATATGCAACAGCTATGACTCGTAGCGCATTTCCTGCCATGGAATCGTTTGTGTGCAACACCTTAGCCTTCTTGCTCTGGTCAAGGAGGTATACATTACCGGAGCTGTAAATCCTAGTGCACTTTTTAAGGAGAACATCAGGAGCACCCTTTGTAAAAACAAAGGTTTCGCCCTTGTGGTTCACACAGACAACAGACATACATTTTCTGTCTGAATCAAATGGCAGCTCATCTATTCTGTAATATGTTTTTTCGAGAACATCCGGTGTTAACCCAGCTTTTGCAGCTGCCACCAGCAAGGCTCCTTCTGTCGGGTCTCCTGTAAACTCCCACCTAGCACTTTTGGATACCAATCTATTCTTTATGTTAATCAGCAATGAGGCCTTTCCATTTTGCGGTTTTGTTAAGCCTGCGTTGTTACATATAGCTCCTATTTCCAGCACAGTCTTAATGCTGCTATCTCCAAGAGGATCTACTGATCTGTTATTCACTTGAAATAGATTTCCTAAATCCTTATCATCATTAACACTTATCAATCTGCCATCGACAAATATACATCTTACCGCCATTTTATTCTGGGTCAAGGTACCTGTCTTGTCTGAGCATACAACTCCCGCACAGCCCAGTGTTTCAACTGCAGGAAGCCTTCTAATCAACGCGTTCCTTTTCAGCATCCGCTGAACACCAAGAGCAAGAGAAATCGTAACAAGAGCCGGCAATCCCTCTGGCACTGCTGCAACCGCGAGGCTTATACCCGAAAGCAACATATTAAACCCATCCTCGCCACGCAATATCCCCGTCACAGTAACAACCGCACAAATGGCAAGACAACTGACGGCAATAATTCTACCAAGCTTTTCAAGCCTTTTCTGCAGAGGCGTCTCTTCCTCTTCTATATTCTGTATGAGCTCTGCTATACTGCCCATCTCAGTATTCATACCAGTGGCAGTCACTAGAGCCTTAGCCCTTCCCCCGGTTATACTGGTGCCCATGTATACCTTGCTTTTTCTTTCCTTACTATCTTCCACTCTTCTAGTAGAGTGAGCACTTTTTTCCACTGGAACTGATTCACCGGTAAGTAGTGATTCATCCACCTGAGTATTAGTGCTCTCCAGCAAAACAGCATCTGCAGGCACCCTATCCCCTGTCTCCAGAATGATCAAATCCCCTGGCACTATCTGTTCTGCCGGTATGCTGACCTGCCTACTATTCCTTATAACCCTTGCCCCAGGTGCAGCAAGACTTTTTAGGGCCTCCATTGTTTTTTCAGTCCTAAACTCCTGTACGAATCCAAGAATTGCATTAAGAATAACAATAGCGATTATTGTGGCAGCCTCTGTTATTTCACCCATGAAGGCAGATATAGCTGTTGAGATAATGAGGATTATAACCATTATATCTGTGAACTGGCTTAATAATATTTTTAGAACAGGTATCTTCCTCTTACCTGCAAGCAGATTCGGACCATACTCAATAAGCTTTCTTTGGGCCTCTCTATCACTGAGGCCTGTAGCTGCAGCATTTACACGATACCCTGAAGCCATTTCTCCCGAAACGGCTACCTTTCGCCATTTAGACTCATTGTCCAATTTACCTAGTGGTTCATTAAGCTTCCCCAAATGCGACACCCCTTTATCTATGTCTTCAGAAGGCGCTGACCTCTGTCCTATTTCTATTCAAAAAAGGCATGGATTAGACCATGCCGATTTTCTGAAAACAAAGTATTAAAATGTCTATGGGCTTATTCTTCGTAGACCTTTTTTACTCCTTCAAGAGATTGAAGATCACCAAGGGTCTGCAAATCGATTGTACTACCTGGTAGCTTAACAAGTAATTTTATCATTTGATCGTTATCCTTGCTTTTATACAACTGTATGTTCTTTATGTTTATTTTGTAGCTCTCAAAAAGGTCACTAACCTTCCCTACGATTCCACTAATACCTTCGGACTCCACAATGAAAGTCCTGTATCTGTTTTTCCTACCAAATCGCCTCTCAGCTTTTTTTAATGTAATCAGCGTCAAAAAAATCAACGCCGTTGTAATCAATGCCCCTACATAAAAGCCACTTCCTACAGCAATACCCACACACGATACCGCCCAAAGGCTGGCCGCTGTTGTCAATCCCCGTACATTGAAACCATCTCGGATAATAGTACCTGCTCCGAGAAAACCGATGCCACTAATGACCTGAGCTCCTAATCGCGATGGGTCAATGTTAGTTCCGGGGTATTTATTCAGCAGAAATTGTGAAGTAATCATCATAAGTGCCGCCCCTGCACAAACCAGAATGTGTGTCCTGAAACCGGCAGGCCTGTTCATGTGCTCTCGCTCATAGCCAACTATCCCACCGAGAACAGAAGCAATAATCAACCGGAGCATTATCTCCAATTCAAAGGGCATAACATCACCTCAACCATTCAATACCTTTCTTGGTATATAGATCTTAAAGTTTTTTAGCATTCTCTCATCAGGCTCAAAAAGCACCACGGTCTTACTATTATTATATGTGAGGGTAGCAAAATACGCATCTGGTGAATCAATTGACCCTGTGGCATTAATCTTGTTCTTTATACTCTGAACCTCCTGGGTGTAGCTGCTACTCTTGACCGGTGCAACTATATCAAAAACCTTACAACTGGAGCTGAAAATCCTTTTCCTTTTCTTCTTGGAAATTATCATATCGATATCAAGGTCTCCATTGGTCACTATATATTCATATTCCACATTTCTGGCAGTTAAGAGCCTGTATCCTAAATATATTATTCCTGCCGCAACAAAAAGGCTTATCCCTAACTGAGCAAGTACTACCAATGTAAGACTCAAATATGCAAGAAACGCTGTCATTAATATTATCCCAAGTGTAATAACTAAATCCACTGGTGTCTTCTTTTTTGGCACCAGCCTTTCCAAAAAAATATCCATATACACCTCCCAATTCGATTAAAAGCCAATATTTATAATATTGCATTTTGATTTTATCATACCGGTTTATGATTAACAACAATGCATTACTACCGACATTGTGAACATTCTGTAAATTCGGTGAAGGATATGCCTTCAACAGTATATTTCCTTGCTATGAAGTTTTTATGTAAGCAAACTTTTTTATAGGAGTCTACTGTGTGTTAGTCACTCTCGGCCAGTTCCCTCACACTGTTTTCCAATTGCCCTCACTGAGAAACTCCTCAGCTCTGTTCTCGGCATTTCTCACGATGTTTTCCGGGTAACCTATCACCTTAAGAAGCTTTATTGCATTGTGTGTTGTCGATTTCCCTGTATGGAGTGTGTACTCAAACTTTATCTCATTACCTTCATATTTTTCGGTAAAGTGATAATTGTCATATTGGTTCTTCAATATTTCAGCAAGCTCTATATCATGAGTTGCAGCAATAAGAATACTGCTGCTTTCAGAAAAATACCTCAGAATCTCGCTGGATGCTGCTATCCGCTCAATAGTATTTGTCCCTCTCAGCACCTCATCTACCATACAAAGCAACGGAATCCGGTCACCAAGGTTATCCAGAATCCTTTTCAAAGAGTTGATTTCAGCAATATAGTAGCTTGTATTACTTTTCAGGTCATCCCTCAATGCCATGGATGTGAATACCTTAAAATAACATGCTTTATACTCTTCAGCAAGACAAGTGTGAATCGTCTGGGCAAAAATGGTATTTATTGCGACAGTCTTTAGAAAAGTCGATTTTCCTGATGCATTGGATCCTGTGATGAGGACAGGCCTTCTAGCATCTATAGAGTTAGTTACAACGTTTCTGATTAAGGGGTGGTAGACACTCTTGATGGCCAGCGAAGCCAGTTTTGAAGCATTGCTACGATACAACTGCGGTAATGTATAAAAACTTAATGATTCCCTGTATGAGGCGATTGCAATCATACTATCAATTAGACCTATTGTTTTATATATGGAATGAAGCTCTTCTCTATATTTATTCACGGTCCTCAAAAGCCGCCCAAAAGCAATAAGCTCTACAAGAAACATAGCCTTCATCGGTTCCAAAAACATGAAATCATTGGTCTGATAGAATAGCTGATAGAAAGAATTTATACTCAACGATCTTATACGTCCCGACGATTTTCTTAGTCTGTCAGCATACTCATTTATTCCTGGTACATTCGCTTTAACAACTCTTTTAGAACACCTGAGCATTTCCACCAAATAGCAAAGGCTGTTCAGATAAATTTCATTTCTATTCTTCTCCCTATAATAAATCAGTATATTATAGACTAATAATCCGACAATAGTGAGAAATCCAAGAGTAAAATTAATAAGCAATACCAGAGGAGATAGGAGGAGCGCCAACGCCTGTAACACATAGCGCCCGTATTTGTATGTGATACTATCACCCAAAAAATAGCCATAGGCTTCTGTATATCTTTTCTTTCCAAGTCCAGCTAATATCATCTGGAGCTTTGCGCGCTCAACAGAGTTTGTCCTAAAATACTCGATAAGTTGCTCCCTATCCTTAAGGACAGAAGCATCAAAAACCGGGCTTCTTAAAATGTTATACAGAATTTCCTCGCCAATGGTTGACTGTGTGTTGTTTATACGCTTAAAAACACTGTCCATATCCAGGTCATTCCATGTTGTGTTATCTATAAAAAAAGCATCCCTACCATTGCCGCATAACTCCTTAAAATAGCCGGAGATGGATCTAATGCCATTGTCCTTATATTCGGTTTCGGGAGCCTTCCCCCACTGCAACTCGATATCTATCTTAAGCTTTTTATGCGCACGGTTACTCTTAATCAAATTCGATATAATAACTACAAGAATGAAAATAATAAAGGCTAATAAATAAAAGAAAAACTCCATAATGTTCGCCTCCCGCATTCATGTCTGTATTTGCAGTAGCATATTTTCTCCATTATATACCACAAAAGCAAACCCTGCAATGAAATGCCAGCAACAAACGCTCCCACATCATTTCCCTGCCAAGTATAACCCCTTGTCCATATCCTTAATGAAGTATGTCAAATCATTGCTGTAATACAAATGCAGCTCATGTAACGCCCTTGTACACACTGTGTACAGCAGTCTTCTGTCCTCTTCCTTCGAATAATTACGCGAATCAGCGTTACTCACAATAACTGCGTCAAAGCTACCGATGTTCATATAGACATTGATTTTTGAAGCTCTTCGCTTTTTCAAGTCTATTTATATACTATTTTCCTTACGGTAGGTACCCCTCAATACCTATTGCAGATACACACAATATCGCTGAAGATAATTCATTCTATTGCTTCCCTCCTGGTGATACACTAATTTTGAAAATAAAGTAATGATAGGGAGGGTTTTAGATGAAAAGGGTAATTCGCATGATAACAACAGTATCATTGGTCATAGCGATGCTGTTCTCTATGACAGTATTATCGTCAGCACAAACTGCAGATAAGGAAGTGAAAGATGCTATGCAGACGACGGTCCTACTGGTGGTAGCACCAAAGGATTTTGAGGATTTTGAAATATTCGAAACCAAAACAATCCTTGAAACAAATGGTGCAAAGGTAGTCATTGCAAGTACAACGACAGACATGGCAACCGGATCCTACGGCAGGACACTGGTGCCTGACATTAAAATTTCCGATGCTAAAGCAACAGATTACGATGCCATAGTTATCGGAGGCGGAACGGGCATCTTTGAGCATATATGGGATAACAAGGATTTGCACAAGCTCGTGCAGGATGCTAATGAGCAGAAAATAACAATAGGTGCTATTTGCGCAGCTCCTGTGACACTGTCAAAGGCAGGCATAATGGATGGAGTCACAGCTACAATGTTCCCATGGGATGACGCTATAAAAGAGCTAACAAAGGGTGGAGCAATATATATAAATGACGAAGTAGTAGTCTCAGGTAATATTGTCACCGGAAGGAATGTTGACGCAACAAGGGCCTTCGCCTTAAAGCTTTGTGATATTCTGGGCATAAGACCAACACAAAAAAACGTGCTCATGGTAATAGCTCCAAAGGATTTTGAAGATGTTGAGGTACTCACACCAAAAACCATCCTCGAGACGAACGGTGCAAAAGTCACAATCGCAAGTACAACTACTGACACTGCCTACGGTAGCCAGGGCTCTCAAATCGAACCCGACATTTCCATAAAGGATGCTAAGGCAAAGGATTATGATGCAGTAGTAATTCCAGGTGGTACTGGTGTCGTAGGCGCCTTGTGGGATAACAAGGATCTTCACAAGCTGCTACAGGATGCCAACAAGCTCAATATAACTATTGCTGCCATGTGTGCAGCACCGCCGACACTGTCAAAGGCTGGTATTATGAAAGATAAAGCTGCTACCATGTTCCCTTGGGAGGACGGCATAAAAGAGCTCGTGAATGGCGGCGCTATATATATTGATGATGAGGTCGTTGTAGCCGGCAATGTTGTGACAGCCCGCAACCCTCAGGCATCAGTGGAGTTTGGTAAAGCAATCGCAAAGGAACTTGGACTGATGGGCAAATCAAAAAAGGCACTAATGGTCATATCCCCTACTGATTTTATGGACTCTGAATTGTTTGAGCCCAAGGCTATACTGGAGGCAAGCGGTGTTATTGTAACTGTAGCATCCACAACCAAAGAGACAGCAAAGGGTATGCTTGGGGGAACCTATACACCGGATATCACAATAAACCAGGCAAGTGCAGATAATTATGATGCACTTATTATTGTCGGCGGAAATGGTGTTCCGGGCTCGCTCTGGTACAATGACGATCTACATGAGCTGATCCGTGAAACCAATTTCCAAAGCAAGATAGTATCAGCAATCTGTGTGGCACCTGTTACTTTATCAAAAGCAGGCATAATGAGAAACAAAAACGCAACCATGTACCCTTGGGATGAAGCAATAGCGGAGTTAACAAGACATGGTGCAAACTATATTAACGAAGAAGTGGTCGTCTCCGGTAATATTGTAACCGGCAGAAATCCAGATGCATCAAGGGCATTTGGCCTGAAGCTTGCCGAGATGCTGGCTTGTGGTAAGGAACAAAAAGACGTGCTACTAGTCGTTTCCCAAAAGGACTACGAGGATAGAGAATTATTCTCACCTAAAACTCTACTGGAAATGAACGGCGCAAAGGTAACCATAGCAAGTGTCACAAGGGATGTAGCCAAAGGTATGTTCGGCAGTAGCATCACACCAGACATAGCGATAGCTGAAGCAAAGGCTACAGACTATGATGCAGTCATAGTAATTGGCGGCAACGGCTCCATAGCTGAATTGTGGGATAACGAAGATCTACATCGGCTTTTAAAAGAAGCAAGCAACCAGAATAGCATTGTAGGTGCAATCTGTGGAGCTCCTCCTGTACTAACAAAGGCCGGCATAATGTCGGGCAGAAAAGCTACAATGTTTCCGTGGGACGATGGAATTACAGCCTTAAAGGCAGACAAAGGCGTGGTTTATGTTGACGAAGAGGTAGTTGTATCAAGAAATATTATAACAGGAAGAAATGCAGATGCCTCTGAAGCATTCGGACTGGAGCTTTGCCAGATGCTTGATATACTGAACAAGTAATTATACCTCGAACTGAAGTCAATTTACTTCGCTCAGGGAGTTAGGAGGAGACTGAACTCCACCTGACCTTCATTCATCGCCGACCTATGGAGGTCAGCGTCTTCTGAAGACATAAATAAAGTTAATAATGGCTTATGAAAAATCTCAAGAGATACATTCTCTTGGGATTTTTCTATACCGAAAATAATCTCTCTTTTATCCCAAATTAATCTACTCTTTTTTATGTCTATATTTTGATATACTCACATTATCCTATAAAGTAACAAATATGTAACACAGGGTGATGGGTTTATGAATCTTACAACTATCGGAAGGGAAAAATTACAGGGCTATAGATTTAACCTCTGCTGCAGTGAAGAAGGCGCGCTAGACCCCAATAAGGGATATAAAGAGGCGTTAAGGGTGATATTTATAGAAGAGGGCAGTGGCATAATCAAAATTGGCGGCAATAGGCATGTCTTCACTGCACCTGTGGTATTTTGCTTTAACGAGCTTGATGTCTTTGAATTCGGGAATCATAGCAGTTGCCGTTTTAAAACCTTGTGGTTCCATCCTGATATCATAAATATTACCTTTGATTTCGAGAGAATACGCATAAAAGACAATGAACTTACTCATACGGAGCTGCAGGATATTTACTGGATGCATCCTTTCTGTCGCAGACAGGAGGGCTTTACAGGACAGCTTAACATCGGCCTTGGTGTTGCCAGGCGTATAGCAGCAATTTTTGAATCCATTGAAAGCCAGCTCGCTAATCAGCCTGACTGTTACTGGCCTTGCAGAAGCCGTTCCTTCGTAATAGAACTGTTATTTTTACTAACAAATCTAGAAAAGCAGTCACACTCCATGGAATATATCGTGCTTCAAGGAGATAATGATGGTATAGATGAGGTTATACAGTATCTCCATGCCAATTATAGCAAAAGAATAACACTTGCACAGCTGACAAGAAACTTTCATATAAACAGGACGTCTCTAAGCAGAGATTTTCTTGAAACAACAGGCCTAACTATCATGGCTTACCTAATGAAGCTGCGTCTTTTCATTGCTTCACAGATGCTAAAGGATACTACCCTACCTGTGTGTGAAATATATGGCCGGGTAGGCTTCAATGATGCAGCCCACTTTGGCCGGCAATTCAAAAAGCATTACGAATTATCTCCCAGTGAATACAGAAAACTCAACAATTGGCTTATAGCAGTGTGATTCCACCTTCTGTATATAAGTGGCCTATGGTATTCCCTCCATTTTCCGTGCCATATTCTTGATTTCCCCAAAAAATACGGCATAGCCGCTATCAACGACTATGCCGATTTTTTAGAGATTGTATATTCCATTCTGACTGGTCCAAATGCCTGTCATTTCTTACTTGTTACTTCTTAGTACATGCCGCCCATTCCACCTGGTGCTCCTGCGGGCATCTGTGGCTCTGGTTCCGGTTTGTCAGCTACGACACTCTCGGTGGTAAGAACCATTGCTGCTACTGAAGCAGCGTTCTGCAGTGCGGATCTTGTGACCTTTGTAGGATCTACAATACCAGTACCAATCATATCTATATATTCTTCCTTAAGTACATCATAGCCTATCCCTGCAGCACTGTTCTTAACCTTATCCACAATTACTGAGCCTTCCAAGCCTGCATTATCAGCTATCTGCCTAATGGGCTCCTCAAGAGACTTGATTATGATCTGAATACCTGTCTTTTCATCACCGCTGGTTGTTTTCAAAAGCTCTGTAACCTTGGGAATAGCGTTGACATATGCTGTACCACCGCCTGCAACGATGCCTTCTTCAACTGCGGCCTTTGTTGCAGCAAGGGCATCCTCGATACGGAGCTTCTTTTCCTTCATTTCAGTTTCAGTAGCTGCGCCTACCTGGATAACTGCTACGCCGCCTGCCAGCTTTGCAAGTCGTTCCTGGAGTTTTTCTTTGTCAAAATCAGAAGTGGTCTCTTCAATCTGAGATTTTATTGAGCCGATTCTCTTTTTGATTTCATCCTGGCTGCCTGCACCGTCAACAATGATAGTGTTTTCCTTCTGAACCTTTATCTGTCTTGCTTTACCAAGCTGCTCAATTGTTGTCTCCTTCAGATCCAGTCCGAGTTCATCAGTGATAACCTCGCCGCCTGTCAGGATAGCTATATCTCTGAGCATTTCCTTCCTTCTGTCCCCAAAGCCTGGTGCCTTAACAGCAACACAGTTGAAGGTGCCACGCAATTTGTTAAGTATCAATGTGGTGAGAGCTTCGCCTTCTATGTCTTCAGCGATAATGAGGAGCTTCTTACCGGACTGTACGATTTGCTCAAGAAGTGGTAGGAGATCCTGAATGCTGCTGAGTTTCTTGTCGGTAATGAGGATATATGGATCATCAAGGATGGCTTCCATCTTATCAGTATCAGTCACCATGTAAGCTGAAATGTAACCCCTGTCAAACTGCATACCTTCAACGACTTCCAGGCTTGTTCCCATTGTCTTGGATTCTTCAACAGTGATAACACCGTCATTTGTTACTTTTTCCATAGCATCGGAAATAAGCTGGCCTATAACTTCATCATTGGCAGAAATAGCTGCAACTCTTGCAATATCTTCCTTGCCTTTGACTTTTCTGCTATTATCCTTAATCGCGTCGACTGCTACATCAACTGCATTTGCCAAACCCCTTTTAAGAATCATTGGGTTCGCACCTGCTGCAACATTCTTCAGGCCTTCTCTAATAATTGCCTGTGCAAGCAGTGTTGCTGTAGTAGTACCATCACCTGCAACGTCATTTGTCTTTGTAGCTACTTCCTTTACGAGCTGTGCGCCCATGTTTTCAAACTTGTCTTCTAGTTCGATCTCCTTAGCGATAGTAACGCCATCATTTGTGATCATAGGTGAACCAAATTTTTTATCAAGAACTACGTTCCTTCCCTTTGGTCCAAGTGTAATTTTAACTGTATCAGCCAGCTGATTAACTCCGCTTTCTAGTGCACGCCTGGCTTCTTCTCCGAATTTGATTTCTTTTGACATATGTTTTATGCCTCCTTGTCAGCAATTAATTATCAAACGATTACTGGTCTTTAGTCGACTATCGCCAGAATATCGCTCTGCTTGAGTATAGTGTACTCAACATCGTCTATTTTGACTTCTGTACCAGCATATTTGCTTATAAGTACTTTGTCACCCACCTTGACTTCCATCTTGATTTCTCTGCCCTTGTCATCATATCCACCCGGACCCGCAGCTACAATTTCTGCAACCTGTGGCTTTTCCTTTGCACTGCCTGGAAGAACAATACCACCCTTTGTTGTCTCTTCGCTTTCTAGCATTTTGATAACTACTCTTTCACCTAATGGTTTTATTTTCATAAGGTTACCTCCTTTAGTTTTTTACATTTTGTTAGCACTCATTGATATCGAGTGCTAATCATAATAATAATATATTATCCATTTCATAATCAAATATGTATTTTTTCTAAAATGTGCCGTTTTTAAAGGAATAGGTATGATTATCTAACTTTTTTATGAAATCTCATCGTTTTTCATTTTTATGCTCGCTTTTTCAATTCTTCATATATATTGTTCAATGACATTCCCTTTTGTGCAAGGAGAACCATTATATGATAGAACAGATCTGCAATTTCAGCACCTATATCCTCCAACGTACCATTTTTAGAAGCAATAATCACCTCACAAGCTTCCTCTCCAACTTTTTTAAGTATCTTATCAAGGCCCTTTGTAAAAAGATAATTGGTATATGAGCCCTCCTTGGGATTGGCTAGTCTGTCGCATATAACATGGAATACCTCTCCCAGAACTTTAGGGTCAGTCATACTGTCAGACCCAGCTTCAGGAGTATACTCTGCAGCGTTTTCAGCAACGACCATCTCCCCCATCTCACTGTTAGAAGTATGTATGGCTTCTTTGCCCTCAACATCAGTAGCCGAATCTGCGTCTTTTCCCGAATCTGTATCAGTAGCCATATCTGCGCCAGCCCTCAGCTCATCAGCCTCTAGCCTAGTAAAAAAGCATGAGCGGTGACCTGTATGGCACGCCACTCCGGTCTGATCCGCTTTCACCAGCAGCGTATCACCATCGCAATCAATGCTGATGCTCCTAACCTTCTGATAATGGCCAGAGGTCTCACCCTTGAGCCATAGCTTTTGTCTGCTTCTGCTGTAATAGTGGACTAAACCTGTCTCAATTGTCTTCCTCAAGGACTCCTCGTTCATATACGCCAGCATCAGCACCTCATCAGTTCTGATATCCTGGGTCACTACCGGAACAAGGCCATCCGAGTTGTACTTTACCATATCTAGAATGTTTGCCATTTCATGCCCTCACTTCTATACCTTTTTCTTTCAGATACTCTTTAACATCACATATCTCCAGCTCCCTAAAGTGGAAGAGCGAAGCTGCTAGTGCCGCATCAGCCTTTCCTTCGGTGAGTGCTTCGTAAAAGTGCTCAATCCTCCCTGCTCCTCCTGAGGCTATTACAGGTATATCGACACTTTCAGAAACTGCTCTTGTTAGCTCTATATCATACCCATTCTTTGTACCATCACAATCCATACTTGTTAGAAGTATTTCCCCTGCTCCCAGCTTCTCAGCTTGAATCGCCCATTCAACTACATCCTTTTGAGCATTGACACGTCCACCGTTCAGATAGACATCCCAACCGCTCCCACCTGCCCGTCTTTTAGCATCGATAGCCACTACTACGCATTGGCTTCCAAACTCCTTAGCTGCCTCAGATACCAGTTCAGGTCTCACTATAGCAGCTGAATTGACAGATACCTTGTCTGCTCCAGCCTTAAGTATCTCCCTAAAATCCTCCAGGGTCCTGATACCGCCCCCTACTGTGAATGGAATAGAAACATGTTCTGCCACCCGGCGGACCACATCTACCATTATGCCCCTTGCATCTGCTGTTGCAGTAATATCAAGAAATGTCAGTTCATCAGCCCCAGCCTTATCATAAAATGTAGCATTCTCAACAGGGTCCCCTGCATCCTTGAAATTAATGAAATTAACTCCTTTTACGACTCTTCCGCCTAAAACATCAAGGCATGGTATTATTCTTTTTTCACTCATCCTCTTCACCCCTTACCTCTTACTTCTTACTTTTTACCCCTTACCTCTTACCCCTTACTTCTTACCCCTTACTTCTTACTTCTTACTTCTTACCCCTTACTTCTTACCTCTTACCCCTTACCTCTTACCTCTTACTTCTTACTTCTTACCTCTTACCTCTTACTTCTTACCTCTTTACCCCTTACCTCTTACTTCTTACCTCTTACCTCTTACTTCTTACTTCTTACCCCTTACTTCTTACCTCATACTTCTTACCTCTTACCTCTTTACCCCTTACCTCTTACTTCTTACCTCTTTACCCCTTACCTCTTACTTCTTATTCATATATCCCAATGATTTATCTATGTCTTCAGAAGATGCTGACCTCTATCGGTCGGCGATTAATGACGACAAATTAATTGGAAATTATTTTGCTTGGAAATTATTTTGCTGCAGCTATAGCCTCTTTAAGATCAACATCGCCTGTGTAAAGAGCCTTTCCAACTATTGCCCCAGACACTCCAATATTCTTCAAATCCCTAATATCCTGCAGACTTGTAACTCCACCGGAGGCTATAACATCAACCCCCACCGCCTTGACCATTTCCTCCATCGCCTTAAGATTAGGCCCTTTTAGCATGCCATCCCTGGATATGTCGGTATATATGATGACACTTGCCCCCATCTCCTCCATCCTTTTGGCAAAGCTAATGGCCGAAAACTCGCTTGTCTTTGCCCATCCTTCAATGGCTACAAGCCCATCCTTTGCATCTATGGCTATCGCAAGATTTTTACCGAAGCTCTGAACAGCCTTCTTCACAAGCTCCTGATCATTAACTGCAGATGTGCCCAGAATCACTCTTTCAATGCCCTTGCAAAGAATTATCTCAATTGCTTCAATTGTTCTGATGCCTCCCCCCAGTTGAACAGGTATCCCAAGCTTCACTGCCATTTCACTAATCACAGCAGTGTTCTGAGGGCTTCCAAGCCTTGCTCCATCCAAATCCACTACATGGATATAATCAGCTCCAAGCTGCTCAAATTTGTATGCCATTTCCACAGGGTTGTCAGAGTATACTGTCACATCATTAAACTTTCCCTGCACAAGTCTGACGCATTTGCCGTCCTTTATATCGATTGCTGGATAGATAATCATCTTTACACTCCTGTCATATTGTGAATAGTTAAAATTTTTCAATGCTCCCTAAAGCATTCCCTTCGTGGACATAACCCCTTCAATGCGCTGATCAAAGCCTACAGCCTCATCCAGCGACCTTCCAAAAGCCTTAAATACAGCCTCTGTTATATGGTGGTTATTGCTTCCGTACATAACATTGATATGTATATTCATGCCTGCATTTACCGAAACAGCTCTGAAAAACTCTTCCACTAGCTCTGTATCCATATCTCCAACACGTTCGCTGGCATACTTGACATTACATACAAGGTAAGGCCGCCCACCAATATCCACCGATACCATTGCGAGAGCTTCATCCATTGGAACAAAAGCTGTTCCGTATCGCCTGATGGCTTTCTTGTCTCCCAATGCCTGTTTTAATGCCTGCCCCAGCACTATTCCTACATCCTCCACCGTATGGTGGGCATCCACCTGAAGGTCTCCACTTGCTTTAACCTCAAGGTCCAGCAATCCATGCTTAGAAAACAGCGTAAGCATATGATCTAAAAACCCTATCCCTGTATCAATAGACGAGTTACCCCTTCCGTCTATATCAAGTCTCAGCGTAATATCTGTCTCCGCTGTTTTCCTACTCAATTCTGCGCTTCTGGACATGTCACACCTCCATAAATCTTATCCTAGGTAATTATAACAAAACACTGCCACGTGATTCCACCATTTTTTACAATATTTTAGAAGCAGACCTCTTTGCCACAATATTGTTTAATATATACGGCTGCTACTCTGGATTTCCCGGCCAGCTTCCGCCAACTGCAAGAAAAATATTGCTTAATATATACGACTGTTACTATATAATCATAGTGAATATGCCGCCAGTAATTGAAACCCTCACTATTATGCAATCCAGTATGCAATCCATTGACTTAGTTATATCTACGATTGCATTATCATACACCAGCTATTATGCGTTCCAACGCCCTTATAACGGCATTCATTTCCCCATCTGTCCCAATGCTGATTCTAAGATGGTTCTCTATCAACGGCTGTTTGAAATGCCTGACCAGTATGCCTGCTTCTCTAAGTCCTTTGAATATTTCTTCGCCACTTATGACTTTATGACTTGTAAACACAAAATTCGCCGATGACTCAGTGACAATAAAATCTCTTTTCTCTAGTTCATATACAAATCTCTCACGTGTTTCCAATACCTTCTCTAATGTACCCCTATAATACTCCGGATCCTGCAAAGCAGCTGTACCGGCTACTATCGCCAGTCTATCAAGGGTATATGAGTTGAAAGAGTTCTTTACACTTTCCAGTGCTTGTATAAGTCCAATGTCTCCAAAGGCAAAGCCTATCCTCATACCTGCAAGTGCTCTGGATTTTGAAAATGTATGAATCACCAGCAGGTTCGGATATTCATTTATCAGGTCTATGGCAGACTCTCCCCCATAGTCTATATAAGCCTCATCAACTATGACTACAGATTGGGGATTCCCGTCCAGTACACGACGTATGGCTGACAGGGTAAGTGCTTTACCTGTTGGTGCATTAGGGTTTGCCAGTATTATTCCCCCACTACTTTCCATCAACTGCTCTGAGGGTATATTGAATTCACAATCTAGTGGCGTTGTAACATAATCGAGTTTAAATAGTTTAGCGTAGACCGGATAAAATGAGTATGTTATATTCGGAAATACTATTGTCCTGCCAGGATCGAAAAAGGCCATGAAGGCAAATGCCAGTACTTCATCAGACCCATTCCCAGCAAATATATGATCCCTGTTTACTCCATAGCTTTCTGAAGCTGCATCAACAAGCATACTACATGAAGGATCGGGATAAAGCCTAAGCTTATCATCTACAGCCTGTTTTATAGCTTCCAATACTTTCGGTGATGGCCCATAAGGGTTCTCGTTGGTATTCAGCTTTATATATCTTTTGTCTTGAGGCTGCTCTCCGGGCACATAGGGCACCAGTCCGCGAGCCAGCTTGCTCCAGTATTTCTTCATATAAAAAGACTCCTTCTATCTCAATTGCAACTTAATAGACACCTTTGTGTCTTGTTAACGATTTATAAGGCGAAAGCCGCCCATCACTTGGCTTTTATAGCTTAGGTAGGCAAGCGGCTTACTCTACTTCTTGAAGCGTACCTTTATGGCATTTGCATGGCCGTCCAGCTTCTCGTATTCCGCAAAGCCAATGACTGCATCGCTGGCCTTTTCCAGTGCCTGCCTTGTATATGAAATAACACTAGATTTCTTTACAAAATCGGATACGTTGATAGGAGAGAAAAACCTAGCTGTCCCTCCAGTAGGAAGCACATGGTTAGGACCCGCAAAATAATCTCCCAAAGGCTCTGGCGACCAATTCCCAAGAAATATAGCCCCAGCGTTTTTAACATATCCCAGCCTGTTGAACGGTTCTTCAATACAAAGCTCCAAGTGTTCAGGGGCTATTCGGTTAACTACTTCCATAGCCTCATCTAGGTCATTTACAATAATTGCGGCACAGTACTCAGAAAGAGATTTATCCAAAATATTCTTTCTTGAAAGCATCTCATATTGGATTGACACCTCTTTTATAACCGCTTCCGCCAGCTTGACTGAGGGTGTTACAAGTATAGATGCTGAAAGCATATCGTGCTCAGCCTGTGACAGCAGATCAGCGGCAATAAATATCGGATTTGCAGTGTCATCCGCCACTACAGTTATTTCACTGGGTCCTGCAAACATATCTATATCACAATAGCCATAAGCGAGTCTTTTCGCAGTAGACACATAGATATTGCCGGGACCGAAGATCTTGTCGACCTTGGGTACAGTATCAGTTCCAAAAACCATAGCTGCTACGGCCTGAGCACCGCCCATCTTATATATTTCAGTAACTCCCGATTCACTGGCTGCAACAAGTACAGCAGGATCGATACACCCATCCTTACCAGGAGGTGTTGCCATAACAATCCTTTCTACTCCTGCAACCTTAGCAGGCAAAGCGTTCATTAGAACAGAGGACGTCAGTACTGCAGTACCCCCGGGAACGTATATGCCAACTATTTCAAGAGGCCTATAAAGCTGTCCCAGCAGAATTCCGTCATCTCCTGTGGTAAACCATGAATTTTCCTTTTGTTTTTCATGAAATGCAATTATATTAGCCTTTGACCTTCTAATAATATCCAGTAGCCTTGCGTCAATATTCTTATACGCCTCATCAATTTCATTTTGCGAAACCTTCATTGACTCCAGAACAATATTCACCTTATCAAATTTCTCCGTGTATTCCAAAATAGCTTTATCGCCTTTTATCTTAACATTGTCCATTATTTCGCTAACAACATCCAAAACATCCTGCTTCCCTACTCTGTCTCTCTCAACTAGCTTTTCAAAAAGTCCTGTGTCCTTGCCCTGCCTCATATCTATTGTTTTTATCATGAATTTCTCGCCCTCCTATAGCAGCTTCCTGAGCTGGTCAATTATTCCGTTTATCCTGTCGTTTTCCATCTTCATACTCACTCTGTTGACAACCACCCTTGCGCTGATATCCGCTATGGTATCCAACACAACAAGGCCATTATCCTTTAGAGTTCTTCCGCTCTCCACTATATCTACGATAACCTCTGAGAGACCTACAAGCGGAGCCAGTTCGACAGAACCATTGAGTTTGATGACCTCGATGGATTCTCTACGCTTATGCTCGAAATACTCCCTTGCTACACGAGGGTACTTTGTTGCGACCCTTTTATTATTGAGACTGTCCATTTTATCCGCCAATTCAGCAGGGCCTGCTACCACCATACGGCATGCTGCAAAGCCAAGGTTGAGTACCTCATAAAGATGCCTGCCCTCTTCCAACAGTGTATCCTTTCCGACAACCCCCATGTCTGCTGCACCATACTCAACATAGGTCGGAACATCAGCTGGCTTTACAAGAAAGAACTTGATTTTGTTTGATTCATCAGTGAATATCAATTTTCTTGAAGCATTCCGATATTCAGAACAGTCTATCCCTATCTTCTCCAGCAGCTCTATGGTCATGTCTGCCAATCTTCCTTTTGACAACGCTATAGTAAGATACCTCATTGATTTCACCTCTTCAATAATTCGCTTATTTTCACCTTTGTGGTTTCTCCCGACTGTATATAATGTACTTCGACATTATCCTCATCTACAATACTTATAACACCACCGATATTTTTCTCCTTTGCATGGGCTGTAGCTTCCTGTGCTGTCCTGTTTGTAATATCAAGTTCAACCGCAAGCCCCTGCTTTCTCAGTACTCCACACAGCTCAAACGCAGCTTTCCTACCCTTATCTGAATAACGTACAAGTGTATCGATGACCGGGTTTTCCATATTTATTTTCTGTCGCTGCAACGCCATTAACAGCATATTCACACCCAATGAAAAGCCTGTGGCAGGACATTCGCCTCCAAATTCGCCTACCAGCTTATCGTAACGCCCCCCGGTAAGGACAGGGAATCCTACACCATAGGTAAATCCTCTGAATATAATACCTGTATCATAGGTAAGCTCTCTAAGCATCCCCAAATCCACCGATATATACTTCCCAAGACCATAATCCTCAAGGATACTAAGTACCTGGCTAATATTATCTAATGCATCCTTTGATCTTTTACAAAGGTTGAAGGCCCTTGCTTTATCTAGAACATCGAAGGACCCAAAGAATCCAGGTAGGCTAGATATCAGATTTTTCATATCCTCTTGGAGCTCACTCCTCTTTAGGAATTCCTCAAGACCAACATAATCCTTTCGGTCTATCAGCATCCGAACCTGAGATATATCCTCCTCCGACAGTCTGGTTTCCTCCATTAGACTGTTAAAAAAATCCACCTGCCCTATATCGATCTGGAAGCTTTCCAGACCACTTGCCTTTAATGATTGTATTGCTATGGCTATTACTTCTGCATCGGATTCAGGAGTATTTACCCCTAGTACTTCGATGCCAGCCTGTGTAAATTCGTTTTGCTTTCCGCCCCCAAAATCATTGTAGCGGTATACATTGCCCATATATGAGAGCCTCAGCGGGTACGCCGTGTCCTTGAATTTTGTCGCTGTTATCCTAGCCACTGGAACAGTAATATCAGGCCTTAAAACCAGTATCCTACCCTGCTGATCAAAGAACTTAAACATATTTTCCTGAAGCATTGCACTGCCTTCTGATGCAAATACGTCGTAAAATTCTATGGCGGGGGTTTCAATCTCGCAAAAGCCATATCCGCGGAAAAGCATTCTCAGCTTCTGCTCCAGCTCTCTTTTTTGATAACAGTCTTCACACAGGATATCCTGCACTCCATCAGGTGTGTAAATCTTCCACTTTGACAAGTCCTACACCTCACTCACTCAGTTTTGTGATTTGCTTTATTGCTTTATTGCTTCACCATGCTAAACAGATAAATAAATGAATTGAAACTATTATACGACATAGCCCTTTTTTTGTCAATGCGAAAATATAAATTTGATTTGGCGGGTGAAGTGGCTATTTAAGTGGTCCTGATTGAAAAATTCTTTTGCAAGGAAATTTCCCCAAAGCAAAGCTCCAATCTGCCCTCTCGACAATGCCAGATTAGATGAGGTGGAAATTGCTTTTTCGATACCTTTACATTTTTAATTATTAAAATACCCGACTATACCATTGACGATACCCGTGACCATTTTGTCCTGATATTCACTGGAATTTAGCTTAACATCTTCGTCGGGGTTTGACATGAACCCCATTTCTATTAGGACCATAGGTACCTTGCACCAATTAAAACCGCTTAGATCGTTCCTTTTACGCAAACCTCTTTTTCTCGCTCCCGTGGCCTCCATAAAGCCTTCCAGAATGCAGTTTCCAGCTTTTTCGCTTTCCTTTAATACAAATTCGTCTGTTATATGTCCTTTGCCCGGTATCAAAACCGAAACTCCATTAACCGATTTGTCCGTTGAACCATCGGCGTGTACACGAAAATACAGGTCGGCAAGAGCCTCATTTGCCATTGTCGCCCTTTCCGCATTGCTTATGTCAACATTATTCTCCGTTCTGGTCATAATAACAGTAGCCCCATACTTCTCAAGGGCATCCCTTAGCTTCAGGGATACCTCCAGATTCAGCTTGTATTCAGCTATCCTGGTTTTCACCCCTGCCGTACCACTTGAAACCTTGGCCTTCATTTCATCTGAGCCTGGGGCAACAGGCTCGGTATCATAATTGCCCTTTGTTTGGTGGCCGGGATCTATACAGATTATACGCCCCTCTAGAGACCTGCTTTCTCCATTACTAGTCCCAATATCAATTTCACTGTCTGAATTTGCTTCAGGTCTCAATGGAATATCTGTTTCGTCTTTTTGAGCTCCATCTGATTGTGACTTCTCTTCGGTATCTTCGGCTCCATCTGATTGTGGCTTCCCGCCGGTATCTTCGGCTCCATTTAAATGTGGCTTCCCGTCAGTTCCTTCGGCATCCTCGGCTCCATCTGTTTCTGATACCTTCGTTTCCTCTAATACTTGCGTTTCCTCCGGTATATGTGTCGCTTCACCACTAGAAATTTCACCATCTTGTTCTGTGGACTTCCCATCAGCGCCCTGCCCCATAACGACTCCATCACTAATGTCACTCTCTGTACCAGTAGCCGAATTAGCATTCACATCAGTATCCGTATCATGCTCAATGGTGCTAGCTTCTACTACGCTACCGTTATCGATATCAATAATTTCACCTGTTTCAGGCTTAATAGCTTCTTCCGCATCCCCGATATTCGAGGAACAAGCTGAGGCAGCCATCAATATTGTTATTAACAGTACTAAAACTGTAAGCTTCTTCGCAAAAAACGCATTTCTTTTATTCATAATTCTATTTCACCCGGCATTTAGCTATATATCGCCAGTGTCCCCCTAAAGTTGATTTGTACTTTTATTAACCCATCGGCACCAGCTTGAATTTTGCCAGTGGGTAGTCAGTTATAAAGGCAGTGTTTGATATATTTACATTATAACAAAATGGGTAATAGTATCCTAGACAAAACAAAATTCATTATCGATAATTTTCTACACTTACAATAATGTGCTTCCCACACAAAAGCGGCAACACATCTCTCAACACATCTACAAGCAATGTACTTCCTACATACCTATAACACATTTTTCAAATCTCGTAGAAATACGCTGCAATTTGAAAAAAACAAACTTCCCTCAGTCAAGGTGTAATTCAGATACTATGTTATCCAGATGCTTCCTTGAACACCCATCGCCTTTCCAATGAAGGCAATCATTGCATGATATATCTCCTATATGCCTACTGCTGATTGAATTCCTGCCGCTTATATAGCTACAGGAGCGTGCTATGGTAGAAAGGTTATCCTCATTATAATCATAACTATCCATACTATCCCTCCGGAAATAGATAACCGGTATATAAATCCGGCAAGCATTTCAGATTTATCGTTTCAGTTAGTATTGTTCTCAAATCGTCTGCGGGATATACACTTTGGTTCATTCACAGCTTTACAAGGTTTGCAAAGGCTGCCATTAGCCGCTTCATTCCACTGTTTCTAAAATCTATCTCCAGTACCTGATCACCTTTGTCTAGTATTACAGCAGATATTTTACCCACACCAAACTTCTTGTGTACAACCTGATCTCCTACTTTGAAATCTGCTCTCCCTGCTTTGTCACTTCCTGCTGTTGCTCCCACACCACCTCCGAGAACTACCTTGCCAGAACCTCTATCCGAGCCAAAGCTCATTACTCCATTAACCGAATTGCCGTATGCTCCAAATCCGCCTGCGGTGCCTGTGTTGTTGCTTCTGTCTGAGGTAGAGTCTCCAAAACCTCGTTGCACCTTCCAGCCGCTAGTAGCATTACCACCACTTTGACCAAGCCAATCTGCAAAGCTATTAGATTCTTTTTTCTTTCTTTCCTTTGCCTGAACAAGCTCCTCTGGTATCTCCTTCATGAACCTTGAACATCTGTTGTATGTTGTATTCCCAAAAAGTGTTCTTGAGTAGGCGCTTGTCAAATACAGCTTTTCTCTCGCTCTTGTTATGCCAACATAGCAAAGTCTTCTCTCTTCCTCTAGCTCAATTTCACTGTCCATGGAACGCATGCTAGGGAATACACCTTCCTCAAAGCCTGGGATGAATACCACCGGAAACTCTAGACCCTTTGCACTGTGTAAAGTCATTAGTACAACCCTATCATTATCTCCATCCAGACTGTCAAGATCAGTCACCAAGGATATATTTGCCAGGTATGCTTCCAAGCCCTTCTCCTCACTTTGATTCTCAAACTCAATGGCACTGGAGATAAGCTCCTGAATATTCTCTATACGTGTTCTGGCCTCTTCTGTCTCCTCAGCCTTGAGTTCATCAAGTATGCCGGATTTATTGATAACTGAATCCATAAGCTCCGGAACAGTCATACTCTCAGAAAGTACTCTGAAGCTGACGATCATATCGGCAAAATCCGTAACCTTGGAGGCAGCACGCTTGAGCTCAGGTATTTCCTGGGCAGATGATATAATGGTGAATATGCTACAGCTTCTTTCTATCGCCGCCCTCTCTGCAACAGAAAGAGTAGTACTTCCTATTCCTCTCCTGGGTACATTTATGATTCTTTTAAGCGCCACATCATCAGAGGGATTCTGCACAAGACGCAGATATGCTATGATATCTTTAATTTCCTTCCTATCATAGAACTTGGTCCCTCCGTATATACGATACGGTATTCCCGCCTTCATGAAGGCTTCCTCAAGGGCTCTCGATTGTGCATTGATTCTGTATAGCAAAGCGAATTCGTTTTTTTTTCTTCCCTCTTCCTCTATTAGATTTTCAATTTCGCTAGCAATGAATCTTGCTTCCTCCCGCTCATTTTCTGCATCGAAGTACTGTATTTCGTCACCCTTGTCATTTTCAGTCCAAAGGCGCTTTTCCTTCCTGCCCATATTGTTCTTAATAACGTAGTTGGCAGCATCAAGTATAGTCTTGGTTGAGCGGTAATTCTGCTCCAGCTTTATAACCTTGGCATCCTTAAATTCCTTTTCGAAGTCCAGGATATTCCTAATATCTGCTCCCCTCCACCCGTAAATACTCTGGTCATCATCACCGACAACGCACAAATTTCTGAAATGCTTTGAAAGGAGGCTGACAAGAGTATATTGGGCAACGTTTGTATCCTGGTACTCGTCCACCAACACATATTTGAACTTTTTCTGATATTTCTCCATAACGGGAGGATAATCTAAAAATAGCTTTATAGTAAGCATTATAATATCATCGAAATCTAGAGCATTATTGTTTTTAAGCTTTCTTTGGTACAGTTTGTAAATGCTAGCTATCTTACTCAGCCTATAATCGGCTCCTGCTTCCTTTTCATACTCCCCAGGCTCAATCAGCTTATCCTTTGCCTTGCCTATCTTTGAAAGTACTTCCCTGACCGGAAAATTTTTCTCATTGAGATTAAGCTCCTTAATACTATCTTTTATAAGCGTCTGCTGATCAGATGTGTCAAATATAGCAAAGCTCCTACTATAGCCCAGTTTATCAATGTAGCGCCTGAGTATCCTGACACATGCGGCATGAAACGTGCTGACCCAGATATCATTTATTGCTTCGCCTAATATACCCTCAAGCCTTTCCTTCATCTCTCTTGCCGCTTTGTTTGTAAAGGTTATCGCAATAATTGAGGCCGGGTGGACAGGGTTGTCTCGCATGATGCTTACCAGCCTGTCCTGATCCCCATCTGCCATGGATGCCTCGACTGTCCTGGCTATCTCGGCTGCCCCATCTGCCCTGGATGCTTCGACTGTCCTGGCTATCTCGGCTGCCCTAATATTCCTGTTCTCCACTCCCTCTAAGGCATCCTTAAATTCTTTAATCTCTGATAAATCCGCCGGCCTAATCCTCTCCTGCATTAGCTTCAAATCTGCAGCTGTAAGTCCTTGAGGCACACGCTGGGAATGGTATGCATTGCCGTACTTGATCATATATGCGATTCTGTTCACAAGAACCGATGTCTTACCCGATCCAGCACCCGCCAACACCAGTAACGGCCCTTTTATCTGAAATGTGGCCTCTCTTTGTGGTGGATTGAGCCTGCCGTATTCTATCTCCAAAAGTTCTTTCCTTAACTGTATGTATTGTGATTTGTCATTATCAGTAATCATTTATTTTGCACCTGTCCCATAGAATTCTTTTACCTCTAACATTATATCTAACGTTGCCTTTGAACGCAACACAAATCAAACGTTTGTTCGCACAAGCCTGATACAGGTGCACTTGTTTCTGAGTGACGTACTCCAGCCGCCTATAGAGGCGGGGACTTCTTGGGACGTACCAGCTAACGCCGATATAATTACCAAGCTATCCCCATTCGCCCAATGGTTCTCACATTAGGTGCCAGGCACGACACATAGACACTTATTGGCAAGTACCTCGCCAATAAGTGTCTATGTGTCGTGCCTGGCACCTTTCTCTTGGCACCTTTCTCTCATAAGATGTATAATGGAATTATTAGTTTATCTGGCAATAAATATAAATCTGTATTTATTCAAAATAAGCCGCCGGCAAAGGTTTGCTGGATAAATGCTCTTGAGACAGATTAAAATAGCATCACGTGGCCTCAGAGCAGTTGGGACGTTTGACAAATAAATTTCTAAGATAGGAGGAGACTTCCTAATGAGTAAGCGAATTTTTTTACTGGTAATTGCATTATCGGTTTTCCTTTCCTCATCATGCTTAGCAGCAGCCGACCCAGTTGCGGCTACGACAGTCACCTACACGCCAGACTACGAAACCATTTTTCCCAATCCTGAACGGGGACTTTGTCGGTATGTGGACATCCATTCCCCAGAATTTTTCCCTGGTTCAGATTTGCTCATGGCTTATCGTCCATATATGACACAAGGTTCTGCAGGAACTGTAACTTCAA
>CAZEIH010000010.1:0-79309 GCA_964512095.1 uncultured Oscillospiraceae bacterium
CATAGAAAACGGAGCGACTGTGACTGTCAGCGACACCTTTGTCACAGAGCAGGGCTGCTCTATCATAGCTGAAAATGGTACCCTCAGGCTTTTGGGCAGTATTGACCATGGTGGATACGCCAAGGGCGTGCCGAAGCTAGAGGCGCTTCAGGACGGCAACGTCGGAGGAGGGCCGGGGCCGGGTTCGGTACCGGGGCAAGGCCAGCGTGACTTTGTTGCGGAAACCACTACTGCCGAGAAGCTCAAGGCACTAGGGCTATTTCAAGGTGTCGGCACCAATCCGGACGGCAGTACTAACTTTGACCTCGCCCGTAAACCCTCACGCATAGAGGCGTTGGTCATGCTCATACGTCTGCTCGGTAAAGATAATGAGGCCATATCCGGCAGTTGGACCCATCCATTCACCGACGTTCCAGATTGGGCAAACAATTATGTTGGATATGCCTATGAAAACAAGCTCACAAATGGCATCTCCGCCACTGAGTTCGGCACAGGAACGGTTTCCTACCAGATGTATCTAACCTTTGTTTTACGCGCGCTCGGTTACTCAGATACTGGAGGAGTTGATTTCACATGGGATAAGCCTGACGATCTGGCGCTCTCCATCGGTATCATGGCTGTGGGTATGCACCATGAAGATTTCCTCCGCGCCGATGTGGTACTGGTTTCCGAAGCCGCATTGTCAGTAAAACTCAAGAACAGCAGCGACACACTTCTCGACAAACTGGAAACACCGAAGAATAAAGTAGAATCTGAAAGCTCCATACCTGTTTGGACCGATACCTATACTCAGGGGATGAGGGTGCAAACATCCGATGAATTGTATAATCTGATTGATGCCGCATTTAAGAACCTGATTCCACAATTTGAAATTATCCTCGATAACGCCGCGTACGATGTGTTCGTTAATGATGATGAATTCGTGTTGAAGTATGTGAATTTAGGCGTCACCCATTCGGATTATGATTATCAAACCAACGTGTTCAGTTACCGAATAGATTATTCCGTGTTTCACCAGATGCAGGGGCTCATATTCAACCGAAGCGCGGTTGAACAGTATGTGTCAGCGGAGGTCAAGGATTATGATACGCAGATGCGCGCTGTATTGGATGAAATAATCGTCCCGAACATGACCGACCGGCTAAAAGTCAAGGCAGTGCACGACTATATGGTTGCAAACTACAAATATGACACAGATTTTAAGTCAGGTTTGTATGGAGACGATACATACGCATTTCACGGTCTTTTGAAAAACGGCACTGGTGTCTGCCAGGCATATGCGGAAATGCTTTTCCTGTTTATGTGCTATGAAGATATAGAGTGTTACTATGTAACTGGCTGGGCAAAGAGCGAAACCGGTGAGTATGGACTTCATGCATGGAATGTTGTTTATGTTGAAGATGGCTACTACCATGTTGATGTAACCTTTGATGACCCTGTTCCTGACACAGGCAATAAAATTTCATATGATTATTTTCTAAAAATAGATGAAGAAATGGCAAAAGACCATGATTGGTGAAGGTATCACAAATTTCGGAAGGAGTGAAATACTAAATATGAATAAATCTAGATTATGCGCGTTTCTCCTATGCGCTACAATGCTTATATCCCTTCTGCCCACGGTGGCGCTGGCGGAGACTCCCATCGTAGAATATGTCGATTACGATATTACGGCAGACACGACATGGCACGCGGGAGATTACTATATCTGTAAGGTGAACAACCGCGAGCCAAGGATCACAAACGCTGCGACACTGACCATAGAGAGCGGAGCAAAGGTATATTTCAGTACGCTTACCACAGCAACGCTTCCCGGCACTGAAAGTAGCCCCAAAAATCCATACTCCAGTCTGACTGTGACAAACGGCACACTCTCCGCTACCGGCGTGACCTTCACCACTGTTCCAGATGCGCCGGAGCAAACCACATGGCAAAACGCCGGGTGGAACGGCATACAAGCTATTGGAGTAGGCACGGCGGGAGCTACAAGCCTGTCCTTCACAAACTGCACGTTTGAATACAGTGGATTCAGCGATGCGGGTACGCTATACGGGGTGCAATCAAACGGCATAAACAGCGAGGTCAACATCTCCGCCGCAGGCTGTACGTTTAGAGATCCGAAGGGAGGCACGACGGCTATTCGCTACAACAACGGCAGCAACACGACCGGAAGCGGCACTGTCTCGGTGTCCAGCTCTAGTTTTACCGGCTATGGGCGCGGTGTACAGGTACAGCAAAACGGCGACGATGCCGTAAACACCACAGTATCCGGCTGTACCTTTTCCAATATTAGTATACGCCCGTTGGAAATAAACGGAGGGCGGCAGGCCGTCGTAACTGGCAATAGCTTCAACAATTTTGTTACAGGACAGCATGACAACCCTGTTCTGATATATGACGGGTTTTCGCCCACCAGCACAGAACAGACGGTGACGCTGAAGGACAACACCTTTAACTACGGTAGCAACGCTAATATTTATCCTGTAGTAATCGGTGCGGGGTGTAAAATCAATGAGGATATCACCAGTCCCACCATAACCTTTAGTACAGACTATCCGGCGGCATATCGATATATCGTACTATCAAGGGGAGTTGGTTATTTAAACAACTACAGAAACGCAGTTTGGGGCGACGCAGGCATACCTTACCTGCTGGCAAGTGAAATTACCATTACAGGAACCGACGAAACGAATCAAAGCTCTCTTACAATAAAACCCGGCGTGACCGTCTGCCTGGGTGACGGTAGCGGCAGTGATAACCTCACGGTAAGAGGGACGCTGGCGGCGGTAGGAACGGCTACCAAGCCTATCACATTTACCAAAAAGGCCGACCTGACCTATGGCAACACGATATCCGCAAATGTCAACCTAAGAGGCGGTAGCATCACATTGAAGTATTGTGTCATGGACGGGCTTTACAGAGGGATTGAAATAACAGCGCCTAGCACCACAGCGGGCTTGATCTTGCTAAAAAACTGTAGGGTACAGAATTCGCAACATCCAATGCTTCTTAAAGGGTACAATGTTTCGGTCAAAAACTGTGTACTTAAAGGCAAGGGTTTAGAAACAGGGGGCGGCAACTATGTAAATTCCACCACAATAGAGGACTGCTCCATTACCGCCAGCGGAGCAGGCAGCGACAACGGCATCGTTCTCAACACGGCTAAAGGTGTCGTACTGAAAAACTGCCTGATCTCTGGATTTTCCGGTTATGGCGTCGCAGTAAACAGTAACGGCTATCAGACATTGGAAGCGGGAGCACCGCTTATCGAGAACTGCACGATCACTGGAAACGGGCATGGTATTGTGTATTTGAGGGATTATAGCTCGGCCTACGGCGTGTTCATAAAAAACAGCATTATCTATGGCAATACGGGGCTTGACCTTGCGAACAGAGTGTATACCAACTCCTACAATGATGTTTATAACACCACAATAGCTGCTGAGAGCATCGCCTATTCGCTTATCGGCAACGACGGCACCTCGCTGACATTTGACCAACTTGGCTATCATGTGCACGAGTCTTTAGGTAAGATCCGAAAAATAGCACCAGCTTCATACGCGAACCGCATTGTCGGAGATCCGCTTTTCGCGGGCAACGGAGACTACCACATACAGTCGGCAGGCGGCAGATGGAATGGCAGCGATTGGGTCAATGACAACGTTACAAGCCCCTGTATCGACGCTGGCGACCCGGCTTCCGACTATGCGAATGAACCGACTCCAAACGGCAGACGCATCAACCTTGGCTGCTATGGCAACACGGCTCACGCCTCCAAATCTGGCGACGCCATTACCTCCTACACGATTACCCTTCCCGATGGAAAGGTGGACGGATATTCCGCCTACACCCTCGAGGCGCATGGCAGCTCAGTTTCCCCAGTAGCTCACGGCGGCGGCTACAGTTTCACTATATCCGTAGGCAACGCCTTCTTTAAGAGTGACACTTTCAAGGTAAAGGCAAATAGCATCGAATTGACGCCGGATAGCGACACAGGCGCTTATACCATCGACAGTATCACGGCAAACCAAGATATTACTGTGGAGGGAGTTGCGAAAATCGACACCCCAAACATTAAAACGCAACCGACAGACCAATCTGTAGCTGTGGGTACGGAAGTAACCTTCAGCGTAGCGGCAGAAGGCTACAACCTTACATACTCATGGCAAGTAAGCAAGGATGGCGGAAGCACTTGGGAGAATATTGAAGGAGCTACCAGTGCACAGTATACGATAGCATCGCCCACCCTTTCCCAAAGTGGATGGCAATACCGCTGCTGGGTGAAAAGTAGCGCAGACGTTGGAACCCCCTATTACAGCAAATCAAGCAATATCGTTACACTTACAGTAATGGATTCGGTCACTCAGTACACCATATCCATCAGCGCCAATCCTTCGTCGGGAGGCACAATCAGCGACGGTGTCCGCGTCACATCGGGAGCTTCCATCACCGTCACAGCAACACCTAATGGAAGTCACCGCTTCGTAAAATGGACGGAAGGCGGTATACAGGTCAGTACCAGCGCAAGCTATACCTTCATTGCGACAGCAAACCGTACCCTTGTTGCGGTATTTAAAAGTATCCCACAATATAATCCACCAACCTCGCATGTAACTCAACCCGCTCCTGTCACCGTGATTGGCAGTGGTGAAAGCGTCACTACAGCTAATATCGAAAGGCTTATCTCAGATGGAAAATCACTGACCGTTGATGGTGCAGATGGCGTAAAGCTAGTATTTGATACAGAATCGCTTAAAGGTATCAGTAAGCAGGCCAGTGGCAGCGTAAAAGTGATGATAGCAGACGTGTCCGATGAATATCAACAGACTCATCCCAGTAAGCTGGTGTTTTCACTGACCCTTAACTCTGGCGATAAAGTTATCACAGATTTTGGTGGCTCTACTACAGTGTCCCTGCCCTATGAATTTAATGAGAGAGAGCTGGCGGATAGTGTAACAGCCTGGCATCTTGCGGAAAGTGACGTTTTGGTCGCAATCCCCTGCACTTATGACCCGGCAACCAAGCTGTTGAGCTTCACAGTCAGTCACTTCGCGCTGTATATGGTAGGGGTCACTTCCTCATGGGAAAACCCCTTCGCCGATGTCAATGAAAGCGATTGGTTCTATAATGCTGTGCGATTCGTCCACGAAAACGGCCTGATAGTCGGCACCGGCGACACAGCCTTCAACCCGCTGGCCAATACCTCACGCAGCATGATCGTCACCATCCTGTATCGGCTTGAAGAAACGCCCGCAGCAGGTGCCAATACCTTCAGCGATGTATCGGCAGATAAGTATTATACGGATGCCGTCGCATGGGCTGCTGAAAACGATATTGTTAGCGGATATGGTGACGGAAAGTTCGGACCAGAAGATGCCATCACCCGTGAACAAATGGCGGTGATCCTGATGAATTACGCCAAGTTCAAGGGCTACGATGTGTCCATTAACACCGATCTCTCCAAGTATACAGACGAAGGCTCTATCTCAAACTGGGCAAAGGATGCAATGTCCTGGACTAACGCCACTGGCTTAATCCAAGGTGACGGCACAAAACTTATGCCTATAGGCAACACTGAGCGGTGCCATTTGGCAGCGATTCTTCAGAGGTTTATTGAGAACATAACGAAGTAAGACCGATAGAGCATATTAAAGAAACTATGGGCAAACTAGGCTAAAGCTGTGGACGCAAAGCCATGGGTTCTTAGGCACTCATAGAGCATGATGACAGCCTACTTGCCAATCTTAGCAGTTACAAAAAATTTGCACTTGACATTACGCAACCTATTGCATATAATTCATGCAATAGGTTGCGTAAATGTTGGGAAGTGAATAATGAAAATTCCAGAGAATAATCAATATGTTTTATTTGGCGGTGTGTTTATACTAGCAAACAAATTGCAGTTAATTGCCGACAAAAAAGCACGTGGACTTTCTACAAAGCAGTGGTTTTTAATGCGGAATCTCCAGGATTTATCCATTGAAATACCTCCCACTATAACCATGTTGGCAAAAGAAACCGATACTTCTCGGCAAAATGTAAGTAAAATGCTTTTAACTTTGCAGAAGCAGGGTTTTGTGTCTTTGCGGGACAGTGAGACAGACCGTCGCAGCCAAACAGTTGAAATGACCATAAAGGGAAAAGAAGTGTTAGCCCAAATGGCAGGCGAATCGACTTCTTTTTTTGCTGAACTATTTAATGGTATCAGTGCCGAAGAAAGCGAAGCAGCTGCTAAGGTAGTTATAAAGCTGATTAGCAATCTCAAAAAAATACAGGAGGATTTAGGGTGACGGTCGTGGCTCTGATGCTGAAAAAGTTGTAGATACAGTGATTGAGCAACAAAGCGTACTGCAACGCTCACATACAATACTAAAAGCCATTGAAAACACTTTATCGGAAAGGTAGGAAAAAACATGAATATAGTTGTTGTTTATACATCAAAATATGGTAGCACTAAAAAGTATGCACACTGGATTGCCGAAGCATTGGGGTGCAAAGTAAAAAGTCTCTCTGAAATATCATCTAAGGATTTATCAATTCATGACGTTATTATTTACGGCGGTGGTCTGTATGCTGGCAGCATTGCTGGTTTCAAGAAGTTCCTAAAAAAACTTGGAACAGCTGACAATAAGAGGCTTGCTTTATACCTGGTCGGACTTACAAATCCTGAAGAGCAAGATGCCTATACCGAAATCGCTGATAAAAGCATCCCGCCTGAATGGAAAAATAAGTTTAAGGTTTTTTCTTTTCGTGGTGATCAGCAGTTCAGCCGAATGTCAGCTTTGCATAAATTAATGATGAGAATGCCTAAGGCCATGGCTGAAAAGAAGCCGCCAGAGCAACGCACACAGGAGGATCGAATGTTTATTGAAGACTTTGGTAAAGATGTGTTTTTCTCAAACAAAGCATTTATTTTGCCTTTGGTAGAATACATAAGGACATCAAAATAAACTTGTATTCCTCCTCAAATGGCATATCAGGTTCAAGGAGTAAAATCCGAAGTGCTTGGGTGGAAGGTGCTAACTAAAAATGAGGTCATATAATGATGTGAAAAGCCACTATATTACCTCATTTTCATCATAGCCTTTCAGCGCATAAAAAAACGATACCGCAGATTAATTGTATCAATCTGCGGTATTAATCTGTTGCTTATACCACCTAAAGGCGGATAAGCTTTGGTGCCGAAGGCCGGACTCGAACCGGCACGGTATCGCTACCGGTGGATTTTGAGTCCACTACGTCTGCCAATTCCATCACTTCGGCATACCTTTTATAAGCTGCAAAATGAATTATACAATAGAGCTCCGCACCTTGTCAAGAAGCATTATTTGTACGATTCCCCCAACTCAATCCCTAATATTATTTCATCACCATACCAAACTCCTCAGCCCTGCTGATTATCTGCTCTCGGGTAATACCTTCAAAAGAATCTCTTCCAGCCAAATAAATCATACTGATGATGGATGTGATTATTATTCCTATCCCTATGCCCAGCAGCAGGCTTCTGACATGAAACCGTCCCATTAGATACTCCCTCATCCTCTTAGTCCAATAATCAATTCCACTTCACCTTTGCCCATATTAAGGCTTTTAGCTATTTCTGTGCCCTCCATGCCTTGTTTGGAAAGACGTAGTACCTCTGAATGCTTGCTATTAAAAGGAATGACCTTGTCTCGTCTACTTTTTATAGTCTTAGATGGCATCGTCTCACTCCTGCTGTATGCCTCTACTGCTGCTACAGAGTTTTGGGGCAATACACTACCTGTATCGCTCTGCCTTTGGGCTTTAGTAGCTTCACCAGCCATACTGTCTTTTGTTTCTATGACGGTATCATCGCTATCATCGCTGTCACCTTTTATGGATTTTTTACTTGTAGCAGTTATAGTCTTTGAAATAGCTGTAGCTTTGCTCTTCAGTGCGCTGATTTTTTCCTCTGCACCTTTGATACTAACATTTAGCTCCTCATTTTTTTCATCGATTTGACTGACAATATAGTCAGAAAAACGATTAAGCTCGTCTATCATCTGTTCTGCATCGTTTATGATTTCGACAAGTTCTTGTTTTTTATCATCAAAGGTTTTTCGGAAAATAAAGACACTCTTTTTATCGATTAAAATAAGAATAATAGAAACTAAGACCAATAGTATTCCGACAAAAATCAGGCTGACATAAAATCCACTCATTCTTCCACCTCGCATTAGCTGGCATACAAGCTTCACGCTTTTATGTACAATTCCTGCTTGTGTGTCAACTGTTTCTCATTCGTATGATTAGTAGCTTGGATAAAGCCCAAGCAAAACTAAAAACTACTCAAATCTTTATGTCTATGGTACTTGTCCTAATAGGTCTCCCGGTCTGCTTGCCATCCTTCTCACCGGATGCCTCCCTTTCCTTCTCCCCTTTTTTCTCTTTTTCATTTTGTTGACTACTATCCCTCTGTCTCTCATTTATCCGCGCTTCTTGGGCCTTTGATTTTGAATACACTTGCTTAAGTGTATCCTCAGCATTGTCCTGCATCGCTGTTGCCTGCTGCTGCGCAAGAGCTTGGTTTTTTTGCAGCTCGTCACTTCTCACCTTTGCAGCATCAATGGTCCTTGGTATCATTACCTGGAAATCTACCGGTTTAACAGACATTTACCTCACATCCTTGTCCGGCGCCATAATGGAAACCCCTCTACCTGTCTATAGCGCCAACCCTAATATCAGCTCCATCCCTATATAATGTGCAATACTGTAAATTTTCTTTAACATTCATCATACATGACCCTATCGCTACCTTCGTTCCTGGATAAATAGTGTTATAGCATCTTATCTTCCCATAGGCTTCCTGCTGGAGTTTAGCATCTAGCTGATTCATTTCTTCCTTTAGCTCTACAAGCCTGTTAGAATAAAAAACCTTAGTTCTGACGCTTTTCACCATGATTTCTTTTTTTTCAGGAGATAAAGCATTTGCTAATTCCATCTTCTTGAGTATAGTTATTGCCTGATCTGCTTTTCTAACATCCGTCTCTAACTGAATAATCTCATCTCTTACGGCCTTATATCTTTCTCTTACAGTAGGATCCACGCCGACCTCAATGTCTGTGACAGTTGCAAGATGAGAGCCTATAACCTTTGCTACGATTTCCTTGCCCACCTTGCAGGTACCTCCCACAAGTAGACCCTTTCTTCCTGAAAGCTCAAGCTTGTTGCCACACTTAACATTACTATGCATAATTGCTTCAGCTTTTATATCGTTTTTCGCCTCGATATTGCTGTTTTCAATGTATCGTGAAATAATGTCCCCGCCGCTTTTGAGTTGGCCCTTCCCCATTCCCTGCATTCCTCTGCGGAGAATAATATCGCCTTCGGCTTTAATGATTGCTCCCTCAACTACTCCCATGACCTCAACATTACCACCGGCTTCTATAACAAATCCGGATAGAACATTTCCTCTTACTGACACATTGCCTATAAAATTAATATTTCCAGTTGAATTATCTACGTCAGCCTGAACCTCATATGTTGCAAATACACTGACCTTTCCATCCAAATAGCTTATTTGTCCGCTGATAACGGATAAAAGACTGGTGCCATCTTCTGAAATTACAACATTACGTCCCCTTGGTAGGGGAACAGGTTTTCCACTTAATGCCGCCAGACTTTTCCCCAATACTGTTTTACCGGGCTTTCCTGGTACAGGGGGAATCAGAGTACACAGTACCTGATCCTTCTGTGCACTCTGAATCAGGTTTAGCTCTCTGAAGTCCACGCGTCCATCATCTAATATTGTAGGCTTGCTTTCTCTTTTAGTGTCAAAATGAAACTGTACCTTCCCATTGTGCCCATTAGCAGATGGAGTGCCTTCTGCTACACATATCATTTCATTAAACACAGGATATTTAACAATAGTCTCTATAGTCGCTTTGTTAATTCCATGAATAACGCCATTTTCTAAAAGGGCTTCAAGAACCTCCTCCACCGTCACCATTCTTCCGTTATCTGGTGGGCTAAATGTGATATAGGCCTTCATTTTATCCTGGGATGTTGTTACATCCACTGTTGCGTTAATTTTGACTTCCTCCTGAGGACCAGCAATTTTTACAGGGTTTTTTTCAGCCTTTTTTACAGCAAGCTCAAGTATATCCTTGTCAAAGCTCCTTATCCTTTTTCGATTAAGACGCTCAATAACTTCTCTTGTATCAAGTCTTCTCCCGTTAGCCTCTGATGGATAAACGCAAATATATATACCGTCATTTTTAAACAGCAATTCATAAAAGCCATCATTAATGTTTCTCCCGGTGTTGTTGCGATTCATTTGGAATCTCCCCTAAAAGCACTCTTGTCTATATGTTAAATACACTAATCACTAAGTAGTAAGGATTTTTGTCTAGCTAGCTTGCCTCTCAGGCGCATTATTGCCTTTGTGTGAAGCTGTGATATCCTTGATTCGGACACCTTCATTATCGCACTTATCTCCTTAAGTGTCAATTCTTCGAAGTAGTACAGAGTTAGGACCATTTTCTCCTTTTCAGGAAGCTTGTCTATGGAATCTCCAAGAATCTCACTCAGCTCATTAAGTTCTGCTTCATGCTCAGGTCGGTCCTGCTTGCTACTGCTAATTGAGTTCATCCCAATTTCGTAATTCTGTTCAAGGAAATCCTCTAGCGATACCATAGATGATACATTTACCTCGTTAAGAAGCTTATGAAAGTCGTCCATTGAAATATTCAGTTTTTCTGCTATGTCCTTGTCTGAAGCAGAACGGCCCAGTTCATTCTCCACTTCCCTATAGGCCTTCTCCAGCTCCTTGTTCTTTTGTCTAAGAGATCTTGGAACCCAATCCATTTCTCTTATACTGTCAATAATTGATCCTCTTATCCTCAATGAAGCATAAGTCTCAAATTTGACACCTTTGTTCAAATCAAATTTATCAATGGCATCTATAAGACCAAAAACTCCAAAGCTGACCAAATCATCATACTCAACATTTGAGCCAAAATAAATGTTAAGCCTGCCTGCAATAAATTTAATCAGATGGGAGTACTCAAGAATCAAGGCTTCTCTAATAGACAGATCCCTTGTCTCCTGGTATTGCTTCCAAAGCTCTCTTTGATTATTTATATTGGTTGGCATTTACATCCCCCGTAAGCTTTTTTACTCCTCTGCTTTCGTTCTTATAGCCTTAGCTAGGTCCATAGGCTCAAAAGCGTCCTGCTTCTCGTCACCTACTGCCATGTTTATGGTAGATGTTGCATCTAAGTTATTCCCGATCATAGAAGCTCTAACCTCAGCCATTTTTTCTTCTCTCAGTTTTCTTAACCTCAGATCCTCTTCCCTCTTCTTCTCTCGCTTTATAATTGCACTTTGTCTCGCCACAGAATATATAGTATTTCTTATATATACCCCCAAAACAAAAAATACTACCATCATCACTGCCATCCGAATATAGATCGTCTGACTATCTATTCCTGCCGCGTAGCTGATGACTCCGGCTAAAATCGAAGCCATACAGCCAGACAAAAACGGAAGTTTCCGGATGCGTTCCATATCTAAATCTCCTTTATGCCATGACCGATTGTCTTAATCATAAGCTTCCCGTCCTCAGAATGTATTTCTATCGTCCTTCCATGATTTCCCCCAGTATCCTCTGATATAATTGGGATTTTAAGCTGGTGTAGTATCTCTTTTGATGCAACTACATTTCTTGCTCCTATTCTCAGCATTTCTGAGGCATCATTAAATGAGAACATTTGTGCGCCACCTGCTAGCTTTGCAATTATTCTAGACTTGATAGCACCTATTGAAACCATATCCTCTATAAGCTTAACAATGGCAGTATCAGCAAACTTTGCCTTATTACTATTATTTCGGGCTTGTTGGCTTGAGGGAAGCATGATATGAGCCAATCCTACCACCTTCCTGATAGGATCATAAAGTGCTATCCCTACACACGAACCCAGCCCAAGTGTTGTTATTACGCAAGGGTGTAAAGATGACTGCAAGTCAGCCATCCCTACCTTAATCAATTTGCTCATTAGCAGTTAACTCCTAAAGCCTTCAACAGTATATCATAGGTATCATGGTCAGGCACCAGGAAGAAATCTCCTACAACTCTGGCACGACCTTCTGAAAACTCTGTCTCAATATAAAGAACGGTGTCTCCAACCTTCCCAAATTCTATGGCAGGTACGCTCAATATTGCGCCGGCCATATCAATTGCAAGATCAGGCACTGAAGATATTATTTTCAGGTTAGTAAGTGCTGAAAGAGATGACAAATATGATCCTGCAAGTATATTGCCAATTTCCTTCAATGCAGATATCTCAATTTCAGAAAACTCGCTTTGCTGTGTATCTGCAGGTCTACCCATAAGCATATTAACAAGTACTGCCGCTGCCTGCTGCTGAAGGATGAACATTATGTTACCTGTAAGGTCCCCACTAACCTTCAAAAGTATCCCTACTACCGGGATTTCAGCACCGCCCAGAGTATCACTAACCTCTTTGAATTCCAGTATCTTCGCTCTTGGAACATCCATGTCTATCTTTCTGTTTAGAAGCTTGGCTAGTGCTGTTGCGGCATTACCCGCACCAATATTCCCAATTTCACTTAAAACATCAAGATGCATTTTGTTTAAGTTGTTGATATCTGTAACCATATCATACTCTCCTGTTTATTACATTACTTTCGGGTGGTAGCTAAGATTCTTCTAATGATACCAGCTTTTCAAGATTCAGTAAAGTAATAATCCTGTCATTCGACTTTCCTACACCGGTTATGTAATCAAGAGAATGCTCCCCCGTAATATTTGCAATGTTTTCTGTAGTATCTTCTGTGAGCTCAATAACCTCAGCAACAGAATCAACTATTATTCCAACAGAAAAATCCTCAAATTTTACTATAATTACCTTTGTATCCTCATCATATATATCATCACCCAGGCCAAATCTCAACCTAAGACTTACTACTGGTATAATATCGCCTCTCAGGTTTATAACACCCTTAACAAATAAAGGTAGCTTTGGTACTCTGGCAATACTCATATCTTTTTCGATTATGGTAGTAATTCTATTTATGTCTATACCAAATTCATTGGTATCCAGCTTAAAAATTAGATGTTTTTTAGCTTCGGATAGATTCTTGTTTGCCATTGTCGCACCTTCCTCTCAATACTTTATACTAATTCGCTAATGCATTTACGTCAAGTATAAGTGCTACATTCCCGTCACCTAGTATGGTGGCACTGGTTATATACTTAATACCAGAAAGGAACTTGCCCAGTGACTTCTGAACGATTTCCTGCTGCCCGATTACTTTGTCAACAACAAAGCCTGTGAGTCTCTCACCCTTCTTAACAATAACTAATGTCATTATCTTTTGATCTTCAGAATTCTCCCTTGGAACCTCAAGAACCTCATCAAGCCGTACTATCGGGATAACTGTATTCCTGTACATTACAACCTCTTGCTTCTGAACAGTTTTAATGTCTGTAGGCAATATATTGGTTATTTTCTGTACAGAGCTAAGCTGTATTGCATATTTTTCATCTCCTATTATTACCAGCAAAGCCTGTATGATAGCAAGAGTGAGAGGCAATCTTATGAAGAATTTGCTTCCGTAGCCAAACTCTGTCTCTACCTCAACTATGCCGCCAAGAGTTTCTATCTTTGTCTTTACTACATCAAGCCCAACCCCTCTGCCTGAAAGATCAGATATGTGGTCAGCTGTGCTGAAACTCGCTTTGAACAGGAAATCAACTATGTCCTTTTTGGTAAGGGTGGCAGCTACATCCTTGGTTACTAGTCCACGGTCTATAGCCTTATTCTTAACCTTTTCAGTATCGATTCCTTGACCGTCATCCCCTACCTCAATAACAACGTTATTACCATCCTGATAGGCCTTCAGTTCAATCCTTCCATGTTCTGGTTTTCCACGCCTCTTCCTTTCCTCCTTCGACTCTATTCCATGATCACAGGAATTTCTCAGTAAATGAATGAGTGGATCACCAATCTCATCTATGACAGTCCTGTCCAGTTCAGTATCTTCACCAGACATTACGAGCTCTAAATCCTTGCATAGCTCCTTTGATATGTCACGAATCATTCTTGGAAAACGGTTAAAAACAGTCTCTACAGGCACCATTCTTACTTTCATTACAGCGTCGTGGAGATTTGTTGTAATTCTTTCCAAATACTCAATAGCCTCCATATACTCCTGTGACCTATCTATACCGCCAAGATCCCCAAGCCTTGTTTTTTGTATTATCAGCTCGCTAACAAGGTTAAGAAGTACATCTAGCCTGTCGATGTCAACCCTTACCGTCTTGCCTGTCTTTGTCTTCTTAACGGCTGCTTCATTCTTTTCAGCCACCTTGGTGACGCCTAACTTATTGGCATCGGTGCCGTAGCTCTTTTCGAGTGGAGATGATGTTTTAGTGGCCATTACTACACTGTTTCTTTCCTTGATGGTTTTTATTATGACCTCATCGACTTCAGCTATAGAATTCAAGTCTTTGTTTAGTACATCAGCTTCTGCTTTTGTAAGTACAATTACAGTAAACTCAAAATCAAACTTTTCATCCTCAATATCCTGTACCTTTGGTTCTGACTTAATTATTTCCGAGTGCCTTTCAAGTGTTTTGAATATAATAAATGCTCTTGCTGACTTAAGTACACAGCCCTTGTTCAGCTTTACTGTAATCTGGAGCGCACTGTTACCCATATCAGCAGCTTTGTCAATAATATTTGTGTCATACTGGTCCAATATAAGATCCGACGAGTTATTACCACCTATACTGTCTTGAGTTGCCTGTGGCTGCTCCTGATCAGGTTTCTGCTCCATGCTTCCACTGTTCTTGTTTTTCAGTAGCTCTGACAGTGCATTTATTAGTTCTGTATTATCATTAGTGCCTTCCTGGCTGGTTTCAATAACCTTGGCATTGTATCCTTCCAGAGCGTCCAGACATTTGAACAGCAGGTCGATGAGATCTGTGTCTACTTTGATTTCATTGCTTCTCAAAGCTTGCAGAACATCTTCCATATCATGTGTCAATCTGGACATCCTGGTATAGCCCATAGTGCCTGACATACCTTTGAGTGTGTGAGCTACTCTGAATATCTCATTGAGCACTGAAGTATCTTCAGGGTTCTTTTCCATTTGAAGCAAACACTGGTTCAAACTTTGCAAATGCTCTTTGGTTTCTTCAATAAAAATTTCTAAGTATTGACTCATATCCATTATTGCTCCACCCCCATATATTTTACTATGACACCTGCTATTTCCTTAAGTGGAACTATGGCATCCACCGCACCTGTACTTACTGCCGACTTTGGCATTCCATATACTACACATGACAATTCATCCTGGCAAATAATTACTGCATTGTTGGCTTCCTTGATTTTTACGACTCCTTCCATACCATCACTTCCCATACCAGTCATAATAATCCCAATAACATTAGGAAATCCTGTTTGTGCAATGGAATCCATCAGTGCATTAACTGCTGGTCTGTGGCCACTCATTGCCTTTTCCTTTGTAAGACGGATTTTCATAGTGTTATTCTTGCTTTTTTCAACTACCATATGAAAATCTCCAGGAGCTATATAGGCAAAGCCCGGCTTGATGGTCTCTGCTTCCTCGCCCTCCTTAACAGTTAATCCACTAAGTGTGTTGAGCCTGTCAGCCAAGGACTTAGTGAATCCCGGAGGCATATGCTGAACAACGAGAACAGCCGCCGAAATATCCTCAGGTATATACGGTATGACCTCCTGCAAAGCCCTGGGCCCCCCTGTAGATGTTCCAATAACAATTAAGGCCTTCAGCTTTCTTTTCTTACTCTTTCCACGGACCAGAGCCGTTTCCTTCTTTGCTGTATGCTTTTTGCTTCGCCTGTTTTGAAGGATATCGTAAGCCATCCTTATTTTTTCAAAAATCTCAGCCTTTTTCTCTTCTCCTGATATTTCAAATAGTCCTGTAGGTTTAGTAATAAAATCAATAGCACCCGATTCAAGGGCTTCTATAGTCAACTTGCCTCCATTTACAGTCATGCTGCTTAGCATTATAACCGTGGCGTCGGTTATCTTCTGAATCTCTCTCAAGCAACTTAATCCATCCATAGAAGGCATATCTATGTCTAGTGTTATTACATCAGGCTTCATTTCTTTGACCCTATCAAGGGCTTCAAGTCCATTCCGGGCAGTGGCTACGACCTTAATATCCTTTGTACTGCCCATAATATCTGCCAACATTTTCCGCATAAAAGCTGAATCATCTACTACAAGGACTCCTATGGTTTTTGCCATTGACTAAATCATTCCTTTTTTAATTAGTTTGCGTTGTTCATTAAATATAAATCTAATTACCTTTTCTCTATTATTGTCACTTATCTCTACAAACTCAATACCTGCCGAGTATTTGTATTTACTAACTTTTCTTATTCTTTCACATCTTACTAGCTTTCCTATAAAGCTTATCTTCCCAAACCTACCAGTAGAAATTTCGCAATTCATAAGGCTATCTATTTCAATCTTTTCGTTGAGGAGAAGATATATACCACCTCCGCTTAAATCAGTTGCCAGAGTCTTTTCATATGGCATATCGGTATACTCTTCATATGGTATCTCGGTATAAACTTGGTCAAAATATGAAATCACCCTGTATCGGACCTCTAAAAGCATATCAAGCCTGTAATAGTCACGCCTTTGTATCCGTACAATCTCTCCAAGCTTTTCTATAAACAGGACATGAAGATTATTTTCAATACCCCTTCCCCTGATTATAGCCCTGAATCTATTCAAATCCAGCAGTGTCTTTGTTCTCTTCAAAAAATATATCTCTATCAATGTACCGGTTTCTAGGGGAACAATGTTCCCTTCATATATTGGAGCAGCAATAGCAGCTGTATCGTCTTCCTCAAGCCATTCAAGCTGACTTACATATACTCTTTTGTCATTTGAAGGCAAATAGTCTGCAACCTCAATTTCAAGCTTTGTACCTATTTCAACTTCTGACAATTTCATTAGCTTTTCCTCACTGATCTGATTATGCCTTCATAAAGCTTACCAGTCTGCTCAGGAAACCCCTAATCCCACTATTCTGATTCACTTCACCTGAACTGCCCCTTGGCATAAACTTTTCGGATATTTCCCTAATATTCTTTGCTGCCTGGCTTTTCGGGTACATTATTGAAAATGGTTGCTGCTGCTTAACAGCCTTTACAACTGACTCATCATGCAGTATGTACCCAGCAGGCTCCAGGCTAATCCCTAAAAACTTTCCAGCTACAAGTACCAGCTTGTTAAGCACATCATTGGCTTCAGCGTTGCTTTCAGATTTATTCACAATAACGCTGATTTTCTTTTCCTTATCCCTGTTGGATACCATTTTAATCAGTGCATATGCATCAGTTATCGATGTTGGCTCCGGTGTTGTCACCAGTAACACCTCATCGGCTGCTACAATAAAGCTCATCACATTCTCAGATAGTCCAGCCCCTGTGTCAATTATAATAATATCTGCAAGCTTATCAAGCATTGCCATGTTCTCAATGAATCTTGATATCTGCTGTTGGTCAAGCTTGATAAGATCCTCAACCCCTGAACCTCCAGAAATAAACTTGGTATTTCTGGGTCCATTCGTCAATATTTCAAGTATGTTTTTCTTGTTCTTTATAACATCCAACAACGTATACTGGGGTATAATCCCAAAAAGCACATCTATATTAGCTAGTCCAAAATCTGCATCAAGCATAATTACCCTTTGTTTCTGTTCACTTAGTGCTATAGCAAGGTTTATAGTTATGTTTGTCTTTCCTACCCCACCTTTTCCGCTAGTCACAGTAATGACCCTTGCAGATCGTTTCACCGGTGCTACAGGCGTAAGCACCCTATTTGCAGCTTGTTTAAGTTTAAGGTTATCAATAACCTGCCTTAGTTTTTCCGCCTGATCCATCATCTGGTGTAGCTCCCTATAAGATTCTTCGTTATCTTCTCGATATTAGCTGTTTCAATATCATCAGGCACGCTTTGTCCAGTCGTAATGTATGAAAGACTCTTTCCAGTCAGGTATCTCGCATTTAGAATAATTCCCTGAACCGGTGCTTCGTCTATTTTTGTGAAAATCAATTTGTAATCCTTCAAAAAACTATAGCTATTTAGGATTTCCCGGCAGTTTGTTATACTTGTCGTAGCGCTGAGAACAAGATAAATTTCATCTGCCTCCGTGGCTGCTATTAATGCCTTCAGCTCTTCAAATTGAGGTCTGTTCCTATGACTCCTGCCTGCTGTGTCTATCAATACCAAATCCTTATCAGAATTTTGTTTTATCGCTTCCTTTATTTCTAATGGTGTATATGCAACTGACACTGGTATCCCAAGTATCTCCGCATATGTCTTTAGCTGTTCCACTGCTGCAATTCGATAAGTATCTGCCGTAATCAAACCAACACTTTTTTTCTGGTTTAAAAGACAATTTGCAGCTATCTTTGCAAGGGTAGTGGTCTTTCCAACTCCAGTAGGTCCTACAAATATTACAATAGTCGGTTTGCCTTCTGTTCCTGGCCTGATGATGTCAGGCTTACCTAGCAAACCGGCTATGACACCTGATAATTGGGCTGCCATATCATTGACTCCTGCAGTCTTTCCTAGCCTTGTTGCAGCTAAATCAGTCAGCTTTCTGGCAATACTCGCTTCAACTTCATTACCTAGAAGATTTTTATAAAATATTTCGATATTTCTGGAAAACTGATTGTCCTTCACCTCTTCGTTTTGCTTATAAGGGGTTTTATCATCATTTTTGACCTGAGAAAATAGCTTCTGAAGCATCCCTTCAATGTTGGTTATTTTATTCTCCAGATTAGCGATTTTTTCCTCCTTTTCGTCAAAATTAGTTTTATCAGCAGTAAAGTTGCTATTTGACTGAATTAGCCTGGCTTTAGGTGCCTCATTTTCGTGCTTAGATTCGCTATACTCATCCACAGCAGCAAGGACTTCTACCAGTGGCTTTGAGAATAGGCCAATAAGACCCTTTTTCTTGACCCTTTTTGTATTAAGAATAAGAGCCTCGCTTCCCAAGTCCATTTTCACCTTCAATATTGCTTCCTGTGTATTCTTCGCAATGTAGCGGCGGATTTTCATAGTACCCTCGCTTAAATTATTTAAATAAGCCTCAATTTATTTTATCATAAATATATGTCTTTTGCTATTTATGTATAAAAATCGACAAACTCACACACTTACTACTCCTACCGACTGAATCTCCATCTCTGGGTCTAATTCATTATAGGACAAAACAACTAGCCCCGGTATCGATTGGTCCGCAAGCTTCTTAAAATAGAGTCTTACAACCGGCGATGCCAGTACAATGGGCTGTTGTCCAAGCTGAACCAGCTTTTGTACCTGCCTCGATAAATTTCCCAGTATTGTATTGGTCATACTTGGATCCAGTGTAAGATATGAACCCGTCTCTGTTTTTTGCAGTGAATCCAAAAGTAGCTGTTCTAGCTTTGGGTCCAATGTTATTACACTAGATCTCTTCTCAGTAAAAAACTTTTTGGATATAGCTCTGCCCAAGGCTTGACGTACATATTCGGTTAGCATATCGGGATCATGGGTCACTGGTGAATAATCTGCCAAAGTCTCCAATATTGTAACCATATCCCTTATTGAAACACCTTCCTTGAGAAGACTGGCCAATACCTTTTGAACCTCTCCCACTGTCATCAGCTTAGGTATCAGCTCATCAATAATAACTGGGTAGTTTTGTTTCACATTATCAAGGAGAACCTGGACCTCTTGCCTACCTGTGAGCTCATGTGCATACTTCTTTACAATTTCCGTCAGATGGGTTGCTATTATCGATGGCGAATCAACTACAGTATATCCCAGCATTTCAGCTCTATCTCTTTGCTGCTCTGTTATCCAGATGGCAGGCAGTCCAAAAGCTGGCTCAGTTGTTTTTATACCATCAATTTCTTCTTCTACCAGGCCGGGATTCATAGCCATATAATTGTCAAGTATAAGCTCTCCACGAGCTACCTCAACTCCCTTTATTTTGATTTGATATTCATTAGGCGCCAGCTGTATATTGTCACGCAGCCTAATTATAGGTACAATCATGCCCAGCTCTAACGCCAATTGCCTTCTTATCATAACAACTCTATCCAGCAGGTCGCCTCCCTGGTTTACATCTGCCAACGGTATGACTCCGTAACCAAACTCCAGTTCAATGGGATCTATCTGAAGTAGCGTGACCACATTTTCAGGCTTCCGTATTTCCTCTACCTCTATTTCCTCAACCTTGACATCTTCCTTCTTCTGGTCAGCAATCTGTTGCCTGGACATAGTAGATGCGATGAACGCAAGTACTGCAGCCATTAATAGGAATGGTATAGTGGGAAGGAAAAGAGAAAGGATTACACTCAGTGCAGAAGCCAAATAAAGAACCTTTGGGTTGCTAAATATCTGTTTAATAAAATCAGAGCTCAAATCGGACTCAGAAGCTGCTCTTGTAACAATAAAGCTGGTTGCTGTTGATATCATGAGGGCTGGTATCTGGCTCACAAGGCCGTCGCCTATTGTCAATATCGCATAGGTTGAAAGAGCTTCCTGAATAGTTTCGCCCCTTGAAACCATTCCCATTACTAAGCCGCCGATAATGTTCAAAACTGTGATGATAATACCCATTATGGCGTCGCTTTTTACAAACTTACTGGCACCATCCATAGCACCGTAAAAGTCTGCTTCCCGCTGTACCTTCTTACGTCTTTCCTTAGCTTCACTTTCGTTTATAAGACCCGAATTAAGATCAGCATCGATTGCCATCTGTTTTCCAGGCATTGCATCGAGGGTAAACCTCGCTGCCACCTCAGCCACTCTTTCTGCACCTCTCGTTATTACAAGGAAATTAACAAGGGTTATTAGAATGAATATGATAAACCCGACAACCAGGTCATTTCCCCCAACAAACCTTCCAAAACCGGCAATGACATCTCCTGCTTCACCCTGGCCAATTATCATCCTTGATGTGCTGACATTCAAGGCTAGCCTGAACATTGTCGTAAGGACCAGCAAAGAAGGGAAAATTGACATCTGCAGAGCTTCTCTCATATAAACTGTATTGAGAAGAATAATAACAGATATCATAATATTGATTGCAAGCAAAATATCAATTAATATCCCCGGCAAAGGTATTATAAATGCTAAAACTATTGCGATAACTATTACCGGTACCGTAACATCTCTGAATTTCACCCTCTTGTGGCCCCCTTTCTGTATTATTGTGAACAAACAAAATCATCATCCTGCCACTGTTTTGCCCTTTAGGCTGTAAACAAAGGCAAGTACTTCAGCCACAGCCTGATAAAGCTCTTGTGGAATAGCCTGTCCAATCTCAACCGTGTCGAATATGGCCCTGGCTAGCGGTTTATTCTCCACTATCTCTACTTTGTTGTCCTTTGCAATTTCCTTTATCCTAATAGCTGTATAATCCTGGCCCTTTGCTAGTAAAACAGGAGCTTCGGCGGTCTGTGCATCATATTTTATTGCACATGCAAAGTGTGTAGGATTTGTTATTATAACATCTGCCTTTGGAACCTCCTGCATCATCCTCCGCATAGACATTTGCCGCTGTTTCTGTTTAATCTTCGACTTAATTTCCGGATTTCCTTCAATTTGCTTATATTCTTCTTTAACCTCCTGCTTGGTCATTTTCATGTTCTTTTCAAATTCCCACCACTGGTAAGCAAAATCGAAGCCTCCTATAACAACTAGCACCATACATATTCTGATAGCTAAATCCATAGTTGTAATGCCGATAAAGGACGCTATGCCCATAATATCCACATCCATAAGGCTTACTACTGTATTAACCTTATTGTCTAAATAGGAATAGGTCACATACCCTATAGCCGCTACCTTCACTACAGCCTTTAGCAGTTCAACAATACCCCTCATTGAAAATAATCTCTTCACACCGGAGATGGGGCTAATTCTGCTAAAGTTTGGCTTGAGGGTTTCAATGGTAAATAGAAAGCCCACTTGGGCATATCCGACTATCAGCCCCGTAAAAAGCCCTACCAGCAATATTGGTCCCACTGCTTTAAAAAAAACCAACAAACCGTCAGTGAAAACTCTCAGCAGTATATCCGGCATGTAGAGATTTTCTATTTGAGGATATTCTGTAAAAACCTTTACTGCAAAATCTGCTAGTTGCTTGTATATATTGCCTCCAAACAAACGCAGGGATATAAATATAAATAACAAAACCAAGGTCGTTGATATTTCCCTGCTTTGAAAGACTTGACCCTTTTTTCGCGCCTCCCGCCTCTTTTTTGGGGTGGCTTTTTCTGTCTTATCCCCGCCTCCGGGTCCTTCAGCGAATAACTGGAGGTTTATCTTATAAATCATCCCGGATTAAGCTCCTTTATATAGTTGATTACACTTGTGCTCATAAGCTCAAAAACCATTTGCATAACTGATATGAACATGGGTACTGTAATTACGATTACTATTAGCCCAATAATTATCTTCAGAGGCATACCTACCACAAATATATTCATCTGAGGCACCATCCTGGAAACTGTCCCCAGAGCTACATCCAGTATCAGTACTGTCGCCACAATGGGCGCAGCTATTTTGAAGCCTGTTGCCAAGACTGTTCCAAAGAGAATAAGGACACTATTGGATATTTCAGAGCTAAAAACAGCTGTCCCAAGAGGTAATGTTTCAAAGCTGTCAAAAAGAGCTTTAATCAACATGTGATGCCCATCCATTAAGAGGAACAGTAGCATACTGATAATAAAATAGATGTTTGATGTAATAGGCACTTGAATATTACTCATAGGATCCATAACATTAACAACACCAAAGCCTATCTGCATATCAATAATTTCACCTGCTATATATATGGCTGTATAAGCAAGGTATGCCACATATCCCATTGAAAGCCCGATGAGGAACTCCTTCATTATAAGCAGAGCATAACCTAACAGATTATCATCATATTGTGCAGCTTGTAAAGCTGTCGTATTGACAAGGATCAATGAAATAAAAAAAGAAAAACCGATCTTGAAGTAGGTTGGCATATTTCTTCTTCCAAAAATCGGTGCTACGACAAAAAGACCAGTCATTCTAACAAAGACCAGCAGAAATACTTCAAAGCCATTTATAACTAAACCTGCCGGTATTTGCACACATTTAACCTCCTGTAAATAAAGTCAACCTTACCTGATTAATTGCAATATACTCTCATACAAGCCTTCTGTATATTCTATCAGCATGGTAAGCATCCACGAGCCTAGAACAGCAACTGTCAAAATTACCGTCAATATCTTTGGTATAAAAGACAAAGTCGCCTCCTGTATCTGGGTAGTAGCTTGGAATACGCTTACAGCCAAACCCACAATTAAGCTGACTAAAAGCAGTGGACCTGAAACATATATAACTGTCAACAAAGCATTCTGCGCTATACTTACTACTGTATCCTGATCCATCCTCTACCTCCTGTCAACGATCTTACAGCATAAATTATGCCTGGCTATGTTATGAACGACATAACTAAAGTTTTAGAAACTAGATTCCAACCACCAACCATTATAAACAGCAATATTTTAAATGGCAGCGATATCATTATGGGAGGGAGCATCATCATGCCCATAGACATTAATGTACTTGCCACAACCATATCTATTATGAGAAAGGGTATATAAATGAGGAAGCCTATTTTAAAGGCAATAGTTAATTCATTAATAATAAATGCCGGTATAACAACTGTCAGAGGCAGATCCATAGGATCTGCAACAGGAGTTTCAATTTTTGCCAGATTAACAAAAAACGCAAGATCCTTTTCGTTGTCACCAAATTGCTTGAGCATAAAGCCCTTAATAGCTCGAGAAGAATTATCAAGAGCCTGTTCCTGAGATATTTCCTCTCTGTTAAAGGGTTCATATGCCTGTGTGTTAATGTCACTGATAACAGGTGTCATAATAAAAAGGGACAAAAATAAAGCAAGCCCAATCAGAACCTGATTAGGTGGCATCTGCTGTGTGCCTAGAGCATTTCGTAGAAATGATAGAACAATTATTATTCTTGTAAAGGAGGTCATCATAATGATGATAGATGGTGCCAGGGCTAAAACGGTCAGCAAAAGTAATATTTGGATGCTGGAAGAAACCTCCTGAGGAGTAGATGCCTGCTCTACATCGAACCCAAACTTAAATGGAAAGATGGGCTCCGCAAAGACATCTGAACTCATAAAAGTCATTATAGATAATATAACTGCGATTTTTAAACCTCTCAGCCTACTTATCATTTGTAACTTCAACCCCGTCTTTTTTGACCTCTTTGTGTTTATTACTATTAATAATAGTTTTTAATCTTTCCAGGTTTGTCTTAAATCCGTCTCCGTTGACCTGATTAGAAGTACCCTCATTATTTATCGGAGACGACCTTTGTTTTTTTGCTCTATACATACCGCTGTATTTTTCTAGAATAGCCTTAAAATCAAAGCGGTTGTCCATATTCTCAGAACTATCTTCGATAGCCTCAGACTCATCCATTTCAACGGTTGACATAAATTCTACAGATTTGGATGTTGATGCAATAAGCACATAGCTGTTTCCGGCCTTTACTAGGTGCAGTTTTTTATCAGGTCCAAGCATTACTGTTTCCATAACACTGATGTTTTTGCCCCTCATTGTCTTATTCTGCTTTTGAGCGATATATCTGGTAGTAACATATGTTAAAAAAAGTATCACCAAAAACCCTATCAGTAACAGAACAATTTTTAGGATGTTATCTATATCTGGCATCGCTATCCCCCAGTTTACAAGCAGGCTTTAAGTTGTTTCACTGGCAAAGTCCGGTATACATCGTCAACCCAATACCTTTTTGACAGCCTCTATTACTCTCTCTGCCTGAAAGGGCTTAACAATGAAATCCCTTGCTCCAGCCTGTATTGACTCAATTACCATTGCCTGTTGACCCATAGCAGAGCACATTATTACTTGGGAATCGGAATTCAGCTTGCGGATCTCTTTGACTGCCTGTATACCATCTACTTCAGGCATGGTTATATCCATAATTACCAGATCAGGTGACAACTCCTTGTACTTTTCGATAGCACGACCTCCATGTTCGGCTTCTCCAACTACTTCGTAGCCGTTCTTGGTCAAAATGTCTTTGATCATCATTCTCATAAATGCTGCGTCATCAACAATCAAGATCTTTTTTCCCATAATCCTCTCCCCTTATTGTGTGTGTGTATTAAGTATTGAGCCATTTAGTTTATGTTAACATTTCACAGCCATATAATCAAGTTGCATTTTTATCTATAGCCGTTTACTAGGGTGTATTATATCGGTAACCCTCACGCCAAAGCTTTCATCAATTACCACAACCTCACCTTTTGCAATAGCTTTACCGTTAACAAGTATATCAACCGGCTCACCGGCTAACTTGTCTAGCTCTATTATCGAACCAGGACTAAATTCAAGGATATCCTTTATAAGCTTCTCTGTTCGACCAAGCTCTACTGTTACCTGAAGCGGTACATCCATTATAAGGTTGATATTCTTTCTGTCCAGGGTTATACGTCCTTCTTCAAAACTCTGAAAATGTGCAGGCGATACATTCACCGGTTCCCTAAGTACTCTATGCTCAGGCGCTTCGTACCCGTAATCCCGCTGATAGTTCTGGGCATCAGGGACTTGCTGCTGAACAGATTGGGGTTGACTTGGCATCTGCAAAGGAGGCGGTTCGGGTATACTCTGTCTGCTCGGCTCCACAGGTGGTGGCGGCGTAGTTTGGTTATCCTCCACCTCCATGTTTAACAGGCTTTCTACCATTTCCCTTGCAAACCCCAGTGGTAATATTTGCATTATTTCACTATCTATCAAATCACCTACTACCATTTTAAAAGCTACCTTTACTACATCTTCATTCTCATCAACACCAATATTCTGCCTGAAGCTATCTATATCAAAAACAAATGCCTTTGGCGGCGAGATATCGATTCTCCTATCAAACATTGATGACATGGATGTAGATGAAGAGCCTACCATCTGGTTCATTGCTTCGCCAATTGCACTAAGATGAAGTTCTGACAGGGCTCCTTCCGTATTTGAGCCGTCTCCGCCCATCATAAGATCTGTTATTACCTTGACATCATTCTCCTTCATTATCAAGAAGTTAGTACCTATGAGGCCGCTTGTGTACTCGACCTTGACACCAACAAGAGAATCAGCATACTCATTTGCAACTTCGTCCCATTTGCATACCGATACCCTGGGAGTCGTAATCGTAACCTTATGACCAAGCAGAGTAAACAGCGTCGTAGCCGAGGTCCCCATACTAATATTGCCTATCTCACCAAGAGCATCAATTTCTTGTGGACTCAAGCTATTGTCTTCTGATGACTGATCTGTTGGGGTCCCATTTAACAAAGCATCTATTTCAGCTTGTGATAACATATCTCCCATTACTCTTCCTCCTTTTTTATTACCTTTGTTACCTTTACTGCCACCTTATTCCTCTTCACACCCGGAATCGCATAAAATTTCAATAGATCTCCAACATTTACTTCAAGCTCTTCGTTGGCACCTGTATCCAAAGCAAGGACATCACCTGGCTGTAATTCGAGGAAGTCTGCCACTGTTATGGTTGTCTTGCCCAGTAATGCCTTTACAGGAACCTTTGTGCTTTGAACCTTACTCTCAATACTCAACTTCATGTCAGGAGTTGCTTCCTTTTCGACTGTAGAGAACCAAAACCTTGTGCTTAGCTTGGATACTATCGGCTCCACGACCATATGGGGTATACAGATGTTGATCATACCGTCTACATCTCCCACCCGGGCACTTAAGGTTATAAGTGCCACTGTTTCATTCTGCGCTACTATTTGAGCAAACTGGGCATTTGTTTCGATCTTGTCCAGCCTGGGTCGTATTGATAACACATTCTCCCAGGGCTCGCGCATCAGATTTAGCATTTGTATTGTTATTCTTTCAATAATAGCCAGCTCTATCTCTGTAAATTCTCTAATCCTTTCCATTGAAGATCCCTTGCCACCAAGTATTCTGTCTACCAAAGCATAAGCGACATGTGGCTCTATTTCAAATATTATAGAACCTGCCAATGGAGCAAAGTCGATAATTGCCAAAATAACCGGATTTGATACCGAATTACTGAAATCGCTATAGGGAAGCGCTTCCACAGTCATCACATCCACCTGTACAAGAGTCCTGAGATAACCGGTCAGAAAATTTGTAACAAGACGTGCATAATTGTCATATATGATATTAAGTGTTTTAATATGATCCTTTGCAAATTTGCTAGCTCTACGGAAATCGTAATTTTTAATCTTTTTTTCCTGTGTAGTAGACTGCATTTCCTGAGCATCGATTTCACCGGTGCTTAACGCCTTTAAAAGATCATCTATTTCATTCTGCGACAGAATGTCTCCCATAAAAACCACCTCCTGTCAGTAGCCCTGCTTCACACTGCCAATATCTCTATCTGCAGCTGAATACTGGAATTCTACTGGAACAGCCATTCAGAGAATATAACTCTATATACAATGTCCTCAGGCTCTTCTTCGCCCTCGTTCATCAATTCGTTGATCTGCTTGGTAAGGTCTTCTTTCGCCTGATCAAGGGTGTTGGTATCCTCTACATCATTTGCAGTAAGGTTCATAAAAAACTTTACAACAAGCTCTCGTATCTCTTCGTTACGTGCTGTAACGATATCTGTTACAACAGCCCTCTTATCCCTTTTAAGTGTTTTGTAACACTTTAAGGTAACTCTCAATTGTATTATTGACGTTATTTTAGGATCCGTTTTTTGTAGGTTAAAATATGTAGCTTCAGTTGTAAGAGGTATCTTAATAAGCTCCTCTTCTTTTGGGATTTCCTTCTTAACCTCGCCATTTGCGTCAGTTGTGATAGGATCATCGTTGGAGCCGCCCTGGGCTATTAACATATACCCAGCAAGCGCCGCTAGTGAAAGCGCAAGCACCGCAACAATAACAATCAGTATGAAAAACGTACTTTTAGACTCCAAATCTTATGCCCCCTTTATCCCTTGTGTGTTTCTGCATAAATCAGTATGCTTCCCTTGAATTCAATAATTCTGTCGATTACCTCATCTACTGATTCCTTGCATAGATATTTCTTAGAATCAACTGTGGATATAACCGTATCTGGTGTCGCTTCCACTGTCTCAATCAATTCGCTATTCAGGACATAAACCGAGCCATTTAGCCTGGTTAGTTTAATCATAATATTTTTGCCTCAAAAACTCAATAGATAAATTTCATAAATTGACGAAAAATGTGCTTTTTTGAAATTACTATTAAGTAATTTGTGTCCTTTCTGGAATATTCTGTGCTGCCAGGCGCCTCAGTCCTAATCAGAGGCGCCCCAGCATCAGTTTAATGTCACTTTTTCATGCCTATCTCTTCAGACTTACAAGCTCTTGCAGCATTTCATCTGATGTAGTTATTATACGGCTGTTTGCCTGGAAGCCTCTCTGTGTCACTATCATTTCTGTGAATTCCTTTGATAGGTCCACATTGGACATTTCAAGTGTTCCGGGATTCAGGGTCCCAACACCGTTGGAGCCTGCTTTTACAGCCTTGTAGTCACCTGAGTTTGTAGTGGGAACATACATATTGTCGCCAGATTTCTGAAGGCCTGCAGGGTTTTCAAAGCCTGATATAGCCATTAACCCCAAGGACTGCTGCTGTCCATTGTCGTAAATACCTGTTAGGATACCATCCGAGCCTACACTGAAGGTTACCAGACTTCCTGATGGATAACCGTCAATACTTTGAGGCTTGACAGAGTTGTCAGCTGCAAACGCAGTAATTTTTGAAAAATCAAAGGTTACGTCAAATGCATCTGTGCCTGTTTCGGCATCCGGCTCAAAGCTCGTTGGTGTATCAGGAATCATTCCACTGGAAATTATACCTTCTGCATCAAATGTCAGAGTACCTGACGCCCCTGATGGGACACCATATCCATCACCCGCCGGCATAGTCCAACTCCAAGTGGATCCTGTTTCATCGGCATTGGTTTTCCAGAACTGGACATTGACCTTATAGTCATTACCCAGTCTGTCATATACAGTCATTGGAACCGAGAACATCTGATCCTCTGTTGGATCACCTGTTACCACCGGCATCGAAGCATCTAGATTACCAGAAAGATTTGCTATTGACGTTGCCTTAGCTGAAATTATTCTTTTATTTCTGTAAGCATCAGTGTACAGATTTATTGGCTCAATAGGTCTTTCAGTATCGAATTCCCCACTGCCGTCAGTCTTTAGAGCCTGCCATCCATAAACATTAAGTCCGCTGCCTGTTATCAGATTACCTAATTTGTCTATACCAAAGTTCCCTGCTCTTGTAAATTTAAAGGTATCATTGGCACCGCCTTTACAGATAAAAAAGCCATCGCCCTCTATAGACATATCTGTAGGATTGTCGGTCCTTTGTAAGCTACCTCTTGTTGTGATGGTATCTACAGTGCCCACTCCAAGGCCAAGTCCTATCTGCATGGGGTTTGTACCACCCCTGCCTGTTGTTGAGTCAGGCGCGCTAGCACCCTTCAAGGTCTGGCTAAATATTTCCTGGAAGGTTACTCTTCCCGACTTAAAGCCTACTGTATTTACGTTTGCTACGTTGTTACCTATTACGTCCATTCTTGTCTGATGTGCCCTAAGCCCGGACACACCAGAGAACATTGATCTCATCATATCGTCTATTCGACCTCCTTCGTTGTATCAACATTGTTCCATCCCATCCGTCATTCAGGGATGTACAGCCTCCCGAAAGGGTCCGGCTGCTATACTATTACTGCCCCATCAATATTTGTGAATACATTTTCCTTGAGCTCATTGCTATTTGCCGCTGTAATCACTGTTTTGTTTCTGATATTCACCACAAATGCCAGATCATCCATCAGTACCAGTGAATCCCTGACTCCCTTTGACTCTGCCTTTGCAACAGCCTCCTTCATTTTATCCCTTTGCGACTGTGTAAGGCTGATGTTCCTTGTCTGGAGTCTGAGCTCTGCATGCTTTGAAAATCTGATTTCCTCGTTTTCCGCCTGCTTCTGCTTTAAAACGCTTTCGAAATTCCCAACCTTTACGTTATGCTGTCTTTGAATACTACCTACCTTCACAGCTCCTGTAGACTGGGGTCTATTCGTAATCACAGGCTTGTTTATGTTGTTTCCCATTGAATCAATTACCATCGTTGTCACCTGCCTGTTCAACATCGCCTTCTGTATCAACAACCTCAGTTTCTGGTTCATCCTTGTCTGTTTCAGATTCAACAGCTTGCCTTGTGATGTTGGTTATACTCTCGATAGGAGCGTGAACACCGTTGAGGACTGCATTGATCTTGCCACCTGCTGTAAAGCTCAGTTCTGTAATAGTTGCTGTAACAGGTACACGTCTTCCGGTACTGGAATCCTTGATGATCAGGTCTATGGAGGTGCCATTATCATGTGCGTTGGACAACGTGTTATTTACATACTCTGTGTCAGTTGTCTTTACCGAGGTGTTAAGGCCGGCTATTTCCACCTCAACCCCATCTATCACAGCGTAATCCTCATATACACCCTTCTGCAGCGAACTAACTGTGCCGCTAACCTTAATCATGTCACCATCGGCTGGGTTGTAGACGATACCGTTGACCTTAGATCCTATCAGGCTGGTAAACTGTGAAAGATTGCTCTGAGAAGAATATGTACCTTCGGTTACTTCTATAATGTCGTCCACAGATACCTCTGTCCCCTTGACTACAACATAGTACTTGCCTCCGATAAAGCTAACACTTGAAACGTCTCCTGCAACCTCATTGACCTCTTTTGTTGTAGAATCAATAACATGGGCTAGAATGCTTTTTCCAATCAGACCATATGCCTTCGTCGCTGAAAAACTGGTATTTAGGTTCTGCATCTGTTCCAGGGCGCTGAATTGAGCCATTTGTCCGATAAATTCCTTATCGTCGGTGGGATTCAGTGGATCCTGATACCTGAGCTGTGTGACCAAAAGATTCAAAAAGTCATCCTTCCCAAGATCTCCAGTATCTCTGTTGCCTAATTTGGATGTATTATCATCAATTATCTGTTGTATTGTTTTTTGGTTATTTGCTGCTGCTACACTCATTTAATCACCTCCTAAGCTGTAAGATTTATAGTGCTGCTTTCCCACAAATACGGGTTGACCCCTGCTGTTGCTTCCGTAAAGCCTGGAATTACACCTTCACTGCCTCTTGCTCCAGACACCGGCCTGGCGCCGCTTGATGTGCGTTGAAAGTTCTCGTAATGTGACCTTTCTGCACTGGATTGATTTCCCTCTTGTCTTACTGATACACTAATATTTTGAATATTGATACCCTGTCTTTGCATTGAATCCTTTAACATTTGCATATTAGTTTCCAATACCTGCTGCACATGTTGGTTTTCAGCAACGAACTTTGCCATTACGATACCATTCTCTGTCACTACCTTCAGTGATATCCTGCCAAGACTTTCAGGCTTCAGCTCTATAAGCATTTCTGATCTGTCTTGCGAAATCACTACACCGGCTTTTTCAATGATCTGTCCTAATATCTCCCTTGCAGGCACTGTCTGCCTTTGTGTTTTGCTGTAGTCAACCACCTCGGTTACAGCTGAGTTGTCGGAAGCAATGGTTGCGAAAATATGCTGCATTTTCTCATCATTCTGTTCAAAAGTCTTCAATAATGGCTCCTGCGTACTATTTCCATCCTTCATTTGAAGCCCATCATTATCAGAGGACATCTCTTCCTTTTGTAATTCAGACCCATCCTTATTTGTTTCTGATCCATTTACACCTTCGATCGAATCACCACTTGGATTTGACTCTAGATACTGATTAAGTATGTTTTGTCTTATAGCTTCCGACTTTTTGAACAACGGCTCCATGAGGCTTTTTATTTCACTTTCCACCGTGTCTGTTTCCATCATAAGCCTTTGGGTATACTCTTCGAGCTTTTCAGATATCCTTGCCAAAAGCTGGTCAGTATCAGTAGCGCTCATTACGGCACCAGTTTTATTGTCTGAATCAAAAGTGTTTCCTTGTGCCCCCTGAGTCGCCTGATCATTGCTGTTAGCCTTCTTTGCATTGTATGCTAATACTTCCGAAATACCCTGGCTTAATGAAGTCTCCGTTACAGCTCCCCTAATTATTTCAAGCAGCTGTGCAAGGGTTTGTGCTTCAACCTCGTCCAGACCAAGTACTGAAGATATTTTTGCGGATGCTTCAGCTACGTTTTCAAGATCACCCAGCTCCTCCGGAGATATTCCACCTTCAGCCAATAGTTTATTCAGCTTCTCCCGATCCACACCAAGCATTTGTGCCAGAATCTGCATTAGGTCTACAGAAGAGTTTTTCGTTGCTTCTTCAGCCTTTGGAGCATTACTGCCTTCCTTCTTTTTAACCTTATCTTCCGCAGAAATACTTTGACTTTTGTGTGTGGGACCTTTAGCTTCGGTTCTATTTATGCCTTCCCTTGCCTGTGTGTATGTTTTGTATAGCGGTGTGTCTGGTGCATCATTCCCCCTTGCTACTGGCTGTCTGGCGGCAGTCGGTCTCATCCTGCTTCCCAGTATCTGATCGAAAGACATACTGTTGCTGTTGTTTCCCAGAGCTATCTGTCTATTTCCCGCCTTAAAGGATAGGTTTGTCTGATCAACTGTCACATTACCCATCAAAATTTCAGTAAAATTCACTAATTCACCTCCTCTCATGAATCGGTATTTATCAATCACCCTTGTAAAGGGAATTGAGCTCTTCTGTAACCTTTGCTGCAAAACCAGGTGTCATAGCCTCAAGTATTTCGGATGAATTAACCTTGTTCATTGCCTTCAACGTTTCAGTTATCATATCCAGCTTTGATGTACCTAACTGTTCAAAAATAGCTGCAGCTGACGCCGGATCCATTTCTGCATAAACTAGTGCAAACTTCTTAATATTTTCATCAACCTGCTGTTGCTTGACTATAGCCTCATAAAGTATTTGAGCACTTTCCGGATCAATAGAGTCATAGTGTTCAATAAATGCGGCAGTATTACCACTTACAATTATTTCATCAATACTGATCCTTTCATCTGCGATTTGCTGCTCCATGGCTTCAATGGCCACCTCGCGCATCTTCAACGATTGCAATGTAGCCTCAGCTTGTTGGATTAGCTCATCATAATCGTCCTTAAAGACTAGCAGTTCTTTTTCTTTGTCCTCAGCCTCTGTCAGCTGTCTTTTTAGCTCCTCATTTTCTGTCTTACATTCGATATATTTATCTCTTATTTCGCCTTGGGTCATATATTTGGGGTTCTGGGGATCCGGCTCCTCTGGCAGGGCAAGATTCAGTAAGGGTATTCCCTTGACAGTAGAATAGTATTTCTCCGTAACTCCGCCTATATTGTTGAAAAAAATGAAATAGAAAACAGCCAAAAAAGCAGCTACTATAATAACAATATCTATAAGTATCACAACTATCGTTGCAAGTTTACTTCTCTTTTTCTTACCGCCTTTTTTTTCATTAGATTTAGCTGGCATCCCTAATCTCCCACACTACTCTCATTATAGTTGTAACTGACGATTTCATCATTTGTTTTCTGTTCGAGTTTTTTTTGTTCAATCATATATTCATCATGTTTTTTTTCTTTTAGTTTATCAAGGATTTTTCTTTCCTTCACAGCCAACAATAACTCTTCTCTAATTTTATCGACATATAAAGCCGCATTGTTTACCTCTTCTTTTTGTGACTTTATTTTGGAATTGAGTAATGACAAGTATTCATTGAACTCAATCAGCTTATACACTGTTGCTTTTCTAGTTTTCTCATTAAACTCTCTAATAGTCTCCACTTGTAATTTTTCCAAAGCTATAAGCTTCTGCTTTTCTGCCTCCAGAAGCTGTATTGCCTTACCAAGCTCATTCTTTTTATTGTCTTCTTGTTGTTTCTTTATATTTAGAACTGTCTGAAGCTTGAATATGAACTTAGCCATTTATACACCTCTGCAAGTTAACTATAGTGCCATTTCGATGCGGAGGATTGCTAGCAGTAGCCTTATTGAATAGCTTCCTCCAAAAGGTCAAGTACCTCCTGGAAGGTGTACCTGTCTTCTGTTGACTGCTGTATGAAGCCTAATATACCATCTATAAGGATTAATGCATGATCTATCTTCTCATTACTGCCCTTAACATAAGCTCCAATATTTATCAAATCCTCTGAGTCCCTATATATAGCCAATGCTTTTTTAACCTCGGCAGCTGCTGCTTTGTGTTCCTTTGTAATAATATCCGGCATAACACGGCTTACGCTTGCAAGCACATCTATGGCCGGATATTGATTCCTGTTGGCAAGTGAACGTGAAAGTACTATATGCCCATCTAGTATACCTCTGGCGGTATCAGTGACAGGCTCAGTCATGTCATCACCATCTACAAGTACAGTATAAAGTCCTGTAATAGAACCTTTTTCAGAGTTTCCTGCTCGCTCTAAAAGCTTTGGCATGGCCCCAAACACAGACGGAGTGTATCCTCTGGATACAGGAGGTTCACCAATCGATAGCCCAACCTCTCTCTGGGCCATTGCAAAACGAGTCAGTGAATCCATAAGCAATAAAACGTCTTTTCCTTGATCTCTATAGTATTCAGCAATCGCTGTTGCGACATAAGCTCCCTTAAGTCTAACCAGAGCAGGCTGATCAGATGTGGCAACTACTACCACAGACCTGGACAAGCCTTCCTCCTTTAGATCCTTTTCAATGAACTCCCTTACCTCTCTACCTCGCTCTCCTATCAAAGCAATGACATTAACATCTGCCTTAGTATTCCTGGCTATCATACCCATAAGTGTGCTTTTACCCACACCACTGCCTGCAAAGATGCCAATACGCTGACCTTTGCCTACTGTCAACAGTCCATCAATGGATTTGATTCCAAGAGTTAATGGCTCTGTAATTCGTTTTCTGTTCAATGGATGAGGTGGTTTATTATCAATGGGATAATATTGCTCAGGTCTGAATGGTTCCTTGTCGTCTATAGGATATCCAAGGCCATCAAGTACACGTCCTGTCAGGTTTTTTCCTACACCTATCTTCAGTATCGTATCGGAAGCCACCACTAGATTGCCTGGGCCGACACCTGCCATTTCTCCAAGAGGCATCAGCAAAACTTTGTTGTCTCTGAAGCCAACAACCTCGGTCTGTATAATCCTTTTGCCTTTTGAAGCGTGGAGCTTACATAACTCACCGACATCGACCTCAGGTCCATCAGACTCTATTGTGAGGCCAACTACCTTGGACACGTTGCCGTAGTATTTTAGAAAACTTGATTTGTCTAGTATTTCATGATATTTCTGAAGGCTTATTTGCACTGTGTCAAAACCTCCCCGGAATCATCTGCCCTCGTACTCCTCTTTCATTGCCTCCTCAATTTTGTCGAGTCTCGTTCCCGCTCCAGCATCAATGCTTCCAAGAGGCGTTTCAATAATGCAGTCACCTGGCTTCATACAACTGTCCGGAATTATTTCCATTGAGTCAGTTCCCTCAGCCATAGTAGCCAACCTATCTCTATTTTCCAACAGGTATTGACTATCAGTGGGCGAAACCCTTATTATGGCTCCTTTCTTATTGGAGCACTCGGACAGCGCACTACTTACCAGTTGGAGAATTATGTCTCTGTTTGTAGTTAACTCGGCAGCAGTTGCCTTTCTTGCCACCCTTATAACAAGCTCTACTATGTCAGCTTCCATACCCGCTATTATGCTTCCATATTCTTCAGCCGCACTATCTCTTATTTTGCCGGCCTCCTCCAAAATGGATCTGTTTTGCTCAGAGGCTGCCTCCATTCCTTCAGCGTAGCCTCTCTGCCAGGATTCCTCGGCAATATCTGCTGCTTCCTTCTCAGCTTTCAGCCGGGCCTCTTCCAGCAATTTGTCAGCTTCCATACCTGCTTCCTTCAAAAGAACCTCACATTTTCGCCTAGCTCTTTCCAGCAGTTCTTCTGGATCGGTAGGCTCATATTGAAGGTCTTCATTTTCTTCCAAATCTTCATCAGTGTTGCTAAAATTTTGAGGAGGATCCGGTACCCTTATCTGATATGGCCTTCCATAAGTAACTTGATTATTTTTAAAGACCTTGTTATACAATTATTTCATCACCTCCGCCTCTGGAAATGACAATCTCACCTGCATCCTCAAGCTTTCTAATGATATTGACTATCTTTTGTTGGGCTTCCTCAACATCCTTTAGTCTTACAGGACCCATAAATTCGATATCCTCCCTAATCATTTCAGAAAGCCTCTTGGACATATTTGAATAGATAACCTTTTGCACTTCATCCGTAGCACCCTTAAGTGCTATTGCAAGCTGGTTGTTCTCAACATCCCGCAGGAATCTCTGAATAGCACGGTTGTCCAATGTAAGGATATCCTCGAATACAAACATCCTCTTCCTTATCTCTTCTGCTAAATCTGTATCCTCTATCTCCAGTGTTTCCATAATGTATTTTTCTGTTCCTCTGTCTACCGTATTAAGTATATTGACAATTGACTGTACTCCACCGGCTGCAGTGAAATCCTCTGTAACAAGGGATGACAGGTTCTTTTCCAGTATACGCTCAACTTCCTTTATGACCTCAGGTGAGGTCCTGTCCATAACAGCAATACGCCTTGCAACATCAGCCTGTTTGTCCTGTGGAAGGGCTGCCAATACCACCGATGCCTGCTGTGGCTTTAGATATGCCAGTATTAAGGCTATGGTCTGAGAATGTTCTTTTTGAATAAAATTCAGCAGTTGTGCCGGATCAGCTTTCCTAACAAATTCAAAGGGCCTTACCTGAAGAGACACTGTCAGCTTGTTGATGACATCCAATGCCTTTTGCGTACCAAGTGCTTTTTCAAGAATTTCCTTTGCGTAACCAATACCACCCTCGGCAATATATTCCTGAGCAAGACATATTTGATAGAACTCTTCCATGACCCTTTCCTTTTCTTCGGGGGAAACAGTTCTAATATTAGCTATCTCAAGTGTTAGCTGTTCTATCTCCTCTTCCTTAAGATGCTTGAAAATCTCAGCTGATTTTTCAGGCCCCAGTGATATTAACAGCATTGCCGCTTTTTCGCGGCCAGATCTATCGGATTTTATACCCACTGACCTTGCCATATAAATAAACCTCTCCAATCACTAGCATTAACCATCCCATTCGTCAGATAGCCAGTTTCTCAGAAGCTGCGCCACGGAATCAGGCTTTTGCTTCACAAACTTATCAATTTGCTTTTTAATCTCAGATCTTTCTTCAAGCTCTATTTCCGGTATTTGTTCATCATAGTCCGGTACAGCAAATTTCGGACTACCTGCAAGAGGTACTGGGATAGCCTCATCACCTCTGTTTTTCTTTCGTGGAATGCCAACTATCAGCATACCAACTATTAACAGAACCATAATGGCAAAGAACCCATAATCTCTAACCAGTTCTCTAATAATGTCCGCAGCCATTTCTTCCACATCTTCTTTTGGTAAAAGCTTGAGTTTATTCACTGATATGTTTCTTACAGGTATCCCTGTAGCCGTACTGGCGGCAGTTTTTATTTCGGTTATGAAATCATCTCCCAGCCTCGTGTCGTCGGGAACCTTGTGACCATACCACAAAGAAATCGCCAAGCCAGATTCATTAGTAATCATTTTCCCTGTGGCCTTTTCATGCTCACTTATTTTTTCATCATACCCGTAGTTGTACTCTTCCTGGACATTGGAATAATCGGAGCTTGAGCCATCTCCAGTCTGATACCCCTGTGCGTTAGTCTCACCTGGGTTAGTACCAATGCCCGGCTCTCCTCCTTCGGTACCGTTTTTCACTCTTTCCTCAGCAGTACTGCTACTTATTACTGCGCCGCCATCCATCCCTTCCGGGTTAGTTATAGTTTTTATTTGTGATTTTTCCTTGTCAAAATCCAAAATTACATTGGCTACAACTCTGAATGTGTCAAAATTGTCGAATTGTCCTCCGCTAAAATAATCAACAACCTTTTGCTCCAACTCGGTTTCCCTCTTTTTTCTTAACTCCTCTTGACTGTTGGCTGCACTTATGGAATTGTCTCCCGATGTGATGTTGAGTATATTACTATTATTATCTATTACAGTAACATCGTTGGGATCAAGATTTTCAACACTTCTAGATACAAGCATCACAATGCCTTCAACCTGGGACGATGTCAGTGTTTTATTAGGCCTGACCATTACATTAGCAGTTGGTCTGGGCGCTTGAGAGCTTGCATTTAAAAATATAGAGGATTCCGGCGTTGCTAGAGTAACAGCAGCTTCATCAATGTTATCAAGCATCTCTAGCTTTGATTCCAGGTCGGATACCTTTTGATGCTTCCAGATATGCTCCTTGTCCTGCTGGGTTGTTGTTATTCCGATGCTGGAGATAGCATCCTCGAAGGTAAAGCCCTCTCTTGGATAACCTGCCTGAGCCAGCACAATCTGGGCTTTATCATTATCCTTTTGGTCGATTACGATGCTTGTGCCGTTGCTTTCAGCTTCATTCCAGATGCCATTATCGTTGAGGATACCTATCATTTCTCCTACCTGCTTTTTGTCTGCATTTGCAAAAAGGACAATTCTATGAGGCCTGGTCAGCACAAAGATAGAAATACTTATAGCTACTACAACAATAGCTGATGTAATATATAGACGTGTTTTTTGAGATTTTTCTAAACTGCCCCAAAATTCCTTTAATTGATCAAGATACTTTTTTATGAAGTCCGGCACTGCTTCACCACCTTGTAACTTGTATTTATCATTTGTAAACTGCCTTAATCACAATGTACATACGGCGCCCAGCATCTGAAAATCATATTGATACTTGCCACCTCATTATAACACTTCGGTTCAAAGAAAATTTTTCGTTTGTAGAAAAATCTTCTTGCTTCAGCAGTGTTTCAACGAGGCGGGAGATATGCTCACCGCCTGAAATGCGAATCGGCACCCGCCACCTATAGAGGTAGGGGACATATATCGCTTCGTTATATTTGCATTCTCATAATCTCACTGTAAGCATCCAATACCTTGTTTCTGATTTGCATTGTAAATTGAAGCGCTATATCTGCTTTTTCGGCAGCCAAAAACACCTGATGAATATTATCCGTCTTACCAGCTGCAAAATCATCAGCCAAATCCTGTGCACCTATCAAAAGGTTATTCGTATTATCAAGAGCCTGTTTAAAGTAATCTGAAAAGGGAATTGTCATGCCACCTTGGGCTTCACTACCCTCTTTAGTCTCAAAAATGGAACGCGTTGGCGCCAGTGAACCGATAGTACCAATCTTATCAATCGCCATTTTGTACACCTTCCTTTATCCTTTTGCCTTTAACATCTGCCTTTGCCTTTTGCCTTTGCCTTTTGCCTTTGCCTTTTGCCTTTGCCTTTATCATCTGCCTATTTCAAGTGCTTTCATTGCTAGGCTCTTGGTCGTATTTATTGTAGTTACATTTGCTTCATAAGCCCTTGTCGCCGATATCATATTAACCATTTCAGTTACAACGTCAACATTTGGCATTTGCACATATCCCTCATTATCAGCATCAGGATGCCCGGGATCATATACACGTTTTAGAGGACTTGTGTCCTCTACTATCCTTGATACCTTTACTCCCTTTGCCAGATATCTCTGCCTGCTGCTTTCAGATAAATACTGGGAAAAAGGTATACCCTGGGAGCTTTCTTCAAATACTACAAGTCTTCTTCTATAAGGTGTGCCATCTTCTGTCCTTGTGGTATTTGCATTAGCGATATTCTGGGAAATAGTATCCATACGGAGTCTTTGTGCCGTAAGCGCCGAAGCGCCGACATCAAGCGCGCCAAAATAACTCATACATTATCTCTTCCCTTCATTTATTACTGACATAATCCTGTTGTAGCTGCCGTTTATACTCTGTACAAGTGCATTATAACGTATATCATTTTTCGCAAGAGAGGCCATTTCAATTTCAATATCAACATTGTTTCCATCAAGGCGAACACTTAGATTCTTTTGATCTTTGTTAATTCTAATTTTTTTATTGTCGATGCTTTTGCCAATCTGTAAATGTTTGCTAGTGGTGGTATTGCCTTTGAAACCACTCTTATTGGTCGCACTGTCGAGATATTCTTCGAAAGCTACCGTTGACCTCTTATAGCCTGGAGTATCGACATTTGCTATGTTCTGAGCGATTACTTCGTTGCGTATCCACGTAGCATCTAGTGTTTTTTCTCGAAGCTGCAGATGGTTTGTAAGTTTACTAAACACTCAGATCGTCTCCTTTGTATGTATATTGCGCTACAAACAATTATGCTCATATATATATTTCGACACAATATACTGTTTTCCTTTAGTATTATCATGGAATAAAACAGCATACAGACATAATATTCCACGCTTCTTCCATAAATTTTATCATAATAAATCGATAATTACAACAACATAATGTGGCCTCGGTAAAGTTATGACAACATATTGTAGAGAAATGCAATTGAATTGTAATCTATAAAACATCAATGTAAGTGTTTAACTTTAATGTTTTCAACACTCCCATAACATTATTGCATAGTGTCACATTTTATACTTTTCTATGTGTTCTAAGGCAATATTGGCCATTATTAGATACTTTTCCTTTTTACTCTTAAATCTTTGAGAAGGAGTAGTAATGAGACCGAAACTGGCATTCATTGGCTGAAGCTTTCTAGTAGAATTGCCAGATACATATGCTGCCAATGATCCAATGGCAGTTTCTCTAGAGAAGATAAGTGGCTTTTCACCCAAACACTGCAATGCTGAATTTGTACCTGCCACAAGGCCAGAAGACGCTGACTCAACATATCCCTCTACCCCTGTTATCTGCCCTGCAAAATACAAATTCGGTCTTGAAATCATCCTGTAGGTCGCATCAAGAAGCCCCGGCGAATTTATATATGTATTGCGATGCATCACACCATATCTTGCAAATTCAGCATTTTCAAGGCCCGGTATTATTCCGAAAACTCGTTTTTGCTCAGGCCACCGCAGATGTGTTTGAAACCCAACAATATTGTATAGTGTAGCTTCTTTGTTGTCTTGGCGTAGCTGTACGACGGCATACGGCTCAACTCCAGTGGCTGGATCTGTTATTCCTACCGGCTTGAGAGGTCCGTAACGCAATGTATCATATCCATTCATAGCCATGCTTTCGACAGGCATGCAACCGCTGAACAATTTGGTTTTTTCAAATGAGCGCATAGGTACTGTTTCCGCACCCACCAATTCGTTGTAGAATTTACTATATTGCTCCCTGTTCATTGGACAGTTGATGTAGTCATCACCGCCTTTTCCGTAACGTGAAGCTCTAAAGGCTTTGGTCATATCAATGGACTCATATGTCACTATGGGAGCCGCAGCATCATAAAAATATAAGCTGTCCTTGCCTGTGAGAGAAATGATGTATTCTGTTAATGCTTCCGTGGTCAAAGGTCCTGTAGCAATTATCGTAATACCGTCTCTTGGAGCCTCAGTAACTTCTTCTTTGTAAATAGTTATATTGGGATGGTTAGTAATTTTCTCTGTGACTGCTTTAGAGAATCCTTCTCTGTCGACTGCCAGAGCGCCTCCAGCAGGAATTTTAGTATCGTCAGCACACTGCATAATTAGTGAGTCCAGACGGCGCATTTCTTCCTTTAGAAGGCCAACTGCATTTTCTAGCCGGTCAGCTCGTAATGAATTACTGCAAACCAACTCGGCAAATGTATCCAGACTATGAGCTGCAGACCGTTTGTGCGGCTTCATTTCGTATAGCCTGACCTTAAGTCCTCTTTGGGCCGCCTGCCAGGCCGCTTCACTGCCCGCCAGCCCAGCCCCGATCACATTTATATATTGATTCACCAATACCGGATTTCCTCCTAAATTACTCCTCTTTTACTGCTTCTTTAATAAAATCGCATTTTTCACTGCTGCACTTCATTGAAACTTTCTTCCCGCTATATTTTTTGACCAAAAAGCTTCCGCATTCGGGGCAGTTTTCTCCAGCCGGCATATCCCAGGTCATAAAACCGCATTCCGGGTTTTTTTCACACCCCAGATACTTCCTCCCTTTTCTTGTCTTTTTCACAAGGACCTTATTGCCACATTCAGGACAGTTTACGCCCGCTTCTTCAAGTATGGGCTTTGTATTTCTGCATTCAGGGAAACCGGGGCATGCAAGAAACTTTCCATAACGCCCCATCTTTATAACCATGTTCCTGCCACATTTGTCACATTCAATATCCGTCTCTTCATCACGTATTTCAATGGTACCTATTTTTTCTTCTGCTTCCTTCAGTGCGACGGCAAAGGGCTCATAAAAGTCCTTCATCAGGTCAGCCCACTTTTTGGTGCCCTCTTCAACCTCATCAAGCTTTTTTTCCATTTGGGCAGTAAACTTGGCATCAACAATATCTGCAAAGTTGTTTTTCATTAGATCATTGACAATTACCCCAAGCTCAGTGGGCTTTAAGAATTTTTTCTCTTTTTCTATATAACCTCTGGCAAGAATTGTCGTTATTATTGGCGCATAGGTACTGGGCCTACCGACGCCCTTTTCCTCCAGCATTTTGACTAGTGTTGCTTCTGTATACCTTAATGGCGGTTGTGTAAAATGCTGTTTATCTTCAAGTTTTTTTAACGTTAGCTTTTCATCCTGTGTCAACTCAGGTACGGATATATCTCCATCCTCCATTCCCTCGTCCCTTCCCTCTTTATATATAGCCAAATAGCCTTTGAATCTTAGCTTGGAACCATTAGCCTTAAACAACAGGTCACCTGCCATTATTTCAGCTGCAACGGTATCATATATTGCTGAGGACATCTGGCTTGATATAAATCTGGACCATATCAGCTTGTAAAGCTTGTATTGGTCATTGGATAAGGATGCCTTAATTCCATCAGGCTCCATATCCGCATAAGTGGGCCTTATAGCTTCATGAGCATCCTGAGATGAAGACTTGTTTTTGTGTGCCCTTGCTTCCTTTGGTAAATATTTTTCACCATATTTTTCGCTAATATACTTTTTTGCTTCCTCCCGGGCTTCTGTTGAAATCCTAACAGAATCTGTACGGATATATGAGACCAGACCGATGGTACCGTGACCCTTTACCGCAATTCCCTCGTATAACTGCTGGGCTATTATCATTGTCTTCCTTGTGGGAAAACCCAGCTTTCGTGATGCCTCCTGCTGCAAAGTACTTGTGGTAAAAGGCGGCGGCGACGATTTTTTCTTTTCTCCATTTTTCACGTTGCCGACAACAAAATCCTTGCCTTCAAGCTGGCTTAGTATTTCGTCAACCTGAGCCTTATTTCTAAGCTCAAGCTTTTCGCCGACTTTTCCATAAAACTTTGCATCAAAGGAAGGTCCTGATTTTTTCTTAAGAAGGCTGGCAATAATCGTCCAGTATTCCTCCTGCACAAATTCGTCTATTTCTTCCTCTCTATCACATATGAGCCTTGCTGTCACCGACTGCACACGCCCTGCACTAAGACCTTTTCTGATTTTTCTCCAAAGCAGGGGGCTAATTTTATAGCCTACAATCCTGTCCATTATGCGCCTTGCCTGCTGAGCATCAACAAGATTCATATCAATCTTTCTAGGTGTCTTAATAGCATTTTTAACTGCATTCTTTGTTATCTCATTAAAAGTGACTCTGCACTTGTCTTTATTATCAATTTTCAATACGTTTGCTAAATGCCAGGATATAGCTTCCCCCTCACGATCAGGGTCAGTTGCTAGGAATATCTTGCCTGCAGACTTGGCTTCCTTTCTCAGCTTGCTGAGTACTTCTCCCTTGCCACGTATGGTGATATATTTCGGTTCGAAATTATTTTCTACATCCACACCGATCTGGCTCTTAGGCAAATCTCTCACATGACCAACAGAAGCTACGATCTTATAATCCTTTCCCAGAAATTTTCCTATTGTATTTGCCTTTGCAGGTGATTCTACTATAACAAGGTTATTTGCCATTATTTCCTCCTTGCGGGTATTTGTGGTGTTGCATATAAGTTCAAATCATATATTACCACACTTTTAACTAAAATCTACAATATGTTTTTTATTTATTCAAGTAACTTGAAAAACTTTCCTGGAAGCTGTTCGACAAAACCGCTTAATTCAAGCATCACAAGAATAGATGAAGCTGCCTGAATACTAAGCCCGCAATCTCTTGCAATAGAATCAATATGTACAGGTCCCAAGACCAGTTTTTGGGCTATTGACTTTTCATCCCCTGTAAGCTTAATCTCCCCAAGCCTTTCTCCATAACCATTCGCATTTTTCCCTCGATTACCTAAATCCAATTCATCTATAATGTCTTCAACATCTGTAACAATTTTTGCCCCTTCACGAATGAGTCTATTCGTACCGACACTGGCAGCAGAATTAATATTGCCGGGTACAGCAAACACATCACGTCCCTGTTCCAATGCTAGATCCGCCGTTATAAGGGAGCCGCTTCTTTCGTTTGCCTCCACTATCGCAACTCCCTTGGAAATGCCGCTAATTATTCTGTTCCTTGCCGGAAAATTGTATGGGACTGGGTTTGTACCTGGCGGGTATTCCGATATCACTGCACCATTGTTTATAATTTGCTTCATGAGCTCCCGGTTCTCCGGCGGGTAGACTCTGTTAACACCACAGCCCAATACCGCAATCGTTCTCCCTCCACCTTCAATGGCACCTAGATGTGCCTTGGAATCCACTCCTCTGGCCATACCGCTAACAACAGTTACTCCATATCTCGCAAGCTCCCTGGATAAACGCTTTGCCATATCAAGTCCGTACCAGGTAGCTCTTCTGGACCCTACAACTGCAACACACACCTGGTCATTTTCAAGCCTCCCCCTGTAGTAAAGCACAATAGGCGGATCTGTTATAAATTTCAAAGGCTCAGGGTATGATTGATCATTAAGGGTAACTATATTAGCATCACACTTTATGATTTGTTCCATCAATGCATCAGTTTGCTTTCTCCCCTCACTGTCCGTAATACAACGAATCACCTTGGGAGTACATAGGCCTGATGCCTTCAGTTCACCCTCCCGGGCTTCCCAGATATATTCCGGTTCCTTGAAATGCTTAAGTAAAATATTCTTTCTCCTTGTTGACACTCCTGTCAATGCACTAAACCATACCCAGTATTTTACTTCGCTAGCCATTTCGCCCTCACTTCACACATTCCATATTTTCCTGTCAAGACTCCTATATTGTATTGCTTCTGCTAGATGCTCCTGCTTTATATCCTCATATTGGTCCATATCAGCAATAGTTCTGGCCACCTTTATTATCCTACTGTGAGCTCTGGCACTCATACTAAGCTTATCAAACGCATTTCTCAATATATTCCTACAGCTTTTGTCCAATCTGCAATACTTTCCGAACATTGCCGGTTGAAGCTGAGAATTAGAATAGATTCCCATGCCCTTATACCTCTCAAGCTGTAATCTCCTAGTCCTTTCCACCCTTCCCCTTATAGTCGCAGAGGATTCCACAGGAGTATCGCTGTCCAAATCCCTGTACTTCACAGGCGATACCTCGATATGGATATCCATTCTATCCAAAAGTGGGCCGGACATTTTTCCTATATACTGTTGAATTTGGTTGGGGGTACATGAACATTGGCCGGTGTGATCTAAGAATTTTCCACATCTGCACGGATTTGCAGCACATATAAGTGTAGTTCTGGCCGGATATGTAAGAGTGGCATTGACTCTTGAAATTGTTATTATTCCATCCTCCAACGGCTGTCGTAGGGATTCAAGAGACTTCTTACCAAACTCAGGGAGCTCGTCCAAAAAAAGTACACCATAGTGAGCAAGACTAATTTCACCGGGCTTTGGCATTGATCCTCCCCCCACAAGACCTGTATCTGAAATAGTATGATGAGGACTTCTAAAGGGTCTTTTCTTTACAAGTGGCAGTCCCTGAGGCAAAATACCTGCAATACTGTGTATTTTTGTCACCTCCAAGGCTTCGTCAAAGGTCATAGAGGGAAGGATAGTGGCCAGTCTTCTAGCAAGCATTGTCTTTCCACAGCCTGGCGAACCAAGCATTAGACAGTTATGCCCCCCTGATGCGGCCACCTCCAATGCTCTTTTGACATTCTCCTGTCCCTTTACATCAGCAAAGTCCACATCATAACCCCTATTTGTATCTCCAGCATCCTGGCGTGTATCAATGAATGGAGTTATCTCAGCTTCCCCATTTATTATGCTTACTGCTCCCTTAAGATCTTTAACCGGAATTATGCACAAGTCCTTGATAACTGATGCTTCCCTAGCATTTGCTTCTGGTAGAAATACATATCTAATGCCATTTAGCAAGGCACATGCTGCCATGGGTAATACACCCTTGACAGGCTTTATTTCACCATTAAGAGCAAGCTCTCCTATAAACATGGAGTTTTGTAGTGAAGCATAATTTATTTTACCTGTTGATGCAATTATGCCAAGAGAAATGGCAAGATCAAAAGAAGATCCCTCTTTTTTAATATTAGCAGGCGCCATATTCAACGTAATTCTGCGTATGGGAAATTCAAAGCCAGTGTTTTTAATTGCAGAACGCACACGCTCTCGTGCTTCACGAATTGCTGTATCACCAAGTCCAACGATGTCAAATGCAGGTATCCCACTACTAATGTCTGTCTCGATCTCAACTAAATAGCCATCAATACCTAAAAGACCGCAGCTTATAATTTTTGAGTACATACCTTTTACCTTCTTTGTTGTATTATGTCGCTATATCATACATTTATTTCCAACATAATACTACTATAAATACACATGTTTGTACATACCCAATTTTTAAGTATGGTGCCAGTCACGACAGATAGCAGGCCCAGGGCAAAATGCTGCATTATCGATACCTTGCCAACGACCTCTGCCTTGGTAGGTTTTCCAAGAAACATCAAATAATATCTTCCCTGACAACCGGCAAGAATCGAACCGCCGGCAAAATCAAGATTACTTGTGTAGCAGTAGGTTACAACTATTGCAATTAGAATTGCCCCTGCACCAGAAAGGCTGTATAAGATATATTTTGATCCCTCCTTCACTGCTTCAGCGCTGCGCTCATGGATTACCAACGGATATGTGGCAAACGTAAGCAGCTCATAAAACAGGTAAAGGGCAATAAGATTCCCCGAGAATGCTATCCCCAATGTAGCGTTTTTTTACATGCCGTATTGACTTCTTCGACAGCGATTTATTTCTCTTTCAGCAGCTTTCGAAGCTCTTCCATAAAGGTATTGATATCTTTGAATTGCCTGTATACAGAGGCAAACCTAACATATGCCACCTCGTCAAGATCCTTGAGTCTAGCCATGACCATTTCTCCTATTTCCTGGGTCGTAATCTCCCTTTTCAAAGAGTTGAGTATCTGTGTTTCAATACCATCTATAAGCTTTTCAAGCTCATTAATGGAAACTGGTCTTTTTTCACAGGCTCTGAGAAGGCCGTTAAGAAGCTTTTGACGATCAAATATTTGCCGGGTCTTATCCTTTTTAATTACCATCAAAGGAACACTTTCAACCTTTTCATATGTAGTGAATCTTTTAGCACATTTAGAGCATTCTCTTCGTCTTCTGATAGATGTGTTTTCTTCGGTAGGTCTTGAGTCTATCACCTTGTCATCCATGAACCCACAATATGGACACTTCATAGCTTACCCTCCTGTATCGTTTGCACCGTAGTGCTTTATCTTTTGTACTACTCCACTAATGTATCGGGCAATACTCACATTTTCTTTAGGAAATCAATAAAAATCATTAGTCAAAGTATTTTCTCATAAATCGCTCATCCAGGTCAACTAGAATAATGTCCTCTCCTATTTTAACTATCTTTTCCCATGGTATAACAAACTCACTATCCTTGCCCAAAAATCCAAAAAGCCGGGCAACACCAGCCAAAACAATAGCGGCGATTTTCCCTTGATCCAAATCGATTTCTACATCCGATACAAAGCCGAGACGTCTGCCGTCAGATACATTTATTACTTCCTTTTGTTTGAAGTCAGATGATCGATTCATTTCCCCCACCAGTCTTCCATAATGAGGATATAGAATGCCTACCTAAATGTATGCTGATGAATTCAACAATATAACTAGGCCAGAACTGCCCCCACTCCCACCACGCTTCCATGTGTAGAGGTTTCCTCTTACTTACTACAAAACAAAAAACACCTTTCGGTGTCCTTAAACTCTATATATGTTTTCTCATATGCATTAATGCCGTTTTTTCAAGTCGTGATACCTGAGCCTGAGATATCCCAATTTCTTCTGCTACCTCCATCTGGGTCCGACCCTCAAAAAACCGCAAATTTAGTATAAGCTTCTCCCTGTCATTCAGCTTCCGCATAGCCTCTTTTAGAGAAATGCCTTCCAGCCAGTTCTCATCTATATTTTTTTCATCCTTTACTTGGTCCATTACATATATTGCGTCTCCGCCATCATGATATACGGACTCGAACAGTGAAATTGGATCCTGTATAGCATCCAGTGCAAATACCACGTCCTCCTTTGGTAACTGGAGCTCCTTCGCTATTTCTGATATAGTAGGCTCCTTGGAATTCCTTATAGTAAGTCTTTCCTTTGCCTGCAAAGCCTTATATGCTATATCTCTCAGAGATCTGCTTACTCTTATTGAATTGTTGTCCCTAAGATATCTTCGTATCTCACCGATAATCATAGGCACGGCATAAGTAGAAAACCTTACATTTTGTGAAACATCGAAATTATCAATAGCTTTTATTAGTCCAATACAGCCAACTTGAAAAAGATCATCTACATATTCCCCTCTATTATTAAAACGCTGAATAACACTAAGTACAAGTCTTAGATTTCCGTTAATAAATTCTTCCCTTGCAGTAGGATCACCATTATGCATCCTTTCGAACAGGACCTTTTTTTGTTCATTTGATAAAACCGGCAGTTTAGAAGTATTGACTCCACATATTTCTACTTTGTTAATCAGCATATTATTAACCTCCAGGTGCATTGTATAGTAACATTATTGCCCTAGAGGTCACTTTTATACTGTATACCTACTATAAAAATATTTGCCAAAGGCCTTGACAACAGCGGCTTTGATGGTTTTAAACCATTCTGCTGATCTCTTTCTTCAGGCGACTGATAATTCTCTTCTCCAGCCTTGAAATGTAGGATTGAGAGATACCAAGCATATCAGCAACCTCCTTCTGCGTTTTCTCAACTCCATTTGACAGGCCAAATCTTAATTCCATTATTTTCTTTTCCCTTATTGAAAGCTTCTTCATTGCAGTATTAAGAAGCTCCCTGTCTATTTCGTCCTCAAGACTCCTGTAGATAATGTCATTTTCTGTTCCTAATATATCTGATAGTAACAGCTCATTTCCATCCCAATCAACGTTGAGGGGCTCATCTATAGAAACCTCGCTCTTTATCTTATTATTTCTCCTAAGGTACATAAGTATCTCATTTTCTATACATCTTGAAGCATATGTTGCAAGCTTGATATTTTTAGATGGATTAAAGGTATTTATAGCCTTTATCAACCCTATTGTCCCTATAGATACAAGGTCTTCCACACCAATCCCTGTGTTTTCAAACTTTCTGGCTATATAGACAACCAATCTTAGGTTGCGTTCTATCAAGACACTTTTAACTCCATAATCCTGCTCCTCCAGTCTTGCCAGCAGATAAGCCTCCTCGTCAGTGGAAAGGGGCGGTGGTAATGCTTCACTTCCTCCTATATAATGTATTGGGTATCCCCTTTTCCTTGTAATTTTGTTCAGTAGTTCCAAGTACCCAATCCTAATTATCAGTTTAACTCTGGCATAAATACCCATGTGTTATCTCCTTTCGCTGTGTTACCTACATTAGTTCGGGATTCATCAATGCTCTGTACTGTTGGTTTCTGGATAAACCCTTGTTGTAAATACCTACTATCACGTCGTGCACACTTTTTCTACCATCATTTTCTCCTATCTCGATAAAGTCTGGCCTAAAACCGATAAGCATACCATTCTCCTTTCCCAGAGAGGTGAAGGGAATCAGCCGGAATCTGGAAAACCAGTTTGAACACGATATTGTTGCCGTGACCGTATTGAGATCGTTCTCGGTCTCATGCTCAAAGATGCTTCTAATTTCCTCAGGCAGAAGGGCTTTTATAGCTGTGTATTCAACTACTACCACAGGCATGTTAGATAAAGGGTCATGCAGTGAATTTCCCGTATCCACAAGAGCCGAAACCTCTATTGCCCTTTCGTCAAAGGTGATGCTGACCTGTACAAGCGGCTTTTCCTTTATGGCTCTGCTTTGAATAGCATCCCAGACTATTCGTAGAATAATAAGAGTCACACCAATGGCAAGGAGTAGTTCGGTCCATGTAGTATCCAATAATGTCATAGGAGTCATTACAACGCCATTTCGCATTATCCCCCAATCTCTTTTGAAAAACATCAGTGCAAAACCGGCTCCAGCAAACAGGAATGTAGATGCATAAAATAAGGCCAGTGTTTTCAAAAACACCGTTATCCTGTTAAAATTGAAGGTAATTGCCACCATTATTATGGACAGAAGCACTTTGGAAAGTACTGTGGTATACACCTTCATATCAGGCAGCAAAATCATCAGTACAAGATATACTGTACCCAGGAGGGAACCAAGGAAAAGCCTCAGACTGCTCGCTTTATTCTTTGAGAACCTTGATGTAACCAGTAGTATCAAATAATTGATGACAATATTCTCAAGGATAACGATATCTAAATAGATCTTCACTGTTTTACCTCACTCGGCTGTGTTTACAGACATCCCCTAATTTACATATATTCTCAATCCTGCTATTTTATGTTTTGCTATACTATTATTATATTTCATACACCCTGAATTTTATGTCAATTGCTACTGTAGAATTTAGTATTTTAATCAATAAAAACCCCTAAGCAGTTTGCTTAGGGGTAACTGGACAATATACATATGATATGCTCTGTTATCTGTATCTGTTCTTTCTAAGAAATGTTGGTATTTCCAATTCGTCGTCAGAAACATCTCCACCAGTGTGACGCTTCACAGCTACAACCTGTTCAGGCTTTACGGCAGTCTGTTTGTCCATTGCTTTCTCCATTTTCCTTATAACCGGACCCTTTTCAAATCCAGTAGCAATAACTGTAATCAATATCTCGTCCTTAAGATTTTCATCTATTACTGCGCCGACAATTATGTTAGCATCTGGATCAGCCGACTTTTGTACAAGCTCTGCTGCCATATTTACTTCGAAAAGTCCTAAATCCTCGCCACCTGTGATGTTTAGCAGTACACCTCTTGCGCCTTCGATGGAGGTCTCCAGTAGGGGGCTCTGTATTGCCAGCTTTGCGGCCTCCTCTGCTCTTCCGTCACCGGAAGCCCTGCCTATACCCATATGGGCAAGTCCTGTATTGTACATTATTGTCTTTACATCAGCAAAGTCCAAATTTATTAGTCCCGGAACTGCAATCAGATCCGATATACCCTGGACACCCTGGCGAAGTACATCGTCAGCCATCTGGAAGGCGTCTATTATGGAAGTCTTTTTCTCAGCAACCTGAAGTAGTCTGTCGTTTGGTATAGTCACAAGCGTGTCAACAACCTCTTTAAGCTTCTCGATACCCTGCTCAGCATACTGCATCCTCTTTCGTCCCTCAAACATGAAGGGCTTTGTGACCACACCCACCGTAAGGATACCCATTTCCTTTGCTATCTGCGCAACAATAGGCGTTGCTCCTGTTCCGGTGCCGCCTCCCATTCCTGCGGTAACAAAGACCATGTCAGCACCTTTGACTGCCTGAGCAATTTCATCCTTACTCTCATCGGCTGCTTTTTCACCAATTTCAGGATTAGCTCCTGCACCAAGGCCTTTAGTCAGCTTGTCCCCAATCTGAATCTTTGTGTTTGCTTTGGAAAGAAAGAGTGCCTGTTTATCTGTATTTATTGCTATGAACTCGACACCGCGTAGTCCCGCTGATATCATTCTGTTGACGGCATTATTGCCTCCACCACCGACACCTATGACCTTAATTTGGGCAAACTGTTCCATATCAATATCAAACTCCAGCAAAGTGAATCCCCCTTTTGTCATTGGTTTGGCATTACTTAAATAATATCTTATTCCATTCATTAAAGCAAGATTAGATTTACAAAAAGTTCAATTAAAATATTATTGTTTAACTAATCTAAAAAATCTCTTTTATGAAACTAATTATTCTATTAATAAAATTCATTTTAGGGCTACTGACTGTAGGTTTCTTTAGCTTAACCTCACTTGCCGCACTTCCACCCTTTTTAACATTGGCCACATACTTGATAATACCTGCCGTCGCAACATATTCAGGCTTAGAAACACCTTGGAGCTGTCCAGCCTGTACAACTCTGATTGGAACTTGGAACACCTCCTGGGCAAGCTGTTTACATCCGTCAACATAAGATATGCCAGCTCCGGTCATAACCGCATTGCCTTCCTCGGGAATACTCACGCCAGCCTTAGTAAGTAAATTATTACAAAGTGAGAATACTTCATAGACTCTTGCCTCAATTATCTCAACCACTTCCGATACCTTCACATTTTTCTTTGTATTCTCATTGATATCTAAAACTGAAATTTCCTGATCGTTCTTAATAAGAGATGTCAATGCCAATTCGAATTGTCTTTTTATCTTTTCAGCCTCGACATTTGATATTCTCAATCCTATTGCTATATCATTGGTAACATGATCCCCTCCCACAGGGATTGAATCATAAAAAATCAGCCGTTTGCCCTGGAATACTGAAACATCAGTAACACTACCTCCTACATCCAGTAGGATAACTCCAATATCCTTCTCATCAGCAGTCAGACATATCTCCCCGGTGGCAAATGCTTCTGCTACTATTCCATCTATTCTGATTCCTGCTCTTTCCATGCTTTTTATTATATTTTGAACAGAGGTGATTTTCCCCACCAGTATGTCGGCATCGACTTCAAGCCTTGCTCCTACCATACCGACAGGATCAGTTATCTCATCATAACCGTCGATTATGTACTGCCTTGGTATCACATCTATCAACTGTCTGTCATCCGGATATTCTATATCTCTGACATCGCTCAGGATATTTTCAACATCGACACTCGATATCTCTCTGCCATTAATATTCAAATAGCCTCTATTGTTGATAATATTGACATGCATTCCATGTATGTTTACATAAGCTGAAGCAATTTTCATATTGGCATCGGCTTCAGCCTCTTCAACAGCCTTCCTAATACTATCAGCTGTACTGTCTATGTCAACTATAACACCCTTTTTCAGGCCATTGCATGAAGCCATGCCTCTGCCTACTATCTCTATTTGAGAAAGCTTGTTCACTTTTCCGATAAGTGAACTTACTTTGGTTGTTCCAATATCAATGCCTATAATTAAGTTATTCACAGATGCGACCCCCTACAAACTATATATTATCTTTTTTTCTCGACTTATTCAACAAATATCTGCGAATAATAGCGAAATTTATAAAAATTCTGTTACCAAATGCGAAAATTGCTGCAAGATACAGCTGTAGTCCCATCTGATCTCCTATATAGGCCAATATTGCAGCTAGTATAGCATTACCAAAAAAACCGGAAACAAAAATCTTCATGTCGAATTTTCCACGCACTGTTGCGGAAAATCCACCAAATACCGAGTCTATGGAAGCAAGTATAGCTACTGCCAGGTAAATAGAATATTGCTGTGGAACATTAATAGGGATTATAAATACTCCTATCAATATACCTATAATCATACCTAAAATTGGAAGCATTGATGCCTACCCTCCATATTCCGGAGTGAACACCGGATCAGTATTTGCCGAGAAATCCAGTGTACCCCTTTCAGTTTTCTTTAAATTCTTTCTTAATATGCTTGTGGTAGCACTAATCTTATAGTGTAGATCCTCTGCCTTGCCAAGATTTACTATTATCCGTGATTCGAGTGAAATCTTTACATTGTAAGGATCACATGGATCCACATAGTCAACATCATCTATTAGCTTACACTCATTTGCACTATCCACGTCCTTAATTGTATCAAATACTTTAAATGCTGATAAGAACATTTCATCAGGAATATCCAATTTATTGCCCAGATTGGCAGTTGCCAGCTGAGTAGTCCGTATTACAGGCAAACTTAGTCTGTCTGTAGCAGGCTCTATTTCCAGGAGATATCCCTCCCTGTCAATGAGTAGATATGTTCCCTTCATATCTATTATAGCTGCTGGCTCACGTTCAACAACCTCAATATGTATAGTAGACGGAAGGACGTATCCGACTCTTGCCTGCTTAACATATGGGCAGTTGCTCATAATACTTCTTTCGGCGTCGCTAATTCGCATAACGCCTGAAAACGAACTACTCTCAAACATGAGCTTGAATCCGTTACGTCCCGGTCTTATACTTGAGGCAGCCGCCAGAACTGCCCCATCATAGTGGGCAGAGCCCTCTGATACAATCTGTTTTATATTAAAAAAGGGTGACATTGAAGTATATATAATGGTAATTACAAACAACACTGTCACCAATACAAACCACATTGTACTTAGTATTCTTTGCAGTCCTCTTTTTCTTTTGTTACGCACATGTGCCGGCTCCTGCACAACCTTTATCCTGCGCAATTTCATTAATTTCCCCCTGATTGCCTTTATATCAGGCATTTCAGCTATGTTGCTATTCAACCCGCTGGATGGATGCTCCAACCTGTCTTAATTTATCTTCAATACTCTCATATCCTCTGTCTATATGCTTGATATCGGATATCACCGATTCCCCTTCAGCTGAGAGTCCTGCAAGCACCAAGGCTGCTCCTCCCCTGAGATCACGGGCATACACATTTGCACCTGTAAGCTTTTTTACCCCCTTTACAATTGCAATACGACCTTCAAGCTTTATATTGGCACCCATTCTTAGCAATTCATCCACATGCTTGTATCTGTTTTCAAATACAGTCTCCACTATTATGCTTGTGCCTCTTGCAATTGTCAACATGGCACTAATTTGCGCCTGCATATCTGTTGGGAAGCCCGGGTAAGGCAATGTACGAACAATATCTAGAGCACGCATTCTAGCAGGGCCGGCAACTAACATTGTACTGCCTTTTATAACAATCCTACAGCCGCTTTCTCTTAAAAGAGATATTATGGAACTTAAGTGCTCTGGTATTACATTCCTTAGTAACAGCTCTCCGCCTGTGATACCTGCCGCCACCATATATGTACCTGCTACTATGCGGTCTGTAATGATAGTATGTTCCGCATTTCTTAGCTTATGTTCTCCTCCTCTGATCCTTACGACGCTCGTGCCGGCACCTGTAACATAAACGCCGGTGGATTGCAGGTAGTTCTGCAAATCCAGTATTTCAGGCTCCTTGGCTGCATTTCTTATAACTGTTTCTCCTTCGGCAAATACCGAAGCCAGCATAATATTCTCTGTAGCCCCAACACTTGGATAATCAAGCTGGATATCACAACCCTTCAGCCTTTCGGCCTCACAGTATATGAATCCTCTTTGGGCATCCTGTACCTTCGCCCCCATATTTTTCAGCGCTTTCAGATGTAAATCTATAGGTCTAGGGCCTATTTCGCACCCACCCGGATACGTAACTCTTCAGGTATTGAAATATACTACCATTTCTCTTGCTTTACATCTATTATTTTACCACTCACATACTAAGGTATCAACTAAAATACAGATTCCTAGTCTATTGAAACAACGACACCTCCATATTTATCAGCCACAGCTGCTAATGCCACCTTATCGGTGGTGTCCTCTTTAATGATAACACCTGCAATCCCTCTGTATATCCTGAGGGCTTCTTCAAGAGCTGAAACACTATTAGTTTCAATGATAATGGGATCCCTGACATACCATTGCAGTTTGTCAACAACATCAGAAAGTATTCTAACAGTAGTAGATATAGCGTCAGTATTTACATAAATAGCGTCAAAGCCTTCAGATGCTATATCAAGACCTGTGTCCTCCACCCATGAAAGATCATTGTTTTTAAGAGCCTCCATCATTTCAGAATTGCTCTTTGCATCCAGTTTGTATATGTTTTCTTTATCCAGCTTATCCACACTAACATATTTTGTGTTTGATGTTATTATTCCCTTTGGCCTATCAGCTGCAGGAGCAGGAATAATGTCCAATACCCTTTCCTTTAGTACTTTTATAAATTCAGGAGTAGTTCCACAGCAACCGCCAATAAGCCGTGCTCCCAATCCAACAAATTTCGCTGCCAATTCGGCAAAATGTACCGGAGTTTCCTTATATGAAACCATACCCTCTGTCACTACCGGTAGCCCTGCATTTGGCTTCACACTGAGATATCCTCCTCCAGCATCATGCATAGCTTTAATAATATCCGCCATATGCTCAGGTCCAAAGGAGCAGTTGGCGCCTACCATATCTACACCTACTGATCTCAATACAGCAACAGCTACGAAAGGATTTGTACCCATTAGAGTATGACCGTTGTTTTCGAATGCAAGAGAACAAATAACCGGAAGATTTGTGACGTCTCTGGCCGCCCAATAAGCTGCCCGCAGCTCTGCCAAATCAGTGAAGGTCTCAAAATTGATAACATCAACACCACCATCTGCTAATGCCTTTACTTGCTCACAATATATTTCATATGCCTTCTGAAACGAAAGCTGGCCAGAGGGCTCAAACAATACTCCCGTTGGACCAATAGAGCCAGATACAAAAGCCCTGTCCCCCGCAACCTCCTTAGCAAGCTTTGCTCCCAGATAATTTATTTCATAGGTTTTATCTCCAAGGCCATATTTACTGAGATGTATCCTGTTTCCTGGAAAAGTGTTGGTCTGAATCACATCGGAGCCGGCTTCAAGATATGCCCTGTAAACCCTCCTGACAGCGTCCTGGTTAGTCAAATTCCATAGCTCACCGCAATCCCCACCCTTTAGGCCAAGGGTTTGCAGCAGGTATCCCTTTGAGCCGTCGTGTATAAGTACGCCCTTTTCAATTTGCTTTAAAAAATCTCTCATAATAATAGCCTCCAATGATTAGTAGAACATTTGTCTATTATTATACCACTATCTTCAGCTATCTACAATTTAATTCTATGTAAAATAGTAATCAAAACATAATCGATAGGGCTGCTTAATACCTCCTCCACAAGCAAGCCCCATCGATTACGGGTCAGGAAAATGGCCATATTTACTACATCGCAGAAAATTGCTCAATCAATTTGATTACTACAGGCCCCAGCAAAACAATAAATAGCGTTGGAAAAATGAATACTACCATTGGTATGAGCATCTTTACAGGGATTTTCATGGCTTTTTCCTGTGCCCGTTGCTTTCTTTTTAACCTCATTTGATCGGACTGAATACGTAGGACTTTGGCAATACCAACTCCAAATTGATCTGCTTGGATGATTGCTCCAGTAAATGCAGTAAAGTCCTGTATGTCCAGCCTTTGGGACATATCTCTCAAAGAATCCTTCTTTTGCCTTCCTACCTTAATTTCCTGCAAAACCTTTTCAAATTCAGAAGCCAAGGGGCCAGGTTTTTTTTCTACAACCTTCAGCAAAGCTCCATCAAACCCTAGGCCAGCTTCAACACTAACCGTTATTAAATCTATAACATCAGGTAATGAATTTAATATCGTTGTTTGCCTTGATGTGATTATCTTACCAAGAATAAAGCTTGGTAGTACAAAACCCATAGCTATCTCCGACAGAATGAACAAAATAATAGTCCCACCCTTCACGCCTGAGTTTTTGCATACAATAAAGGTAATCAATGGCAGTATGGTTACAAGCAAGGCTTGGACATTGGCCCATTCCTTAACAGATAGCTTCCCAGGGTTACCTGCCCTAATTACTTTATTTTCAAGGGACGCTAACATTTCCCTAGGGGTGATTTTCATCATAGCCTTGCCCATACTGTCAAGCATTGGACGGATAACCCTTGTCAATAAAGGCTGGCTTAACTCTTCATCATCGTTTGTTATCCCTAACTTTTTGATACGATGAAGTCTTGTTTCTATTGATTGCTTATCTCGGTTGGCAACTGAAAAAAACGTATAAAGGAGCATAAAGCAGCTTGCAAAAACCATTATAAAAATTGCTATAAGCATCTACTGCACCTCCTATATCTCAATCCTTACTATCCTTCGTATCAAAATAATACCGGTAAACTCCATTACGGCTGCCACTCCAAGCATCAATAGGCCTAAAGGAGTTGTAAACAACAGGCTCATCTGCCCCGGATTAATTAGGTAAATAATTAAACACAATATCAATGGCAGTATGGAAATCACAAGACCTGATACTCTGCCCTGAGCTGTTATTGCCTTTAGCTCTCCCTTGATTTTTACTCTATCACGGATTGTCTGGGTTATTTTATCAAGAACCTCCGATAGATTTCCTCCAACCTGTCTCTGAATCATTACAGCAGTTACCATTAGCTCAAGATCCTCGCTTTCTATCCTATTGACCATATTCTCGAGAGCTCTCTCTGTGTTCAATCCCAGATTAACCTCCTTTTGTAGTATACTGAATTCCTCTGCAATAGGACCAGTCATTTCCTCCGCTACCATATCCACCGTCTGAAAGAAGCTGTAGCCGGCTTTTAGAGAGTTCGACATCATTGTAACTGCGTCACCAAGCTGTTCATTTAAAAGCTTAAGTCTTTTCTTAATCCTGCTCTTAACATAGAATGATGGCATCAACCAACCACCCACACCTGCCAATAGGGCTAAAGGCCACGTTCCTATTCCCTTGGCCAGTATAATCAAAAAGAACAATAGAAGAAACAGAATTAAACTAAACACAAGAAACTCTTCTGCCTTCACAGGCAAATGTGACCTTGTTAAGCTTGCCCGTATCTTCCTTTTGTATCCATCAAGAAACCTGATTTTACCTATTCCTTTTGAAAGAGCACCTCTAACTGCTCCCGTATTGTCTCTTCTCCTTGATCTTGCCTTATCTTCATGAAATTCTTCCACATTGGTATACTTACCAAGCCTAGACATATAATCATGCTTTACAGATAATTTACTAAATATTAGGTAATAAATCATGCCTGACGATACAAATGATAAAACAATTATCAGCCCCTCCATATTCATCCCTCCCTGAACCGATCGTTATCTCATAAATATATCCAAAGGAAGTGATATACCCGCATCTTCAAGTTTCTCTGTGAATTTAGGCTTTATACCGGTTGATACCAGCGAACCTGTTATTCGTCCTTTTTCATCTCTTCCTTGTTGTCTAAATAAGAAAATATCCTGCATAGTAATTATTTCACCTTCCATACCGGTTATCTCAGTAATATGTGTAATCCTTCTTGAGCCATCCCTAAGCCTGGATTGCTGTACTATCAAATCTATAGCTGATGATATCTGTTCACGAATTGCCTTTACAGGTAGCTCCATTCCTGCCATCAAAACCATTGTCTCAAGTCTCGATAGCATATCTCGTGGTGAATTAGCATGACCGGTAGTAAGAGATCCATCATGACCTGTATTCATTGCCTGGAGCATATCAAGAGCCTCGCCACTTCTTACCTCCCCAACAACAATTCGATCCGGCCTCATTCTAAGGGAATTTCTTACCAGATCTCTAATAGCTATGGCACCCTTACCCTCTATGTTCGGTGGGCGGGTTTCTAGCCTGACAACATGTTCCTGAGCCAGCTGTAGCTCGGCTGCATCCTCAATTGTGACTATTCTCTCATCATCAGGAATAAATGAGGACATTACATTGAGAGTTGTGGTCTTTCCACTTCCTGTACCTCCTGATACCACTATATTAAGCCTTGCCTCAACACAGGCCTTTAGTAGCATTGCCACCTCTGGCGATAGTGTGCCAAAATTAATCAGGTCTCTGACAGAGAATGGTTTTTCTGAAAACTTTCTTATTGTTATTGATGGTCCATTGAGAGCAAGGGGCGGAATTATCGCATTAACCCTAGAACCGTTGGGCAATCTAGCATCCACCATAGGTGAGCTCTCATCAATACGTCTTCCAAGGGGTGCGACAATTTTATCAATGACCTTCATCACATGCTGATCATCCTTAAATGTCACGTCCGTGCGAACCAGTCTTCCCTTTTTTTCTACATAAACACAGTCGGGTCCGTTCACCATTATCTCCGAAACTGATGTATCGTGAATTAGTTGGTTTATTGGGCCAAAGCCAATGGCTTCATCAATTATTTGAGTGATGAGCTTTTGCTTGTCCAGTTTTGTTATAAAGGTGCCCTCATCCTCAAGAAAATTCTCAATAATAGCTGAGATTTCATTCTCCAGCTCCTCCTCATTATTCTCAGTGGGAATTTCCTTTAAGGCTCCGGTGTTTATCTCCTCAATAATCTTTATATGTATGCGTGTTTTTAACTCCTCAAAGGGATCCTCCTTTGGGACAGCAGACTTTCGCATCTTACTTTGAGTGCCCATCTCCAAGCCTTCCGTGATTTTTTCTCTTTGCATTCTCTCCAGTAACGACACCTGACCGCCCCCCAGCAAAATTATTTACAATACAGCCATATACTAAGCTGTGTTATCCAAACAACTTTCTAATTGAAGATTTTTTCTGATAATCTCCATCCAATTCCTTGATAAGCATATTTCCAATATCCATTACAGCTTTAGCCACCTTTGTCTCAGCTCGTGTCATTACAAACGGGAACCCCTTATTTGCAGAGGTAACAACAGTCTGGCTGTCTTCTGGTATGTAAGACCAGATATTCTTGCGCAATGTGTTTTCAAAGTCCTTATATTTAATCCCATATTGTTCAGACGCTTTATTTAGTACAACATAGATTTTATCATGAGAATACCTGAGTGTATCCATTACATCAAGTCCGGCCTTTATGTTCTTAATTGTTGGTAGGTCAAGGGTGGATATCAACAGTATCCTATCTGACATATCAAGGGATGTAAGTACAGATTCATGGAAATTTGCTGAGGAATCTACTACTATATAGTGATACGACTCCCTAAGGGTATTGATTATCCTTTCAACATGAGCACCTGTTATATATTCAGCATACTCCGGCTTCACAGGTGCAGGCAACACCTTTACCCCAGAGAAATGAGTAACGAGATATTCCTCCATCAGACTCTTGTCCATCTGACTAAATTCCTTAACAAGATCACTTATTGTATTCTTAACAGAAACATTGAGCATTATTGCAATATCGCCAAACTGCAAATCCAGATCCACCAGTGCTACCTTTTTTTTGGTGCTCCTTGCTATAGAAACTGCTAGATTTGATGCAACTGTCGTTTTTCCAACACCGCCCTTTGTGCTGAACACAGTGATTACCTTTGACCTAACTTCCTCCTGATATCCGCTGGCCGATATTTTTTCACGCCTTTTTGCCTCTGCCGCATATGCATTTAGAATTGTTACAACCAACTCATCGCTATTAAAGGGTTTGCACAAAAAATCCCGGGCACCGGCTGTCATTGCTTTTCTTACATATTCGGTCTCACCTTGCACTGACATTATTATGACTGTAGTTTCGGGAATACCCATGGTTATTGCTTCTGTAGCTTTTATACCATCAATACCCGGCATGTTTATATCCATTAACACCACATCCGGCCTTAGCTCCCTTGTCATAATTATGGCTTCCTCTCCATTTTCAGCCTCACCCGAGACCTCAAGCCTTTTGTCAAAAGATAAAAGCTGCCTTATGTTATTTCTGGTTTCTGCAGAATCATCAACTATTAAAACTGTAATTATATCCATTTGAATCACTCCTTGATATGAGATAATTTACCGCTCTTTTCATCCCCCATCTTTATCTGGCATTATGTGTACACCCCTATTGCCAGTCATATCCGACCTCAGAATACCCTTGGCGGAGATTTCCTCTTCGTCACCTAACGGTCTCAATGCCAGTCTCATAACTCCAAATTCTGTAGCAAATACAAACCTCTCAACATCTTCCGCTTTAATAGCCAGTGTCACAGTCGTTGGGGGTTCAGAAAGCTTCTTAGATGATAACATCACATCCTGTCCCAAAGCCAAGACCTGAATATTCTGAAGAAGTAATTTTGAAGTGCGAGGGTATACGTCACCTGATGCTGCCTCTTCCCTTTCAAAGCTCACAAACAAATCGACAAAATCCCCTGGTCTCACTAGATTTGCCACATTGATCTGTTCTGTAACATCCATGCTCACAGCCCTCGTTCCCTCTGGAACCATGTATGATACGTACGTACTCTCCTCGCCAGCAAGCCTTTCGCCCCTAATGAGTTCCCCCTCTACAATACTCTGAATAGTGTATTTACCTATGATTTCCTTAGAATCTGTAATGGCTCCGGTATTTATAAGCTCTTTTGCCACATTAATCTGTTTGATATCTGATGCTAATATCTCAGTCCTATCAGGTATAGTCCTTGAGGCCACATATATTGTGGCTTGCTCAACCTCCGGCATAACAACAGTTTTACTTCCGGATATATAGACATAAATCAAAGTTGCAGTAGCAAGGGATAATATGAGTGAAATTATAATAATCCTCTTGTTTTTCTTTTCCATATGTACCTCCGATATTATTCACACCGCATTGTAGTACTGGTTTCAATATCGAATGCTTCAGGGAAAAATGCACCTATAACAGGTGTTATCATACTGTATCCATATCTGACTGTTACAGTAACTGGATCCCCAGAACTCCTTCCAGCCTCATTAGGTAGTATTTCGATTTCAAGTCTTGTGGGTTCCAATGACGCTGCCGCATTATTTGTTGCAAGCAAGATCTGCTCATCTGTGTTTCCCACCGTAGCACGTCTGGCACCTTCCCTCGATGCATTACTAACCACCAAATAACTGTTGAAAAGTAGCCCAAAATCTATAATGCCCGTTAGCAGGAGCAGCAGTACCGGTAGTATGAGAGCGGTTTCAACAAGTGACTGTCCTTTTCTCCTTATTCTCATTCTCATAATACATTCTCCTCCGCATTTATAACCCATTGTATTAATTAAATCGTCTCAGCCTGCCTTGTTATAAAATTACCCTACCTGAAATCAGATAGGGCAATCTTTATCGTATGATTGTGTCAACATTATTATGGTTCAGGTGTATTACCTGTAATTATCGCAGCTATGTTACCGAATAGTGTACCAAGTGGTTCTTTGAGAACTGTCAATGCTGCTACCAGTATCACTGCGATGATACCAATGATCAGGCCGTACTCCACCATACCCTGACCCTTTTTGCTTGCAAAACGTGTCTTCAAGTAAGTTAACAATGCCATCATCTTCATTTTTTCGTACCACCTTTCATAAAATTTAATTATTCGAAAAATTTTTTTTTGCTTTCGTCTGACTTAATTATAGACCGGTTTGGATTGTAATAGTATCCGTCAATGGGCCTTTTTTCATGATGATTTGGACCTAAAAAAGCCCTCCGGATAATAACATCCGAAGGGCTTATATGACTGGGACTTTTGTACCAGGATATAGGACATATTGTTTATCAACTCATAATGTTATGCTTTATGGCATATATGGCAGCCTGAGTCCTGTCTGATACATTAAGCTTCTTAAATATGTTGGAAATATGATTCTTCACAGTCTTTTCACTTATATACAGAGTTCTTGCTATCTCCTTGTTTATCATTCCCTCGGCGATAAGCCCCAGTACTTCTGTTTCTCTGGCTGTAAGGTTGTTTTCGTTATGCTTTCCTTTCTCATGCAACGTGACCCTGTTGAACTCCTTCACCAACTCCATCGTCATGTTGGGCTGGATATATGACCGTCCCGAATGAACATTGCGTATGGCTTCTAATAGCACCTTGGGCTCAGCGTCCTTGAGCACATATCCCTCTGCACCCATTTGTAGTGTCTTGAAAAGATATTCTCTGTCCTCATGTATAGTTAGAACAATGATTCTACTGGGTAACTGATCATCCTTTATTTGCTTTATCGCCTGTAAGCCATTAGTGCCAGGCATATTTATGTCCATTAAGATTACATCAGGCTTATATTGCTTGGTCAACTGGACAGCTTCATTGCCGTTAGATGCCTGAGCAATGACCGTTATATCGCTTTCAAGTTCTAGTATCTGTTTGAGTCCCTGCCTGATTAGAGAATGATCATCGGCAATAAGAACACTAATCCTGTTACACATTTTCTACCTCCCCTTCTTGAATAAAAGGTATCATTATATTTATCCGTGTACCTTTCCCCGGCTCAGAGCTTATATTCATCTCACCATCGAGAAGCTCCACTCTCTCCCTCATGCTTACAAGACCAAAGCCGCTGGATATGTCCTCGTGTCTTTCATTGAGTTTAGCTGTGTCAAAGCCCAAGCCATCATCATATATATATAGCTTCAAATTCTTTTGCGCAAATTCTAAGTGTATGACAACATTATCAGCTTTGGCATGCTTTGATATATTGCTCAACGCCTCCTGCACAATACGAAACACCGTCAAAGATATAACAGACTTCAAATCAGGCTGAGCTCCCACTACATCAAATGAAACAGATACCCCATACTCCTCCTGATATGTGAGTACATATCTTTGCAATGTTGGAATCAAACCAAGATCATCCAGGGACATCGGCCTCAGATCATATATAATCTTCCTTACATCCTGAAGGCTTTCCCTAACAACCTTCTTCAGGTTTTTCAACTCATCCCGGGCTTTATCCAAATCTATATCAATCATTCTTTCACATATTTCAGCCTTAAGAACCACATTTGACATAAGCTGGGCAGGTCCGTCATGTATATCTCTGGCCACTCTTTGACGCTCCTCCTCCTGGGCCTTTATTATCTTGAGCCCAAGAAGCTGTTTGTGTTGAAGCCCTTCAAGCTGCAAGCTCACCTCTTGAAGATCGCCGGTCAGATAACTAAGAGCCGCACTAACCTGTGTTATAAGATTATCAGCCCTTTGAACAGTTTTTATCGAATCCTTTATCCTTATTTCCAGATCATTTCGCTGTCTTATAAAATATTGCTCCAGTTCTCTCTTAACAGCAAGGTCTACTCGCAAGTTATCGGCTTTTTCGTATGCCTCCTTAAGCTCCTCCTGAGAATAATGGGGAAAATTCTTATTTATGAGCATAAGTCTTCTTTTGCTGTCTTTTAATGCAACTTCCAGTACCTCAACCTCAGCGATCAGTTGTTTCACTTGATCCTTAAGAGAAGTCAGCTCATCCTCAAGCCTTTTACATTCTCTTCGAGAATTCTCAGCAATCTCGTAAATATCTGATTTGCTATTGTTGATTGCTTGTATAGTCCTTTTTATAATTTGATCAAGCTGCTTTATATCTATTTTATGCCCCATTTTGGTTCCACCTTTGTGAGAACGACAGTCTATAACATCAGGATAAATTACTTTACTAGCTTATTCTACATTTGTCCCCATAAATCCTCTCTTTTAGTCATAAAGCGATTTTTTATATATTTATCACTTCCATTAAATGTAACATATAATAGGGTAATTTTAGTGTTGACAACAATGGATGCAACCATTATAATATGTAAGTGGTTCGAAAAAAGTGTTGTCGAACAACACATAAGCGCTATTAGCTCAGTTGGTAGAGCACCTGACTCTTAATCAGGGCGTCCGGGGTTCGAGTCCCCGATGGCGTACCAAAAACCTTCAAGTATAGCTTGAAGGTTTTTTTGTGTTCATGACTAGTCAGTCAATTCGCTCAGGGAGTAAGGTGGAGACTGAACTCCGCCTGACCAAGGAAGTTAATTAATAGAGGTCGGTGTCTTCTGAATACATAGATAAATATAAATATCATAGAATGGAGCACGCAGGCCATGCTTGAGCAACAACCTGAATAATGGGGTTGGGTATGTTTCTCGTATATAGAAAAATACTCCCATTGAAATTTGGAATTATTTTGCTATAATACATATTAATATGTTGTTTATTTAAATCATATGTAATATTATAATTATACAGCATTATGCGATTATTATTACATATTGATCTTATATTAATATGGCAATTGCCAATTTTAAACAAAATTATCGATTGTATGCTGTAACTTATGGTGGCATTTATGTTAATATATATATGTAAATAATGGTTTTTCCATATGAAAGAAACGGAGGATATCGAAATGCTATCAATAGCCATTCTTGATGACAATATCAATGTCCTAGAAGAATATGAACAGCTTATTCCAATCTGGTTAGGCCGAAATGAGATAAACGGGCAAATCGTTACCGCTACGACTGACTACAGAGAATTTGTGAAGGCAGTGCAAGACAACTCAGTAAATGTATGCATTATTGATATAAATCTACAATCAGAGGTGAACGGCATTTATGTAGCCAAATACATTAGAAAGAAAAACATTAACACTGAAATCATTTTTTGTACAGGTATGCTGGAGTTTATGCATCAGGCCTTTGATGTGAATGCATATCATTTCATAGTCAAGCCCTTTGGCCGCAACCTGGAAAGATGTCTTATCAAGCTCGACAGAGAAATAGCCAGCAGACAAAAGGTAAAGGGCATACTAGAGGTAAAAACAAGATCTCACATATACTATTTATCTCATGAATCTATATCACATATATTACGGATAGGCGCAAAAACAGTGATCCATTCAACTGATAATGTTATAGAAGTTTACGAGAGTGTTGAGTCAATTGTTTCAAAGCTTGACAGTAATAAATTTATTAGATGCCACAGGTCTACTGTTGTTAATAAGGATTATATAAAATACATAGATAAAAAAAGTCATACTATCGTTCTTACAAATGGTTACAGCAGCAAAATAGGAACTAGCTTTTATCCTGTTTCCTAAGCGGCGAAAGGAGTACTAACAAATGAACTACACTGTAATAGTGATTAATATTATATCTTCTCTAGTTGCTTCTTTATACATTGTTTATTTGTTTAAATCAGTTTATGCTTATAGGTTTCCAACTCACAAAATAGTGATTTTTGCACTAGTTTTTTGCTTACTAAACGGCCCTGTCTCTTCACTCATGCAATCATTTGTATATAAGCCTCTAATACTAATTGTGCTTAGTACTATTATAATATGGCGTATACTAAAAACCACCTTTCTCCAGTCATTTTTCGCCTTCTCATTTTACGCAATAGCCTCAGCCTTTAGCAATGCAGCAATACCCGTTCTTTTCTCTTTGATTATACCTGGCATTGATGTGGCCACTATGCAAAATAATCTATGGCTGTCAATTACCTCAAATACCATTTCCCTCCTAATGGTATTCATTATGTTTGTTTCTGTAAAGCCTGTAAGGCAGTATATAAAGCTGATACGACAGGAGAAATTCCTTGCCCTGCTCACTGCAGCAACATTCATAGTAATATGTGCTTCCTTTGCCATGTACATGTATTCCAAAACACTAGATATGTCCATCTATCTAGTAATTTCACTGATAAGCGTTTCATATTGCATATTTATAATACTAATGTGGTTTAATGTACTAAGAAGGGTTGTTCGGGACGAAGATCTTAATCAGCAAAAATTTTATAATGAATCTCTTCGTTCAACATTGTTTGAGCTGCGTAGATTTAGACACGATTGGGTTAATAATCTGATAGTCATAGATTCTATGATAAAAATGAACAAAAACAATGAATTGAGACAGTATATGTCTGAGCTTATGGCACAATGCTCCCAAAACTGTAACACTCAGATATATGATATAAAGAATGCGGGACTATTTGGTATACTTTCCTCAAAAATCAATCTTGCTGGTGATATGGGTGTGACTGTAGATCTGCAGGTCAGCGGTGAAATTGAAAGCATACCAGACGTAAAAATATCCGAATTGTGCGAGGTAATTGGCATTTTTATGGACAATGCCATTGAAGAAGCCTGTAAATGTGAAAAGTCTATAAGTTTAAACTTAAAAAACGGGATAAATTTTATTGAGATATCCTTCTCCAATAGCTGCTCCGAGCCACCAGATATGCAGAAAATTTATAGGGATGGCTATTCTTCAAAGGGTGAAAACAGAGGTATGGGACTGGCTATAGCAAAGAAGGTTCTTGGTAAATATAATAATATTCTTCATATAACAAGTTATGAAAATAATATGTTTACTCAAACCATCGAGATAGTAAACAGAAAGGGGCTTTAAGCCCCTTACCTGTTTCATTGCTTGTAATCCTAGTCTTCCCTTATTAAGGATTTTGGGCATTCTCTCTGATGGAAGGTCCAAAGCCAACAGCCGTAAGTTGAAACAGTAGAAGCTGCAAATACACCTACCATCGCACCAAGACAAACCAGGATCTTGAAATAATTTTTCTTCATATCAGCGCCTCCTCTCTCCCATATTTGTTTTTTGATAGCTTATAAGCTATTGGTGTCATAAAAAACGCTTGAACAAAGCACGCATAAAGAATAATATTTGACCACACATTGGGTAAAAGCCATGCTGTAGTAAATAGTATTGTTAGTAATATAAAGCCACCTATCCGTAATTGTTTCCTTTGCCTTTTGGATTTTACCGGCTTCTGTGGTAAATCAGCCGGAGCGAAAAAGTATGCTGTCACATATGAAAATGGGATAACAACAAAACTTAGATATAAACGATCAATTCCAAAATACATAGCCCCAGCAAGGACTCCAAAAACAATGGCCGAGTGAGTAATTATGCATCCTATATGTGTTTTTGCATGAATACCTCCAAGAAAGGTTCTTTGTATCCCATAAACAGCCATAGTAACTATCACATAAGGTACTATTCCAAGTAATACGGAAATCAACAATATAGCCGCCATCTTGACCAATTCTGACGCAGTCATATAAACACCATATTCTATAACCTCACGTCTTTCGGGCGAAATATTAGGCAGCGTAGAATATATCATATCCGTCATATATTTGCTAAATCTATCAAACATTTTTATCACCTGTTTAAATTATACCATTTTTAGTCAGCATTTTTCTTAGATTTACTGAACCACCATTTTATGTTATCGAATGTTGCTTTAACAATATCCGGCGAAGGATTTAGTTGATTCATAATGGTATCCTACGGGCAGTGCCCTACATCGCTCTTTTGATGGTGATAGGGGAAATCTTTTTAAAAGTTGACAAACCTAATATAAAATGATATGTTATTTTCACTGGCTTTTATTTACAAAATTATTAGATTTGTTGTAATTATGAGGTATATAATATGTTATCTGAATTAGCTGAATGCACAAAGGTAATGCTAAAAGTCATTCATGAGATGTACAGCACACAAAGGATAACCTATAAAGAATTTGTAGGCCACACAGAAAAAAAACTGCAGTTTCTATCAGAAAATATTAATTCTTTTGACACTGAAAACGATAGAAGAGACGCATCTGATATCATATACAAATGCAGCTTGATCCTATCAGAACACGAATATCCATATCTACAGTAAGTTAAACTCTACCCTCTCATATGCGCTTTTATCACCTTTATCACTGCTGATACTCCACTACTATTGTCTGTGCTGCTCATCGCGGATACATATTTTGTTGCGTTTTGCTTTAGCTCATTAATTGAGTTGAACAATGACTCATCATTCAATTCTTCCTCATGAAGCACCATGCTATAGCCCTGCCTTTTAAAAGATAAAGCATTTTGTATCTGATCTCCTCTGCTGGCAGACCTCGTAAGTGGTATAAGAAGGTTGGGCTTTTTCAGTACAAGGAGCTCAAAAAGTACCGTAGCTCCTGCTCGTGAGACCACAAAATCAGCCATGGCATATATATGCGGCTGTTCTTCATTTACGTACTCGAATTGTTTGTAGCCAGGTATATTGTTCATGTCGACTTCTATTTTTCCCTTACCACAAATATGGCATATATTGAAATCCTTCAGTAGCTTGGGGAGTATATTTCTTACTGCATTATTAATCCTTTCAGACCCAAGACTGCCACCGATAATCATAATTACAGGCTTAGAATCATTAAATCCGCATATATTCCTACCATTCTGACGTGTCCCCCCCATCAGCGACTCTCTTATAGGTATACCTGTTTTTATAGCTTTTTTAACAGATATGTGGTGGGCAGATTCGGGAAAGGTATAGCAAACAGCCTTAGCAAAAGGCAATGAAAGCCTATTTGTAAGTCCGGGGGTTATATCTGATTCATGAATCACTACAGGTATCCTTCTGAGCCATGCTGCCCAAACAACAGGACATGATACAAAGCCACCCTTGCTGAAAACCACCACAGGCTTTAGTTTTCCCAATATGGAATAGGCCTGGCCAAGTCCACCAGCTACTTTAAAGACGTCAGTAAGGTTTTTGACATCAAAATATCTCCTTAGCTTACCGGCACTAGTTTCATGATATGGGATCCCCTCATTGAGGATCAGTTCCTTTTCAATACCATTGCGTGAGCCAATATAATGTACATCCCAGCCTTCCCGGCTAAGAGCGGGTAACAGTGCAATATTTGGAGTTACATGCCCTGATGAACCTCCGCCTGTCAATACTATTCTTTTCATATTAACTATCTACTCCAATTTTCCGCAAGGATAAAACATCAAAACCAGTTGGTGTCTGGTGTGCCCTTAGTCCAAACTCAGGTAGAACCGCCAGCAGATGATCAAAAATATCTGACTGTATATTCTCATATTCTATCCAATCAGTAGTTGCTGTAAACGCATATACTTCCAGGGGAATACCCTCTGATGTAGGCAATAGCTGGCGTACCATTAGTGTAACATTCTCGTTTATACCAGGATGGTTTTGGAGATAATTCAACATATAGTATCTGAAGGTTCCAATATTCGTCATCCTTCTTCCGTTGACCGGATCTGATATATCTATATTTTTTTCCTCATTATAGTTTTCAATTTCCTTCTGCCTGCTAATAATATATTCCTTAAGGTACTCAATTCTCTCAAAACGCTTCAGCATTTCCTCTGAACAGAATGAAATACTGCTGATATCTATACTAATACTTCGCTTTATTCTTCGGACTCCCGATGCAGTCATCCCTCTCCAGTTTCTAAAAGAATCCGACATCATTGCCTGAGCGGGTATAGTTGTTATTGTCTTATCAAAATTCTGAACCTTTACGGTGGTCAGTGCAATATCTATTACGGACCCATCTGCGTCATATTTAGGCATCTGGACCCAATCCCCTATTCGCACCATATCATTGGAAGTCAGCTGAATTCCCGCCACAAACCCCAGAATAGAGCTCTGGAACACTAATAGTATAACAGCTGATAAAGCTCCTAGTCCTCCAAGCAGGATAATAGGACTTTGTCCTGTCAAGGCCGCAATTGCAACTATTGCGCCTATGATGAATGCAACTATGTTTATTACCTGCAAAATACCCTTGATAGGCCTTGTTTTTGAGATTTCAATGGTTCTATATATATCCTCCACTGAATTGAGAAGGGCATCGATTACAAAAAGAATCACCAATGTCATGTACACAGACATTATTCTTCTGATCCATACTTCAATGTCTGGAAAGCTGCCTGCAAATAGACTAATAACAAGTGGTGTCACTAAATGGGCTAATCGATGGAACACCTTGCGCTCATACATTATATCATCCCAAGTGTACTTGTTCTTTTTAACAAGCGCAGAAACTACCTTTAGAAGCACCTTCCTTGCAATGAAGTTAAGCAAAAGGCATAGTACAACAATAATTATAACTAAAATAGCATAAGACATCGTCTTCGATACTCCATCCGTCGCGCCAATTGCGCTGAAGCATTTGGCAATTTCAGCCTGCAAAGTGAATCCCCTCCAAAAAAATGATATGAAAATTCTTTCCACGTAGTGCTATGAGTTTTTCAATATTACGCTCTCAATGACATTAGCTACATCCTCACAAGCATCACAGCATTTCTCCAAGTAATGGTAGGTTGTATCCCAGGCTGCCAGCTCTTTATAGTCCTGACACTCTACATAAAGCTTTCTAGTAGCCTCAGTAAATAGGATATCTCCTTCCTCCTCCAATCTGTTGACCTCCACTAAAAGATCATGAAGCTTTGTTGATTTTCGAAAGTTGTAAAACTCATCAAGGGCTGTTTTTAGAGAATTGCAGCATTTTACAATTACTTCTGTCATTTTTAGTGCATAATCTGTAACATTTTTCACATTATACATATACATCCGCATTAAGACATCTTCTATAGTATCGGTAACGGTATCAATTGCATCAGCCATGCCCATGATATCTTCACGTTCTATAGGTGTAATGAATTCTCTTGAGAGCTTTTTTATCATATTATGCCTTGCTTCATCACCACTATGCTCGATATAATGCATATCTTTCATTTTTGTTGGCAACGTTTCTGCATTGTAGTGCCGCATTATTTTGTTCAACAAGTCAGCTGCCTTACAGGAATAGCCTGCCAATTCTACAAAAGTATCGAAATAATTAATATCTTCTTTTCGTGCCATATCTGAACCTTCCTATCCATTATATTTTTTTTATACTAAAATATTCTCATAAATAGCAAAGCCATTAGAAACCCTATCAGGCCGCAACCAGGGAATGTTAGCATCCAAGCTGTCAGCATTTCCTTCACTACTCCCCAATTAACCGAAGATATCCTTTTAGCTGCGCCAACGCCCATGATTGCTGTGGTCTTTGTATGTGTTGTACTGACAGGCAGGCCTAGAATATTTGCGGTCAATAGACTTACGGCACCTACTATATCTGCAGAAAATCCCTGATACGCCTCAAGCTTAACCATATCCATTCCGACAGATTTGATTATCCTCATACCGCCTATAGATGTCCCAAGGGCCATAACTGCAGAACATAGGATAATAAGCCATAGGGGAATGGCAAAACTGGTAACATTGGCTTGCCCCCGGGCAAGAAACATACCAAGCATGAATACACCCATGAACTTTTGTCCATCCTGTGCTCCATGCATAAATGCCATGCCTGCTGCGCCGCTAATTTGCGCATATCTAAAAAATGAGTTAGTCTTTCTTCTATTGAAGCCTCTAAAAATCGATTCTACAAACTTCACTACGACAAAGCCTAAGAAAAAGCCCATCCCTACAGAAAGCACCAGTCCATATATTACCTTTACCCATTCATTTGGGTTTATACCTCCGATACCTTGCTGTAAGGCAATTGCAGCTCCAGAAATGCCGGCTATCAGCGCATGGCTCTCACTAGTCGGTATACCAAACCACCATGCTGCAGTTGCCCAAATAACAATGGCAAATAGTGCTGCGCATAGTGCAACAAGTGCTTCATGTGGATCCCCTCCGAAATCAACCATATTGAATATAGTCTCCGCCACCTTGGTGTTTATAACTGTCATTACAAGAACACCTAGAAAGTTACAAAATGCAGCCATTATGATGGCAGGACGAGGGCTCATGGAACGAGTTGATATACAGGTGGCTATTGCATTTGGCGCATCAGTCCAGCCATTGACTAAAACGACACCCAAAGTCAGAAGAACAGTAATCAAAAGTGCCGGATTGGAAATTAAGCCCTGTAAAAATTCTGTAAATGTAACAGTCATTCTTTCATCAGCTTTCTTAATGAGTTTATTTATTCAAAGTATAACATGACATCAAACGATTTTAGCATATCATTTTTCATTTAACTAAACAATAGCGGCTAACATAAATCGTACCCTAAAAGACATTATTCATGACAATCATATAAAAATCATCAGTATCATTATTACTATACTAGTAATAATGCCTATGCTCATCGTATTGTCAACCTGATTCATATTTTGGTTGACAAACACTATTTTTATAGTTATTATGATGTAGTATGATGGAATTCATTGCATTGTTTATGACAGGAAAGAGGTAAATATGAAGCCAACAGCTAAGCTTACCGTTAAAGAACTAATACTTGTTGCACTTTTTACAGCACTGATGTCAATAGGTGCTTTTGTAAGGATACCCTTTCCCCTGCTGCCTGTCACTCTTCAGACCTTTATTTGCGCCCTTGCAGGGATGATACTCGGCCCGAAGCTTGGTGCTCTATCTATGACAGTATACACCTGCCTTGGACTGGCAGGGTTACCCGTTTTCACAAATGGGGGCGGTATCACATATGTCTTCGACAGAAGCTTTGGCTTCATCATCGGCTTCATAGTAGCGTCAGCAGTTATAGGACAAGTAGCCTCCATATGTAAAAAGCCTTCTGTGTTAAACAATCTGAAGGCGCTTATGCCTGGCCTAGCTGTAATATATGTTTTTGGTATCTCTTACATGCTGCTTATAATGCGCATATACCTAGGAAATGAACAAGTTGGCATTTTGTTTGTGCTTACTTCCAACCTTCCTTACCTTATAAAAGATTTGGTACTCTTCATAATAACTGCAATAATAGGTGCATCACTGCTACCTTTAGTAAAAAACCAGATGTCTGGGATTAATAGAGTTTTTTAGACATTTCCTCATAATTGAACAATATACTCTTATCCTCAAGTTTTCTATCCTGAATATATCTAAATACGTCCTGTGCTTCCTTTGACACAAAAGTTTCATGACAGCTATCACAGTAATACACAGGAGCATTTGTTAGTGTAATTATCTTACCTTTGATCTTTTTTTGTGCATTGATAATGTGTATACTTGTACCTTTACCACAAAACATACATTTGATTATCTTCATGGCGTTCTCCTTAGACTATCTATTATTTGTACACAAGAATGTCATCCTTTATCTCCAGCTCAGAGCCAAGCTTACCACTAAGCTTTACCTGCCTCTCAAGTATCGCCTTCGCATCACTACCGGTCTGTATTTCCACATAAGATTTCTCTAATATACGCACTGGAGTTGCCGTTAATGCTATCAGCTCTGTACCCTTGTATTTCATGTCTACTATGAAGGACTCCATATTTTCATGTTCATTCTGATCGAACATAATATTTCCCATACTATATAAAATAGGCTTATCATTATATATTTCTATACCTTGAAACTGGTGCGCATGATGTCCGAGTATTATATCTACACCGTCATCAATCAGCATATGTGCAAAATCTACCTGCTCATCAGGAATATTAAAGCTCTCCTCCACTCCCCAGTGCAGTGATACTGCCAGCAAATCCACTTGATCTCTGGCCTTCTGAACATCCTCCTTTATTGTTTCATACTTTCTTGGTACCACGCCTGATTTTTCATCTCCTGCAGCAAATGACAGGTAAGGTTTTCCTGCAAATGTGATCTCAGCCATATCCGTATATGCCAGCAGACCAATCTTTAGACCGTTTTTTTCAATAATCGAAAGCTTCCTGGCCTCATCCAAATTTCTCCCGCCGCCTGCATGGACGATATCATTTTGATCAAGAAGCTCCATTGTATCAAACAGGCCTTTCTCATAGTAATCCATTATATGGTTGTTAGATAGACTTAACAAATTAAAACCAACGGAGGTAATGGCTTTTAAGGCTTCCGGCTTGGCCTTTAATACAATTTTTCCATTTTTATCGAGCCCCTTGTTACTATCGGTTAAAGGGCTTTCAAGGTTTCCAAAGACTATGTCTCCCACACTTAAATTGTCTTTTACCCTTTCAAAGGCCATTTCATAGTTGCCATTCTTTTCAATCCAATACGCAACCCCTCTGCCAAGCATTATGTCCCCTACTGCTATAAAGCGAAGTTCTGGAGATTCAGGTTCAATATCCACCTGCTCACTGTTGGTGTTATCCTCTCCCATGTCTTTGTCGTTTTCCTTACCGTCCTTGGATATACCTGAATCTACGACTACATCTCCCTGCTCATCACTTTGCTGGAAACCATCGGTAGCATTCTCTTCCCCAAAGAGCTGCCTTGCCTTATATGCATCACTATTGTATATAATTGCAATAGTTGCGCCAATACCAATAAGTAGTATTATCGCGATAATAGTAAGGACTTTTGCGAATTTCATAAGCTGCTCCTTTTCTAGCAAACATATTTCTACTACAAAATATAATAGCATTAATTATGATAGCTGTCACTAGCACAGAAAGACAAGAGCCTGCACACACTGTATACATCCTACTCCCACAACCTACGCCCATGCCAAGAGGTGGGTACTTCTCGCTAAAAAACGCAGGGAGTCAGGTGGAACCTATAGATGTCGGCGTCTTGACATAGAAAAAATAATAGCAAAATATTCAACTTATATTCAATCCTTCTTTACATACCATACTATTAGGATTGTGGTGGAGGTAATCATGAAATCGCATGTTCACAAATTCAAGTTTGACTGTAGGATTGAAAATGGGCATAACCATAGACTGTTAGGCTATGCCGGAGCCATGCTGGGTTTTGAGAATATACATTTTCACATTTATTACGGCGTGTCATCATACAGAAACCACACCCACTACTTCTGCGGTATTACAGGCATGCCAATGAAGACAGAAAACGGGCACATACACAGAATGGAGGGATTGCTTGAAAGCAATGCTCTACATGAGCATAAATATAAAGGATATACCTCTGAAGATATATCCTATATTTCTTCTAATCATATAATAAGCTTTGTTAGGTGACGTAAATGCTTGGAAGCTTAATAATCCATCCCCAGCTTAAGAGCTTTCATCTCCTCTGGGATAAGATAATGCTTCCTTTCAGGAAGTACCTTCTTTAGCGCTTTTTCGAAATACTCCGTTGATACTACACTAGTTTCATTAATAAGCTTACCTAGCATTATAATGTTTGCAAAAGCCTGGTTCCCCATCTCTGACGCTATCTGTGTAGAAGGAATGGCAAATGTCTTGACGTCATCTCTTTTGGGGCTCCTATTTACTAAAGAGCTATCCAACAGCAGTATCCCATCTGGTTGTAGATAATTCTCAAACTTATCAAGTGAAGGCCTGTTCATTGCCATTACAACATTTGCGCTGTTCAGAATCGGAGAGCCAATGGGTTCGTCCGACACGATAACATGGCAGTTGGAGGTTCCACCTCTCATTTCTGGCCCATAGGACGGCAAAAACGATACATGCTTGTTTTCCAGCATTCCTGCGTATGCAATCAGCTTGCCAGCTGCTTGTATTCCCTGGCCTCCAAAGCCTGAAAAAATAATGTCTATCTGAGCCATTTCCTACACCTCCAAATCCTTTCCCCTGAAGTTGCCTATGGGGTATTCAGGAACCATTTTTTCCTCCACCCATTTCAGTGACTTAACTGGATCCATTCCCCAGTTAGTGGGGCAAGTAGAAAGCACCTCGACTATTGAGAAGCCCAATCCTGCCATTTGCACCTGGAAGGCTTTCTTTATGGCTTTCTTTGTGTTGTTGAGATTTTTTATATTATGTGTTGACACGCGTTCTACAAACGCTGCTCCCTTTAAAGTAGCAAGCATTTCACAAACCTTGAGATTATAGCCTTCTATCTCAGGCTTTCTGCCAAAAGGAGAAGTCGTAGTCACCTGGCCAATAAGTGATGTAGGAGCCATCTGGCCTGAAGTCATACCGTAGATGGCATTATTAATAAATATTGTTGTTATCTTCTCGCCTCTGTTTGCTGCATGTACAATCTCAGCCGTACCAATTGCAGCCAAATCGCCATCACCCTGATAAGTAAAAACAGCATTATCCGGATGCACTCTCTTTATACCAGTAGCAACTGCCGGGGCTCTACCGTGAGCAGCCTGGACCATGTCGCAATTGAAATACAAATAATTGTTATATGCGCAACCTACAGGAGAAACACCAATTGTCTTCCCCTCTATCCCAAGCTCGTCTATAACCTCAGCTATCATACGATGTACAATACCGTGAGTACAGCCGGGACAGTAGTGCATTTGTGTTTCTTTCAAGGCATGCGGTCTTTGAAATACTATAGCCATAATAATTCCCCTTTACTTCAAAATTTCCTTGATTTTCTCCAGTATCTCTTTCTGAGTCGGTATCATTCCGCCCATTCTTCCAAGGAAGTGGACCGGCCTTTTACCGTTAACCGAAAGCCTGACATCCTCTACCATCTGACCTGCGCTCATCTCTACAGACAAAAACGCTTTAGGTCCCTGTGCATATTTTTCAAAAGCTGCTGTTGGGAAAGGCCACAAGGTAATTGGTCTGATAAGTCCAACCTTGATACCCTCATTTTCTGCAGTCTTTATTACATTCTTTATTATTCTTGCTACTGTACCGTAGGCAGCAACTATGATATCAGCATCCTCACAGTTGTAAGTTTCTACTCTGGTCTCATTCTCAGTTATCTGCCTATATTTTGCCTGAAGCTTAAGATTGTGATTTTCCAGTACTTCGGGATCAATGTATATGGATGTTATCGTATTGTTATCCCTACTCATACCTGTGCCGGTCACAGCCCAGCTTTTGTCGGCCTTTAAAATTTCTTCATGATCCTTGAACTCTACACCTTCCATCATTTGGCCTAACATACCATCACCCATAATCATACAAAGGGTTCTGTACCTGTCGGCTATGTTGAAAGCATCTACCACAAGCTCATACAACTCCTGAACACTGCTCGGAGCCAGAACTACCATCCTGTAATCACCGTGGCCGCCACCCTTTGTAGCCTGGAAATAATCGCATTGTGATGCTAATATTCCGCCAAGTCCCGGACCTGCCCTTACAATATTAACAATAACCGCTGGAAGCTCAGCGCATGCAGAATATGAAATTGCTTCCTGCTTAAGGCTGATGCCCGGGCTCGAAGAGGATGTCATGACCCTTGCTCCGGCACTTGCTGCACCATATACCATATTCATGGCAGCTATTTCACTTTCAGCCTGTATAAAAGTGCCTCCGTATTGGGGCATCTTTTTTGCAAAATAATGCATCACCTCTGTCTGAGGTGTTATCGGATATCCGAAATAATGCCTACAGCCTGCTCTTAATGCGGCCTCAGCAATGACCTCGTTACCCTTCATAAGTATTTTTTCTCCCATTAAGCTTATCCCCCTATCACTTCTCTACTACTATGACGCAGTCAGGACAAATTGTTGCACAAAAAGCGCAGCCGATACACTTATCCATCTCTTTCACCGTTGCTGGGTGAAAGCCTTTAAGGTTCAGCCTTTCTTCATCCATCATTACTATTTTTTTTGGGCAAACAGACACACAAAGCTTGCAGCCCTTACAGCGATCTTCGCTAAAAGTTACCTTTGCCATATCGCACCTCACATTCTAAAAGCGATTTAAACTATTATAAACTTCATTGTACTCAATTGCAAGTGAAAAACATTCACGGATGTTTTGATCCAGCTGTGGCACATCCTGAATGCGGACAGAATATCACAGATGCCTAGTCCTCCCAGGGCAGCCTGATGCTTTTTTTCATATACAGTCTCTCCTGAGTTTTGAAGTTTGATATAAATTTTTAATCCAGAAACCGTTGCGGCTGCT
>CAZEIH010000011.1:0-12654 GCA_964512095.1 uncultured Oscillospiraceae bacterium
AATGTCCATAATATATTGTCAAATTGTGTCGCATTTGACCCTATCTATTATGGGGCGTTTGTTTACAAAAAAGAAGGGGCAGTATATAATTATGTTAGCAGTGCTCATGCTAAAGCCATATTACAGGGGGTATCACGATGAGAATGAAAACCCGTGCAGCATGTCTTTTTATTTCTGTGATTATTTTGTTTTCTATCGCTATGCCGATTCATATTTTTGCTACTGATGATGTACCCAGCAATTGGGCGGTGGAACAAATTGAAGTACTCAAATCCATGGACTTTGGATTTCCCGAGATATATCAGGACTATAAAAAGAATATAACAAGAGAAGAGTTCGCAATGCTAGTATGCTGTCTTTATGAGACAGTAGCTGGAGTAAATGCTGAGTGTGGGGATTTGAACGCATTCATTGATATATCAGAAAGCCCCTACAGGTCTGAGATATTGAAGGTAGGATTACTTGGCATTGTCAATGGTATTGGTAAAAATAAATTCAATCCCGACGGTGAAATAGATAGACAGCAGATGTCAGTTATGCTGTTAAGGACCATAAAGGTTCTTCGTCCGGATTTTGAGCCCGTTTCTGACTCGGAAACAGTCTTTGTTGATGATAGCAAAATTGCTGATTGGGCAAGACCATCAGTTGCCTATGTATATGACAATTACATTTTGAGGGGAACTGGAGAGCTTACCATAGAGCCTTTAGGCAAGGCGACAAGGGAGCAAGCACTGTTGTTGATCTTCAAAACAGGTTTTTTTACCGGCTTACTTAATGAAGGTGAAATCCTCGAGTCAAAGAAATATCAAATTAGTAGCCAAGACGACGGTATTATCGAGGAAATCGATACTGACGGTTTCGAGAGCCCGGAGGATTACTGGAATGTGGGCAAAAATTATTCTCATGAGCTGTTTATGCCAAAACGTGCGATAACAGCCTTTAATAAAGCACTTAAAATGGATTCGGGATTTTACAGAGCGCACAGAGATAAGGCAGAGGCTTACTTTATTATGGAGATGTATGATGAAGGCCTAAGTAGTGCCATTGAAGCTATAAAGCTTTATGAAATGGATAGCTGGTGCTATTTTCAGAGGGGGAGGCTTTATTATAAGAAGGGCGAAATAGACAAGGCAATGGAGGATTTCAATAGGGCTATCGAATTAGTTTCAGCTAATGTAGATGAGGATGATGAGGTCAACGATGCTGATGCTGAAGCTGACGATGATGCCGATACCAAAGCTGATTCGGGTGTAGGGTCGGGCGCAGATACAGGCACAGGCGGCGATGTAGTCGTGGACGCAAATGCCGAAGACAAAGCTGGCGTAGATACAGGCGTGGGGGGAGATGCAGGGGCGGACGCTGGTGCAGATGCTGAAGTCAAGACCGGTGTAAATACAGGCACGGGTGGAGATGTCGGGGTGGACCCAAGTGCCGAAGACCAGAAAGACCCAGATGCCAGTGTAGATACCGACATGTTGCCTATTAGCGACGATTACGGCAAGGTGCACATTGCTGACATACTAGACAATGAATCTATTGCCCAAATCCATACATACAGAGCATTATGCCTGATGAAGAAGACAATGTTCAAAAAGGCAGTGGCAGATTTTAGAGTCGCTGCACAGCTTAATCCTGAGGTAGAAGAGGTGCTGGATATTTTGGACATCCGTTAAACAATATATATTGTACTATCTATGTCATCAGAAGACGCCGACCTCTATAGCTCGGCGATGAATGAAGACGAATTAATTAACTTCCTTGGTCAGGTGGGAGCGGAGCGGAGGAGCGTAACTAATGATGAAAAGTAATATAATCCATATTATATACGGTGATGAACCAAAGGTAATGATTAAGGAATTGCTCAATGAGATAAAGCCGGAGGAGGAAATCGATAAAAGCTTGCTTATAGGTATTAAGCCCAATCTTGTTGTTGCAAAGCCATCCAGTTTAGGAGCAACTACTACACCGGAGCTGGTTGCAGGCTTGATAGAACATTTACAATCAAAAGGCTTTGATAGGATTGCTATAATGGAAGGGTCATGGGTGGGGGATCGGACAAGTGAAGCATTTAAGGTATGTGGCTACGAGGATATTTCCAGGCGCTACAATGTCCCACTCATTGATTTGCAGAAGGACAAATATAGCAGTTACGATGTTGATGGAGTTAGGATTAATGTATGTGACAGTATTATGAAGGTGGGCTATCTTATCAATATGCCGGTTTTGAAGGGACACTGCCAGACTAATATTACTTGTGCCCTGAAGAATATGAAGGGGTGCATACCGGATTCAGAAAAAAGGAAGTTCCATACTATGGGTCTGCATAAGCCCATAGCGTATTTAAACAAGATTATTAAGCAAAATCTCGTAATTGTTGATGGACTTAATGGGGATCTAAACTTTGAGGAGGGTGGCAACCCAGTACAAATGAACAGGCTCATTGCTGGTAAAGATCCTGTTTTGATAGATGCCTACGCATCGCAGCTATTGGGTTTTGATCTTGATGATATACCATATATAAAAATAGCTCATAGAATTGGCGTCGGAAACAGTGATTTATCAAGTGTGGATATACAGGAGCTTAACAAGGACACTAGCATGAGTAATCCCTTGCCTTCAAGTAGGGTCAGGCAGCTTGCAAGGTATATAAGCGATGACAGTGCCTGCTCGGCTTGTTACGGCAGTTTGGTTTATGCCCTTGAGCGAATGGGCGAGAAGGGTCTTCTGAATAAACTTAAATCCAAATTATTTATTGGACAGAGTTATAGAAATAGGTCAAGTGATGGTATAGGTATCGGATCGTGTACAGCTGGATTCGATAAATATATTGCAGGTTGTCCTCCAAAGGCCAAGGATATTGTAGAGTTCTTAGAGGGGATATGCAAATAGATTTTGCTTTTAGGTGCTTTTGGTGTATGTGGCCTCTTGGCTTCATGCACATTTTGATTCTGGATTCATAATCTGTACTATAACGAGGAGAGATATTCTCATTGCCTAAGAATTAATTACTACCCACCAACAAGGTTTTAGCCAGATGGTTGAAAATACATAATGGGATGTGGTGTCTAGGCATCGTTATGTTGTATAAAGGTTGGGTGCAGGTATGGACCAGAAATTTGATTCGCCATTATGTGGGTTTTCTCCACAACAGTTTGCCTTGATAGCAACAGTGCTAGGGCTTGTTTTCACATATGGACTAAATGCAAATGAGCAGGGATCTCTGGGCAACTTTTTTTCTGTGATAGGTCAGGTACTGCAGACAACATCTGCTCAGTCTCAACTGCTCCAGGAAAACTGCAATTCTAGAAAGAAGATCTTAGAAAAAATTGATGAGCTGAAACAACAGATATGTAAGCTAGAGCAGAATTTTTAGCAATGTTGAACTGTTAATCGGGTGAGAATATAAAGATTAATCATAAATAGATCAAAGTTGCTCTTAACGGCGTTATTCGTAATGATAACGGCCTTTTTTGTCTGTGAATATTTTTTATAAGGCTGCAGATAATAAAGCTACTAATAATCTTACATGAAACTGTAAAGGAGTAATGCCGGTGGAATTTAAGGAGAGCAGGACATATACAAACCTAATGAGGGCTTTTGCAGGGGAGAGCCAAGCTAGGAACAGATATAATATAGCTGCATCTGACGCAAGAAAGGAGGGGCTTCAGATTGTGGAGGCTGTGTTCAATTATACAGCAGATCAGGAGCGGGCACATGCTAAGGTGTTTTATGAACTGCTGAAGGAAGCTGCAGGAGAGAACATAGCTATTGAAGGTGCTTACCCTGTGGATCTCTATGGTAGCACTTTGAAGGCATTAAGAGCAGCCCAGCACAATGAAAATGAAGAATGGGACGATGTGTATAAAAACTTTGGATTGATTGCCAAGGAAGAAGGATTTGCTAAGGTGGCATATATTTTCGAAAACATAGCTAAAGTCGAAAGAGTACACGCCGAAAGATTCGGGAGGTTCGCAGATGAACTCGAGAATGGTAGTCTATTTATGAAGAAGGATGAAATCGTATGGATATGTATCAACTGTGGGCACATTCATATAGGAAGAGAAGCTCCTGAAATCTGTGCTGTATGCAAGCATCCTAGGGGCTTTTTCCTCCCGTTTGCCGAGTCCTTTGCGGCAAGATAGATAATTTCATAATTCCTGTATCATCCTGAGTCTTCTCAGGATGTTTTGTTTTATAAAGATATCCTCTGGTGATGTCTCGGATACTGAGGTTATTGAAAGACAGTCTTCATTTTTACATTTTGGACAAACAAGATTTGAGCAATCAAAGCCTGTATTTACATTGACAGTATTGGCGAATCCGCAAACGGCACAACTAAGGGTAGCTTTGAACTTCATTTTAATTACCTCCTATCATATCGAACGTGTGTTCGGAGTTTAATTATACCCTCTGGGTTAAAAATAAGACAGACCGATATCTTTTGATACCGGTCTGTCTAGGTCAAGCAATTATGTTTTTTGTCGAATAGTTCCGATTATCTTAACATTTCATATCCGGTCAATTCGCATAGATAAATTTTCGACAAGTAAATTATCTACTAAAATAATATGAAAAAGATTGTCTGATACTATTAACAATATAAATCAATTCATTACTGTGAAAAGTCCTAAATTTGAAATAAGTGTAAATAATAAAAAACAAATGATAACAAATGTAAGTTTATGAAAGAAAGGAAATTGGTATATGTACTCAATGAACAGGGTTTTGAATCCGGAAATCTATCAGGGCAAATATAAGAAAAGGAAATACTTCGAGGGCTGGTATTTTAAGCTGACAGACAGGGAATTGGTCAATGCCTTTGCAGTGATACCAGGTGTTGCTTTCGGAGCGGTGCGGGAGGATAGGCACTCCTTTGTACAGGTGTTGGATGCTAATGAATGTAAGACCTACTATGTCAGGTATGAGATGTCGGATTTTAAATACCATACAGACAGTTTTCAAATTGTGATTGGAAATAATTTTTTTTCTAGGGATGAGATAAGACTGGATTTGAATAATCATCAGATCGAGCTAAAGGGTAGCCTGGCCTTCAACAATATCGTAGAATTTCCTAAAAGCATCTTAAGCCCTGGAATCATGGGGCCATTTTCTTATATCCCGTTTATGGAATGTCATCATGGAATCGTTAATATCCACCACGAAATTGCTGGACAGCTCTGTATGTTGGGGCGTGATATTGATTTTACCGATGGCTATGGATATATAGAGAAGGATTGGGGAAGTTCCTTTCCAGAGGCATGGATTTGGCTACAGTCAAATCACTTTGGAAATGATGATGTTACGGTTATGTTTTCTGTAGCTAAAATACCCTGGCTTGGCAAATTTTTCATGGGATTTATTTCCTTTATTAGAATGAGGGATGAGATCTTCTTTTTTGCGACATATAACAGAGCCAGGATAACAAGTATACAATATGAAAGGGGTGACCTTGTAATCCAATTACAGGGCAGGAACCATAAAATGCGTATAGAAGCCTGGCACTCGGATGGGGGTACATTAAAGGCGCCGAAAAAAGGCTTGATGGAAGGGGAAATACTAGAAAGCATCACTGCTGAGGTTTTGGTGACACTTTATGATTATGTTGGAAATGTGTTATACGAGGGAAAGGGCACCCATGCAGGTCTAGAAATATCTACCGACATGATAAATGAGTATTTTGACAAAAAGTGATAAGGTTTTAACAAATTATAGTGAGTGTATTGAGAAGTATTGTGATAGAATCATTGTTGGGAGTGTAACACCAAAGGTATTATGGGCTGTTACAATTGGACTATATGGGGCATTATTCTCATTAATTGCATATTAGAAGGAGTGGAGTATCGTGAAGAGTATAAAAATCAAGTCTGGCGCAGTTGGAACCGCTTTTAGGGACAATTGGAAGCAATGTATTGGTACCGGACGGTTGGGTCTGGCACTGCAAAAGGAATATCTTGATGGACTGGACTACGTGCAAAAGCATATTGGTTTTTCATATGTAAGAGGTCACGGGCTGCTTTGCGACGACGTGGGTATCTATCGTGAGGACAAGGTTGATGGCGAGGTCAGTTCGTTTTATAATTTCACATATATAGACCGTATTTTTGATTCTTATCTGGAAAGGGGAATTAAACCCTTTGTAGAACTGGGTTTCATGCCATCGAAGCTGGCTTCAGGAGACCAGGCTATTTTCTATTGGCAGGGAAATACAACACCACCTAAGGATTATGACAAGTGGGCGGATCTGATAAAGGCCGTTGTGAGACATTTTATATCTAGATACGGTGAGGAAGAGGTTCTAAAGTGGCCCTTTGAGGTGTGGAATGAGCCGAATCTGCCTGGCTTTTGGAAGGGTGCAGATATGCAGGAATATTTCAAGCTATACAAGGTTACTGCCAATGCCGTAAAAGAGGTTGACGCTCGTTTACAGGTCGGCGGTCCAGCCATATGTGGCGGTGCCGATCATTGGATTACTGAATTTCTGGATTTCTGCCAAAGGGAAAATGTACCGCTGGACTTTGTTTCAAGGCATGCATATACATCCTCCCAGCCAATATCCGTTACACCTCACTTCATGTACCAGGACATATGGAGCTCAGATTATATGTTAAGTGAACTAAAGACAGTAAGAGAGATGATAGATAATTCTCCGTACTCAGATCTGCCGTTCCATATAACAGAATACAATACCTCCTGGCATCCTCTGAATCCTGTCCATGATACGGCTTTTAATGGGGCATATATTGCAAGGATATTGAGCCAGTGCGGTGATTATGTTGATATGTTCTCCTACTGGACCTTCAGCGATGTGTTTGAGGAAGCTGATGTGCCAAGAGCCCAGTTCCATGGCGGTTTTGGACTCGTAGCTCTCAATGGAATACCCAAGCCTACGTTCCATACATTTTCTTTCTTTTCTAAGTTGGGGCAGGAGCAGTTATATAGAGATGATAACATAATCGTCACCCGTAGGAAGGACGGTTCTATTGCAATTGCTGCATGGAACCCTGTTGTTGTAGAGAGAGCTGGAGCAGATAAAGATCAGGTTTCGCAGAATGCGACAAATAGCATTGATATATATAAGTACGCCAAAATAGGGGTGGAAGATCAGGAAACCAGGAGTTTTGAAATCGAGCTTCCATTTGACTGTGAAGCTGTGTTCATGAAAAGGCAGACTGTAAATGAGGAAATCGGGAATCCATTGATGACCTGGATGCAGATGGGGAGACCGAGATATCCGAACAAGGATATGATTGAGTCGCTCAAGCAGGCGGCGCAGCCAGGGACAGCCACCTGCAGCCTTAGTACCAACGGTGGCGTAGTTAGATTTGAAATAGAGATGATAAAAAATGAAGTAACACTGATTGAGTTAACTGCTGTAAATGATGAGTCTGGGTCGTATATAGGCTTGGACGACAGCTTTATAGGATACTAATTTAGGGTATGGGATTGAGCCGGATACGTTGTATCCGGCTTTTTAAAGGTAATATAATAGTGTAAAGTAGTAACGGTGCAAAATACCATCTGAAGCAAATGGATAATATCAAGGGCGTCCCCGGATGAAAGTGGATTACAAAATAGCAATGGGAGGCAGAAGGGTAGTATGCTAAAAAAAGGCGGTACAATCCATAATAGCAATGGGAGAACGTATCTCCAAGACAAATCAGAGATTCTGGTAGAGGATATTATTATTGAAGTTCAGCGGAAGAAAATAAAAAACCTCCACCTTAGGGTGACTCCACCGGATGGGCATGTAAGGGTCTCTGCACCTATGCGCATTAGAGAGGACATGATACGAACCTTTGTGGTATCAAAGATTGACTGGATTAGAAAACATCGTGACAGGATTAAGGCAAAAGATCCTCAGGCTCCATACCAATTTGTATGTGGTGAATTACACTTTTTTATGGGGAAAAGTTACAGGCTAGAGGTGATTGAACGAGAGGCAAAGCCCTGTGTGGAGACAGAAGCTGAATCACTTAAGCTTTATGTACGTCCGGGGACTGGAGGGGAAAAACGAAGGGCAGTTATTGAGGAGTTTTACAGGAGTCAGCTGAAACTGGCTTTGCTGGGGATTATAGGAAAATGGGAAAATGAGATGAAGGTCAAGGTGAAAGAATTTCGAATCAAGAAAATGAAGACAAAATGGGGTACCTGCAACAGGAAAGACCAGCGAATTTGGATAAACCTTGAGCTGTGCAAGAAGCCGCCGGAGTGCCTTGAGTATATAGTAGTTCATGAGATGGTTCACTTACTGGAACGATACCATAATAATGTCTTTTACGGACATATGGACAGTTTTTTGCCCCAGTGGCGCACTTATAAAAGTATATTGAATTCATAGCTGTACATCCAATGGGCAAAGGCTGTATTGCATGTGTCTAAAAATACCTTGATTACAGGCATAAATTTTGCTATTCTGTATATTGATTGTCCGAAGTGGTATATGTTTATATGTTTGTACATATGTGAACTGGGAGTATATTTGATTAAATTTAGAAGGAGCGAATAGATATGGATTATGGAAAAGAGTCGTTAAGGCTTCATGGTGAGTGGAAGGGAAAGATTGAGGTAGTAAGTAGCGTGCCGGTAACAAGCAAGCAGGAGCTCTCACTGGCATATACACCGGGTGTTGCTGAGCCCTGTTTGGCAATACAAAAGGATGTGAATTTGTCATATCAGCTGACGAAAAGGTGGAATCTGGTGGCAGTTGTAACGGATGGTACAGCGGTGCTAGGGCTGGGGGATATTGGGCCTGAAGCAGGTATGCCTGTAATGGAAGGCAAATGCATACTGTTTAAAACCTTTGGTGATGTTGATGCTTTCCCGCTTTGCGTGCGCTCAAAGGATGTAGATGAAATTGTACAGACAATTAAGCTTCTTGCAGGCAGCTTTGGCGGAATCAATCTGGAGGATATATCGGCACCAAGATGCTTTGAAATAGAAAGGCGCCTCAAGGAGGAATGTGATATACCCATATTCCATGATGACCAGCACGGTACCGCAGTAGTTACTCTTGCAGCAATGTTGAATGCTCTGAGGCTTGCAAAGAAGGAAATTAAAAATATTGAAGTGGTGGTTAATGGTTCAGGAGCAGCAGGAATAGCGGTTACCAAACTACTTATGGCAATGGGTCTCAAGAAAGTTATATTGTGCGACACTAAGGGAGCTATATATGAAGGCAGGGAAAACCTAAATGCCGAAAAGGCGGGGATGGCAAAGATATCTAACTTTGAGAAGAAAAAGGGTCTGCTGAAGGATGTTATTGTAGGAGCAGACGTGTTTATAGGCTTGTCAGCCGCAGGTATACTGACAAAGGATATGGTAAAGACTATGGCAAAGGATCCAATAATATTTGCTATGGCCAACCCTAATCCTGAGATAATGCCTAACGAGGCTAAAGAGGCAGGGGCTAGTGTAATTGGCACAGGGCGTTCTGATTTTCCGAACCAGATAAATAATGTATTGGCGTTCCCTGGTATATTTAGAGGTGCGTTGGATGTAAGAGCAAGTGATATAAATGACGAGATGAAGATTGCAGCTGCAAAGGCTATAGCAGACCTTATATCTGATGAGGAGCTTAATGCGGATTATGTAATCCCTGCTCCCTTTGATCCTAGAGTTGTAGGAAGCGTTGCAAAGGCAGTAGCGGAAGCCGCTGTAAGAACTGGAGTCAGTAGGGTATAAATCTGAATAAAGTGACAATGGGTCCTGTGAAAGTGAGAATTCACTTGAATCAGGGCTCTTATTGCAGTTGTACGGTAATTGGACACATCTAAGATATGTCCCCGAGGAGAAGGAATAATATGGTAGCGTTGTTGATTCTAATATATGCAGCATTTATTAGCTTGGGACTTCCCGATTCACTTCTTGGAAGTGCCTGGCCTGCTATGAGGTCTGGGCTTGACGCTCCGGTAGCCATAGCAGGATATCTTGCCATGACAATAAGTGGAGGAACAATCATATCAAGTTTTTCATCAAGCAGGATTCTAGCGAGATTTAAAACCGGAACTGTGACTGCAGCAAGTGTAGCAATGACAGCAGCAGCTCTTTTCGGATTTTCATTTGCCCCATCGATTTGGTTTATGTTCTTGATGGCTATCCCCTTGGGATTGGGAGCAGGTAGTGTGGATGTCAGCCTTAACAATTTTATCGCACTTCATTATGAATCCAAGCATATGAACTGGCTCCACTGTTTTTGGGGCATAGGAGCTACTATTGGGCCGATGATTATGGCATTTCACATTGATGCCGGAGATGGCTGGAGAGCAGGATATTTAACTGTTGCCATTATTCAGAGTGTCCTGGTCATTATTTTGTTTGCAACCCTTGGGATGTGGAAAAATGCTGCAATCGCCAGCCCGGTAGAAAAAGAAGCCAAAGCTAAGCTTATCACTAACCGTGAGGCTATTAGACTACCTAATGCAAAACTGGCTGTACTGGGTTTCGTTTTTTTTGCGGCTACCGAGACAACTACAGGTCTCTGGACCAGCAGTTATCTTACATCTATCCACAGCTTTTCTGAAGCTAGCGCGGCAACGGTCACCTCCTTTTTTTATGGTGGAATCACCGTCGGCAGACTTATTGCAGGGTTTTTATCAATGAAAGCAAAAAGTTCAGATCTTATACGTTGGGGACAACTTGTTTGTGTTACAGGAGTTATGCTTATCCTTCTTCCATTATCGTCGCCTTTTGCTGTTGCCGGGATAATAATGATAGGACTTGGAACTGCTCCAGTTTTTCCGGCTATGTTGCATGAAACTCCTAACCGCTTTGGAAAGGATATCTCCCAGGCATTGGTGGGAATAGAGATGGGTACAGCTTATATAGGCAGCCTTATTGCTCCGATGATACTTGGCCAGCTTGCATCTGTGACGGGTCTTGGACTATTTCCGTATTTCATACTTGTGTGTATACTGATAATGCTAATATCCTCCGAGGTATTACAGCACAGAATATTGAAAAAGCAAAAACTAAATGTCACATGAGTTTAATTAATGTGAAGCAATGAAAAAGGGGAAAGCCATTGGCTTTCCCCTTTGCTGTATCTGCTGGTTACCTATTACTGAGGAGGAAGCAAATACAGCTTTTTAACAGCGTTTCCTTCAGTACATTTATTGTTGCTATAGACTGCAGTAACGCTGAAGTAGTACTCGATACCATCGGCTAGATTTTTAAAATCACCGTTTATGTAATCCGTTGTACTGTCAAGAACAACGGAAGTAGTGTCCTTATCATACACGCCATAATAACCATTAGCCGGGTACACAGGGGCTTGGTTGTTCTGTGAGATGGCTACCCTGTATTCCACAAGCTCTGTTGATTCGATTTTATCCCATTTTATGACCATATTACCGTTTTCATATTCGGCCTTTACAACAGGTGCGGGAAAGAGCTCTGGATTGTCCTGACCTTCATATTTGCAGTATATTGTATTTCCTGCAATTTTTTTATCATTATAGACTGCAGTTACGCTGAAATAATATTTCTCACCGCCTGTAAAGTATTTGCCAAAATCACCGCTGTTGTACTGGATGGAATTATCTATAACAGCATAATCTCTGTTTTTGTCGGTAATCCATAGCAAATATCCGTTCTCAGGGTAGGCAGGTGTTGAGTCGTTTTTAGATGCAACCACCTTGTAACCTTGCAGATTTGATGAGTCAAGCTTGTTCCATCTGATAACCAGCTTTCCATTTTCAACAGCCGAGGTGACCACTGGTGCCTTGTATAATTCAGGGTTCTCAGTATCGTTATACTTTATCCTGACTATGTTACTAGTAACGTTTTTATCATTGTAGACGGCAGTTACACTGATATAGTATTTCTGACCTTTTGTAAAATAACCGCCGAAATCACCACTTTTGTATTTGCTAGAATTATCAATAACTGCATAGTCCTTGTTTTTATCTTTGATCCAGTACAGATAGCCGTTGTCAGGATAGGAGGGAGTACTATCATTCATTGAGGCGACAATCTTGTAGCCCTGCAGATTGTTTGAATCTATATTATTCCATCTGATAATATGTCTTCCGTTTTCCTGTGTTACCGTGATCTTGGGTACAGCATAGGTTTCTGGATTTTCATCAACACGATAAGTAAATTGTACTGTATTGCCGGTAACCCTCTTATCCTTGTAGATAGCAGTTACGCTGATATAGTATTTCTGGCCTTTTGTAAAATAACTGCCGAAATCGCCGTTTTTGTATTCTGTAGAATTATCGATTACCGCATAGTTCTGGTTTGTGTTTGTAATCCAGTATAGGTAGCCGTTATCAGGATAAGAGGGAGTGCTATCATTCATTGAGGCAACGACCCTGTAGCCCAGCAAATTGTCTGAGTCTATCTTATTCCATCTAATAAGGCGCCCTTCCTTTTCCTCAGTTACTTTTACTATAGGTGCAACATAGTCAGTTGAAAACTCCGGCCCGATATAAGCCGTTTTAATTGTATTACCTGCTACGCTCTTGTCTTTGTACACGGCGGTGACACTAATGTAATATTTCTCACCCTTTCTTAGGTAATTACCGAAATCGCAGGTGCCGTTATACTCAATGCTATTGTCTATAGTAGCTGAAATTTGATTTTTATCCGTTATGTAATACAGATGGCCATTTTCAGGATAGGTGGGTGTTGAGTCCTTCTTTGATATTACAACTG
>CAZEIH010000011.1:12754-13862 GCA_964512095.1 uncultured Oscillospiraceae bacterium
AGATGGCCATTTTCAGGATAGGTGGGTGTTGAGTCCTTCTTTGATATTACAACTGCATAGGCTCTAAACTTGTCAGAGTCAATTTTGTTCCATTTTACAACCAGCTTGTTGTTTTCAGAAGACACGGATACTGTTGGTGCCTTATAGTCTTCATATGTAACTTTTTCATCATCATATGTAATTTTATCTTCGTTGTCATAAAAGGCTTTATAAAGTAGGGTTGCGGCTTCTGCCCTTGTCAGGCTGTTCTGGGGCTTAAAAAGAGTGCGGCCGTTCTCGGTGTAGCCTTGTATCAAACCATATTTAACTGCAAGGGCTACGTGCCTTCTCAGGTTTTTCGAAATCTGACCTGCATCTGCAAACTTGTTTAGAATGTTTTCATCAACTGGCTCGTTTTTGTACCCTAAGGCGCTGACCAGTGCTACTGCCATATCTTCTCTAACTGCTTGTTGATTAGGTCTGTAGTTGTCACCTACTGCAGAGGTGAAGCCTGTGAGATGGATTTTAGCAGATTCTACATAGGGATATTCCCAATCAGTCTTCTTAACATCTAAAAAGGAGGGGGTGGACGGAGAGAAAAGCTCAATCCTCAGTGTAAGCACCATCATCTTTGCAAACTGCGCTCTTGTGACAGTGCTATTTGGTTCAAACTTATTGTTGCCCATGCCGTCGATAATTTTGTTCTGGAACATCCACATAATCTGGTCGTATGCCCAGTGGTTTTGTTTAACATCTGAAAACCAGTACTTATTGTTGTTAGATGCATATGCCGCCGATGAGATAGAGAGTATCAGCACGATACACATAATGAGTGAAACGATTCTTGTTGGTTTCTTCATACCAAAATCTCCTTCCAATAGAAATACGTATGTTTATAATTATAGTATCGCATATCCCTATTGGAAATTGGTTACATTATGGTGAAGTTTAATTAACAAGAATGTTACAAAAGCCTGGTATATTTGTTAATCACTTATACTTATAAGGACATCTACATTAAAACCGGGAAGCAGAAAATCGTCAACCTCATCCAGCTTTATTCGTATTTTTACCTGGGTTTCGCCGTTTTGGTTAACTGCTCTTCCGGGGATGTATGAAACCTTACCTG
>CAZEIH010000011.1:13962-77126 GCA_964512095.1 uncultured Oscillospiraceae bacterium
TTCTTTAGGCTGTTTATTGCGTATGTAATATCTTGAACTGCCTTTTTATCATTGTCGATGTTTTTTTTGAAGCTGTCCAGATCACTTTGGGAGATACCGCCGGATTCAAAGAGCTGCTCCTTAGTCTTTAGCTCTTCTAAAGACTTACTGTAAATATCCTTAGCAGCTTTTAGATCATTCTGAAGCTTACTCAAATCATTGTCCTCAAGGAGTCTTTCCATATTACTCATTGACGCATTCAGAGACAGTTCCTTTTGAGTAATGATGCTTTCCATTTCTAAAAGCTCCAATGAAACGAGAGATTGACCGGATTTGACACGTTCTCCCTCCATCACATGTATTTGTTCAACAGGAGCTTGAAAATCTAATGTTACATTTTTTATTTCAGTTGCGATTACTACTCCGAAGGCTTCAATTGCTTGCTTTACAGATTCTTGGGTTTCCGGCGGCGGAGTTGATTCTGCTTGTGTGGAGGTACACGCTACTATGCTACATGATAATGCTATTGCCAATAATAAAACTGATATTTTTTTCATACTGCTTCACTCACCTTTCCGTCTCTTACATGGATTATTCTTCGGCCATAGTCTGCCGCTTCCTTTGAATGCGTTACCTGTATTATTGTCTTACCCTTTTCACGATTGATTCTTGCCAGCAGTTCCATGATCTCAGTGCCTGTTTTTGAATCGAGATTGCCTATGGGCTCATCGGCCAGAATTATGTCGGGTTGATTGATTAGCGCCCTTGCAATGGCAACACGCTGCTGCTGTCCGCCTGAAAGCTCACGAGGGGTATGGCGGCGTCTGTCTGACAGTCCTACTGTTTCCAGGATATCATCTAGTTCCTTTTTGTAGTCCTTTAGCTTTTTACCGTCCAGGAGAACAGGGAGCATAATGTTTTCTTCAATGTTAAGGTTGGGTATGAGATTGTAGAACTGGAATATGAAGCCCATCTCCCGGCGCCGCAGCTTACTTTCCTGTTCATCGTTCATACCATCCAGTTCCCGGCCTTTGATCCAGATTTTGCCGGAGGAGGGTTTGTCAAGGCCGCCTATCAGGTAAAGGAGAGTGCTTTTTCCTGAGCCTGACGGTCCCATGATAGAAACAAACTCACCCTCTTCTATCTTGATATTAATGTTTTTCAAAACCTCTACTTCGACCTTGCCCATTGTATATGACTTGTTTAGGTCGATGGATTCAATTATTGCTGACATTTTGTTAACTCCTTCTATGATATTTATCTATGTCTTCAGACGACGCTGACATCTAATTAATTAACTTCCTTGGTCAGGTGGAGTTCAGTCTCCACCTGACTCCCTGAGCGGAGCGAATTGACTAATTGTTATTCATATTTTAACGCTTCGATCAGATTTAACTTTGATGATCTCAGCATGGGACTTATGGACGCTATCAGCGTAATCACTGCTCCCAGGATAAAGGATCCAACTATGGTTCCTGGGTCATAGGATATTGGCACGCCCATACCTAAAGTCTTCATAAGGTGAGGTACAGCATATGTCATCATTAATCCGGAAATTACTCCGGAAAGCCCTCCAATAATGCCACCTGTAATTGATTCGACGAACAACATTGCTATGACCTGCCTACGGCTCATGCCTATTGATCTATACATTGCCAAGGAACGCTTTCGTTGGATGAAGCTTATTATATAGTTGTTTATTATGCCGAATACTCCAATGAGGAGAGTCAGGTATGCAAAGGCTTCCATTGCATTGAATATACTGGCGTTCACTTCATAGTTATCAGCTTCCAGATCTGTAGTGGTTATTACATACTGGGATCTGCGCACATATTTCTTGCATATGGCCTCAGCTACTGCAGCTGGTTCTTTGCTGGTTTTAATAAACAACTCGTCATAATTGCTTTTGCCTGTATCCAATCTGAAATACTTGTCGGCTATCATTACAATGCTACCGTTATTGAGCATCGTATCCTGAAAACCGATTATTTTGTAGGTCACTTCCTTGTCATTAAGAATCATTGTAAAATTATCTCCGACGTTAGTGCCGAATTTGTCTCTGAGGTTGGTCGACATTATCATGGCTCTCTCATTGTTCAGAGCATCCAGCAAGGCTTGTGGATCGTCTGTATCCACCAGCTCCATATCAAAGAACGAAGGGAATTTTGCTGTGTTGATGCCAAATATGCCTCCCACCTTATAGTCATGGCCTGCCACATCCACGCCATATAGTGTATAGTTGCTACACACCTGATCTATGCCGTCGATTGTTAGCAGGGATTGTTCAAGGGACCTATTAGCATCAGGGTCGCTCATATATATATCAAAATCCGTGTTCTTGGTATAAAAGCTAGCTACTTCATATAATACGCTGTCGCTTATTGTAGTTATTGTTATAAGGCTTGATATTGCTATGGTTAAAAGTGCAATATTATTTAATATGCTTTTGTTCTGCCGTAGATTTTTTGCTGCAAGGGAGCCTACATTTCCAAACAATACTGAGTATATTTTTTCAAAAAACAGCAAAAATCCTGAGATGATGGCAGGAAGCAGCAAAATGATACCTGATACTGATGACATCATGCTGATTGTGTCGAAAATCAGTGCCAAATCGTCATTTGATAGCATAGGGAGGAAGATCCAGATAACAAGAAGGAGGATCCCGACAATATATCTGCCCTTATTGTTTTTCTCCTTTTTATCTATGGCATTCAAGACAATTTCCTTAACAGGTATTTTGGATACCTTCATAATCGGGAGTACAGAGCTGGCCAACGATATAACTACGGCTCCAATAAAAGCTGAAAGCATCTGAGCCGGAGAGTAGTCTAACGATATCGCGTATCCAACCATGTAGGAAGGAGTGATCAGGTATGTGATCAGATAGAGGATCCCAAGGCCCAGTATGCAGCCGGCAGCACCTCCAATGATGCCATAGATAAGGCTTTCTGCCAATAGGATAATATCGGTGGTGCGCCTAGCTGCGCCGATGCTTCTGAAGGTACCTATTATCGGAAGCCTCTCCAAAGCAATTACTTTAAAGCAGGTATATATAATGAATATGCTCATGAATGCCACAATCGCCGTCATCATCATAAAGCCTGCAGCCATTGAAGCAAAGCTGTTCTTTATGTCTTCCATGGGGAGAGGCTCTTCAACGGCGTACCGCTTATATATATCCTTTAGCTCAGTAATGGCTGGCTTGAGATCGACGCCATCTTTGAGCTTTATAAATGTCATATTCGTCAGGTTTTTGCCCCCAAGTATTGCAGAGAGGGTATGCTTTGGCACCAGCATATTAAGAGTATCGCCGGTTTCTGTGAAAAAGCCGTCCTTATGAGCGATGGCACTTATCATAAATCTATGCTTAACTTTACTTATTTCCAGCTCAATGCTATCACCCTTGGACCAACCGTAGGTATCTGCTGCGTCCTTGCTGACAATGACCCTTTTACCTGTGAATCCACTGACAGCAGTGCCATCAACAGTATAGAAGGGACTCATGATGTCTGTATCTTCAATAGTACTGCCTCTTAGGCCAACGCTGACTGTTTTGTTTCTCTCTGGGCTGAGGTATGCAGATACCTGTAGTGTCTCAATCATGTAATCTGCCTTTGGCAGGAATACTTCACCGCCCGTTCTTGGTAGAAAGTGCCCAGGTGAATCAGTATCGGGATAGATTATTATATCAGCTGTTCCAAAGTACTGCTTTGCATCAGCAACAAACATATTGGAAACATTGTCTGTGATTGCCTGGGATGCAAAAAAAAGAGCGCTAGACAGTGCTATGGAAAACAGTATTAAAAATGTGCGAAGCTTTTTTTCATAAATACTACGTATTAAAAATTTTACAATTATGCCCACTAATTTACCTTGCCTTTCCAGCATTAATCAACGGATAATACGTTATATGTGTGCGGATGTCTGAAATAAAACTTATTTCCGTTGCGAATACTGAGTGGAGAGGGTATAATGCTAATCATAAAAACCTCTGTTTTCCCCAAATTAGGAAAGGGGAGCAGGCGTAATTTTGGAGGGTTTTGAATGAGCGGATTGATGCTTCCAAGGTTCATGGGCTGTGATGCCTGTATGGAGGAAAGTGATATTGTTATATTCGGTGCAGGCTTTGATGGGACTGTAAGCTATCGCCCCGGATCACGCTTTGGACCCCAGGCAATGCGTTCTGAGTTCTATGGGCTTGAGACATATTCACCTGCCTTGGATCGCGATTTGTCGGACGTTGCCATATGCGACAGTGGCGATTTGGAGCTGCCCTTTGGCAATGTAAGCGCTGCCCTTGAAATGATAGGGAATACTGCTGCGAGTTTCATCAGGGCGGGGATGAAGCCGTTTATGATAGGCGGAGAACACTTGATTACACTGCCGGCATTTGAGGCTGTGCATCAAAGGTACCCCGAAGTTTGTCTGCTCCATCTAGATGCCCATACAGACCTGCGTGAAGAATACCTGGGAGAAAGGTTGTCACATTCCAGCGTGGTCAGGAGAATATGGGACATAGTTGGTGATGGACGTATATGGCAGCTGGGTATACGAAGTGGACTCAGAGAGGAATTCGAGTGGGCGAAGGAAGGTCATACAAATCTGAGGCCATTTGACCTGTCGGCGGCGGAGGAAGCAGCGGCAGATCTCTCAGGCAAACCTGTATACCTCACCATCGACCTGGATGTGCTTGATCCTTCCATAATGTCAGGCACCGGCACCCCCGAACCGGGAGGTGTTTCATATCGAGAGCTGCAAAAGGCCCTGTGCAGCTTTTGGGGCCTAAACATTGTAGCGGCTGACGTAGTAGAGCTGGCGCCCCATCTAGACAGCTCCGGCGTGTCCACAGCCGCCGCCTGCAAGGTCATGCGCGAAGCATTACTGCTTATGTAAGGTGCCAGGCACGTCACTTAGACACTTATTTCATTCCGGCTTTGCGGTAGAATGCGCGAAGCGCGTTACGGCTAAAGTGAGGTGACAGGCACCGCACTTTAGCACACTTTAGCACATATTTATAAGTGACTAAATATCGTGACAGGCACCACACTTAGTCACTTATTGAGAAACGCTGGTCACATGCCGGCTTTGCGGTAGAAGGTGGGTGAGCAGCCCTTTACTCTTTTGAATATCCTGTTGAAGGTGGGAAGGCTGTTGAAGCCTGATTCCATAGCAATATCCAAAACCGGCATTTCAGTAGATTTGAGCAGCTTTTCAGCATGCTTGATCCTGTATGTATTTAGATAGCGGAGGAAGCTTTGGCCTGTATACTCTTTGAATAACCTTGAGAAATAATATTCACTAAAGCCGGCTGCATTAGAGGCGTCTTTTAGTGTAACCGGAAGAGGAAAGTTGTTTTTTATGTACTCAAAGGCTTTGTTTATCTGTTGTAGTCCCGCTATTTTTTTGCTGTTGCTTTTATTGCCGTAGAGAAAGTATTTCATATGGTTTCTGGATATCAGGACTATTATATCGAATATTCTGGCATTTAAGGACAGAGCGTAAGCATAATCCTTGTTTTCATGCTCTCTAATAAGCTGTAGAATGCACATTTCCACTGAACTTTGCAGGCCTGGATCTTCGGTTCTGCAAATCTTTGCAGTCCTTTCCATAAAAGGAGTTATACCATTTATGCCGCCGAATCCGTCAAGAGTTGAGATGTTGAACTGTATGAAATATTGCCTGCCATTGTTACTGCAGGTGGTTATTTCATGGATTTCTCCGGTGGGTATCAAAAGCATATCACCATCGGACAAAGAGTATTCTGAGCCTGAGACGCTTATGCTACAGGCGCCGGAGGCATTATATACCAGCTCTATTGCGTTGTGCCAGTGCATGGGGTATTGCATCTCGCTAGTATTCTCAACCAGACGAAACGGATAATGTTCAGTGAATATGTCTTTTTCATGAAGGCCTTCAAGTTTCATATGCACACCTCCTCTCAAATTAATGAGAGCTTTTTTAGTCAATTCGCTTCGCTCAGGGAGTCAGGTGGAGACTGAAATCCACCTGACCAAGGAAGTTAATTAATTCGTCTGTGATTATCGCCGACCTATAGAGGTCGGCATCTTCTGAAGACATATATAAATGCGGAAACTCGGACTCGGTACATTTTTCACTTTTAATGTCCGTTTACCTCAGATAGTGTTTTGCAACATCTTTCATAAGCTACCTTATACTATCCAATTTTAGCAGAAGGAAGGGTTGTCCGCAATGCTGGTGCAAATAGCATACCTTAAGCATATAAACTATGAACATAATTTCAGCGGGTCAGGTAGTATGCTTAAATATGCAAGTAAAGGCTGCTCAATTGGTAATAGTGAATGAGTTCTTGCATTATGAGTAACATAACACAAGAGGCGATAGCATTATCACTGCCATACTGAGATTTTGGGGTACATCACTTGCAGAATACACCACATAAGTAGCAGATTTGAGCAGTCCATTAATTATTCCTCCCCCACAATTATTTCCCAAGTACTGACAGACTTGAGGCCGTTGCGACCCCACAACAAAGTCCTGCTTCAAACGAAGCAGGACTTTGTGCTACTGTACCATAAAATAATATCAGTACTTCATTTCCATTTTGGCTCCGGTTACCTCGAAGGAAGCCTTTAGTACCGAAGTGCCAGTTAGCTTCAGGCTCCGCGCGTCAGGCTGGCTACCACCAATGTACACCTCGAAGACACCGGGCTCTAGTATTGCTTTGCCGTCGTTGTCTATCAGTGCCATTTGCCTGGGGGTCAATCTAAAGCTGACATCCTTCTCACAGCCCGGCTCTAGGAAGAGCTTCCTTATACCAGCAAGCTGCCATTTTGGCACATCGACACTGGCTTCCACATCATTTAGGTAAAGCTGGACGGTTTCCTGTACAGCAATGTTGCCAATATTCTTGACTGCGGCGCTGCAGATGACAGACTCGCCAGCTTTGACCTGTTTTGTGACCTTGATGTTGCTATATTCGAATTTAGTATAGCTCAAACCGTAACCAAAAGGATATAGGGCTTCGTTTTCCATATACCTATAGGTTCTGTTTTTCATTGAGTAATCGCTGAAATCTGGCAGTTCCTCTGAGCTGGCATAGAATGTAACAGGCAATCTTCCAGAAGGACTGCATCCGCCAAACAGAACTGATGCCACTGCTTCTCCGCCGCGGCCTCCGGGATACCATGCCTGAAGAATGGCAGGTATGTGCTCGTCAGCCCATTTTACTGCCAGGGCGCTGCCTGACATAAGTACTAGTACAATAGGCTTACCCGTGGCATAGATCTTCTCTAGTAATTCCTGCTGTAACCCTGGCAGATTGAGATCTGGCTTGTCGCCACTGGCAAACTCATTTCCTGTGTCGCCTTCCTCACCCTCCAATGTTGCATCGAGTCCCAGGCACATAACCACCACATCGGATCTTTCGGCCACCGCTAGTGCTTCTCCGAATATGTCTCGGGGAGCGGTGAGGAATGAGGACTTTTCTTTGTAAAGTGGGCAGCCCATTGAGTAGTATACCCTTGTATCTTCGTCAACAGAAGCTCTTATGCCATCCAAAACTGTTACGTATCTGTCCGAGGTGCCAAAATAGTTACCCTGGAGAGCATCTACGCTATTGGCATTGGGGCCTATTACAGCTATTGACTTGAGTTTACTCTTGTCAAGAGGGAGAAGGTTTCCTTTGTTTTTTAGTAAGACCATAGTTTTTTTTGCGACCTCAACAGAGAAGTCACTATGCTCCTTGCAGCTGTTAACTTCATATGGGATATTACTATATGCTACGTTTTCGGGAGCGTCGAACATGCCCAGTTTCATTCTAGTGACGAAAAGTCTTGTAACAGCACGGTCTATGTCAGCTTCACTGACAAGGCCTTCCTTGTGAGCTATCAGAAGATTCACATATAAATTGCCACAGTTAACATCGCATCCATTCTTAAGTGCCATTGCTACGGATTCAGGAGCAGTCTTTGTCACCATATGACCTTCGTGAAAGTCCTTGATTGCCCAACAATCTGATGTGACATGTCCTTTAAAGCCCCACTCGTCTCGCAATATGTCTATAAGTAGAGTCTTGCTTCCGCAGCAGGGCTCACCATTTGTCCTGTTGTAGGCACCCATAACAGATTCTACGTCTGCCTCTTGTACCAGATCCTTAAATGCAGGCAGATAGGTTTCTCGCATATCCTTTTGGGATGCTATCGCATTAAAGCTGTGTCTTTCACCCTCAGGCCCGCTATGAACCGCAAAGTGTTTAGCACAGGCTGCTGCCTTCATATGTTTTGGGTCGTTTCCTTGTATACCTTTTACAAAGGCCACTCCAAGTCTGCCGGTAAGGTAGGGATCCTCGCCGTAGGTCTCGTGGCCTCGACCCCATCTAGGATCTCTGAATATATTTACGTTGGGTGACCAGAAGGTAAGTCCTTTATATATGTCGTGATCGCCTTTTCGAATGTTTTCGTGGTATTTGGCTCTTCCTTCAGTTGAGGTAACATCGGCTACCTTAAATATTAAATCCTCATCGAAGGTGGCGGCCATACCTATAGCCTGAGGGAACATAGTAGCAACGCCTGCCCGAGCAACTCCGTGGAGAGCTTCGTTCCACCAGTTGTATGCCGGGATTCCGAGTCTGGGGATGGCTGGTGCCCCATGGAGCATCTGCGTTACTTTCTCCTCTAATGTCATGTGAGATACAAGGTCCTTTGCCCGTTCTTCAATACTAAGGTTTTCATCTAGAAAAGCTTGCTTGTTTTCCATAATTGATTTACTCCTTTATACTGATTATACAATATATATTTTAGTCTATTTCCCTACTCTAATACTAGCTTAGTTTTGAAGTAAAGTCATATCAATTCTTGCTGAGCATTGTTCACATTTTGTCTCCTTAATGCCTTTATACATGTATTCAGAAGACACTGATCTCTATAGTACAGCCTTCCTTGGTTAGGTGGAGTTCAGTCCCTACATGACTCCAGAGAAAAGTGAATTGACTTAGAGTTGCTAAAGGAATCAAGGCGATGAGACTTGATTTGGTGATAGATAAGAACAGGGAAAGCGAAAGAAAATTTTTCAGCAAATAATACCATTTATTTGGGCGAAGTGCTATAATATAGTTTAATAAACTGGGGAGGACAACTTGATATGAGTAATATGGGTGATATAAGTAATATAAGTAATTTATCTATAATATTTATGGCTGTTACTGCTGGGCTTTCAATACTAGTTCCAATAGTCACCATTGCTATTATGGGCGTGAAGAAGAGAATGAACTGGAAGGCAATGTTTATTGGGGCTGGCTTTTTCGTAGTGTTTGTAATAATATTGGAATCTTTGTTACACATGGTAGTGCTTGGCACTGATCCCTCCCAGTCGGCTATATATAAAAATCCTTGGCTGATGATGTTATATGGAGGCTTTGCAGCAGGTATTTTCGAAGAAACTGCCAGATTAATTTGCTTTAGGTTTATTGTTAAGGTAAATAAAAATGAGAGTATTTATACCGGCATTTCATATGGACTTGGACATGGAGGTATCGAAGCGATATTCATTGGCGGACTTGCGGCTGTATCAAACCTGATAATGTCAATAATGCACAATTCGGGGTCGCTTGATACCATGACAGTAGTTCTGAGCGGTGAGGAGCTAATCGCATTTAACCAAGGCATTGATATTATCATGAGTACTGCACCTGATATGTTCCTTTTGTCAGGATTGGAAAGGATGATAGCCCTTGTACTGCAGATATCTCTGTCGTTGTTTGTACTAAAGGCGGTGGCAGATAAAAAATGGTGGTACTTTATATATGCAATTCTCATACATGCGGGAATTGATATGTTTGCGGTTCTTTATCAACTGGGCATCATTACCAATGTTTATATTTTGATAGGTATAATTCTTGTGTTAACTTCAGTAGTGACATTTTTTGCATTCAGGTTTTACAATAGGGATGAGGCGCAGGTTAAGGGCTAGTCCTATACAACATACTATTGCATATTTTCCGCCTTTGCATTAATATATTTCACATATATCGTGATTAGTTTGAAGAAAGGTGGAAATTGAATGCCAATTAGAATACCCGACAGTTTGCCGGCTGCAGGAGTCCTGGCCGGAGAAAATATATTTATTATGACTGAGGAAAGAGCTGAAAAGCAGGACATTAGGCCTCTGAGTATAGTTTTACTCAACCTCATGCCAACGAAAATCGTGACAGAAACCCAATTGCTTAGGCTTATTGGTAATACACCTTTGCAGGTAGATGTTACTTTTTTGCATCCTGAAACACATAAATCGAAGAATACTCCTCAAGAGCATTTAATGAAGTTTTACAATACATTTAGCGAGATAAAGCATAGAAAGTTTGACGGATTGATTATAACTGGTGCTCCTATAGAACAGATGCCCTTTGAAGAGGTTAACTACTGGGATGAGCTGAAGGAGATAATGGACTGGAGCCTTAATAATGTTTATTCCACCTTCCACATATGCTGGGGTGCACAAGCCGGTTTATTTCATCACTACGGGATTCCCAAGCACCCTATTGACGAGAAGATAACGGGAGTATTCGAGCATAGAGTCGTTAAGAACAATGTGATGTTAATGCGTGGATTTGATGAGAAATTCTACGCTCCTCATTCAAGGTATACCGAGATTAGGAAAGAGGATATCGACAAGGTGGAGGAGCTGCAGATACTGTCGGATTCTGAAGAGGCCGGGGTATATATAGTTTCTGCATTGAATGGCAGGCAGATATTTGTGACGGGTCACTCTGAATATGATCCGCTGACTTTGAAAACTGAGTATGATAGGGATGTTTGTAAAGGAATGAATCCCACAACACCCAAAAATTATTTCACAGAGGATGATCCGGAAAAACCACCCATTGTCAGATGGAGGGCTCATTCTAACCTGCTGTATGCAAACTGGCTCAACTATTATGTATATCAGGAGACTCCGTTTAACCTTGATGAGCTTGAGGTAGTACCCAGGAGAAAAGAGTAATTAGTATAAGACAGAATAGTCTAATAATTCGGCATGATCGCGATTTGAGATGCCCCCTTATCAGCATTCAGTGGTTATGATATTTCTACTGTGTACATTAAGGGGACTTATCAATTTCACGGGGCTATGCCGTTTTCTATTTCATTACAATTGTAATGTGGCAACACATACTAGCCGTCTTTCAGGCATTTGACACCTCTAGCCTCACAATGTTTTGCAACACATACTAGCCGTCTTTCAGGTTTCTGACACCTCTAGCCTCACAATGTTTTACATCACATACCAACCGTCTTGCAGGCATTTGAACCCTCTAGCCTCAAAATTGAACTATGGCATCACATGCAAGCTGTCTTGCAGGCTTCTTACCTCATTAGTCTCGCATTATTTTACATACATTTAATAATTTCTGTATTTATTCCAAACAATATTTAGGTAAGCTTAAGACATTATAAAGATTATAAGGGGGATGAACAATATGAAAAAGCCAATTATTATGGTTTTAGTGGTACTAATGGCTCTTGCTTCTTTTACAGGCTGCACGAGGGGTGGGAATGATGAGATTACAGTAATATCTAGAGAAGATGGTTCAGGTACACGAGGAGCGTTTATTGAGCTGTTTGGAATTGAGCAGAAGAACGCTGACGGCAATAAAGTCGACTATACTACCCAAGACGCTGATATCACAAACAACACATCAGTCATGATGACATCAGTAGCCGGGAATCCTAAAGCAATAGGCTACATCTCACTGGGCTCGCTGAACAATTCAGTAAAGGCAGCAAAGATTGATGGAGCAGATGCAAATGTGGAAAATATCAAGTCCGGAGCATACAAGATATCGCGTCCGTTTAACATTGCAACAACAGGCGAAGTAAACGGGCCTACTCAGGCTTTTATAGACTTCATAATGAGCTCAGACGGTCAGGTCGTCATCGAAAAGAGCGGATATATCAAGGCATCGGATCTAGGGGCTTTTGGTGGAAGCGCAGTATCTGGCAAAATTGTTGTGGCAGGCTCCTCATCAGTAACACCGGTTATGGAAAAGCTGAAGGAGGCATATATAGCCATAAATCCTAATGCCGAAATCGAGATACAGCAGAGCGACTCCACGACAGGCATGAATTCGGCATTGGACGGCATCTGCGATATCGGTATGGCATCACGCGAGCTTAAAGACAGCGAGATAGAAGCAGGACTTACGCCTACAGTAATAGCATTGGACGGCATCGCAGTCATTGTTAATAACGACAGTTCAGCAAGCAATTTCACAAGCGAGCAGGTCAAGGGTATATTTACTGGCGAGATCACCAAGTGGAGCCAAGTCAATGGCTGAGGAAGTGACCTATAGAGGTCAGTAGATTCTGAAGACATAGATAAAAATCGCTGGAACCAACAGGGGTAGCGTTACAACCCCCTGTTTTCGCTATTAAGTTCCTCAAAAAGGAGTGTAATCGGGGTATGAAGAAGTTTAAGGAAACCGGAGCAAAGGTCATTTTCATGCTGGCTGCCTGTTTTTCAATATTGGCTGTAGCACTTATATGTGTATTTCTTTTTGCAAATGGTATCCCCGGGATGGGCAAAATAGGTGTGCTGAAATTCTTGACAGGTACCAAATGGAGGCCCGGTAACAACATATACGGGATATTTCCAATGATACTTGGGAGCATCTATGTTACCGCAGGTGCTCTAATAATAGGTGTACCTACAGGGATTATAACAGCCATATTCATGTCGAGATTCGCATCTAAACGAATTGTGGGGTTCATGAGACAGGCTGTATCCTTACTGGCGGGCATACCCTCGGTGGTGTATGGATTTTTTGGATTGATGGTAATTGTTCCCTTGATACGCAGTACATTTGGAGGCAATGGAACGAGTATGCTTGCGGCAAGTATTATTCTGGGAATCATGATACTACCTACAATAATTTCAATCAGCGTACCGGCACTCAATGCAGTGCCCCAAAATTATTACGAAGGGGCGTTGGCGTTGGGAGCGACACATGAATTGGCGGTATTCAAAATAATTCTTCCGGCGGCTAAATCGGGAGTGACTGCAAGTGTTGTACTTGGCGTTGGTCGTGCCATAGGAGAAGCCATGGCTGTTATGATGGTGGCAGGGAATCAGGCACGTATGCCAAAAGGAATCCTTCAAGGGGTAAGAACCCTGACAAGCAATATCGTAATGGAGATGGGATATGCCGCTGATCTGCACCGTGAAGCATTAATAGCTACCGCTGTTGTGCTGTTTGTATTTATTCTAATTATTAACCTCCTATTCTTAGCATTAAAAAGGAGGGCGAAGATATGATGTCACGAAGAAAAGAAGCAACGGTTATGAGAACAATTGTATATGCCGGAACGATATTTACATTACTGATACTCATTAGCGTGATAGGCTATATTCTGGTTAAAGGTATACCAAATCTGTCCTTTGATTTATTTGAGTGGGAATACACCACAGACAATGTATCGCTTCTGCCTGCACTTATAAACACGATTTTGATGACACTTATTTCACTACTGATTGCAGCACCTCTCGGGATATTTGCAGCAGTTTATCTTGTGGAATACGCAAAAAAAGGCAACAGACTTGTTAAAATAGTACGCATAACTGCTGAAACATTATCGGGAATACCTTCGATAATATATGGATTATTTGGACTACTGTTCTTTGTTATTGCACTAAATCTTCGAATGTCGCTGATTTCGGGTGCTCTGACTCTTAGCATCATGATATTGCCGGTAATAATGCGTACGACAGAGGAAGCTCTTATCGCGGTACCCATCGAGTATAGGGAAGGCGGTTTCGGGTTAGGAGCAGGAAGACTTCGCACAGTGTTCATGATTGTCATGCCATCGGCTATGCCAGGCATATTAGCGGGTATTATACTATCTGTCGGGCGTATTGTTGGAGAAACAGCGGCACTCATTTACACAGCAGGTACAGTTGCAGAGGTGCCAGGAAGCTTGCTTGATTCCACTCGTACACTCTCAGTTCACATGTATACCCTTGCCAGCGAAGGGCTATATATAAATCAGGCATATGCGACAGCGGTTGTTTTGCTTGTTATAGTTATGGGAGTTAATGCTTTATCCGTTTATGCGGCAAAAAGGATCGGAAGGAGATAACATGGGAAAGATAGAAATACAGAAATTAAATCTCTATTATGAGTCATTTCAGGCCTTAAGGGGTGTTAACCTCTCAATTGAAGCCAATAAAATAACAGCGTTTATAGGGCCTTCCGGTTGCGGAAAAAGCACACTGTTAAAAACACTCAATCGTATGAATGACCTTATTGAAGGATGCAGAATAGAAGGTGTCGTTCTGCTTGACGGAGAAGATATTTATGGAAATATGGACACAACCCTGCTGAGAAAACGCGTAGGCATGGTGTTTCAAAAGCCAAACCCCTTTCCAATGAGCATATACGATAATGTGGCATTTGGACCGCGTACCCATGGCGTTCGTGGCAAGGCGAAGCTAGACGATATTGTCGAACGCTCTTTGCGGGATGCTGCTATCTGGGAGGAGCTGAAGGACAGATTGAATAAGGATGCTCTGGGTATATCAGGAGGACAGCAGCAGCGCCTTTGCATAGCAAGAGCGTTGGCTGTTGAGCCTGAAGTATTACTGATGGATGAGCCTACAAGTGCTTTGGATCCAATATCAACATCGAAAATTGAAGATCTTGCTATATCACTAAAAGAAAAATATACTATTGTTATAGTAACTCACAATATGCAGCAGGCAGTCAGAATTTCTGACAATACAGCATTTTTCCTTTTAGGAGAAGTAGTAGAATGTGCAAATACCGAAAGACTTTTCTCGGTGCCTCAGGATAAACGTACTGAGGACTATATCACAGGGAGGTTTGGATGATGAGAAGCCGTTTTGATGAGCAGCTTGACCTTTTGAGCAGGGAACTGCTAGAGATGGGTGCACTTATAGAGCATGCCATTGAGAGTGCATCGCTGGCCTTGATAAATCAAGATGTCGAAGCCGCAAACAAAGCCATAGAATTTGATAAAGAAGTCGATCAGAAGGAGAATGACATTGAATCGCTTTGCCTTAAGCTACTATTGCAGCAGCAGCCTGTTGCACGCGATCTTCGCCAAATATCAGCCGCTTTGAAAATGATTACCGATATGGAGAGAATAGGGGATCAAGCTTCTGATATTTCGAGTATAGTTATCTACCTTGCGGGTACACCGTATATTAAAAGGCTGGAACACCTTCCGCAGATGGCTAACGCAGCTATCCGGATGGTCAACGGTAGCATAGATGCTTTTATAAAAAAAGATCTTAAGCTTGCAAGAGAAATTATTGATATGGATGATATTATAGATGACCTCTTTGTTGTGGTGAAAAACGAGCTAATAGAACGCATACACGAAAAAGCGGAAAACGGCGAGCAAGCTATTGACCTGCTTATGGTAGCAAAATACTTTGAGCGTATCGGTGACCATGCACAAAATATCGCCGAATGGGTGGAGTTTTCTATTACGGGTGAGCATAAAGGAGAGCTGATTTGATTTATTATGTTGAGGATGATAACAACATACGCGACCTTGTGGTGTACACGCTTAACAGCTCAGGCTTCGAAGCTCAAGGGCTTAGAAACGCTGATGAATTTTATGAGGTGTGCAAAAACACTACGCCTGCCCTTGTGCTACTGGATATAATGCTTCCAGGCGATGACGGATTGGCCATATTAAAAAAGCTTAAGTCCGATAAAAGGACAGCGGCAATACCAGTTATAATGGTAACTGCAAGGGGCACAGAATACGACAAGGTTGTTGGTCTTGATATGGGTGCGGACGATTATATCGCAAAACCCTTCGGAATGATGGAGCTAGTGGCACGAGTAAGGGCAAGGCTTCGACAGACTAACTTAAAGCCTTCGTCGGAGATATTGAAGGTTGACGAACTTGTTGTGGATAGGCAGAAGCATACTGTTACGGCCAATGGTGTAAACGTGTTACTTACGCTTAAGGAATTTGAATTGCTATGCTTGCTGATGGAAAACATAGGCACCGCGTTTACACGAGAACATATATTGGACTCTGTATGGGATTATAGCTATGAGGGCAGCACAAGGACAGTTGATGTTCATGTGACAACGCTGCGCCAGAAGCTTGGAGACCACGGCAACCTGATTGAAACAGTGAGAGGTATAGGATACCGTTTTGGAGGTTAAATAATGACGAATCGTATCTTCAAAAGCATATTTTTAACTTCCTTGTCTGCGGTGGTGATTGTTTCGGCTTTTGTTTTACTAATACTCTACAGAATCAATGAAATGGATGCCATAAACAAACTGGAAACCGAAGCGGCTTATATTTCGCACATTTTTATGCAAAATAAAGATGAGCCTGGGTTTTTTAAGGAAGTTACCACGACGAACAGGGTTACATTTATAGCAAAAGACGGTACGGTTATATACGACAACACAATGGATGCAGCAATCATGGAGAACCATGCCAACCGACCAGAGGTCGTAGCTGCGCTGAAAACCGGAAAAGGAGAAAGCTACCGTTATTCTGATACACTATATCAAAAAACTATATATTATGCATTAAAAACAGATGAGGGTAACGTGCTTCGGATTGCTAAAACTCAAAGCAGCGTGCTGGGAATTTTGTGGGAAGTGCTACCTGCATTGATTACAATTGTGTTGGCAATTGCATTGCTTTCGTTTTTTATTGCCCGGTATATGTCAAGGCATATTACGGCTCCTATAAATGCCCTTAATCTGGATTCTCCCTTTGAAAACGATATATACGACGAGCTGAGCCCTTTGCTGCTGCGTATTGAACGTCAGAACAAGGAAATACAAAGCAAGATACTTGAGATAACAGAAAAGCAGCGAGAGTTTACCGCGGTTACAGAGAATATGCAAGAAGGCCTGATTCTGCTTTCTGATAAAGGCGTAATACTATCTATAAATGCAAGCGCTGCTACTATCTTTGATACGGATATTGAGGGGAGTATCGGCAGACATATATTATCTATTAATCGATCGGTTTCTATGAAGAATGTTTTTGAGGGAGCAATTAACGGCGAGAACACTCAGATGCTTTTAACTATCAACAACAGGCATTTCCAGCTACTGGGCAATCCTGTGCTAACTAAGGAGGAAACCCTTGGCGCGGTGATAATGACACTTGATGTTACAGATAAACAAAATGCAGAACACAGCCGCAGAGAGTTTACTGCAAATGTGTCCCACGAATTAAAGACTCCTCTTACTTCTATATTGGGTTTTGCGGAAATTATGAAGGACGGAATTACAAAGCCGGAGGATATGCAGGACTTTGCAGGAAGAATATATAGCGAGGCAAACAGACTATTAACGTTAATAGATGACATACTGGAGCTCTCTCAGCTGGATGAGAATGTGGATTTGCCAAATAAAGAGCGCATAGATCTTTTTGAATTGGCTACTGATGCACTGAACAGGCTCAAACCAATGGCAGACAAAATAGGGATCACTCTATCTGCAAAAGGTGAACATATCGAAATTGTTGGTTACACAAAGATATTGGATGAAATGCTGTACAACCTGTGCGATAATGCCATTAAATATAATGTTGCCGGAGGCATTGTAGAGGTTAGCATATTGCGAAGGGGCGGTAAGCCTGTTATAACTGTGCGGGACTCCGGAATTGGCATTCCTGCGGAACACCATCCTTATGTATTTGAACGGTTCTATCGAGCAGATAAAAGTAGATCAAAGGATATAGGCGGAACAGGGCTTGGACTTGCCATCGTAAAGCATGGTGCTATGATGCACGATGTAATTATTAGTATGAAAAGTAAAGAGAATAAAGGCACAACCTTTGTGCTTACCTTCCCACAAAAACACCACTGAACACAGTACATTTTGGTTCAGTGGTGTTTATTAGCGTCTTTTAATATTCTTTTTTAGATAAAGTCGAGTCTGATTAATTAGCGTTAGTATTAGCATCATTGTTGGATGGTGCAACCATGGTTCTTCTCAGAATCATATAGCCGAGGCCAGCGTAAACAGCAAGTGTAAACAGACCTGACCAATAGAGGCTGGAGTAGCTAAAAAGTTGTTTTAACACTTGGATCAGGTTAATTGCACCATAACCAAACAAACCGATATATAGAAATTGCTCCTTCATACTTGCATATGTCAATAATAGGCCGATAATAAATGCCCAGTATGCGAGTACACTGATGAAAGGTCCTACTGAAACACCAAACACTCTTGTCAATACTAGCAGACCCAGCCCCACAAACATGATAATAATATCAAGGGGCAATAACAGTTTAAAAATTTTGTTTGTACTGAAAAAATTTCGTAGTTCATTACTGATGTTTACATATGCATTCATGATTATGACCTCCGATTATTTATGATTGGCTTAAATACGTTGCAATGTATTTGTTAACCATTTATATTATATTGGATAGTTCAACATTTAGCAATTATAATATATAATTACATGAGTGCAAATTTTGTTTTAGGAGGGCATGCCAGAAATGAAATACGGATATTTTGATGAGGGCGCTAGAGAATACGTTGTTACAAGGCCGGATACCCCCACTCCATGGATCAACTATATTGGTAGCGGAGAGTACGGAGGAATAGTTTCAAATACTGGCGGAGGGTACAGCTTTCATAAGGATCCTCAAAACAGGAGGATAACCAGGTATCGATACAACAGTATTCCTATGGACAGGCCTGGCAGATACGTTTATATCAGGGACGCAGCAACCGGTGAATACTGGAATCCAGGCTTTCAGCCATCTGCAAAAAAGCTGGACAGCTACAGCTGTAGGCACGGTATGGGATATACGGTGTTGGAGGGCGAATATAAGGGGGTTGCAGCAAGTGTGACCTATTTTGTGCCTGATGACAAGGAATTTGAGATTTGGCTGTTTAAAGTCCACAATACTTCCAGTGTGCCAAAAAAGCTTCAAATATTTAGTTATGCTGAATTCTGCTTCTGGGATGCCATAATGGATCAGCAGAATGTGGACTGGGTACAGCAAATAAACCAGTGTCGCCATGATAATGGGATCATCACCTGGTATCCACATTACATAACAAACAATGCTTCATTTTTTGCTACTGGCGGCGAGGTAGCCAGCTATGATACAAATATGGAGAAGTTTATTGGGAAATATCGATCTGAGGCAAATCCTATCGCTGTGGAGCAGGGAGCATGTTCGAATTCTATTTCCGTAAGAACAAACGGAGTAGGAGCCTTCTGCAATGAAATAGAGCTTGGCGGCGGAGAATCCAAGGAACTGGTATTCATATTGGGATATGCTGAAAATAGGTCAGAGATCCGTAAGGATATAGAAGCATATCTTGACCCTTGTGAGGCAGGACGAGCTCTTGAGCGATTGAACAAATACTGGGAGGGATATACAGATAGATTGCGTGTTGATACTCCTGACAGGGACATGAATCTTTTTGTTAACATATGGAACCAGTATCAGTGCAAGACCACATTCAACTGGTCGAGGTTTGTTTCTCTTTATCAGCTGGGACTGGGAAGGGGCATGGGAATCAGAGATAGTGCCCAGGATACCCTTGGCGTTATGCACACAATACCCGAGCAGGCGAAAGAATTGATAGTCAAGCTTTTGAAGTGCCAGTATACGGACGGGCGTGCATATCATCTGTTCTTCCCCTTGACTGGAGAAGGTGGCGTAGGAGATGCACCTGTCAAGAAATTTGACTGGTATTCCGATGACCATCTCTGGCTGATACTTGCTGTGAACGCTTATGTCAAGGAGACCGGTGACTTTGAATTCCTGGATCAGCAGGTGCTTTTCAATGACAAAAGGACGACGGCAACAGTTTGGGAACATCTGATAAAGGCATTGGAATTCACCGACTGCTGGAAGGGACCGCATAATATTGCCCTGGCAGGCCGTGCTGACTGGAATGATTCATTGAATCTGGATACCGGCAAGGGTATTGCAGAGAGTGTATTTACATCGATGCTTTTCTGCAGGGCTACTACAGAAATGACTGAGCTTGCACGGCATATCGGTAGGAAAGACAATGAGATTACTGTCAATGGTATGCTGGTTCAGATGAAAAATGCAATAAATGAGACCTGCTGGGATGGCGAATGGTATAAGAGGGCTTTCGATGATGAAAGCAGACCTCTGGGCTCAAAAGATAACGAATTTGGGAAGATATTTATCAACTCCCAGTCATGGGCAGTTCTTGGCGGCGTGAGTGATAAGGAACGCACCCGTATGTGTCTTGATTCTGTTAACAAATATCTTAACACCAGGTATGGAATAGTATCTATGTACCCCTCATATACCCAGCATGATGATACAAAGGGCGGCATCACAACATATCCTCCGGGTGCAAAGGAGAACGGCGGTATTTTCCTGCATACGAATCCATGGGTGATGATAGCCGAGATTATGTCGGGAAATGGCGAAAGGGCATTTGAATACTATAAACAGATACTGCCTGCAAGGCGTAATAGTGATGCGGATCTTTTGGAGGTTGAGCCCTATGTGTACCCGCAGAACATACTGGGAAAAGAGCATCCCCAGTTTGGCATAGGCAGGAATTCATGGCTAAGCGGTACTGCCGCTTGGAATATGGTGGCGTCAAGCCAGTATATATTGGGTATCAGGCCGGGCTATGATTGTCTGGTGGTGGATCCCTGTATTCCTTCGAATTGGAATGGCTTTAGAGCTACAAGAGTGTTTCGGGGAGCCGAATACAACATCGAGGTTAAAAATCCATCCCATGTCTGCAGCGGTATAAAGAAAATTACGGTCAATGGTGTTGCTGTTGATAAGATCCGGGTCCAGCCGGAAGGAAGTAAATCCTTTGTTGTGGTTGAGCTGGGTTGAACAGATATGAAGGGAAAAGTGCAGGTAAGAAAAGACTGAACTAAATAAACTGAAAAAAATAGCGAAATAGCTTGATAAGCTAGTATTTGTGTAATATAATGTAAATGTTTGGTTTACTAGCAAATGCCTGTTTGCCAAATCAAAGTATGTACTGCGTCAGCAGAAATTACTAATCTTTCTAAAGCGAGGGAACCATAAATGTTTGAAGACAAAATGTTAGTATGCAAGGATTGTGGGCAGGAATTCGTATTTACGGCAGGTGAGCAGGAGTTCTATGCGAGCAGGGGTTTCCAGAATGAACCCGGAAGGTGCAAGGAATGCAGAACAACTAGGAAGTCTCAGTATGGCAGAGACGGTGGAAGAAGAGAGATGTACGACGCAGTATGCGCACAGTGCGGGAAAGATACCCAGGTTCCTTTCAAGCCACGCTTGGATAAACCGGTCTATTGCAGTGACTGTTTTTCGAATCGCTGATCCGGCATAAATATTAGAGATCATCACAATTCAAATTAAAGCCCTGTGTATAACTTATACAGGGCTAGGTTTGTATACACCTGTAATGCTGATTGATGGCGGTTCTAAAGACTTTTATGTTCATGTGGCGGAAGTGACATTCAGGGATGAATGAAAAGGTTTTCCACAGGGCTAAAGTCTTGAACTTTGGGTTATTCACAGGTTTATCAACATTATCCACAGGTAAATATACACAAAACGCATGTTTTGTGTATATTTATGAGACACCACCATTCTGCCGAAAATGACATATTATGGGGGAATATTGAAATATGTATATTCTTTATAAAATATAGCGATAATTTTGGAAGGATTTATACCAGCCATTGTTGAATACAAATATATGTCTTTTGAATAAGTATTAAGCATGTGGATTCAAATAGCTGGGAGGAGTGTTTCGTGATTCCGGGCACAGCATGTCTATACTAGTTGGGAAAGGGGCAATGAATATGATGTTTAAGATTATTGGAAAGAATGTTGATGTAACAGATGCACTAAAAGAAAGAGTAAGCAAGAAGCTAGGTAAGCTAGAGAAGTTTTTTAATCCCCAGACTGAAGCACAGGTTACAATGAGTGTGCAGAGAAACAGGCATATCCTGGAGGTTACCATACCTCTTGGAGGCATTACATTAAGGGCTGAAGTAGCCGGCGACGATATGTATGCATGTATCGATAAGGCAGAGGATATCCTTGAGAGGCAGATTAGAAAGAATAAAACAAGGCTGGCAAAGCGGTTGCATTCAGGAGCATTGGAGCAGCCTAATGTATTTAGGGCAGAAACCTTTGTTGAAGAGGAAACTGAATTTAATGTAGTTAGGACAAAGAAGTTTGCAGTAAAGCCAATGCCGGTAGAGGAGGCTATTCTTCAGATGAATTTGCTGGGGCACGAGTTCTTCATGTTTTCCAATGCGGAGACGAACCAGGTGAATGTGGTGTACAAGCGTAAGGACGGCGATTATGGCCTAATAGAGCCGGAATTCTAAGACTGGAATTCTAAAAGCCAGATCAATAGTATTGATAACAAAAGCAGTGATGTCTTGACGTCACTGCTTTATGTTTGGTGTGTTCAATGTGCTGTGGATTTGGATAAGGCTATCACTTTGGGAGAGGTGAATTTTCATAGTTAGTATTGCATTTTTACTTCTAAGTTGATACGTTATTTATCGTAGCAAGTATGAATAGGTCATTGAGTGATAAAGGAGTGTTCATTTTGATTTATGATCTGATAGTAATTGGAGGAGGACCCGCCGGTTATCATGCAGCAGAGCTAGCGGGCAAAGCAGGCTTGAAGGTTTTGCTGGTGGAAAAGAGGAGCCTGGGAGGTGTTTGCCTCAATGAAGGCTGCATACCATCAAAAGCCCTATTATACAGCGCAAAGCTTTTTAATGGCGCAGTAAATGGAGGAAAATTTGGAATATCGGTAGAAAATGCGGTTTTGGATCATGAAGTGGTTATAAATAGAAAAAACAAGGTGGTCAGATCACTTTCTGCCGGTGTTAAAGCAAGGCTGAGAAAATCTAATGTTACGATGGTTTCAGGTACTGCTATGATAAGCGGTAAAAGGACTGCGGGAGATGTTTCGGCAGATGTAGCGGCAGAAGCAGAGGTAGTTGATTTTGATATAAAGGTGGATGAAGATTTATACAGCTGTCGTCGAATGCTTATTGCTACAGGGTCTGTGGCTTCATTGCCCCCTATACCTGGCCTACTAGAGGGAATAGAGGAAGGCATTGTATTGACTAATAGGGAGCTCCTTGATCTGAAAGAGGTGCCTGAGTCGCTAACCATCATTGGCGGTGGCGTGGTTGGTCTGGAGATGGCTTTGTACTTTAGTACCGCTGGTAGCCGAGTGACGGTACTTGAGATGCTGGACCATATCGCTGGGCCAACTGACAGAGAGATTAGTGGCATTTTGATGAAGAACCTCACAAAAAGAGGAATTACATTCGAGCTTTCTGCAAAGGTGACTGAAATAAAGGGGAACGAAGTGCTTTATGCATTAGAAGGAAATAACAGAGTTGTTCAGTCTGATAAAATACTTGTCAGTATTGGCAGAAGACCTGCTATAGAAGGCATCGGACTCGAGAATATCGGTGTTTCTGTACAGGGAGGACGAATCTCCACTGACCTTAACTGCAGGACAAATATTGCCGGCGTCTATGCTGCAGGTGATATAAATGGCAAATCTATGCTTGCCCATACGGCATATAGGGAAGCTGATGCATGTATAAACCATATACTGGGAAAGAACGACATTATGCGCTATAATGCGATCCCTTCGGTCATATATACCGATCCTGAAGCTGCAGGCGTTGGCGAGACTGAGGAATCGGCAATGGAGAAGGGCATTGATTTTGAGGTTCACAAGCTTCCTATGATGTACAGTGGCAGATATGCAGCCGAGAATGAGGGCGGTGACGGTATATGCAAAATTATCCTGGAAAGACAGTCAAAGAAGCTCATAGGTGTCCATATGATAGGGAGCTATTCGTCTGAAATAATTTACGGCGCTGCAATGATGATAGAAAATGGGATGAAGGTGGAGGATGTGAAAGAAGTGGTGTTCCCACATCCTACAGTTTCGGAAATCATAAAGGAGGTTCTGGAGTTCCACTAGGGCTTGCGGTAAAGAGAAAACCACACGATATTCACTGACCGAAAATCAATGGACAATTTAGCTGACAGCAAATACTAGCTTCAGACCTTAAACTGTTGAATGTTTGCGGGGTAATACTTCATACGACGGCTGACTTGGGGTTCAATCCATCGTAAATATTGGCTTATGCTTAATATAATGGATTGGTATATCAGCAAATTGACCCCTGAGATATTCTGCATAGTATTCCATACCTGGACTCTCGCTTTCTGCATGGCCTAGCACGATTAACCCCTTGTTCTTCTTTTGATACACAGCATCACGTACATATTCCGGTGCTTCCCATTCGGGACCTTCGCCGTAAATTACCAGATCAGCGTTATTCTTTGATAACACTGGTATAACAGAGTCCCCTGAACCTCTATAGCCCACAATTACACCAATACGGCTGCATATTGCTGCCGGATTACCAACATAGCGCAAGTAACTGATGCCTAGTTTTTCTTTGATATGTATGAGGAGCTGCTCCAAGGACGTTTCGGGAATCTCAACTATTGATGATATATCGCTGTTTTCCACTTCGAACTGCTCCCAGCCAAGGGCCTTTACAAGGCCTGTTATGATGCGGTCCGGCAGGCATCTATGTATGTAATCATGGAAACGTATTACAGATACACCGCATTCCTCTATCAGCCTACTTTTATTCAGGTAAACCTGATCAGGTTCCAGTGTATCCCTTATGCCCCAATGGCTGAAGTAAATCCCCTCGTGGGATATTATTAGATTAATACCCTGATCTTGTGCTTTCTCGATTATTTCCTGTGTTGCCAAAAATGTTACTCCAATACCTTTTACTACAGCATCCGGGTTCCCAGCTATAATTCCATCGACAGTATTTTCTGTAGGTGATATACTGGCGGTCATTGCATTGTAGACATCGGATACTTTTATACTCATATGCCTCACCTCGTGAAAGTAAAGATTAGCTTATATTCAATAATATACTATCCGGAGTTTTTTTACATCAAAGTATTGCAACTATTTTGTCTATTACTTCTCATTTTCAAATTGGTGTAGCTGTGATAATACTCGTTTTGGTCAATTTGCTTTCAATATTGAGGCGTTTGAAATATAATTAATAAAAATGATGGCAACAATGGGCTATAGGATAATAATGCCATGTGGCAAGTTGATAGTACCTGTGAATTAAAGGGTATAGTTACAACAAGACTGACGGAAGGTGCACATAATAATTATGAATTATAGAAAAATGGGCAAAAATGGGGACAATGTATCTGTACTTGGCTTTGGATGTATGCGGTTTCCTCATACAAATGGAAGGATCGATATTGACAGAACTGAAAGACAGATATTGATGGCTTTAGATCAAGGAGTCAACTATTTTGATACAGCTCTATTATATCACGGGGGTAAAAGCGAAAGCATTCTTGGAGACATATTATCAAAGGGCTATAGGGATAGGGTGAAGATAGCCACAAAGCTTCCTCCGTTTATGGCTAATTCCCAAAGGGATATGAACAACGTACTGGGGAACCAGCTAAAAAAGTTGAAGACTGATTATGTGGATTATTATCTACTCCATGCGGTAAATGACCTTGGTGGGTGGGAAAGGCTGAAACGCCTGGGTATCAGGGAATTTGCAGAAAAGGCAAAAAAAGACGGCAAAATTCTTAATTTTGGATTTTCTTTTCATGGCGACAAGGATGATTTTAAAGCTATTGTTGATGACTTTGACTGGGATATGTGCCAAATACAGTACAATTATATTGACGAGGATTTCCAGGCAGGAAGAGAAGGCTTGGAACATGCGGCTTCTAAGGGGATAGGCGTGGTAATTATGGAGCCCCTCAGAGGAGGCTCTCTTGTGCGAAAAATGCCACCTGAGATCCAGAGGATTTGGGATTCGGCGGACGTTAAGAGGACGCCTGCTGATTGGGCTTTTAGATGGCTGTGGAACCAACCAGGGGTGACGACTGTGCTTTCCGGGATGAATGAGGAGACACAGATTGAAGAGAACACAGCACTGGCTGATATAGTTCGGCCAAATACGCTGACAGCAGAAGAACTGTCCTTGTATGAGGATGTAAGGTCGGAGTATTTTAGGCGTGTGAAGGTTGGATGCACCGGCTGTGGCTATTGTATACCGTGCCCCGCAGGTGTGGATATACCCTTCTGCTTTAGCTACTACAATGCCAAGCACTTCTTTAAAGCCAAGAATGCCCAGTGGCAATATACAGCATTTGCCGGAGGCCTTATGAGTGGTAAGCCTTCACTAGCCTCACAGTGCATTCAATGCGGTAAGTGCGAGAAGGTTTGCCCCCAGAAGCTTCCCGTTAGGGAGAAGCTGAAGGAGGTGGTTGCAGATATGGAGTCGTCTATATTCAAGCCGGCCATGTGGGCTGTCAGAAAGTACTACTCAATACGGAGCGGAAGGAAAAAGCCTACTGGTGAGGAATGAGAGTCTTCAGAAGACGCTGACATCTATTAATTAACTTCCTTGGTCAGGTGGAGTTCGGTCTTCACCTGACTCCCTGAGCGAATTGACTCGAGCCACAAGCGAAAATACAGGTATAGTATTGTCCTTTGTTAATGCTTCAAAGCTGAGCATGGATACAGTCCATGTTTATTTGATATATGGAGTGATTGTTGCTACAATGTAAGTATTATTTCCATGAGGCGATGTGATGGATAGTGAAAGCGGGTTTAGGGAGATATTGAGGCAGGAGGGCCTCAAGTACACGAAGCAACGGGCTTCGATACTGAGGATATTGACAGAGAGCGAACAGCCTGTTAGTGCAGAGCAGGTTTTTATGAAGATGCAGAAAAACAGTGTAAACGCTAATTTGTCTACTGTTTATAGAATACTTGAATCCTTTGCATCCAAGAGCATCGTTGTCAAGGTGAATATTGGCTCGGATACAAAAGCGCTTTTTGAAATGAACAGCTCTGTTCACAAGCACCGTATGATATGTATGAACTGCAAGAGGATGACGTCGATAGAAGGTTGTCCCCTTGAGGAATATGAGAAAATGCTAGAGGAAAAGATGGGCTTCGATGTGACTGGTCATAAGCTTGAGATATATGGTTACTGTGAGAAATGTAAAGTTAAGAACAAGAAGGACGGTCTATGACGGTCCTTTTAATAATTCAGCCATTCTTACTTAATTTGATGTAGAAAATAATGTATTGTTATGATATTATCATTCTCAAACGTAGTATTTACATGCTAGAGAATCGGTAGATGAATTTTCGGATAAAAAATAGTCAATTCGCTTCGCTCAGGGAGTCAGGTGGAGACCGAACTCCACCTGACCAAGGAAGTTAATTAATAGATGTCGGTGTCTTCTGAAGACATAGATAAAATTATAGGCAGTATGATTGATGGTGTGGGCGATTTTGGATATAATAGCGAGTGGGTAGTATTGAGGGGGTTATTCATTGGAGCAGTGTGTACTTCACAAGAATACATATACAATTGGTTACAGTGATGTTGATTTCACAAAGGATCTGAAATGCAGCACCCTGTTCGGATATTTTCAGGATACTGCCAGCGAGGCGGCGGACAAGCTTGGTGCAGGGGTAGATACCCTTGCTGAGAGGTATTCTGTAGCCTGGGTACTTACTCGTATTCGTGTGGAGTTTGACAGAAGTCCTAAATGGAATGAAAATATTACTGTGGAAACCTGGCCACATTTGCCGGGAAAGCTTGAGTTCGAGAGGGATTACAGAGTTAGTGATGAACAGGGAAATGTTATAATAAAGGCTGTTTCAAACTGGATCCTATTCGACATACATACTAGAGAAATTAGAAGAAGCGACTTTATTGAGATGAACCATCCTATCTACATCCAGGAGCATGCATTAGATTGCAGGCTTGGCAAGCTGAAGTCCTTTGGGCAGGTAGAGGAGGTTTATAGAAAGCTGATAGGCTATAGTGATGTAGATTTTTATGGGCACATAAACAACTCTAGATATATCGATTATATAATGGATTGCTTTCCGGTAGAAAGCCACAAAAAGTACAGGCTTAAAGCAATAGAGGTCAATTATATTAAGGAGGCGTTCCCGGGTGATACGCTGGTGCTTTACCGGGATATTTCGCAAGCTGTATCTGATATGGTTTACATAGAAGGTGTGAATGAGACTGACGGCAAGCCTTCATTTAAAGCAAGAATTGAAATAGCACCAAGGCAGGCGCAGAAATAACACCAAGGCAGGCGCAGAAATAGCACCAAGGCAGGCGCAGAAATAGCACCAAGGCAGGCGCAGAAATAGCACCAAGGCAATGTACAGAAATATCACCAAGGTAGTAACAGGATAGTTACGGTTTACAGTTAATGTACTTGTTGTAGTACGTGTCGGTACATATCAAATTGGCATGTGTTCGCAAGTCTAAATAAATGAAATTAATTTTACCAGGAGGCAAATATGAACAAAACTGAGTTATTGACAATCAACACAATACGTCTATTGTCCGCAGAAGCGGTTCAAAAGGCGAACTCCGGCCATCCCGGCCTTCCTATGGGAGCCGCACCGATGGCATACACCCTTTGGGCTAAAAATATGAAGCACAATCCCTCCGATCCTGGCTGGGATGACCGTGACAGATTCATATTATCGGCAGGCCATGGTTCGATGCTAATCTATTCACTGCTGCACGTATTTGGTTATGGTCTGAGTATCGACGATCTTAAAGATTTCAGGCAGGCTGACAGCCTTACTCCCGGACATCCCGAATATGGTCACACCAAGGGAGTTGAAATAACGACAGGTCCTCTGGGACAGGGTCTTGCCAATGGCGTAGGTATGGCAATGACTGAAGCATATCTGGCAAAGAAGTTCAATCGTCCGGGTTATAATGTTGCCGATCACTATACCTACGTGTTGTCCGGGGATGGATGCATGATGGAGGGCGTGAGCTCTGAGGCTGCCTCTCTGGCTGGTACTCTCGGCTTAGGAAAGCTTATTGTTTTGTATGATTCAAACAATATTACAATTGAAGGTTCCACCGATATAGCCTTCCGTGAGAATGTAGCAAAACGGTTTGAAGCATATGGCTGGCAGACACTGAGGGTGGAGGACGGAACTAGTATTGCAGATATTGATGCTGCTATCAAGGAAGCAAAGGCTGATACAGAAAGGCCTACACTGATTGAAATAAAGACTCAGATTGGCTACGGAAGTCCCAAACAGGGAATGGCATCTGCTCACGGCGAGCCTCTGGGAGTAGATAATATAAAAGCCTCCAAGGTAAACTATGGATGGGAATATGAAGAAGAGTTCTGTGTACCTGATGAAGTTAGGGAACATATGGCTCAGGTTATGGACAATGGTGCAAAGCAAGAGAACGAATGGAATGAAATGCTGAAGGCATATAGAAAGGAATATCCTGAGCTTGCTGGTGAGTGGGATGACTGGAAGGGAAGGGATTTCTCAAAAGAGCTTTTGGATAACAGTGACTACTGGAGCTATGACAGCAAAGCTAACGCAACGAGGAATTCCTCCAGTGAGGTGCTCAATAAGTTGGCAGGGCTTGTGCCAAACATTATTGGTGGCTCGGCAGATCTGGCACCTTCAAACAAATCTTACATGAAGGAAAAAGGGGACTTTTCAAGAGAAGACCATAGTGGAGCCAACCTGCACTTTGGTGTTCGCGAGCATGCAATGGCCGCAATTGCCAACGGTATTGCCGCTCATGGAAGGCTGGCACCTTACGTTGCGACCTTCTTCGTATTCTGTGATTATATGAAGCCATCAATGAGGCTTGCAGCGTTGATGAAGCTGCCTGTGACATATATACTTACACATGACAGTATTGGTGTGGGAGAAGATGGTCCTACTCACCAGCCGGTTGAACAGCTGGCGTCATTGAGGAGTATACCCAATTTTGTGGTTTTCCGTCCGTGTGACGCTAAGGAATCAGCAGCAGGCTGGTATGCTGCAATGTCCAGAAAGAGTTCGCCGACAGCTCTTATCCTTACCAGACAGAATCTGCCACAGCTTGAGATGACAGGTATAGATGCCCTTAAGGGTGCGTATGTTATACTCGATTCAGGGAAGAAGCCGGAAATAATACTTATGGCTTCTGGTTCCGAAGTCCAGTTGGTTTATGAAGCAGGCAAGAAGTTAATTGAACAGGGAGTTGCTGCACGCGTGGTAAGCATGCCATCCTGGGAATTGTTTGAGGAACAGGATGCTTCATATAAGGAATCTGTTTTCCCATGCGATGTTACCAAGAGATTGGCGGTGGAAGCTGCTTCCTCCTTTGGCTGGCACAAGTATACGGGAATGCAGGGAGATGTCATCTCCATAGACCATTTTGGAGAGTCAGCACCGGCAAGTGCCCTATTCAAAAAGTACGGCTTTACTGTTGAAAATGTTTTTGAGAAAGCTATGAAGCTGTTGAAGTAAAATATATAAAGGCCGGATTTTCATGTACCGGTATGCTATAGGCATGCGGGCAAGGAAATTCCGGCTATTATTTTTTACTACGCCCTCTAGCTCACATTTAGACAACCAGATGGTGGAGGTTTACCCTCTAGCTCACATTCAGACAACCAGATGGTGGAGGTTTACCCTCTAGCTCACATTTAGACAACCAGATGGTGGAGGTTTACCCTCTAGCCCACATTCAGACAAACCAGATGGTGGAGGGGCATTATAATACTAACTATACATATAGAGATAGGAGTGTTTTTAGTGAAAACAAAAAAGCAAGGCTTTAACCCGTATCTTCCATCGTGGGAGTATATCCCAGACGGAGAACCTTATGTATTTAACGGTAGAGTCTATATTTACGGCTCTCACGACCGCTTTAATGGCTATGTTTATTGCATGAACGATTATGTATGCTGGTCTGCACCGGTGGATGAACTAGGTGATTGGCGTTATGAAGGTGTGATTTACAAAAAAACTCAGGATCCGTTGAACCCTGACGGACATATGTGCCTCTATGCACCTGATGTCACGGTGGGGCCGGATGGCCGGTATTATCTGTACTATGTTCTCGACAAGGTATCAGTTGTGTCAGTAGCTGTATGTGATACTCCAGCCGGTAAGTATGAATTCTACGGATATGTTCATTATGCGGATGGTACACGTTTAGGACAAAGAGAGGGCGATCAGCCTCAGTTCGACCCAGGAGTGCTTACGGAAGGTGAAGTAACCTACCTTTACACCGGGTTTTGTCCGAGGGGGGACAAATCGAGAAAAGGTGCTATGGCAACTGTCCTTGACAAAGATATGCTTACCATATTGGAGGAACCAGTGTTTGTTGCGCCAAGCGAACCATACAGCGAAGGCAGTGGGTACGAAGGTCATCAGTTCTTTGAGGCCCCATCCATCAGGAAGAGAGGGGATACCTATTATTTCGTCTACTCCTCTATCGTTTTCCATGAATTGTGTTATGCCACTAGTAATCATCCTACTAAGGGGTTTGTTTATAGGGGAGTGATTGTGAGCAATAGCGATCTTCATATCGACACATATAAACCTGCTGAAAAACCAATGTTCTATGGTGCGAACAATCACGGAAGTATTGTTGAAATAGAAGGCCAGTGGTATATATTCTACCACAGGCATACCAATGGAACGAATTTCAGTCGCCAGGCTTGTGTTGAGCCCATTGAATTCCTGAAGGACGGCTCTATTCCCCAGGTTATGATGACCTCCTGTGGATCCAATGGAGGGCCTCTTGTAGGGAAGGGGGAATACCCAACTTACATCGCCTGCAATCTGTTCTGCAGTGAGGAATCTTTATACACGGATTGGACCGCATCGTGGATGAACAACCAGTTCCCGAAGATTACTCAGGACGGTAGAGATGGGGATGAAGAGATCGGCTATATTGCCAATATGAAGGACTCAGCTACTGCAGGCTTTAAGTATTTTGACTGCAAGGGGATAACAAGGGTGAAAATTAAAGCCCGGGGGTATGCTTACGGTGCCTTCGAGGTAAAGACCTCCTGGAACGGAGAGCCTTTAGGAAGAATTCAGATAGAATCCTCGAATATATGGAAGGAATACATAGCCGATATTTCTATTCCGGACGGAGTACAGGCTCTATATTTCACATACACAGGTGATGGAAGTGCACACTTTGGATCATTTACGCTGGAATAAGCAGGCTGCTAGAGAAAGTAGAAAGGGCTGTCTCAAGTAAGCTTGAGCAGCCCTTTTGTAGTTGTTTTATGGCTATGTTCCATTTCCACTATCAGACTCTGATATCTATGCTACCACCTTTATGTGGCGAGACGGAGCTTTCCATTATTTTTGCGTTGGTGCTTTGGAAACCCTGAAGCAACGCGTTCATGGACTGCGCATCCTGACTGAGGTTTTTGTTAAGTGTCGCTATTCCAATAGCTTGTCGTATGCTTCCTATATTGTGTTGTAATGCATTGTTTATTTCCATGTGGACACCTCCAGTCAATCCTCTTCCAATTGGCGTCGTCCTACGATATAGTACAATTATACCATCAAATTCCTTACCTTTATAGGGGCCTATAGTACTATTTTTTCATATGGCAGTGCTGTTTAGCGACTGTAATGAACAGGACTCAAACTAATGTATGTACATAAATTTGTTGTAAATAGTCTGTTGTGTGGCATTGAAATAAGATATTCACAGGGGTAGTATATAAATAATAAGACCGTAGTCAACTCGCTTCGTTCTGGGAGTCGGGTGGAATTTAGTCTCCGCCTGACCGAGGAAGTTACCAACCTATGGAGGTCAGCGTCTTCTGAAGAAATAGATAAAAAATAGGGAGAAAGCTATCATGAAAAAGAAAAAGATGATTATAATGGCTGTGGGTCTACTGTTGGTTATTGCTGCTGTCATTATAGTGTTTATATTAACTAACTGTGGCACTAAGGAGGAGGGGGAGGATTTTCTTCCGGAAGAATGGCAGTCGGATGCTGGTAAGCTTTCTGAAACGACGCTCACCTTTTACATAAATGGAAAGAAACAGATTGTACATGAGGAAATTCTTGAAGCAGTGAACCTGAAGTTGGGAAATGAGCTTAATGCTAAGCTGGACTTCAAATTTTACTGGGAGTACTATGATAATTTTCTTGACAGGATAAGGAGGGATAATGCGTCAGGTACATCCTGCGATGCTTTTTTCTATACTCCTGAAATCAAAGTTCCCATAAATACGCTAGTTCAAGAGGGACTCATACAGGATGTTACTGAAACTTTTCCCCGGTATGCCCCAGGCTATTACAATCAATTCAACAAAGATGACATAAAGGCTATGAAGGTGAATGGGGGCATATATATTGTGCCATCCAGAATGCCTTCTGCTGACATGAAGTGTGCCCTGGTTCGCCAGGATTTAATGGAGAAATACAATATACCTGAGATACATAGCTATGATGATTTCGAGGTTTATCTTGATGCTATTACGAAAAATGAGAAGGATATGATACCGTTGCGCTATCGCAATACCAGCATGTGGCTGTTTGCTGATTTGTACGGGTATGTGGCGTTGGACCATAATCCTGGACTAGTGTATAAATGGGACGATCCATCTATGAAGATAGTGGCATGGGAGCAAACCCCCGAATTCCCAAAATGTCTTGAGCGATTGCAAAAATGGTACGATAATGGATATATGGGCGATAAGGGCACTCTGGAGGGTGTGTTGGGTATTTTTGATGCTGATATGTCATGTGAATATGATCTGTTTGTCGCAGATGGAAAATCGGCTTCATTTATTGCTAATCCCTCAGAAGAGGCACATTTTAATACACTGCTCGAAAGTAAGGGAATCACGGACATCAGCTATAGAGCATACCCATTGTACGAAGGGTATTCAGTAAGAAATCCTATTACGGAATCAGGAATTGTGATCAATGCTAAGTCCAGGAATACTGAAAGAGTACTTATGTTTATTGATTGGCTTCAATCGGAGGAGGAAAATTATGATCTGCTGATGTATGGTAAGGAGGGCACACATTATATCGATATGGGCGGCTATATCGAATCTCCTGCAGATGCTACAACAACATTTTTAGAATGGACCTGGAAGACACCTTTTGAAAACATTGATAGACAGCGTAATAATAATCCCGAACTCAACAAGGCATTAGCGCGATATACCAATATGATTAATAGTAGTACGAAGTATCCTCCGCATTCCGGCTTCATCCCTGATTACTCTTCCGTGGAAACGATTTACAATAGCAGATGGTTTGGCCACATGCGTCCAGAGAATCTAATTTACAATGGCATATTTCCTGATGATGACGAAATGGATGAAATAATTGAGGAACAGAAGGCGCTGGGAGTTGATAATCTGGTTGCGGAGATACAAAACCAGCTGAATGAATATTTGGCTAAGTATGGCGAAAAGTGAGATGTTCGGGGAAAATGTGTTGACAAAATATGGTTTATGGTAGCATTATAACCATGCACATATGCATAGTATCAATAGGTTATATGATGATTATCGGCCTGAATATGTTGAATGGGGCTGGAGAGCGCCTTTTGAAAACATCGACTACCAACGTACCAATTACCCCGGTTTGCAGGATGAAAATCAAAGAGTATTATAGCATTCTAGATGATAAGGCTAAATACCCTCCTCATTATGGCTTCAGTCCTGACTATTCTACCGTGTGTGTTGTCGTGCATGGTGTTAATTGGAAAAATAATGGACATAGTATATCAGTAGGTATCATCTATGTCCTTTAATATTATCATTGTGTAAATGCAAATAATTATTATTTGCTTTTGGATATTTATGTGTTAAAATTTATAAAAGGCTTTAATTGTGTTTGGAGGGAAATAATGCGTAATAGAATTATCCGACTGACGACTATGGCGTTATCAGCTTTGCTACTTTTGACGGGCTGCGGGGTTTCGGGAAATAGAACCGGATCGGCTTCCGGGACAAGCGCCGGAGATGGTTTGCATATCGTAACTTCGTTTTTCCCGGTTTATGTGGCAGTAATCAATGTGACTCATGATATACCCGGTATAACGGTCACTAATATGACAGAGCCCCAGACGGGATGCTTGCATGATTACACTTTGAGGCCCAAGGATCTCAAACTGCTGGAAAATGCAGATATTTTCATTATAAACGGTGCAGGTATGGAAGTATTTCTCGATGATGTGATAGCGCAACAGAAAGATTTGAAAATCATAGAGGCGGCAAAGGACATACCGATTCTTATGGATGAAAGCGGTGAAGAAAACCCTCATGTATGGGTGAGCATGACCAATGCTATTTCATACACAAGGAATATAGCAGATCAGCTTTCCGCTATAGATAATAGAAATGCTGATTTGTACGAAAAGAATGCTTCGGATTACATTAAGAAAATTGAAGAATTGAATAAGACTATGCACAGTGAGATAGACACGCTGAAAAACAAGGATATAATAACCTTCCATGAGGCCTTCCCCTATTTTGCTCAGGAATTTGGCTTGAATATTGCCGCTGTAGTTGAAAGAGAACCCGGTACTGAACCAACTTCCAAGGAATTGGGAGAAATCATAGAGCTTATCAACCAAACTGGTATAAAAGCGCTTTTTGTAGAACCCCAGTATTCGTCAAGAACTGGGGAAACAATTACTGCCGAAACAGGTGCTATGTTGCATACCCTGGACCCTGTTGTTACCGGAGAGGCAGTACCGGAAGCGGCTGATGCATATCTTGATGCTATGCATCGTAATATGGAGACGCTAATGGAAGCGCTTGGATAAGGCAGGTGTGTAGTGTAGTTGTACCGGTGAAAAGCTGGGTGCTGGGTAGGTATAGTGCAGTATTATTATCAAGGAGTGTATCATGACAGAATGTCGGAATCAAACGAATTGTGAAGGGGAATGTTGTGGGCTTTGCTGTACAAGGATTGAAGGACTTGGCGTTACAAAGGGACCGGTAGAAATACTGCAAAATGTCAACATTCATATACATTGTGGGGAGCTTACAGCAATAATCGGACCTAACGGAGGGGGCAAAAGTACACTGCTCAAGGCGTTACTGGGTGAGCTTCCCCATTCTGGTCAGCTGAAGTATCTTGATTCTAAGGGTAGCCGCGCCAGACAGCCTATCATTGGCTATGTCCCCCAGCAGCTTAGTTTTGATACTGGTACTCCTGTAAGTGTATTAGATTTGTTTGTCGCCTGCCTGTCAAAAAGGCCTGCCTGGCTTTTAAAACCTTTTAGTGTGAGAAAAAGAGCCATGGAGGGCCTGGAAAAGGTAAAGGCTGAGCATTTGATTGACCGTAGGTTGGGAGCTCTTTCAGGAGGCGAGCTGCAAAGAGTGTTATTGGCACTAGCTCTGGATCCTGTGCCCAACCTGTTACTGCTGGATGAGCCTGTATCGGGGATGGACCAGGGTGGCCTTGAACTGTTTTACAATACAGTAGCTGAACTGAGATGTAACTACGACCTCTCTATAATATTGGTGTCCCATGATTTTGATCTTGTTTCCCGTTATGCAGATCGTGTTGTTCTACTTAACAAAACTGTAATCGCTAGTGGAACGCCTGAGCAGGTCTTTAGTAAAGAGAGCACGCGAAAGGCTTTTGGAATCACTGGTTTTTTTGCCGATTCACACAATGATGATTCACCAACCAGCTGTGGCGAGGCATGCGGCGGGGTATGCGGCGAGGAAGGCGAGGCATGCGGCAAGGAAGGCGAAGGGGGACATGGTAATGCTTGAGCTTTGGTATCAAATTGTAGACTTTTTGCTTCCCTTTGAGTGGACTCAGCATGCTTTTATGAAGAATGCACTGCTGGCAGTATTGCTGCTGACTCCGTTATTCGGTCTCTTAGGGACTATGGTCGTAAGCAATAGGATGGCATTTTTCTCTGACTCTATAGGTCATGGAGCTTTTACGGGTATTGCCATAGGAGCTTTACTTGCCGGACTACAGCCATTGGTCGGAGCAGTGATTTTCTCTGGTATATTTGCTGTTGTCATAACGGTAATTAAGAATAGAAGTACAACCTCTACCGACACTATAATAGGTGTGTTTTCATCGACTGCTGTAGCATTGGGGCTTATATTGCTCTCCTCCGGAGGCTTCAACAAATACTCTTCATACCTTGTAGGCGACTTACTGAGTATTACGCCCACTGAGCTACTTTTACTTTCCATTTCTTTTATAGCGGTAATAATTCTCTGGGTGTTGATATTCAATAGGCTTCTTCTAATCAGCATTAACCAGTCACTTGCGGCAAGCCGTGGTATAAACACACTGCTTGTTGATATCCTGTTTACAATTGCCATTGCAGTAGTAGTAACAATTACCATCCAATGGGTCGGGCTACTAATTATAAATTCGCTTATCGTACTGCCGGCAGCAGCAGCACGCAGTGTTACTAGGAATATGCGCCAGTATCATACTGTGTCTATTGGGATATCAATGTTTTCTGGCGTTTCAGGACTTATTGCCTCTTATTACCTGGATACGGCCACAGGAGCTACTATAGTTCTTATAGCTGCAGTAATTTTCTTCGCACTTTTCCTTACCAGAAAAAGATTTGCATAGGATGGGCTTTCATGGAGATCATATGGCCTTTGCTACCAGTTAGTCCTTGCACGGGAGAGCTTCATTCAATATACTAAAGCTAGTACAAACTGGAGGTAACTAGAGATGCGTGAAAAACCAAATGTATCTAAGGGTGACATCCTTAATCGCTTCAAACGTATCGAAGGCCAGGTTAAGGGCATTCAAAGGATGATAGAGGAGGACAAGAACTGTATCGATATACTCACACAGATTTCAGCAGTTCGGGCTGCGATTAATAGGGCAGGAAGCCTTATGCTTGAAGCACATTCCATGACCTGTATTGAAGAGATCACTTCCTCTGACGACAGAGATAAGGCGATGAAGGAGTTGAGCATAGCAATTCAGAGCTTTATTAAATTCACGGATCGGGGTTGAGCCCCGGATTTCACATTAAGTATTACTCCAGGGGGACATTTTCTCTTGCCATATCAATTATAGTCCTCATGGTATCAAGGTCAGTTTTCCCTGGGATGTAAGTGTACAGCGATCCATCCTTGTTTAGGACGAAGGTTGTTGGATATCCTTCTACGCCATAGATAGCCCCGGCAATATATCCATCCTCATCAAGAAGAACCTTTATACCGAAATCGTTGTTTGTTATATATTCATTTACCTTATTATAGGGTTCCTGGACATTCACTGCCAGAACCACTCCATCTCCAGCATCGGCCATTTCCTTGTCAAGCTCGTTGAAATCGGGCATTTCCTCAATGCAGTATCTGCACCAAGTAGCCCAAAAATTCAAAACAACTATTTTACCCTTGTAATCTGAAAGACTGACCTCATTACCATCAAGATCTTTTAGTGTGAAGTCGGGCGCCATTGTCACATCATTGTCTACATTATCCGAGGTCTCGCCATTTTCTTTGGTAGATTGGCCAGCTTGATTGTTTTCGTCGCTGGTATTTTCATCCTGGCCGTCCTTGCTGTTGGTGTCGGTATTGGTTAATGAATTGGGAATCGGCGGCTGAATTATAAACTGAGATTTATACTTATCGTAGATGATATATGCTGCGGTAAATATCATAACCATAGCAATTATCATGATTATTAGACTTTTATATTTTTTCATAGATTCTCCTTCACCATTAATATTTCTGTCACAAGCTACCTTACAACTAGCATTTATAACAAATATTTTAGGTTATCCGTAAATACAAGTATGCCGGCTGCAATAAGCAATATGCCGGATATAATGTTTATTATTCTGCTGTTCTTTTTCAACCATCCAAACAGACCCTTTACATTTTCAAAAATTGCAGCTGATACCACAAAGGGTATTGCAAGTCCCAATGAATAGACCATTAGCAATAGCATTCCCTGGGTGACTGTTTCTGAGTTTCCGGCCAGCATCAGAGCAGAGCCGAGGAATGTGCCAAGGCAAGGAGACCAGCCAAAGCCAAATACGATTCCGAATATTATTGAACCAATGAACCTTAAATTATCGACTCTTGCATTAAATCTTTTCTCACCATTAAGAAGGCCTATTCTTAGAATACCTGAAAAGTTGAGTCCAAAGAGCACCATGATTGCTCCGCTAATTTTCTGTAGCAGGCCTCTGTTGCTGTCAAGGAAGCTGCCAAGTGTTGCAGCTGTGGCCCCAAAGATAATAAACACAATGGTAAAGCCGGTGACAAAACCAAGCGAATTGATCAGAAGACGGCTAGAATTTGTGCTATTGGGTGTGTCGGAGCTTATAGACTCGTCTGATACAATAGTTGGATCGGATGTGTTAGCTATGCAGGCTGTGGGGGATTCACCTGATTTGCCAGTTGGGTCGGATGTACCGGCAAGATACATAAAATAAACCGGGAGCATTGGAAGTATGCATGGAGAGATGAATGTTAATATGCCTTCTGCAAACGTTAGTACATATGGAATCATACTTCCTGTTTCCTCCCGATTCTTTTTGCGACTGCTGCGATCTGCGAATCCTGTTTGATTTATTGTGGCCAAATATGTAGTATAGATACAGCAGTCAACTAATGTATACCCAGTTGGGGTATATATTAACAAAAGATTTTTATTATATAATAGGTACTAATAGAAGAAGCCAAAATATTTTTGTTACTAAATACCCGTGGGGGGTATATAATAATTACTCGGGAGTACAAAATATAGATACGATACCTGTGAAGCTAATAATTAAGTAAATTTAGGGAGGTAATAGTTATGGTAGTTAAAGTGTATTCAACCCCATCATGTCCTTGGTGTACAGTTGCAAAAAACTATCTAAAATCACGGAATGTAAATTTTGAGGAAGTGGATGTATCAAAAAACAGAGCTGGTGCTGTTGAAATGGTACAAAAGTCGGGTCAAAGGGGAGTTCCTGTAATTGATATAAACGGTAATATTATTGTAGGCTTTGATCAGGGTGCAATTGACAGCTTAATTGGGTAGGAAATTTGAAGCTATCAGAAATGCTGTCAGTGCTGAGAGGGTTGGTGATTCCTACAGGTCTTTGAAAAGTGTTTTTTCGCTTCCTGTAGGAAATGACTTCTGGAAAATGAGGTTTGTTATGCTCTGCATTGATAAATCATAAGAATTATTATATAATGAGCTCAAATTACTTATCATACTCGAGCACGGCTCGGTATCTCAAATTATTTGAGAGGGGAGAATTAAAATGTTTTGCGAGAATTGTGGAAATCCGATACCCGAGGACTCAAAGTTTTGTTTGAATTGTGGAGCTAAAACTGAAAGTGTTGAAGCAGGGGGCGAGGTAATACAGGAAACAGCTATAGTTACTGATGAAGTAGTAACCGAAAAAATCCCTGATACAGAAACCGTGCTTCAGACAGAACAACAGCCAGCACCTGCGGAACAACAGCCAGCACCTGTGGAACAACAGCCAGCGCCCACAGAACTGATACAATCAGAACCGCAGCCTAAGCCAGTTCCTCCAGTGGCGCAACCTAAACCAGTTCCTCCAGTGGCGCAACCTAAACCAGTTCCTCCAGTGGCGCAACCCGAACTGGCAAAGCCGGCACCAAAGCCTGAAGCTCCTCGTTATGCGCAGGAACCTGTTGCTCAGAACCAGAACTATCAGCAAAATGATGCGCCCATGCAGCCAGAAACAACAAAAAAGGATAAGCCACTACCAACTTGGAAGTTTGTCGGTATTCTTCTGTTGGGTGGTATACCTATAGTAAACTTAATTATGATTCTTGTATGGAGCTTTGGCAAATCATGGAACAGGAATACTAAAAGCTATGCAAGAGCAGTCCTTATATTGTTAATAATATCATTTTTACTGACGATAGCCGCTGTAATAATCAACCTGGAAGCGCTAAGAAATTTTGTAGACTATTTTAATTCTACATACGAAATCAATTTTTCCTAATAGGCATTTTACCCAAGTTTAACAATGTGCGGCAAAAGAGACGATAACGAGAAAACAATATTGTCTCTTTTGTTGTGTGATGAACTTGTAGTATTGTAGACAAAGTCGTTGTTACAGCAGAAATATTTCCTGAAGCCTTTAACATGGCTTGCAAGAAATCCTCCACATCTAAGCCACATTGCTCACGTTAGTGAGAGCGAAGGTGGAGGATGAATTGCCTTGACGGACTAAGTTTTATTTATGTATTCAGAAGACGCAATTTGAAGGTTAAGCCTGAAAATTGGAGAGTAGGCCAATTTCTTGCACCAGTATTGATTGTTGGAGACGTAGTTGTTGATCTTTACTCAATAATTACTGATAACTTTGATCATAGATGCTCTAGCTGGAGTGAGATGCTAAAGCTATTGAACATAAATGAACAAGACCTTATAAGTGAATTTAGTCAGTTATAGATTCCCTCAATGGATCTCATTACTCAGATTGACATAGTAAAACAACGGGACGAGCCTATAAAAGATAACGCTCCTCCGGCAGTTTCTTTGATTACTAAATTTGTGCTATAATCTGCATAACACCTAAAATGCACCATAGAAAATAATTCTTTTGCTGATAGAGGTGACCAATGACAAGGATTTTGCTTGTGGAAGATGATTGTAGCATTGTTGCCAATCTGACTGAATTTCTTAAAAGTGAAGGCTTTTCAGTAGACTCAGTTAACGAGCAGGCCGCCGCGATCAAAAAAATCGAGAATAATTCTTACGATCTGCTGCTTGTGGACATATCATTAGCGGATGGAAACGGGTTTGCTGTATGTGCGGCTGCAAAAGCTATTACAGATGTCCCAGTGATTTTTCTTACAGCTTCTGACGATGAATACAGCGTTGTTACCGGTTTGGATATGGGGGCTGACGACTATATAGGAAAACCGTTCAGGCCAAGAGTATAATGCCCCCCGTTGTCAAGACAATATTTTAAGTTTTCTAAGTTAGGTTCTCCTCTCTTGAAATTTGTATATTGTAATAATAAGCAAACATTGTTGGCGGATGTCAAGGGCGAGCAGTTTTTGCTCGTTCATCGAAGACCCTTGACGTCCTTTACGATACATCCTTTTGCCCCCGGTCTGTTTATACAGACCAGCTGCCATCCGGCGAGGACAGGGTTTGGGACAGAGTCCCAAGGTTTTATCCAGCGGCAGGTAACAGCTCTCTATCCCCAAAGTGATATTCGGCAGGTGTCTTGTAATGCAAGGACTGATGCGGTCTTTTGTTGTTGTAGTGTCCAATATATTCATGTACCATTTCTCTGAGCTGGTGGCCAGTTTCGTATTCTTCCAAGTAAAGCTTCTCCCATTTGAAAGAGCGGAAGAATCGCTCAATCCTTTGATTATCCAAGGCTCTGCCTTTGCCATCCATTGATATTTTTATGCGGTTTACCTTTAAAAGGCTAATGTATTCATCATTCGTAAACTGTGAGCCCTGATCCGAATTCATGATCTCTGGCGTTCCGTGCACAGATTTGTTTGTATATTACTCTTCATATACCAAAATCAATATTTTTAAGCCCATGTTAGTAGTTACCCTTATTTGCAGTAAATCCAATTAATGCAAACTCCGAGTCAATACAACATAAATGGTAGTATTCTTTATTCCTCCATTTCTTTTCTTAATATTTTATAAAACTCTTGGAATGCATACTTCTCTTTCCATGGACTATGCCCACATTTGCCAAGAGTATAAAGTTTGAAATCTCTAATCCTTTTTTGAAGTGCTAATTTAACTCCATTTATCGGGTGCGGGTCATATTCACCATGGATTGCAACAACAGGACATCTAACTTCATCCGCAAGCCTTAATAACTCTCCGCTTTCACGCAAGGTTGCAGCTTCTTTCCAAATAGCGCTGTACTTGTCACCTTCAACAGGCAAGCAGTCTTCCTTATGGGTGTCTACCTCAAACTGACAATAGTTATCACTTTTATTTACAAGCTCACCAAGTATTTTTAACAATCCGTCTTTCTCAGCTTCCTTATCGGAATTAAGCTTTTTCAGTAGTTCATCAAATTCTGCCCTTTCAGCATCCGACAAATGCTTCATTCGGCTATTGGCAATTTCTTTAACATAAAGCACTTCAAAGGGACCACTTCCTACAAGGATAAGTTTTTTCACTCGCTGATGATATTTTGCTGCATACATAAACACAAGCCAGGCGCCCCATGAATGACCTATGAGGATTATTGGCTTATCACAGTGAGCAGTAATTACTTCATCAAGTTCCTTCAATAATTCAGTTATAGAATCTCTTGTTTGCAGCGGTTCGATAACCCCTGAATCTTTGGACAACTCCCGTGCAATTGCTGCAACAGTTCCCAAAGCTCCAGGACCACCATGAACAACAGCTGCTTTATAAGGCTTATCACCATATAATCTTACGTTTTTCATAACTCAATTTCCTCCATACCTATAAACTCCATGTTTTCAAACTGAAAACACAGAATATACGGCATTTTATCAACAATAGACCAAAAACCGTCATATCGGAAATCAGGGTTAAAGTAGTTAATAATGGTTGAAAGTGCTGTACCATGAGAGCCAACAACGACATTCCTGCCCCGGCTGCATGGGCGAGCAGCAGGCTGCGCCTGCGACCAGCCCAGATTGTTTTTCAACACATCATTAAGAGCTGCAACATTTCTCTCCTGAACCTCTCTGAGGCATTCCCCGCATTCCAGTTTGAAATCAAAATCATCCCACTGTTTGCGAGAAAATGTCTTAAAGTCATCAACCCAAACAGTGTCTACTTTTCGCTCCCTGAAACCTTCAGCTATATTAATTTCAATGCCAATTACTTGCGCTAAATCTTTAACAGTGTCATATGCTCTTTTATATGGACTAGAGTATATTGCACTAATATTTTTATCTTTTAACGTTTTAGTTACAAGTTTTGTGTCTATTATCCCTTTTTCAGTCAATGGTCGAATCATATCATCTTTAATAGATATATCAGGCTGTGCATGCCTCACAAAATAAATGTTAGTTGTTTTAATCATATCCTGTCCTTTCTTTCTATCAGTATCCCTTTCATATATTCGCTTTCATTATGAAACCGGTAAACAGTATTCTTCTCCTCTTCAGTACAGCCAAATAGCAGCTTTATCTCCGAGTCCCTTTTCAGTAGATCAACAATGCATATTACAGCGTCAACCGCAGGATTTTCCTTTGTCCCCCTCCACACATCAATGCCTCCACCATCCATTGAAGTAGTACCTTTTAAATAACCATAATCGACCTCATATATTACATCAGGATATCTAGGATGACGGCTGCCTTTTGGACGGTCAATCACCAGTTTCGACTCTGAAACAAGCTTGTCTATGGCTTTCCAAAATTCTACCGTATTTTGCTTCAACCCAGGTATTTCATTTTGACATGAAGTTTTTACCCTATTCAGATACTCCATCATATTTTTATCTTCATCCTGGTTATAAGTAAATCCAAAATGCTTACCAACAGGTGGCGCAATAATTCTAAACAGCTCGCAGGCATTAAATACCGCCGTCCAAAACTCGTTATAATCACTGCCGGAATAAGTTTTTGTGTATAAGGAATATAGGCTTTCAGGCAAGTACTTTTTATAATACTTCCCGCTCATGCCAACCGTCACAGAAAAGTTATTATTTACACCAATATACCAGTCAATCATTTTAGTAAGATCATCCCTGACTACAGAATTATACATCCACATTGCATAGGGGAGTTGATCCCTTGCAATGCCTTTAGCAACATTTTGAAGACACCACCAAAAATTATTACAGCAACTTCTAAATTGAGATTCTTCCGGCTTTTTAATGTAATAGTCTGAATCATTTGCCGGAGAAATTTTCGGAAGACAATTATCTTTGTCTAAGAGTGATATAGTTAATGAATCTGCAACATACTCTTTTAATGCATATTCTTTAGTCCGAATATTTAAATCAATGCGGTTTCCGTCTTTAAAAAGCATCAGCCATGTATAATAGATTTCAGGGTCCTCTCTGTTTGGCTCCTGCATGATAGCCGGCTCTCCAAAAACTGTTATCCAATTCTTATCATTCAAAAACGATTTAGTTTCTGACACAATAAACACAATATCATAATCCTGGTACATATCTTTGGTAACGTTAGGGTTCGCTCTGGAATCATTCATATAAACAGCTCTTATACGTTCATCATTATTAGCAACGCTTAAAATTAAATCAAACATTTCTCTTTCTGTCCGCATGATATACTCCTCATTGAAATAATTATTAAAGGTTTTACCTGTTTTTCTAACCTACAGATGGTACATAGAAAAACTTTCCATATACCATTTATTATACATGATTTAATTGTTGCTTTCCATGTATAAGTAAAAAGTAGTGCAGCACTGCCACAGAAGGTGTTTACACCGAAGCCAAAGGAAACAAAGCCTGAGAAATATGCATGGGAGGAAGACTAATGAATTTTAAAAAGCATACGGCATTTATGATTGATTTCATCTCAGATTTCGCAAACGGTGATTTGGAACGTTATTTTTTTGATCTGGATTACTCTGCCTATATGATAGAGCATTTCCCACATATGGAGATTGAGAACTCCAGATTAGCGGACAAGTTTGCTTATACCGTAGACCGGACATATGAGCGCGGAACTGATCTTGGTCTGTCAGATGAAGAGTTTAAGGTCGAAATCTCCAACGCTCTTAATAAATGGCTTGGCAAGGAGAAGCCTGACATAAATTAAATGAACAGGTCTGGCAGTGTTTGACGCTTACGTAGAGAGATGTTGGTTACCTCAATTAAGCCTTTAAAGATAAGCAATTTTTCAGACTTTAGACTTGCTTCCAAGAACATCTACCTGCCACATGTTGAGTGCAAATATAAGGTTGAATTTACGCTAATCAGAGTTTAAAATGTTGTGAAGATGTCTATTATCGATGAAGGAGAATAATGATGGGTACTAATTTTATTACGCTTGCAAGCAGTAGGTTTTCTGTACGTAGTTTTTCCGACAAGGAGGTTGAAAAAGAGAAGATAGATTCAATCCTGCGCGCTGGGCAGGTGGCACCGACCGCATGCAATAAGCAACCACAGAAAATATATGTATTACAGAGTGCAGAGGCATTAAAAGCCCTTCAAAGGTGTAAGTATTCCCACTTTGGAGAGACGCTGGCATTTCTTGTTTGTTACGACTCGTTATTATGCTGGACAAGAGATTTTGATGGGAAGGCAAGTGGAGATATCGATGCATCTATAGTTGCCACTCACATGATGCTTGAAGCCTGGGAATTGGGAATAGGTTCGACATGGATTATGCATTTTATTCCTGAAGCGATAATAGATGAATTCGACCTTCCAGACAGTGTTGTACCCGTGTGCATACTGGTTATGGGGTATCCCGCTCAGGAAGCAGTTCCTAGTGTTCAGCATGGCATGAAGAAAGATCTGAAGGATATGGTAACGGTTTTGTGAAACTCATTGACATGTTTCCTCAAACAGCTACTATAAGAAGTAGCCCACAATGGGTATACAAGCAGTTTTATACTGAGTGGCATCCTAATTCGGGCTATGAACTAGCGGACATGCTGGTTATTAAATGTTATATGCAGGAAAACCGTCAGGAGGTCTGAATTGTGGTGATAAAGAACTGTATTCCACCGATTATTACAGAGAGTGAATTTCGAGGGGCCGGCAAAACAAATTAAAGCATAGCAACGTTGTAACTGATGATGCTGGTACGCATAGGAGCAGCAAGAAATATAGTTCAAGAAAGAAGTAGACAAACTTAAATTTGTGGAATAGAGAAAAGAAGCAGGACAATACATGTCTGGTCAATTAAATAACGGCATTTCTCACTTTGTGTCGTGTAATTAACCGTAAGGATGCATTACCATCGAGATGAAAGGAGGTCAAAAATGGATCAGGTGAAGATCGGAAGCTTTCTGAGAATACTTCGAAAAGAAAAAGGATTGACTCAGGAGCAGCTAGCAGAGAAATTCAATGTCACAGGCAGAACAATTTCCAGATGGGAAACCGGAAGCAATATGCCTGACTTGAGCATTCTTGTTGAACTGGCGGATTTTTATGACATAGACATCCGTGAAATCATTGATGGGGAAAGGAAAAGTGAGAAGATGGATAGTGAAGTAAAGGACACCTTGGTTAAAGTTGCAGAATACGGAGATGTAGGTAAAAAGATTGAGAACCGTAAGTTACATCAAATTATAGGAGGTATCTTAGCTGTTTTCGGTTTATTCATTATTATTAGTGCGTTAGCTGTTTTTCCGACTGACAGCAGTTGGGGCAGCATTTATTCTCTAATCGGCTGCGTTATTCTTTCCGGTGGGATATACAAAATTTGCACTGCACTGAAAATTACAAAAACAATTCCAAGGCTTGTTTGCTCAATTGCATGCTTTATTATCATATTTCTGTGTCTGTGCGGTCTTGATTATTTGGGGGTTAAGAATTATAATCAGCCACCAAGATTCTGTTATGTAAAAGCCTATGGTAGTGACAGCGTCGAATACAAGACCCTTTTCTATACGGTTACAAGATATAATGTCGATACAGAGAATGAATATTATGTGTTTGATTGAGTGAAAAGAGCCAACAAGGCTGGAAATATCATCATAACTACAGTTGTAATCGGCATAATGATGGAGAAAAAGTCAATTCGCTTCGCTCAGGGAGTCAGGTGGAGACTGAACTCCACCTGACCAAAGAAGTTAATTAATTCGTCCTAATTCTTCGCCGGTATATTGAGGTCGGCGAAGAATGAAGACATAGATAAAGCCCAATTTGTCAACGGTTGAAGAGACTTTCTTTGAGAAAATCTGCGTGAAGCAGCGAGAAGGTAGTAAATAATACTCGGAGTGATTGTAGGAGATATTATAGACTTGGCTGCTCAAGGAATTTGCAAAACGGCATTATGGAAACATGGCTTATTTCAACTTTGACGAACATCCGGAATGTAAACAGTTTTTAAAGCAGCATAAATACGGGGTTTAACCGGCCTTTCATACTAAAGTATGAGGGGCCTTTTTCTGCAAATTCATCCTTTCGAATGATTTATTTTAGAGACTTTTCCGCTAGGATTTATATTGGAGGAGGTATGGTGCGGCGCAATGGATATGCCTTATTGTTCGTAGCCAGTATTTGTATGGTGGTGTGGCTCAGGGCGACATTCATGTTAGAGGCGGTTTTTGTCTTTGGGGCTATCAGCATTATCTCTCTTCTGTTATTGGTGAGGCAGACCCGTCTGCTCTATTATGCTACACAGAATGACCGAGAAGCAGGCGGTACTGGATGCCGCGCAAAAGCTGCTTCATGAAACGGGTGTAACGGCAGACATCACCGGATGGTAACACAAGAAACATACAAACAATAAGCTAATGCAATGAAAAGATTGACACGGGTCAATGAACTGAGTGGAAAACAATATGCTGTCGGGACAATGGATACACCTGATGGAATTCCGGTATCCATAGTGATGGTAGGTTCATAGAAGGAGGATATATATGGGTAAATATTGTACGAATTGTGGTTCTGTATTGCCTAAAGGATTCGATGACCTTGCCTACTGCATATTATGTGGTAAAAAGCAACACCAACACCAACACCAAAACCAACACATATACTGCAGTCGTTGTGGTACAAATAACCCCTTAGATATGCTCTTCTGTCTCAACTGTGGTCAGCGTATTGGTGTACAGTCTGTACAAAGTATACAAGTTCTGCAGCCAACACAGGCAGTGCTAAAGCCGAATAGAAGAAAAGTAAAAAAGTCAGTAATGCTTTATATACTTGTTGCAGTTCTCACAGCCCTTGCGGTAGCCTTAACAGCAATTGTTCAACCATGGAAATACATAGGCGGAAATGGTGAGGACGAAATAAAGCTGATTGAAGTATCGGGCACAAAGGAAGTAAAACAAACCTTTGATTTCGGACTGGAAATCCACGCGGCTGAAAACGCTCTTGATATAGACCGCACCTTTACTGCAGTGCAGATTGAGGATGACAACCGGTTGATAGAACTCACCGAGCAGCTTGAGGATCAAACGGGCATAGTACTGGAGGCATTTGAGATTGATGCCGGATTAGCACCGGACCAGCGCTTTCCGGATACTTTTACCATGACCTACGACCTTAGGAAGCTTGATATACCCGAGTCACTCTATGGCCATCTCAGCGTGGTAAGGCTCGGCGACGATGGTACGCAGTATCCCTTAGTAACCAAGCATGACGGAGCAAAACTCATATGCAGCAGCGACCAAAATTCCTTGTTTTTGATTGTGGTGACGGGACTTCTGACGTTCGGTCCAATGACAATATTAGCCGGACAGTATATGGAGAAATACGGCATAAAGGGTGAATCCCAATATTCCTCAATAACATTGTGCAATGGACGTTACAGGCTGATGTGGCCTGAAACCATGGGTGCTGTGAACGAAGACGCTGTTGAAAAGCTGATTGATGATATGCAGGTAGAATATCAATTGCATTTTAACAGCAAAGGATTCAAAAGCCGTAAGGAATTGATCGAGAAAATCGCGGCCCTCGACCCGAATATGAAATGGAGGAATAATGCAAAAAAGGCATTCGGTAACCTGTATTCCAACAAGGAATTCAATGCACTGCTTGAAAAATTTATGGATCCTGAATGGCAGGATCAAAATTTGCTGCCTTATACCGTGCTTATGTATAAGCGTGCAATCATTGTGGCGGACGAATACTTTCGCAAGGAGCGTTCCTTTAATATGAAAGAACGAACCCTGGATTTAATTATTGACCCGAAGCTTGAAGAGCTTGCATTGATGAAAGCACCTAATCTGCGTCAGCCATACATTCTTCTTGCGGGTTGGAATATAGCTTTCCCCGATAATGAAAAGATCTATAATAACGCAAAGAAGCGGGATTTAGAGCAGGCACGCATAGTGGCAGATGTCTATATTACAATAGTTCACGAGTTGTTTCACGTTGTTCAGGCGGATAACGTAAGGATACGATACGATGTATATTTGTCATATTTTGAGGCAACGGCTGTGACTGTAGAAAAAGAGGCGTTTGATTACTTTAAAAAGAAAAAAACAGATGTTTTCTATGATAAGCTCAAATATGAGGAGTCATATGTAAGGCACTATGAAACGCTCACATTACCGCTCGGAAGCGGTGCAAGCTACTCATATTCCGACGAGTACACACAGCAAGGCTATTTGCTTTCGGAGTTTGTGATGTTCATGCGGGATAAATACTTTGCAAGTGACCCCAATAAATTTATGGAAAAGGTGATTTCCAGTCTAAGAGCGTGCTCGGGTTATTTTGACGCAACGTGGAACGATGATCTGCTTTTTATCACCTCTTTATGCAAGGTAACGGGAAAAAGCAAGGATGTAATAGCAAAGGATTATGAGGAATGGTTGATGAAAAATGATACAAACATCCTCAATCGCACTAATGCAGTTGAAACACTCGCTCGTTCTTATGATGAAGATGGGAATAAGTACACGGATTTCATGCCCCATCTTATAAAAAATCACGTGCAGAAGCTGCCGACGAGCAATAAGAGCCTTCTGGTCAGATTTGATTCGAGCTACAAGCCATTGTCCGCAGCGGCGAAAATCCTTGACATTGATTTAGGAGATGAATCCGATGAAGCTTATCTTGTAATCGCGCTAAACAATGAGGAGCTTCTGAAAAATAAAAAGATGAAGCGGTATTACTACCCTGATATAAATACTAAAAAAAGTATAGAACTCAAAGAGAAATACACGGTTATTAAAGAATTCAAAAAGCAGCTATCGGGTATTCTTGAAGTGAATTGTTATCACGACGATAAAGAGTATTTGAGTGTAAATGATGTATTTGTTCTCACCAAACCTGATGCACCCAAGCTTTCCTTGCGTGATGGGATGCTTCATGTAATCTTTGACGACAGCAGCAGTCCGTATAAAAAAGTAATTGTTGATGGTTATGCCCTCACCGTGATCGACAGCAAGGGCAACTCAGTTTTATTGAAGACCGATAAAACTTCCGCTGATATACCACTGACAGACTCAGGTGCTATTGATGTTAAGAACGGTGCCATATCCGGAAGTGTGCTGAAATCTGAAGGAGCTGATGCAGGTAAATATAAGGATGTTTACGATGTTGAAGCATATAACCGTGCATTGGACACTCTGAAGGGTGGCAGCTCAATGGCATACTCTGCTTATTATAACGAATACATCAAGGATGAAGACATAACAATAGATGGTCCCACCAGTAAGGAAGCAAAACTTGAGGGTACAGCCCAAACCAGCAAAAAAACTGATCTTGTCGGTACCTGGAAAGGATTGATCTTGAACACTCAGCCTATAACAATGACTGTCAAGGACGGCGGCTCAAGCGGACATCAATACAAGATCGAATTCTCACTCTATGGCGATGAAATGTTATTTGCAGGTGATGACAACGGTGATGGTACAGTAACGCTATATATGGCGATGCCCGAGGCACCAGATACATGGATGGATTATTCATCGCTTATTATCAATTCCGAGAATGAAATACTGATTACATTCTGCAGCGGAGTTGTCAAGAGGCAGAAATAAGAAAGGAGCGGCATTATGAAGATAGGTTTTTGCGGAAAATGTGGCGCAGAACTTGGGGGAGGCACCAACTTTTGCACAAATTGTGGTTGGAAGCTGCCGGATGAAGCAGAAAGGAAAATAATCGAATCTCTCAACGAAGTAAAGCAGAGTGATGAAGAATCATCTGTTGTTACGCCTTCTGCGCCGTTAGCGCCAAAAGATACAACGGCAGCTTCTGATGCAAAGAAATGCATTAGCTGTGAGACTTCTCTGCCGCAAAGTGCGAAGTTTTGCACACTATGCGGTGCTAAACAGGTGATGCTTGCATCAACGTCACAAAAATGGTGCATTTATTGTGGTAACGCCATGAACGCAAATGATACGTTCTGTTCTAAATGTGGAGCGAATCAGAACGCGAATGCCCAGCAGCAATACTATACCCAGACAAATCAGAATACGTATATTCAGCAGCCTAATTATGCCCGGACAATTCCTGTTTTGAATACGCCAAAGAAAAAATCAAATGGTGGACTTATAGTAGTGTTGGTAATGATATTATTCATGGCTTCAATTGTAGGAGGAGTGTTGATTTTTGGCCTCGGTGGTGTCAAGGCGGAGGAAATGAGCGGCAAATGGTCTATCGAATTCACCGTTACTGGCATGAACGATAACATGAACTATTATGATTACAGCGACTACGTAGGTGAAACAACCGAGGGCACGCTGATAGTCGATCTTGATGAGGATGGCAACGGTACAGCTAGGCTTGTGACCACGATTGATGGTATCGATTATGACTATGAGGTAATGGATGCACAGTACAATAGGGGAAAGCTTGTCTGCATAGCTGATTCGACATCGGAAGGCCTCGAGTTCATAGGCAATGTAAGAAAAAAAGGTGGTATATACAAGTTAAGCGGCAAATTTGAGATGAGCTTTGTTGATGACGTAAAAACAACCGCATCAGGAAAATGGACGGCGACAAAAGATGTTGATCAGTCCGCTGATACTGGACAAGCAAATGGCGGCGAAATGAACGCTAATAACAAAGGAGCACAGGAAGAATACTCAAATCTGGCTGTTTATGCGACCATGCTGGATATCCTTGGCGAATGGGAAGGTACTGCTATCCTCAGTTCCTTTACAGGTTATGAAGAGAATCGCGCCTGGTTAAAAGAAAATAATGCACCCGAGGATGTTATTGAACAGTTTGATAACATGAAGGGCAAGGAATCCCCAATCTGTCTGGAGATCGATGATGTTTACGGATGGGATGTTACCGTTGATGTCGAGCCTATGGGTAAGTTATCGTTTTCAGATTTGGATTTCGACTATGATGAAAACAATCCTGAAATAGATGGAAGGATGAAGCTTGAAAACGGTCGTTTCCTGCTTGCAAATTCTGAAAGAGACGGGGATGAGGGTACAGCTGGTTTTAACTTTAGCGGTTCCGTACTGACAAATGATGACGGCAGTTACACTCTCAAAGGTTCACTTACTGTATCATTTCAATTTAGCAGTGGAACAGTACCTATTGAACTGGTATTTGATTATGAGATGCTCCGGAGTTTGAATATGGAAGAATAGAAAAATATTATTGGAAAGATTCCAAAGGGGGATAATCAATGGGAAGATTCTGTGAGAATTGTGGAACAAAGTTAAATGATATAGCCGTATTCTGCGGAGAGTGCGGTAGGGCTGTTGCGAATCAAAGCCACAACATCGGCTCTTCATCAGTTTATAATATGCCGGGATATATCGGCTTTTCCGAGCGTATAAACGACCCGGAGGTCATGAAGGAAATAGAGGATAGTAATAAGAAAGGACGCGGTTGTATTTTTATCGGTATTCCCCTCCCATTAGTCATTTTTCTAGTTGTCAGCCTTGTTTCCGATGAGGTAGGAACATTGGATGCGCTTGTTTTCGGCGGCGGTATATCAGTTGTGTTTTTGTTGTTTTACTTATTTAGCAATTTTCTTAGCAACGCAAAGCGTAGTTGGGACGGCATTGTTATTGATAAAAAGAGCAAAAACAAAAGCAGACGAATGCGTGACGGTGATATACAGAATTACATCCAATATACGATATATTTTCGTACCGACAGTGGCAAAAAGGAGGTCAGTGTAAGCCGCTCCAATGGCAATCCTGAGTGCAGGGATTATTATGATTATCTGAATGTCGGCGACCGTGTCCGCTATTATCCTCAGCTGCGATTTAGTTATGAAAAGTATGACAAATCTCACGACAGAGTAATTCCCTGTATGTTTTGCAAAACAATGAATGACATACAGAAGGACCGTTGTGAAGCCTGCAATTGTTTGCTGTTCAAATGATGCTGTTATTTGTGCCTTCATTCAGTAAAATCCTTAGGCGGTGTTTCTCTCCCACAAAAAGGCGGACACATATCATCGCCTTAATCCTCTTATCAGAGATTCGTCGGCTGATGCATGAACATGATTTGAGCCGTATACTTACCCATAGAAAAGCACATATCTAATATGATAAACTTGTAATTGGAAAAAGGTAAAGGGGAATAATAATGTGGAAGACAAATTATTTGATTTACTAGAAAAAGTCCATATAGAGCTTCAAAATACTAAAACTGAATTTATGATTGGGACGGATTATATATGTTAAAGCACTAACGCTTAAAAAGAGAGGTCATTATGAGTAATACTACTTCATTATTACTCCAAAATCCGTATTTTGTTGATGGCGATACTATAAGTTTTAGCGGAAGCTTTTTATTTAGGGATGATATTAAAAAAGAGGTTTCTTTAAACATAAACGGGATTACTATTCTGAATGAAGGTCATGTATTCGAGCTGAAGATAGAACCTATAGAAGGAGTTCCAGATGATAGATTAAACTTAGGATACTTCTATGTGCAGAAAGATAAAATTATAAGGATTCCCCCAACTGAAGATAATTTACAGGGAGTGGGAAAGGATATACTTCCACTTGATAGTGTTATTGTTTGCCAGGATAACGAAATAGAGGATACATTAAGTAAAGAGGAAAAGGGTTGGCACCAATATATAAAAATAAATGGGGATACATGTGAATTCCATTCGTATAACAATCTAGTTGAGACTGGATATTATGAATCTTTTACATGGGAGAAGGATAGAGGACTTATATATTATCGAAGTGGTTATGGCGCAGAACGTGAGTCCATAGAATTGAAAAGATAGGTGCGAGTACCACCAGGGAGAAGTACAACGAGGGCTCGGTTCATCAGTGCCGCGACAGGCAGTCATAAAGAAGTGTGATGCCGATAATGGAAGGTTAAAAGAAAGTGAGAAGGAACTGCAAGGAAGGAAGTATGAGATAACAAGGGAGCTGACTAAAACACAGGGAAAGCTAGCTAAGGTGGCAGATGCTGTGGATGATGGCTCTATGGCTGTAGCCGTTAGCATACCGGAACTAGAAGGCCGGATGGAAGCTTGCCAAAGAGAACAAAATAACGAAACAGCTGAACTCGGGGAGCGGATTAATGAGCTCCAAACAAGTATAGGCGATGACGAAAAGGATATTCGCAAGCTGAAGCTGGATGACGACGAGTACAAAAATATTGTATATTCTGAAAATCAGGGCACCTGCTCAAGCCCATGTTCGATATTGCACAAAAATACAATACGCAGCTGATATGCCTGTCTGACATCAAGCAGGGTTCTGTTTTTAACAGTTTTGATCTGATATATATGATTAAAATCAGGCAGAACATGATGCAGGAGGACTTCATCGAGCTGGAGCCCATCACACAAAGAGAAATGAAGCAGGACGAAAAGCTGGAGGCTGCTAACCTGTACAGCAAGGTAGAGCAGATGAGCCTTTTTGATGTACAATAAATAGGCATTTCGTCTCCTATCTGTAAGACAAATACTGACACGATTGTATTGTGGTTTATCACAATCCTTTTGTGTCAGTATTTTTATGCAAAAGTCATTTTTGTTAGTGCAAGGGTCACTTCTACTAGTACAAAAGTCACAACAAAATGGCATAAATAATTATAAGCGGAAATTATGGAATATTGTTTCACAAAACGTCTTTATTTGATATAATTGTGTTGCTTGAATCTATGATGGACTATGCATCATGTGCAATATGGATCTTGGAGACGTGTGTGGACAAATAGAATTCTTGACTTGTGGGTAGTGTCAAAGAAACATATGAAAAATCGGAGTCGGAAATAGCCTCTTGTGGATTTGTGAGGGGAGATAATAGTAATGAAAAGACTGATTCTTAGAATGGTAGGGAGCAGACTATTACGATTATCTCTAGAATAAAAGGTATACAATGAGCAATATTTATGGTTTTGATTCGTCCACAACAGGAGAAAAGACAATAACCGTTACGGTCAATGATAAAACAGCTAGCTTCAGCGTTAATGTGAGGTCATCAGAGCAAGGGCCCGATACCATTGAGCCCAGTGTACCGGCAGGGCTTACAGGTATGGCAGTATCATCTACTGAAATCAGCTTAAGCTGGAAAGCCAGTACCGATAATGTGGGAGTAACAGGCTATCGTATTTATCGAGATGGCAAGCAGGTTGGTACCAGTCTGTGAAGACGCTAGAAGGGGAAGGATAATAGCATGAAAAAAATAGTAAAAATGATTTGTATCGTTCTTTTAGTCCTTGGTATATGGAATGGTATGCTGATTTCAAATCAGATGTATGCTGAAGATATCGATACAGCACTTATCATTGGAGAGACAACTCTAGCAACAGAAATAACGAGGGATGGGATAACATTCCATTTCAGCGAAGAACAGACTATTGGGAAATTTGCCAATGGTGATTTTTGGGTGCTGGCCCCGGTAACCATAACGAAGATCACACCGGATTATGACGGACGCAACAATGGATGGGAAGTCAATCCTGTGGTGGAAGGCGGGCATGGCTTCCAGGACGGTGGCTATGGCGGGGGTTTTGATGCGAGTCTTGTTCCCGATTTGCCGTATACAGCGGAAGAGACATTGTCAATTGTAAAAACAACAGCATCAGGAATAGCCAACCCTTGTATAAAGAAAGCAGTCGTATTGACAGTTGTAGATGCGATTCCGGATGATAACGGTCGTGCAGTGTTCCGTCCTCCCTATGTTGGTACTGATAAGCCGTTTTACAAGGTTGCTGACCTGAGAACAGATTTACTGCCTTCTTATGAACCTGTTGCAAATATGCCTACTCTTGAATCAATTGAGAAGCGTTTCAGTTCTCTTCGAATGGATCATAAAAGAGGTGGCATCGGGAGATCGATTCGCCCTCAGGATAATATGATGGATTATCAACCTAAAAATACGGCTGATCAAAACAATGCTGTATTGCGTTTCATGATGGATGATCCTATAGAGGATAAGCTGCCGGCTCTCATAAATTTTGTGCAATTTGGCATAGACCATATACATACCATGTATTTAGGTCAGACATGGCCTGACGGGGGCGGACATCAGCCCGGACACAGAATCGTACTTGCATTCGCTGCGACGATGCTGGATATTCAGAAAGCTAAGGAGGATCTCAGAGAGGCAACCTTTTTTCATGGCACGAAAAACTTCACTGTTGGGAAGAACACGGAGGGTCTTGTTTTGTGGGGTGACCAGAGAGCAAACAAGGTAGAGCAGGGTTACTGGTCATATGTTGATAAAAGAACTCCTAACTCAAACAGATCAGTTCCGGATCCATATGGGTATATTGACGGAGGCGCTGTTGGTGGATACCAGTACATCACTTCCCAGTCACATAAGGGTGAAATGTTGGCAACGTATTTGATGCCGATTCTAAAGGATGCCTGGAACATGGACGAGTGGGAGATGATCAGTAGCTACGTTGACCGCTGGGTATTACATGGGCAATGGACTCAGCCCGACCCAATAGCTCCTTTTGACGGAAACAACAGCAACTTTGGGATTACATATGGACCGGACAAGGTTACTGGCGTTCCCATAGCCGGCTTTGGGCGCTTTAATTCTATAGATGGTGCACACAGAGATGGTGGTCAGTATCGAAGCGGTTATGTGGCATCTATGTGGGATACATACAGGTACACTGTAGAAGGCGCTGAGACCACACCGCCGTTTGCTATAATAACTTTTCCGTTTTCGGAAAGCATTTCATCAAAAAACATTTCAAATACAGTTGAACTAAAAGCAAAGGCGTATAGCATTCACACAATAGCTTCCGTTCAATTCCAGGCAGACGGCCAAAGCATAGGGGCGCCTTTAACAGAGGCCTTTGACATAAGTACAAATACATATCGTTATTTATGGGACATCAGGGATGTTCCAAGCGATACCTATGATATCACAGCAATAGCAACTGATACAAAGGGAAATACATATACATCAATGGCTCACAAGGCAATCATTCAGGAACAATCTGAAGCTGATATGCTAAAGATGATTGCTGCCCCATCTCCAATTAGCTCAATTGTAAATGGTGTTGCCAAAACGGCTGAAGCACTTATGCTGCCTGGGCAAGTAACCCTGCTTACCTATGAGGGTGCTATAAAAGGGGATGTTGTATGGGATGTTTATGGTTGCTCATATGTGCCATCAAATACCGAAGAACAGACCTTCTCAGTTACAGGCGATGTTTCTGTTCCCCCAGGAGTTTTATATCCAGAAAACATGCTACTGAAAACAGAAATAACTGTTACAGTCAATGCGACGACGGGTTCGGACAAGATTTTTGAGAGCATATCGGAGAGCGCATTATCTCCGGCAAAAATTTCAGGCGTTGCCAATGGAACAGCTAAAACAGCAGAAGCACTTGGACTTCCAGAAAAGGTTCTAATCAATACCGATGGAGGAAAAATGTTGACTGATGTCAAGTGGGATGTAGCAAAATGCTCATATGACCCTGCAAATGATAAATCTCAGACGTTTAGTATAGATGGAAGGATTACTCTGCCTACCGGAGTTGTAAACCCAAACAACCGAGTAACAAGGACAGCTATCATAGTAGCAGTAAATGCAGCAGACACGACAGAGAGAACGCTTACAAGCGTTACCGCGCCAACACCTATTGAGAATGTTTCCAATGGGACGAACAAAACAGCAGTAGCATTGGGGCTTCCAGTCACAGTGACAATGGTTACGGATGGGGGAGCATTGCAGGGGAAGGTTAACTGGAATGTGGATTCGTGCACATATAATCCGGCCAGTAAACAAGGGCAGACCTTTACAGTAGATGGTACAGTAACGCTGCCATCGGGTGTGGCCAATCCCAATAATGTCCCATTAGCAGTAAGCATCAGCGTTACTGTGAAAAAAGCGGAAGCAACGACGGAGCCGGATGAGCCAGACAAGCCCGACAAACCAGACAAACCAGACAAGCCATCTACGCCATCTACACCATCCACGCCAACTACACCAACTACGCCGCCAAATGATGGCGACCAGGATGAAGATTCAGATGACGTATTAGAAGATGAGGACCTTATTACAAAGGATTATCCTGAAATGGTGGAGCAGCTGGAGCGTTTATATGAGCAGGTTGATATTCGCGATAACAAGCTGAACCCTACATACAGTGCCATGATGAAAAGGGAGCCGGTGATATCCTTGACTCCCAAGTGTCAGAATAGATTGAAGGAGCTGGCAAAGCTCACCTTTGGTGATATCAAGGGTAATGAGTGGTATGCCTCCCATATACCGATGGCAGTATACCGCAAACTCGTAAACGGGTTCCCGGATGGTACCTTTAGGGGCGGTAACCAGGTCACTCGTGCAGAGTTCCTGACCATGCTGGCCAGGTTCAACAACTCTGAGGGAACGATAAAGCGAAAAGCTGAACAGGATGCCCAAAGCAGGGCAAGTATAGTGAAGCTTATGGGTGATGCCTGGTATACCAACTATATCGTTGTATCGCAGAACGGTCTGGTCTACCATGACCAATACACACGAGAGACCATTGTGAAGCCGATGACCCGAGGAGAAGTATTCTACGCCTTGGCAAATTATCTTTGGAATGAAGATATCCGGGAAGGCGCAAAGTACTATAAGATGGCGGCGGACAATGAAAAACCTGCATTCAGCGATACATCAAAAACCGTCAACATAACTAATCCAGATGCCAAGGGCTCTGCTGCAAAAACCTACCAATGGTACAATCAATTGACACGCGCTGCAGAACGACCTGAAGCCGGTGTTCCGATGGATTTCTATCCGGCTATAATGTGCCTGAAGGACAAAGGTATACTGCTCGGAAACAACGGAGAGAGCAAGTGGTATGACCCTATTTCCAGAGCTGAGGTGCTGGCACTGTTTGAACGCCTTGCAAAGGTATGGAGCGAGGAAAGTAATTAGGAGATAGAAATTAGATAAAAATTATGCTATGAATTAAAGCGTATGATATAATACCAGAGAGGTGAGTGTGGTGGAAGATAAAAGTTTTGAGCTCATAACCAAAATGTATAGTGAGATAACAGACCGATTAAATCAAATTGACAAAAAACTTGATTCAAAGGCTGATAAAACCGATATTGTAAGGATGGAGAATGAGCTTAAGCCTAAAGTTGAGATAGCTTTGGAAGGATATCAGGCTGTTAGCGGAAAGCTAACAGTACTGGAAGATAAGATAGATAACCTTACCTCAAAGGTGGAAAGCCAAGACGTTCAAATAACTGTCCTTAAGGGCAGCAAAAAAGCTGCAAAGTAGTGTATCACAAGCCGTTATTATTCAATTTACCTATAATAAAGTTCTTCTGATGTAAAAGCCAATCTACAAAAAAAATTCAAGGAGCTTGGTCTCTACAAAACATGGATGTTGGAACTGGTGAAAACAGGAGAACAAGGGATGATGTTGAATTTATGATGTACATCATGGGAAAGAATTATAGCGCAATTCGTGATTTTACATCAGGAGAAGCTGATGGGAAGATGTTAGCATTAGCTGATCGTGATTTTGCAGCAGACGCAGGTACATATGAATTTGATGGAAAGGATTTAATTGTTCAACATAAAATATCCTCGTTTCCTGTTTTGGGATCAATGACATTTACTTGTACGATGGAAGATTGGTTTAAATCAGATAAAGGAAAAGATTTATGCTGTTTTTTGGCTCATGGATTATGAATTTACGTATGGGGGGCTGCGATTCTTATACAGGCTTTTGCGATGTAACCTTAATATGATTTAGCTGCGCAATATATAGTGACAAACTTATAGACATACCCGCAATATATTGTGCTGCGGAACTTAAAACATGAAACATCGCAAAATGCCCTTATAAGCGACCGTAATTGGAGCGGCAGCTCTGGCAATGAAATACTTGACTCAAAGAAGCAGAATGAGAAGAACTATTATCAGTGCACAGCGCAACTGTAGCAGTAGACCCTTTACATCCATTGGACTATTATCCTATTGTCCCCAGTCTGTCATAACAGACAGGCTGCCTTCCGGCGAGGACAGGGTTTTGGGACAGAGCCCAAAGGTCTTATCCTGCCGCTGGTAACAATTCACCGCTGCCCATATGTATTTGAGCAGGCGTACTGTAATTCAAGGACTGATGCGGTCTGTTATTGTTGTAATGATCGCGTGCCCAGCAAAGGCACCTGTAGCTAACCAGTGAAAGTCTGGTATTAGCTAATACAAATTTATTTATTGACTAATTAGCTAAAATTGGTTATAATATTTCATATTAGCTAGTTAGGAGTGATAATATGAGAGTTCCGTCAACTAAGGTCCAGAACAATTTTGGGAAATATCTGAAATATGTCGAGGCAAATGAGGAAATCATCGTTACAAAGAAAGGCAGGGATGCAGCCCGTATCATACCCTGTGACATCGAAGGCGTAGCGGAGGAGACTGCTGAATACAGGTCAGACAGCTGGGTGACCTATGAGGAATACCTTGAACTGGTGGAAGCGTCGGATCAGCGGTTTGAGTTGATAGACGGAGTTATTTACTATATGGTTTCCCCCTCATACGATCATCAGCGAGCCATACATGAGGTTCAGGGTGCTTTTTACAATTGGTTTAAGGGGAAACAATGCATACCTCTGACATCGCCCTTTGATGTGACATTAATTAAGTCGGAGGACAATATTTGTGTTGTACAGCCGGATATTATTGTGATATGCGACAAGGAAAACATGGATAAGAAGGGCAAGTACAAGGGTGTGCCAACGCTGGCGGTAGAAGTACTTTCCCCGTCAACCAGAAGTAAGGATATGCTCAAAAAACTGGATTTATACATGCAATGCGGTGTGAAGGAGTATTGGGTTATTGATACTAAAAATGAGCAAGTAACCGTACTTTCTAATGAAAACAATGAAATCGCAGACAGCAGGAGTTATACCAAGGGCTCTGATTCCCATGTGAAATCTTTTTGTTTCATGGGGCTTCAGGTTTCACTGGAGGATATGTTTGCAGGTTGAGCTGTTGTGCCTGAAGGGCTAAGGAATGCTTCTGGGTAACAAATGTAGCTTAGAGGTGGGGGAATTCTTACTGCATGAGGTTAAATGATTTTCAGGAGCGCGAAGCTGACATCATCTATAAGGCAAGAATTAATGGACTTGACATATACTTTTATATACTGCTGGAATTGCAATCCACAGTGGATCATACGAAGTTCTTCTGATGTAAAAGCCAATCTAATTGTGCAAAAATCATTATTATTTGTGATAAAATCATGATAATAAGCAATTATGTCATATTATAGCATTAAACTACTTTATTTGTGCTATAATTATGGTGTTAAACAACGTCACAGTTTCCCAGCCGGGATGCATGGGCGAGCAATTCCTTGTAGTTGAGCCGCTCCGGCTGCTTGATGACGGGCAACTTGTCAATGGTGAGCTTATTGTATTTGGGGCTTGTAATGTCGTACTTGGGCTTGCTTAACGGTATGTTTTTTGCTATGAAGATGAGCAGTTTTTGAATTTGGGCAAGTAAGATTTGATTGTATGCTATCAAAATGGGAATAATAGTGTTTATGGCAATGACCACATTTCTTTTTGGGGTTTTGAGTGCTTTCTAAACACATTATTTCCAAAAAAAAGAGGGGGTTATTGCTTTTTTTATGCGAAGGATTGTGAAACCCTTGAAAATAGCATACTTCAATATAAATATAGTGTAAATAACTTTACACTGACTATTATTCATTGGAGGTTTGTGTTATGCGATTATTCATTGGAGGTTTGTGTTATGCGATTTACTGTTTATGGGATAAAAAACAAGGTTAAGAGATTATTATCGTTAGCATTGAGTATGTGCATCCTTTGCGGATTGCTATTCTCCTCTGCTCCGGCGTCCTTTGCGTCGAGTGGCGAGGAACTGGTGGATATCAAAGCCCATTGGGCTGAAACGGTCATCAGGGAATGGGTTTCCCAAGGCCTCATAAAAGGCTATGGGAACGGCAGATTCGGTCCCAACGACAGTATTTCGCGGGCTGAGTTTGTTACACTGCTGAACCGGATATTCTGCTATACACAAAAATCGAATGTTAGCTTTCCGGATGTGAAAAAAGATGCATGGTATGCCGGAGAAATCGCCAAAGCCTATCAGTCTGGAGTCATCAAAGGCGACAGCAATGGAAGTATAAAACCGGAGGCAGTCATCAGTAGGCAGGAAGCTGCAGTTATGCTGACGAGAGCTTTTTCGCTGGTAGAGGAGTATGCCGGGGACGCGCTGACAGGTACGAGTTCTGGAGCTTCGCCATCAAATGATAATATTTCAGACGCATTGAAATACGCAGATCACAAGCAAATTGCAGATTGGGCATTAGATTCGGTCGGCACAATGACGAAGAAGGGCT
>CAZEIH010000012.1:0-53907 GCA_964512095.1 uncultured Oscillospiraceae bacterium
ACTAAATTCGACCATCTCGAAATTTGGGGTGGAATTTACTTTTTCAATTGAGGTATCCACCTGACTCCCTGAGCGAAGCGAATTGACTATTGAAACTTCAGTAATCGAGTGATATAATATATTTGCTAAAATCTGGGGTGGTTTTTGCAATCTTATGTACCCGGATAGGACGCTTTATCGCAGGCATGTTTATCATAGGCATACAATATCAAAGTGACTGGAAAGTGCAGTATTGCTTTATTGCAAATCTGTTACATTTTCTTTACACTTGGGATGGATATGTTGACTGACAAAAATGCTGGTGATATAATCAATTTGAATCAGAAGGGCGAAGCTTGTCCTTGCTGAAGTAAGTTGTAAGGCGAGCCGGGCTATAACACAAGGGAGAGGCGTAGCTCGGCTTGAAAGACTGGCCTATCCCAAAAATTTACGAGGAGGATTTGAGAGTATGAGAAATCTCAAAAAGTTACTTGCAGTAATCGTCGCTGTATGCGTGCTTGCAACAATGGTGATTCCTGCATTTGCCGCTGAGACCAAAACCGACGCAGAGACGGTAGAAATTTTAGGCGTTCTCAAGGGCGACGGCGCAGGTGTCACGGACACTTACCTTGCAAAAGGTACAAATAGGTTCCAGGCTGCTCTTCTATACCTGAGATTAATAGGTTTGGAAGATGAAGCTCTTGCAGAAGCATCAACAGATAATTTTGAAGACGCTTCATTGGTTTATGTAGGCGGACAGAAAGTCCTTGCATACATTAAGGCCAATCCTGATCTGGGATGGAAGGGCGTTAATGCTGCTGGTACAGTGTTTGAGCCTACAAACCCAGCTAGTGCTCAGATGATTTACAAGGTAATGCTTGAAGCTCTAGGATACAAGCAGGATGTAGACTTCACATGGGCTGACGCTATCACTTTTGCTGCAGACAAAGGCTTGACCAAGATCGCTGATGTCACAGAATTGACAAACAACGATTTGGCAATCGCTCTTGTTGAAGCTCTTAAGGCAAAAGTAAAAGACAGCGACAAGACTTTGCTTGAGAAGTTAATCGAAGACAAGGTTATCACAGAAGCAGCAGCTATTGAAGCTGGTCTTATGGAAGAAGCTCCTGAGGAACTGAAGGTAGAGAGTGTTACAGCTGACAATCTGAAACAGTTAGTTGTTACTTTCAATCAGGAAATCAAGGAAGCTGGAGACAATGACAACTACGAGCTTGAAACTGATGGTACAGCAACAATAGACAAAGATTCAGACTTTTCACTCCAGGATGACAAGAAAACAGTTGTTATCACACTGACTACAGCAGCTGATGAAAATCAGGATACTGTAGACCTTACAGTGAAAGACATCGAATCTGCTAAGGGCGTAAAGATGGAAGAGCAGACTATCGAAGATATCGTTCTCTTTGATACAACTATTCCGAGAGCTCTGTCAGCAGCTGTTATCGGAAATGACACAATCAAAGTAATTTTCAGTGAGCCAATCGATCCTGATTCAGTTGATGGAGATGACATCACTGTTGATGGCGGAGACTATATAGTTCAGGATGATGAAGATTATCCTGCACTTGTAAACAACAATACAGAAGTCAACTTTAAGCTGTATTCTCTCCTCGATGAAGGCAAGCTGACTGTAGAAGTCGGTGGAGGCATTGAAGACTACGCTGGATTCAGCGCAGCAAAGAAATCTTTCACTCTAGACGTTGTTGAAGATACAGACGCTCCTGTAGTTACTGGCTACAAGGATGCAAAGCTTGGCGAAATTACACTCATATTTAATGAGGATATTGAGTTTGTTGATGCTGATCCTGATGAAGATAAGTTCTATCACACAAATTCAAAGAACGCTGCAAAAGAAGTAACCATTAGTGGTAAAGAGCTGAAGATGACATTTGCTGAAGGTTTTGAGCTTCCTCTTGGAACCGCACATATCTACATTGAAAAAGAAATGATTCAGGATATGTGGGACAACGAGAATGCAAAGATAGCTTATACAGTAGAGGTAGAGACCGACGTTACCAAGCCTACTCTTGATAAGGTAGAGCAGGATGGCGACTGGGAAGACCAGATTATACTGACCTTCTCTGAATCACTTGATCAGGATTCAGCAGAAAATGTTGACAACTACACCCTTCTTGACAAGGACGGAAAAGTACTTGAAAAGATTAGCGGAGCACTTTTTGCCCTTGATGATGGTAAGGTAGATGACAAGAAGATAATAATAGTATTTGATGAAGAACTAGGTGGAGATTACTCGATAGTAGTTGAAAAGGTTGAAGACTTAGCCGGAAACGCTATTGAGAAGGTTACCAAGACCTTTACAATAAAGGATAAGGATGCCCCTGATTTCCCGTCAACATCAGGTTCAGCAGTACTTTACAATCCTGGTGAAAAAGATCAGATGCTAAAGATCAACTTTGGCGAAGCTATGGCAATAACCGGCACATACTCAGTACTAGATCTTGAAAAGTACCAGCTCGATGGTAAAGATCTCTCTGATGTAGATGATGCAACCATTAAAGCAATTAATGACAACAAGGCAGTAGAAATCAAGTTGCCGAGTAAAGATGGAAAGAATAGCTTTGCAGTAGGAGACAGCCTCTATATTGCAAGAGTTGCTAACGCTGCAGGCAATAAGACGACTGATATGACGTCAGGCGAAATCATTGTTGGTGGATCAGGCAAGGTAGAATTTGATAAGGCTGAGCTTACTGACAAGGCTACAATCGTAGTTACACTGAAGGATAGACTTACAACCTTCAAGGCAGCTGACTTCACAATCACTGATGAAGATGGTGATGTTACGTTAAAGAGAGTCAGACACACTGTGAATTCAGATGGCAACAGCGTAGTTACATTTACAGTAGAAGAACGCTCAACTGAAAGTGCTGATTTGACTGTTATATCAGCTGCTACAACAGAATCCAAGAACACCTATGGAGAAACTCTTGTTGCTGATACAGGGATAACTGTTGATGACAAGGCTGCTCCAGAAGTTGATGAAGTATTCTACGCAGCAGATGGGTCAGCTATCTATGTAGTATTTAAGGAAGCTGTCGATGAAGATACATTCTCAACCAGATCTGATGCTAAGAATGGATTCACGATTAGCGGCGGTGGAGAACTTGCTAGTGCACTTTACTATGATTCTACTACAGTAGAACTTACAGCTAAAGACGACAAGCCGTTCACCAAGAACACAAACGTCAGCTATGACGGAAACTACGGTATTACTGATAAGGCTGGAAATAAGGTTGCTGCATTCAGCAGGACTGATGTTTTGAAGGCATGGTAAGAATATAAATACCAGCAACAAAGATTAGTTAAGATAAGTTATGAGGGCCGGGGGATTAACCTTCGGTCCTCTTTCTTTTTTATAAGTTTAGCCTCTATAAAGCAAAATAAAACTACTTGCTTGTGGCTATTGTTTTTGCTACGATATCCATATAGAAACAGACATATTAAAGAATAATTAGTACAATAGTTTGGAATAGGGTAGAGGGAGGTTTGAAATTGAAAAGGCATATATCAGTTATCATCGTTCTAGTATTGCTATTATTGCCAACAACCATTTTCGCTGAAGCTGAAAATGTCAATCCATTGTTTATGGAAAAGGCAATACTATATCTTGAAAAGCATAATAATACCTTGCTTAGTATGGATGAATCTGTGGAAACAGCTAGAAAACAATATAACAGCGCTGTTACCAACACTAAGACTCTTGACACTAAAGGATTTTTACTAGAAATCTATGACCAGGAGATTTATATACACTTTGATACAAACACCAAAATGCTATTGACATTGCAAAAGGAGCTTTATCCGGAGCAAATGAAGTTTTCATGGGACATGGCCAAGGATAGCAGAAGAGTGACACTCAACTCAATGGTTATAGGTTTAAGAGGTTTATACCTTGGAGTTTATAACGCTAGTGAGGACTGTAGTCTAAAACAAAGAAGCTATGACCTAGCTCAGACTATCTATAATCAGGGTATGATTAGGTACGAAAGAGGTATGATTACCGAGATTGACTACGCTCAGTATAAATTTGATCTGCTTAAGGCAAAAGCGGCATATGATGCATCGAGAAGAAATTATGAAAACATTATGAGAACATTTAACTCGTTTATAGGTATAGAGCTGGAGACTACATACAGTGAAATTGTATATGAGGAAGAATACGACCCCAACGCTCTTCAAAACTACGATTTTTATGTTGAGAGAGCACTATCATCCAGGCTTGAGATTACAAGTGGTATAAAGCAAATTGCACTTTTGGAAAAAAAGAAGGCTATAATGGAGGACTATCCCTATAGTATAGTACTGCCTTCCAATAAAAAGGATTATGAGAACATGCTAAACGATATTGATAAGCAGTCGCTTTTGCTGGAAAAGGCAAAAATAGATATCGAAAAGGGTATAATGGAAGCTTATATAGAAGCATCTGAATCCAATAGTAATATTATAGGTTTAAAGAAGGTATTGGATCTTCAAAAAAGTAATCTTGAAAATATGAAGGGTAAATATGAGGCGGGTCTTATATCAAAAACAATGCTAGATCAGATACAAATTGGGTACGATGAAATGGAAAATGGATATAAGGCTGCCTTGTTTGACTATAATACAAAGCTTTTGAAGCTTGAATATGCTGCTGGTACTGGTCCGGCATACTAGGAGGAATAAGTATGAAAAGGTTTATATGTTTATTGTTAACTACCATTATTTTATTATCTTGTACAAGTGTTGTTTTTGCGGAAACAACTGATAGCGAGGCTCCTGTTGAAAAAGCCATTCTGGAGATCACGCTTACTGAAGCTAAAAGTATTGCAGTTCAAAATAGCAGGCAGTTTTCAATTGATACCCTTGAAATTGCCGCAAAGGAAGCTGCAGTGAAACAAGCACAGGAGGATGCGGATTCAGTACCTGGTGGAATAGCACCGACAACCGCATTACGGGATAGAGTTACTGTACAAGTTAAGGTTAGAGAAGCGGAGACAAATCTTAAGTTGGCAAAAATCGCACAGAAGAATAATTCCATAAAGCTGGAGGCCGATGTAGAGGTAACATTCTATAACGTATTACTTGCGCAAAAGGAACTGGAATTAGAGCTGAAGAAATTGGATTTTGTAAAGGAAAGGTGTGAGATGGCAAAATCCAGGTATGAGGCAAAAACAATAACAAAAGATGATCTTGAAATGGCGGAATATAATCTATACAGTAAGAACATTGAGATTGAAGTAATAAAAGATAAAATTAGAATGCTTGATATGAAGCTTAAGGATCAGCTTGGGTTACCTTTAGATGGTGATATGCTGAAACTAAAAGGAACTATTGAGGCTGAAAAAGCAGATGAGATTGATATAAACAAGCTGGTTGCTCAAAATATTGGAAACAATTCTTCAATATACGCAGCAGCTGAAAGGTATGCTGCAGCTGCAAAAACAATGGAATTGACCTCGGAGCTTTTTAAGCAGGGAAGCGAAACGTATGACAACAATATGGTAAGTATGGAATCAGCACTAAGGGACTATGAAGCAGAGAAGCGGAATAGAGAAGTTGAAATTAGAAATACATATAATGATTTGCTGAACCTGGTTGACAGCGCCCAGCTTGCTGAAATGTATGAAGAGCTACTAAAGAAAAGACTCGACAATGTGAAAATAAAATTTGAAAAAGGTCAAGTGAGTAGAGAAATATATATGGATGCCGAGGAAGCCTATGAGAACGCAGTATTTGATAATATCAAGGCTAAATGCAATCTTAATATAGAGAGGTTGGATTTTAATAACATTGTTAGTATGTAATGATGTTAACTAAAGCCCCTTGTTGTCAATTATGGGGGCTTTTTTACTATCTACGCAACATTTTTTGCCCTATCATGATTAAAAAACTGGCTGATATAAGTAAATGTTGATATAATGTAATGTAATAGGGATATATTACGTGTGATTATTACTAAAGAAAAGAGGTGTTCTTATGCTATACATAAAAAAATTACTGTCCGTTATCCTATCTGTATCAATTACTATTGTATTGCTTACAGGAGCTGTATTAGCGGAATCACCAAAGGTTGAAGTAGAGGAAATGGCAGAGGCATTGAACAAGCTCAACATCCTGCAGGGCAGCAATGGTGACTTTCTCTTAAACAATCTCATAGACAGAGCGCAGGCTGCGACATTAATTATTAGGATGCTGGGGAAGGATGAATATGTCCGTGAAAATGCTGATGACCTTCGTTATACAAAATATGAGGATGTTAGCCCAGAAGCTTGGTATGCCTCTTATATAGGATATAGTACCGAGCATAGTATAGTTGGCGGAAATCCTGATGGAAGCTTTGCGCCATTGGAGTATGTTACTGAGAAGGCCTTTATCAAGATGTCACTGTGTGCTCTTGGATATATCTATGGCGAAGACTTTGATTGGACCAATGTATATCAGAAGGCATATGAAATAGGAATTGTTAAGGACCCATCCTATGAGACGAGAATACAGGATGATACTGACTACTTAAGGTCAGAGGCTGTTGAATTGCTGTATCATTCGTTGAATACCAATAAGAAGGGTACTCAAACTAAAATGGCATATACACTGGTTGAAGAAGATATTATGACGGCTGTAGAGCTTGCAGCCAGTGGGATATTTGCTGATAAAACTAAATCGGAGATTAACACCATATCGGTACTTGCTCCAAATAGTGTAGAGGTTGTCTTTAATGAAGTAATACAAAGTGTTAGTGTAGATGATGTAAAAATTACCGATATTGAAACAGATAGTGAACTTGGTGTTAAGTCAGTGGGCCTTAGTGACAACTCCATACAGATAATTACGGCAGGTCAAACGCCGGGTTGTTCATATAACGTTGAAATAAGTGCTGTTACAGATGGGGAGGGTAATATATCGGGGAAATTATCCGGTACTTTTATTGGATATAAGTCGGCAGAGGTAAGCTCGGATTTCTTTAAGGTTAAAAAAATAGAGCAAGCATCTGAGAACGTTATAAATATATTTTATACTCATCCCATTAATGCAAATGGGGAAATATCTTCTTATTATGAAATACTTGAAGACGGTAAGCCGTTTATCAGCGGCACAGCACAAGATTTAAGTGTAAAAAGAATTCAAGCTGTCGATAATGCAGTGTCCCTTGTATTAAAGGAAAAGAAGCTAACAAGTGGTTCGGTATATACTCTTAATGTAAACGGTAGACTTACTAGTTCGCTTGGAGTTAAGCTTGGCGAAGGCAAAGGTGAGAAGAGGGATTTTGTTGCGACAGTCGCTCATCAAGGCAGTTTGGAGATATTGTCTGTAACTTCTGCTACAGAAAACTCTGTAAGAGTTCGCTTCAACCGTGAGGTGGATATGGCTTGGGCGGGTAAAAGACTTAACTATGGAGTAGTTGACCCCGATGGTCGTATGATTGATGTTATTGAGGTAGTAGCAAGTGACAGTAGCGAATATTTGGGTAAAGAGATTTACCTAAAATTGAACAAATCTCTTGTAAAATCTGATACCTATAAGCTAAAGATAGAATACATTCCCGATTTATATAAGCTGAGCACTATTGAAGAAGTAGAGCTGTCATTTCCCGGGGAATATCCAAGAGAGGTACCTCTTGCAATAAAGAGAATAATTAACGAGAATAATAATACTATTGAGATTATATTCAATAAGCCTTTAGATCCTGAATCAGCCGTAAAGGTATCCAATTTCCTAATAAGAGGTAATAATGATACATCAGTTAACACTGAGCCTATAAAGGCCTATTACAGTGAGCAGAATGGAGAGTATTCAATAAAACTCTTTTTGCCATCAAGAGTGTCTTTTAGTAATAAGAAGAAGTACTGGATACATATTAGCGGTTTGAAGGATAAAATGGGAGAAGGCGGGCAGTTAGTTTACCAAAAGGAGTTTACGGCTAACAGAGTCGAGGCTGGAAAGCCAAAGATAGTTGATGCTGTAACTATTTCAAAGGATACAGTTAAGCTGGCATTTGATGTGGAAATTGCATTTACTCCAACTAACATTAGTATAGATAATTACACTTTACAGTATGAATATAATGACGAAACCTTAAGAATGGTACCGATTGCAGTAAATTATATAAATGCTGATACTTTGGTATTAAGGTTTGATGAGCTGAATCCAGCAATGTCTTACAAGCTTATTTTTGATAATATGACAGATTATTCTGAAGTATACACTCGGACAAGTGATGATGGAGATAATATGGTAGATGTGCGATTTGGAGGATAAGCCTGTATTGTGGTATAAAGTGTAAAACGGTGCGTATTACTAGGATTATTGTTATAGTAGTGCTATAATAATTTATAGGGATAAATGCGTTTAGTCACAAAGGGTATTTATGGTAGATGGTGCTTTATGATAAACAAATACCGTTTTATTAAAAGGGAGATAGTTCTGTGGGGAAAAAAATTTTAATTGTAGATGATGAAAAAAATATAGTAGACATACTAAAGTTCAATCTTGAAAAGGAAGGCTTCACTACGGTGGAGGCCTACGATGGAGAAATGGCAGTTGAGCTTGCACTAAGTCAGAAGCCCGATCTTATATTGCTGGATGTTATGCTGCCTAAGATGGATGGCTTCACTGTATGCAGAAAGCTTAGGCAGTCGCTGACTACACCTATTATCATGTTGACAGCTAAGGAGGAAGAGGTCGACAAGGTACTCGGCTTGGAGCTTGGAGCAGATGATTATATTACTAAGCCCTTTAGCCAAAGAGAGTTGATGGCCAGGATAAAGGCAAACATCAGAAGAACCGCCATGGAGGAGATTGCGTCAGTTAATGGAAACATTATTGAGTGCAGTGATCTTGTGATAGACTGTGACAGATATGATATTAAAAGGGGAGACGAGGGAATAGAGCTAACACTCAGAGAGTTTGAGCTTGTTAAATTCCTTGCCATGCATCCGGGACAGATATTTTCGAGAGAAAATCTTCTTGAGAAGGTCTGGGGTTATGAGTACTATGGTGATGTAAGGACAGTGGATGTGACTATAAGACGTGTCAGGGAAAAGCTCGAAAGGAACCCCTCTAATTGTGAGTATATAATGACTAAACGTGGAGTGGGATACTATTTTAACAAGCCCGATAAATAGTCCGTAAGCAGAACCCACGAAGCATAAAAAAAATATGAGGTGTATATGTTTCCGAAGAGTTTGCAGTGGCGTCTTGTCAGTTTTTTTTGTTTGATAATATTTTGTCTGATCATTCCAATAGGGCTATATCTTAATGGCCGGATAGAGAGCAAATACTATGATAACTTCCTTGGGAGAATCGAGAGGGGATTTGAGGACTGGTCCATTACAAACGATATGCCAAATGCAGAAGAGCTAAAGATTGCTTTGCAAAATAGTGAGAGTGTTTTTCAGTTGAATCTGGAAAACAGAAGCTATACCATATACGACATGGTTAATAGCGAGATATATTATACCAATGACAATGAGTTCTATAACAATACCAAGGAACTTGCTTTAAATTCACTTCTTGGCTCGGATAATTTTATCCGGGCTCTTGCGGGAAAGGAAAACAACAAACGATTACTCGAAAGCTCGGGAGAGGCGAGCTTTTTTGACTATGCCAAAATCGTGGGAGATAGTATAATATATTTCCGTTATTACAGGGAAGATTGGGCTGGAATAACAAGATATTTCAACAACATAATATATACAAGCCTGTTGTTGGGAATCATAATTGCTCTGATAGCAGGATATTTCCTTACCCGGACAATCACATATCCTTTGGAAAAGCTTATGCAAAAGGCCCAGAGCATAGCAAAGGGTGACTTTGACAAGGAGCTGGAGGTAAAATCAGGAGATGAGATAGGAAAGCTTACTGAGACATTTAACTACATGGCTCAAAATCTCAAGGATAACCTTACAGAAATATCAAGTGAAAAAAGTAAAGTGGAAACCATTCTAAATTACATGAACGATGGAATAATAGCATTTAACCTTAAAGGAGAGGTCATTCATACAAACCCTGCATCCTCCAGAATCCTGGGTGTGAGTGATCTGAACAGTTTCCAGGAGTATCGATCTCGTTTTGGCTTTGAATACTCTTTAGAGGATGTGCTATATCTTCAGTCTAATCAAACTGCTGAAATAAATGTATCCTTTGGTAGAAAAACCGTAAAGATTTACTTTGCGGTCTTTACTGATGAAATAAAAAGGCCAGAGGGAGTTATTGCTGTGCTACAGGACGTAACGGAGCAACAGCGTCTGGAGGATATGCGAAAGGAGTTTGTAGCCAATGTATCCCACGAGCTTAGAACACCTCTGACATCAATTAAAAGCTATTCAGAAACGCTTCTGGACGGCGCTCTTGAGGAGAGGGATACTGCGGAGCATTTCCTCAATGTTATCAATTCTGAAGCCGACAGGATGACAAGACTTGTTAAAGATCTGCTCCAGCTTTCAAGGCTTGATAATAAACAGATGAAGTGGGATTTAAAACAAATGTCATTAGTGAATTTGATTAAAAGTGCTGTTGAAAGAATGGAGCTGGAGGCGGGTTCTAGAAAACAGAAGCTTGAATGTTTTGTTATGGGTGATATACCTGACATTGAGGCGGATTATGGTAGACTTGAGCAAGTGGCGTTCAATATAATCGGAAATGCGCTGAAGTATACCCATGAATCTGGAATTGTTACGGTTTATGTAGGGAAAATATATAATGATGTATACTTTAAAGTAACCGACAGCGGTATAGGAATACCTGAAAGCGATATGCAAAGAATATTTGAGAGATTTTACAGGGTAGACAAGGCTCGATCCAGGGAAATGGGGGGTACAGGACTAGGTTTATCCATAGCGAAGGAGATCGTGGAGGCCCATGCTGGTACGATTAACATAAGTAGCAAAATGGGCGTTGGCACGGAGGTTACGGTAAGGTTGCCTGTAAACCAGACAGGCTTGGGAAAATGAGCTTTTGCAGGTCATTACATGTAACTTATTCGTAAGTTGCATGTAATGTATTTGTAACAGTGTAACGGTATAATAATATTAGCATAATTATGAATTAGAGGGTAATTTGTGATTAAAGAAAATCGCTTAAGGGGATTGTAAAATGTGGAAAAAGCTTCTAACGGCATTAATAGTATTTATTGTAATATCATGCTTTACAGTGACGGTGTTTGCCGGTAATACTGAAGGTTTTACAGATGCTGTGAGTACCTATACCGGTAATAGCACCAATAGCGATTCTAAGGACATGACCCAGACGGAATTAAACAGTACAGATAAGCAGCAAACAAGTAGCACGATAGATACAGACAAAACGAATACTACATATGCAAATGAAGAAGATGAATATAATGGACCGGATGCAGAATTTTTTACAGCAATTAAGCAGATATTAAAAGAAGGTAAGGCTATTGACAACGGACAAACAATTTTGTATGTAACAAAGCCTGTGGCAATAGACGAAAAGGTGTCCATTTACTCTAATAAGTTTAGTGTCAGTGTAAAAACTGTGTTTGAGGATGTAGTGTTTTCTGTAGCAAGACTGAACGAGGCTACTGGAAGGTATGAGATGATTGAGTTTGACGGTGAGAAGTCAATTATGGTTGCGTGCGGTACTGAGACAAAGGAAGTTAATTTGGAGTATGGCACAAACCAGCTGTTGCTTATTTCATACAGGAGTTCTGAGAAGGTTGAATCCAAGGTGCAATATAATTCAATTTTGGTTGAGGCAAATAGACAATCTGCTGCTGACAAGGCTGTTAGTGGCAATAAAACAGTAAAAGCGAACAATACCAACTCATTTGAAACGTTAAGCCAAAGATTCAATACTTTTATAGATAATCTAATAGGAAAGGGAAAGTAATTTATTAGCTTTACGGGGGCTTCAATGAGCCATGCGATTAAAGAGCGGATAAAGACTATTAGCATATACATACTACTAATATCAGGTCTATTACAGGTAGGAATCCTCTGGAGCTATCAGAACCAGGGGGCTCCTATTAATCATTTATTAGGGCTGATATTTGGCAACGGCACCCAAATTAGCAATGAAACAGTAAGGGAGCATTTGTTTGCTCCTGATAAAATAGTTGTGTCAGATGGAGAGTATTCCAATTCTCACTGGGTAATAAAACAGAGAAATGAATATTATAATGGGTTCTGGAGCGAAGCAGCTACAGGTTTGCAAAAGATAGTTGATGGTAAGATTAGCATTTCTGTTTCTGGCGAAGAGTGGGATGATATTGTCGAGAAACGCGGGTTTTTGGTTGACTTTGGATATACTATTGAACCGGAACTGCTTAGGTGGTTTCTGGGTACAGGAAACTCGTCGATTGATATGCCAAGCTTCAGGAAGCTTATGATAAGAAGAGATATTATTAACGATGACATCGGTACATTTTATTTCTATGGGACTGACGGAACCGTTTATTCTTCCAAACAAATAAGATTTGAGAAAGCAATTAAGCATAACCATGTTACTAATTATCTTAATAATGATGCAAATCAATTAAACCGTAGGTATTATTCTTTTTCAGGAAGCAACATCCAAAAGGCTGAGGATGAGCCAGATGTTCTCTATGTTGCTGTTTCACCGAGATACTGGCCTTATAACGGGATATCGGTCAAACCTCCAGAACGGGCGGAAATTAAAGAGGAGCTTGAGGATATTCTTTTAGGTAGCGATGCTGGCCGTTATAACAAATATACATTTAATGAAGGTGTGATTCAATATACATACGGTAGCAATATCTACAGGTACCATTTGGATGGTTATCTTACATATCGCTATCTTGGTAGTACAGAGCAAAAACCCGATACCAGGGTCGAAGAGGCGCTTCTAAATGCCTATCAGTTTGTTGGAAGAACAAAGGAGTTATATGACTCTGAGGCGGATATAGCTCTCACTTTAGTAGAGAAAAAAGCCGGTGGTGTTTATAAATTTACCTTTGATTACAGGATTGATGGTATGCCGATTAAAGTGGAGTATGGTATGAAGGATGGTAGCGGTAATAAGCTAAATCATGCAATAAGCATATTGGCTGATAATAGGCGGGTGTTGGAGTGTGATTGGCTGATAAAGAACTTCAAGCAGTATAAAACCGGATTTTACAATGATAGAATGTTGGAATTAATGGGAAGAGAAAGGATCCTATTTGATGATATCGATATTCAGCAAATAGATACAGGATATTATGTTTCCAATGCTTATACAGAATTTTTAGAACCGGCGTTAATTATTGAAACTAAGGATAAGGAATCTAAGGAGAAGGGCACGATTGTTTTGAATTTACTGCCGGAAGAGGGTGATTGACATATGGATGTTTCCAAGGCGAAAACCGTTATAATCGTATTACTGGTTGCTTTTAATGTTTTTTTGTTAGCAAATAATTTCATCTATCATGATACGCAAGGAGCCAGCAGGGAGACGTTGGAGAACGCAGTAAAAATTTTGGAGCAGCGTGGTGTAGAGCTCGAGTGCGGGATCCCTGCTGCTGAAGGTGGTAGCCACCATCGACTGGTGTATATGCAGGCCGTTCTAGATAGGGAACGTATAGCAACTACGCTGCTTGGAGAAAATCGTGAGACGCAGGACAATTCTTATTATCTCAGTGCTACGAAGAAGTTGATATTTTCAGGAGAAGCATCCTTTGTTTATACTGATCAGATGGTTCTGACGTCTGAGGCCAACCGCTTTGATCAAGCTGAAGCAGCAGAAACTGCTTATAGATTTATGAAGGATAAAGGGTTGCTTGATGGGAAGTATGTCCTTGATGGAGCCGATAGAGGCAATGACGGTAGCTTTATTTTGCATTACATAGAAAAATACGAGGGCCAGTTGCTTTTTGATAATTATTTCATTATACAGTTGAATGATAAGGTAATTATGAGTGTGGAATACCAAAGGTACCAAATTAAAGGTTTTTCGTCAGAGATTATTGAACAGCCGGAAGTATATCAGACCTTGCTTTCCTATTTTATGAATGATAGCGATGTAGTTATCACGAGCATCGATAGTGGGTACAAGTTAACAGATGATACAGCAGCTGATACTATTGAGTCAATCGAGCCACTTCCGGTATGGAGAGTCGTGGTTAAGGGTGAGACAGAGCCTTTATATATTAGCCCCCATGATATATCATTGTAGTATTACAGAAAAATCAGTGGTATAATAAAATAGGATGCCGATTAAGCATCGATATTCATAGATACAAAGGATAAGAAGGCAGGTGCGCAGATTGGGAAGGATTGTTATTCATGGCCGCGAGGCATTGCGGGGTGATGTTTATATCAGTGGAGCCAAAAATGCAGCCGTAGCAGTATTGCCTGCAGCGTTATTGATTGATGGAGAGTGTAGTATAGAAAATCTCCCGGATATAAAGGATACAAGGATTTTAGAAGATACACTTACACAGCTTGGTGCTAAGGTTACATTCAAAGATCGAAATACAGTTCAAATAGATTCTAAAGAGATTAATTCTTACATAGCCCCCTACGATATGATAAAAAGTATGAGAGCTTCCTATTATTTGCTTGGAGCATTGCTTGGACGGTTTGGAAAAGCAGAGGTAGCGTTGCCAGGTGGTTGTGATTTTGGTTATAGACCGATTGATCAGCATATAAAGGGCTTTGAAGCTATGGGTGCTAATGTTGTTATTGAGCATGGCATGATTAAGCTTTTTGCCGACAAGCTGGTGGGGAGCCAGATATACCTTGACGTAGTTAGTGTAGGAGCTACTATTAACCTTATGCTTGCTGCAGTGAAAGCAGAGGGTACCACTGTTATTGAAAATGCGGCAAAGGAGCCTCATATAGTTGATACAGCTAATTTTTTAAATGCAGCCGGAGCTAATATTAAGGGTGCAGGAACAGATGTAATCAAAATAATGGGAGTTAACCATCTCAAGGGTGGCCATATACATTCTATTATACCCGACATGGTGGAGGCAGGTACATTTATGATAGCCGGGGCTGCAACCGGTGGTGATGTGACTGTAAAGAATGTGATACCAAAGCATATGGAGTCCTTGACCGCAAAGCTTCTAGAAATGAATGTAAATGTTATTGAGGGTGAGGACTGGATAAGGGTTATCAGAGAGAATAATATTCGAAAAGCAAATATTAAGACACTGCCCTATCCAGGCTTTGCAACTGATTTACATCCGTTGACAACAGTTCTACTTTGTTTGGCAGATGGCAACAGCATTGTTACAGAAAGCATTTGGCCGACTCGGTTTCAGTATGTAGACGAGCTTAAAAGAATGGGCGCCAGGATACGAGTGGACGGTTGTTTGGCTGTTGTCGATGGACCGGCTAAACTAAATGGTGCAGAGGTAAATGCCATAGATCTTAGAGCTGGAGCAGCTGTTGTTATAGCCGGTCTTTCGGCAGATGGAACGACAGTGGTGCATAATATTAAGTATATAGACCGAGGCTATGAGGACTTCGTCGGTAAGCTACAGTATCTAGGTGCGAACATAACCAGAATAGAGGATTGAGTGCATGAAATTTTGTAGTTTATATAGTGGTAGCAGCGGTAATTCTATATTTGTGGCGTCTGGTGAAACGAAACTGCTTGTTGAAGCAGGCCTGAGCGGTAAAAGGATTATTGAAGCATTGTGCTCCATAGGTGAAAAACCGTCTGACATTAATGCGATTTTAGTTTCCCATGAGCATAGCGACCACATTAGAGGCGCCGGCATATTGTCTCGCAAGTTTAATCTGCCCATATACGCTAGCGAAGGTACATGGAGAGGTATGGAGCAAATGATCGGACCAGTTCTTGAATGTAATAAGAAGGTGTTTTCATCATATGCCCCCTTCGATATTGGAGATATTGCGGTCACTCCTTTTTCCATACCTCATGATGCAAATGAACCTGTGGGTTATAGCTTTTCAACATCAGGTAAGAAGGTGACTATAGCCACTGATATAGGCCACATAAGCATGGAGCTTTTAAATAATTTTCTTGATAGCGATTTGTTACTTTTAGAGTCGAATCACGATATTGAGATGCTCAAGGTGGGACCATATCCCTGGCCGCTGAAAAAACGCATTGCGGGAGAGCATGGGCACCTTTCAAATGATGCAGCCGGCGAGATCATAGCCTATATGGCTGAGAAGGGGACAAAGCAGTTTCTACTGGGACACCTAAGCAAGGAGAATAATTTTCCTGAGCTGGCGTACCAAACCGTATGTAATGCACTATACGAGAAGAAGCTTACCGCTGGCACCGACTATACCCTTGATGTAGCTCTGCGTGACCGAGTCGGTAGAGTGATTGAGTTATGAAGGTTACAATAATTGCAGTCGGTAAGCTTAAAGAACGGTATCTCAAAGAAGGAATAGCCGAGTATGCAAAGCGTCTCTCGCGTTTTTGTAGCTTACAGATAGTGGAGGTGGAGGATGAGCAAGCTCCTGAATCCCTTAGCCCGGCGCAAGAAGAGCAGATAAAGAAGAAGGAAGCCTTTAAGGTTCTAGGCAAGGTGAAGGATGGGGCTTATCTTATAGTTCTTGATGTAAAAGGTGCTAAAAGAACCTCTGAGAAATTTGCGGCAGCAATTCAAAACTGCATGACCAACGGTAAGTCCAACATTACATTTGTTATTGGGGGATCGTTGGGCCTGGCTGCAGAGCTACTGGACAAAGCCGATTTGAGGTTATCTCTGTCTGACATGACTTTTCCGCATCAATTGACACGCCTTATTTTACTGGAGCAGATTTTTCGGGCTTTTAAAATCAATAATGGTGAGACATATCATAAATAACCCCACTATACCTTGAGTTTATCTTAGAATGTCTTATAGTAAACTAAGCGTAGGTTTACTGTCTTTTCAGGGCTGTGATATAATTTAGGCAGTAAAGGGTGGTGCTAAGTCAGTAGGGAAAATGTTGATTATTAGTGAGAAATTGCAGGATGATTATTTTGAGGTATTACAGTGTACAAAAAAGTACTATACAAAAAAGCTTACAGGTTGTTAAAGAATTCTACCCCGATGAAGTTTGACTGTGGCCTTATTTGCAATGGCAAATGCTGTACCGGCGATAGAGACATGGGGATGTGTCTCTATCCGGGCGAAGAGTCGTTATTACAAGGATATGCAGACTTTTTGGACATACGAAATGATAGGCTCAGGGATATGGATGTTCTTTTTGCCACTTGTAAAGGAAGCTGCAATCGCAGACTCAGGCCCCTTGCATGCAGGATTTATCCTTTGGCTCCGTATCTCAATGAGGACAGTAGACTGGACATAATCCAGGACCCAAGAGCCAAATATATATGTCCATTATTGATGAAATCATTTGATCTGAAAATTGACAGAGCATTCAAAAGGAATGTTAAAAATGCATTTAGAATCCTCATACAGGATGAGGAAATAAGGAGCTACATTGAGCTTTTATCAAGTATTCTAGATGATTACAAGAAGCTTACCTGGTAGGATTTCAGCTCAGACCTTTATTTTACTTGACGGGTATAATGGTTATACAGCTTAATAGAGCATGAAATAGGCGTTAGGGTTTAGATAAAATTATGGATTCAGCTAGCATGATGGATGCTCAATTTTGGACGAATGATGACTGAAACGGGTGCATTCTTTTGATTGTGATAAGCTGTCAGAGAAGTTTTGCAAGCCAACTCTATTTCTGGTGGGACGGCAGGATTCCTGCGTGGGATATAAGGATGCTTGGAATATCCTTGACAATTATCCGAGAGCTACGTTTGCCGTACTTGACAAAGCAGGACACAATCTGCAGATTGAGCAGGGTGAGGTAATGAGTTCGCTAGTCGATGAATGGCTTGAAAGAGTCAGTGAATTTTGATAATATTTAGCAGATAGCGCATATGTTATTCTTTGGAATAATTCGAATGGGGGGGCAGTATTATGAAGAATCTGCTTGCAGGGATTGGTTTTTTTGTATTGGGTGTATTTCTCATTACACAGAATACTATTGTCAGATCAGGCATTAACTTATCGGGGGTAACTGGCGGATATAATCCTCCTTTAGGAATACTGCTGTTGCCTGTCTTGATTGGAATAGTGATGCTATTTGCCATGAAGAAACAGATTTGGGGATGGATACTGATAGGCTTCGGTATTGCGACCATACTTCTGGGCTTGCTAATGGGACTGGAGGTCACCTTCAAGCCTACAAGCCTGTACGTCACCATACTTATGTTCGCTTGTACAGCCGTTGGTGTAGGATTGATGATTCGTGGCATTGTACAGTCTAATCAAAGAGAAGAAGAGCACAAGGGTTAGCTTATCCAAATAAAGTGGCATTAGTTAGGATGAACAGGGTGTTTGTGATACTAATAATCCACATTCTTCCAGGCGATTTTAAAGCTACTCCTCCACAATAATATTGTAATGAGTATAGATATACCTAAATTGATAGTCACCCCAAAGGGGACTAAGGTAAATAGGAAATGGATACCACCAAACAGTGCTGTAATAAAGAAAGATAGCATAACAGCCGCTAGTGAATTCCCATCTTGGGTATACTGAAAGTCTCTATAAAAAGGTAGTTCTTTTTTTGATGCTTTAAAAATAAATAGCATAAGTATAATCATGTTGAAGAATATTAGGAGGATGTGGGGCAAGCACTTGAAGCCATAGATAAACAAAAAAACTAGTGAGGTAAACAGGTACAATGGGGCGACAAATCTAAAAAGAAAGCACTTAAAACTACCCTTAAAAATCGGTGTAGGTGTATCCAAGGGCAGTGCCCTGTATATCCAGGCGCCCTTGTAATTCTCACTGTTTCTGAGTATCAGGATGGCACTTCCTAGCATAATTGCTGAAATATATAGTCCAAGGAAATAATACCCGTCGGATATATTGTTGAAAGCCTCAGTAATGGATTTTCCACGGCCAAAAGCATTGAACATAAATACAAAGGGAATAAATACTGAAAAGGCCAGTGAAGGGTACAGTCGGAGCTTGAGCTTTCTTTCGTTTGATATAGTGCTCTGGGTAAATTTATAGAACATCCTCTCTTGGCTAGTGGGACACAGCAGTTTGATAAACCCTTCCTTGATAGCTGTTTTAGAACTATTGACCCTCTTATTTCTGCTACTTTGGTCATTAAGCTTCTGAAGATTTTTTTCAAAATGAGGCACAACGGTTTTGGTGTATAATCCGATCGATATTATCGGGATGGCAAATGCGGCTATGCTAAGACAAATGTTGTATGCGGATAATTCCTGCTCCAAAAAAAGACTGAAGGGGGCTGCGAACCAGGCTGTTGGTACAATATAATGCCACCAAGCAGGTGAAATAGTTATTACGAGCTCTGAAATATCGAATATACGCCCCATAAGTTGGTAAGAAATAAGAAGTACTACAGAGAGAATTATCTGAAAGTAATTAATAATATCCTTTAGTTTTTCACCGTCAAAGAACTTTAGTATCAAGGTGTAAATTATCGAAGTGAGAAATACTACAAAGGCGCATATCAGGATGAGCTCTATAAAGAATATAAGGAAAAATCCTGGCCCGTATTTGAATGTGCCAATTATTAGCGATGGTCCTGCAAGGGCGATGGTGATGCAAAAAAGATAATATATGATGTGTATGATTTTTGCTGCGTTCAGGGTTTTTGGAGTGATTGGCCTTGGCAGCAGTATGCTTTTTTCTCTGGTATCCAGCAATACAGAAGAAAAATCAGAAATCATAGTTGACATCAGTAAAAAAATTATCATTCCGATAGATATATTCATCTTATAGAATAAAGGGAAGGGCATTGTCAATAGAAGTGCTGAGAACAAACCCATAAAGCCATAAATGAAGAGACTGGATTTAAATTGATTCTTTCCTTCTTTTATTTTATTGTTGTTTGCAACTACAGTTGGTACCCTACGGGAATCCATAACAAGTTTAAATTTCAGTATCAGCCTGAATATACTGTAGTCTATACCTAATCGCTTAAGTATATATGCAAATCTGTCGAGAAGCTTTAAAATACGGAATTCCTTCAAGTTTTACACCCCTTTTATGACGGAAATGAATTCATCAGCTATTTCCTTGTGCCTGTTGAAGCCTGTGAGCTGGTTGAATATCTCTTCAAGGGACCCCTCACTGCTTTTTTGCTTCAATTCATCAAACGTACCATCAGCAACTATTTGTCCGTTACTTATCAATATGATTCTGCTACTGATTTTTTCAACCACATCCATAATATGGGACGAATAAAATATCGTTTTCCCCTGAGCTGCCAGTGAGGACATGATTTCCTTGAAAACCATGACGCTATTGGCATCTAAACCGCTCATAGGTTCGTCAAAGAAAAGAATATCAGGGTCGTGTAAAAGACTTGATATGATAAGAAGCTTTTGCTTCATACCCTTTGAATAGGAGGATATCCTGGAATGGTATACATCTTCTATACCAAATAGAGACATCAGCTTTGATGCTTTAGCGTCAGCAGTATCTGGAGACAGTCCATATATTTCCCCTATAAAGGTGAGGTATTCATGAGCCGTTAGGCTTTCGTATACCTCTGCAGACTCTGGTACATAGCCAATTTTGCGTTTATAGTCGACACTCCCGCTTCTTATATCCTCGCCAAAAATTCTTATTTCGCCTTCAAAGCCATCAAGTATGCCAAGCATCAGTTTGACGGTGGTGCTTTTCCCGGCCCCATTTGGTCCTATGTAACCTATTACCTGTCCTTTGAATATTTCCAGGTTTATTCCTCGTAGAACTTCATTTTCTCCAAAGCGCATTTTCAAATCTTTGATAATGACAACGGCCTCTTCCGATGATCTCGCTATCCCCAATGACCTCACATCCTTTATGTTTTCGTACAGGAGATATTATACCATATGTTATTGGAAGTACCAAGATGTGTTAATGAGTGTTGGCTTTTTATACTACGTTAGACAAATATTTGATATAATGAGTATCTATACTGTGAAAACTTGATAATGCAACAGTATGTCATTGACTGGAGAGGCCCTGAAGGGAATTGGATAAAAATTCAAAGGAACACTTGTTCACGAGGATATTTCTTGATATAATGTATTAGCGTGCTTATGTCTGCAATCAAAGCACGCTAAAGTTTTTGTTGATTGGAGTTGTGTATATGGATGAATTTAAAAAACCCTACGAGTATGATGATGAGGAAAAGGGTGTGAGCGGTCTCATTCTGGTCTATTTCATTATGCTACTTGTTGAAGAATCAATTCAGGGGTTTATTTCTATCTTATTTGGATACAACAAAATGCCCCATGATAGAGTATTGGGCATGGTGGTAATAGTTGCTGGATCACTGTATGTAGTGTTTGCAGTATTTTCTGCAATTGTTCTGAAGCTGAAAAACAAACATGCAATAAAGGTGTCCAAAGTCTTTTTGATCTTTAGAATTGTATATCTCATTCCATATTTGATTTTGTACACAATTGATTTAATAGGAAAGATACCCTACTATAAAGAGAACGATATGTATTGGGTAACGTACAACAGTAACATTACTTCATTTATTATAGGTATATCCTTTGCTATTGTTTTTAGTGCAGGCTGGTATATATACCTGGTAAAATCAAATAAAGTAAGGAAAATGTTCCCTGTAAGTAAAGCGGCTTAGGGTAAATGGGCTAACCGAAACTGGCCATCTATCAGTCTCACAGTACAGGAAAAATAAATGGCAGACTTTTGGGGAAAATCTCAAAGACTGCCTTATCTGTCAGTATAATTTCGCCGTCTCTGTTTAGTGGTATTGGGTTTTCAGATCTAATCTCCACCCTTTTGCTTTTGAACAGATGAACACCTTTGATATTTCCATGAAGTCCTTTCATATATTGCGGGAAAAGGCGCAATATTTTAAACCTAGACATAGCATCAACGTGGCATATATCAAAAAGTCCATCATCTATTTCAGCATCAGGCAATGCAAAGATACCTCCCCCGTAATACTTACCGATTCCTGCTGCAATAAGAAGAGATTTTCCAGAAATAGTCTCATTATCAAGCTTTAACTCCATGTGATGATTTTTGCAGATTAGTATTGTTGTTAGGATACCAAGTATATAGGCCATTTTACCTGAGATAAGAGGGAGCTTCTTGAAATGCCCTGTTTGGTACGCCACTTCTGCATCAAAGCCGACAGATGAAATGTTTACAAAATACTTGTTGTTGACGCTGGCATAGTCAATAAGTTTTTCTTTACCTTCTATGGTTGCGGTCAATATATTGTCCGGGATAGTACTACCAATGATGCTTTTGATGAAATCATTACCGGAGCCGCAGGGGATTACCCCCAGGACACTACTACTCCCAGCTATTCCGTTTAGGACCTCATTGAGGGTTCCGTCTCCTCCCACAGAATATATCCTACAGGCTTTAGTATCACTAGCTTGTTTTGCTATCTCTGTGGCATGTCCGGGGTAACCTGTGTCCACAATATTGTAATTGTAGTTGCGGGCTTTGCATTGTTCAATAATATCGGGGACGAGCTTCATAGCCTTTCCCTTGCCGGCAACAGGGTTTACTATAAAAAAGTGTTTCATATTCCTGCCTTTTGTGTACTTATGTTATATACAATATGACATAATCGAGGGAATAATTCAATTGCAAATAATGAAAATACATAAAATATACCCGAGTTGTCGTTCTGTCCTTAGGTGCTGTGATATATGTATTTTAGGGTAAAGCAGGATTTTTTTTATATATGGCGAATATAATTAATTGAGGTGGGTAAAATGCTGATAGATACAAGTATCACCATCGCATATAAGTGTACTTCCTGTGGAAGCTATGAATTTTTCAACATATCAATGTTTATGCTTATGTACAAGAAAGATTGTGACCTTGCGTGTCGCTGCAGGAGGTCATGCGTATCAATAAAGCAGGAGGGTGAAAACAATTTTTTAATCAACATACCCTGTATTGGATGTGATAATGAGCATACCTACCTCATTACCAAAAGATCAATGCTGTTGGGGAAAACAATAGTGTTGAACTGCCCTGAAACGGGGATGCAGATATGCTTTATCGGTAAGGATGAAGCAGTCCGTAAAAAGGTGGACAGTCTAGAGGAAGAGTTTGACGAGCTTATGGATACCTTTGGCTACGAAAGCTATTTTCGTAATACCCAGGTGATGTTTGACACATTGAACCATATTCATGATATAGCCCTGAGAGGAAACCTTAACTGTGAATGTGGGGTGGACGACATAGATTTGGTGCTGTTAACAGACTGCATATTGCTCAGATGTGGGAAATGTGGTGGGGATAAAAGGATTCCGGCAGCTAAAAACGAGGATCTCAGAGAAGTATTGAGAAAAAGCCAGTTGCTTATATCAAGGGTTATATCAAGGGATAGGTTTGACTATCATGCTGATTTTCTATCCAGTCAGTCAGGGGATGAATTAGGGAAATAGTTTTTGACGTTATTTTCCTGTAGCATACAAGATATGCTGATTTTACGGTTGTTTTGATTGACAATGATATTTTTTTAGTGATATAATAATCTGGAATTATGAGATTCGTTCTATTGTTTAGATTTCCCTGCTTAGACTAAGGATTTTTCATATGTTTCATACACAGCTGGACTTTAATACTTGTGGAAATTTTTCTTGATACTCTGACCAGGTATAATTCAACACGACATAGATGCTCGTATGGATTTCTAATTATAAGTCAATTCGCTTCGCTCAGGGAGTCGGGTGGAGACTGAACTCCACCTGACCAAGGAAGTTAATTAATTCGTCTTCATTCATCGCCGACCTATAGAGGTAAGCGTCTTCTGAAGACAAAGATAAATATATATTATGAGGTAGGTGGATTATGGAGGAAGTAAATCTTTCTGCAAAATCATTGGAGGATTTGCAGTACATAGCAAAGATGATGGGGCTTAGAAGCGTCGCAAAATACGAAAAAGAGGAACTGATTGAGAGAATTCTCAAAGCAGGTGCGTCTAAGGACCGAAATAATGTGAAAGCTACAGATGATGCGCAGGAAGGTGAAAACGGCGTTGATCAGGCTGAAAAACCCAAGAGGGGGAGAAAACCTAAAAAGCTAGATGTAGGAGATGCAGCAGACGCAAAGGATGCGGAGGAAAAACCTACTAAGGTAACCAAAACATCCGTAAAAGGTAAGAAAAGTGAAGTAAAAGATGATAAAAAGCCGTCGGAAGAGGCTGAGCTCAAAAAAGATATAGCTGAAGAGCCGGTTGTGTTGAGAAAATCAAAGAGAGGCAGACCCAGTAAGGCAGCTAAGGAAGCGGAGCTTGCAAGCAAAGCGGCTGAGGAGGCGAAGCAGGCTAGCAAGAAGGCTTCATCTGCTAAGGAGGTATTGCCCGAGATGACTCAGCCCGAGGAGACGAAGCAGGCAAGTAAGAAGGCTTCATCTACTGAGGAGGTATTAGCTGAGACGGCTCAGCCCGAGGAGACTAAGTCTGCTAAAGAGGCATTGCCTGACAAAACTCAGTCTGAGGAGACTACATCCCAAAAATCTGCTTCTACTTCAAAGAAAAAAACCGAAAACGAAAAATCTGGTTCCAAAGACAGCCTTGCTATGGAAAAAGCCGATAAATCAGCTCAGGTGCCCGCTAAGGTAAGAGCACACCAAAAGCCTGGGACAGACAGTTCTGTCGAGGCTACTGTCGAGGTGGCAAAGCCTGAGGGCAAAGATATATCCAAGGCAGACAACGAAAAAACAGAAGAGCCTAAAACAGAAGAGCCTAAAACAGAAGAAAAGCCTGTTGTTAAAAACCATGAGAATCAACAGAAGAGAGAATGGAGCAATCAGCAGGATAGGCAGCAATCACAACAGAATGGCACGGAGAGAATTGAAAGTGACGACCCTGTGGAGGGTGTTCTGGAAGTTCTGCCAGATGGTTACGGTTTTTTAAGAAGCGATAATTTCCTATCAGGGACAAAGGACGTATATGTATCTCCCTCCCAGATTAGAAGATTCGGATTGAAAACGGGAGATAAAGTAAAGGGTAAGGGAAGGATACCGAAGGAGGGAGAAAAGTTCCAGGCGCTTCTGTATGTACAGACTGTGAATGGCGACACTCCCGATGTTGCATCAAAGAGGAGACCCTTCGAATATCTTACACCGATATTCCCAAATCAGAGAATCACACTAGAGACACACCCCAGGGAGTTATCCACAAGGCTGATTGACTTGATTGCACCAATAGGTAGAGGACAAAGAGGAATGATTGTTTCGCCTCCTAAAGCAGGAAAAACAATATTGCTCAAGAAAATTGCAAATGCAATAACAACAAACCTCCCTGAAATAGAGCTTATTGTATTGCTTATTGATGAGAGACCTGAAGAAGTTACCGATATGCAGAGATCAATAAACGGGGAAATAATTTATTCTACCTTTGACAAGGTCCCTGAACACCATATAAAAGTAGCGGAAATGGTTCTAGAAAGGGCTCAAAGACTGGTTGAGCACAAGAAGGATGTTGTAATTCTTCTTGATAGCATAACAAGGCTTGCGAGGGCATATAACCTGACCATACCTCCAACAGGAAGGACGTTGTCAGGTGGTCTAGATCCGGGTGCGCTCCACAGCCCAAAGAGATTTTTTGGATCTGCTCGTAATATCGAGTTCGGAGGCAGCCTTACTATCATTGCAACTGCATTAATAGAGACGGGTAGCCGTATGGACGATGTAATATTCGAGGAATTTAAGGGTACTGGAAATATGGAAATACACCTTGACAGAAAGATGTCAGAAAAACGAATATTCCCGGCCATTGACATCAACAAGTCAGGAACAAGAAGAGAGGATCTGTTGCTCAACCAAAGGGAGATGGAGAGCATATGGGCTATCAGGAAAGCCATGAGTAACCTTGGCACATCAGATGTTACTGAGATGATTCTGAATAAGTTGATGCAGACCAAGACTAATGAAGAATTTGTTAACAGTATCAATAAATCTTTCATTGAAAAAGGTTGACAAATAGGATATCATGGATAAATAGGACTTGATTAAGCTAATATTATGTGTTAAAATATTTTTTGCTTGTTGCGAGAGCAAAATGGCACAATCTATTTTGCAGCAGAGCGAAGGAAGGTGAATTGACGATGAGAGAAAATATACAACCGAAGTATGGAGAAGCAGTTGTAAAGTGCGTTTGTGGTGAGACCTTTACTACAGGATCTGTTAAAAAGGAACTGACTGTTGAAATATGTTCAAAATGTCATCCGTTCTTTACTGGCAAACAGAAGCTAGTTGATACTGGCGGACGTGTTGAAAAGTTCAAGAAGAAATTCGGTATTGTGGACAGCGAGTAAGATGTTTGGCACAATGGAATCTGCAGAGTGTCTACGCAAAATATGACAACATATGCAATTGATAAGAGTGAGCAAAAATGTTACAATAAAGGCTGAATAATAATTCAGCCTTTATTTTTTATACATGATTGGGTGCATAGTTTTATAAGGTTTAATGCTATATAGATCAGAGGAGATATTTATGAAAAAAACCACCATAGGGGGACAGGCACTTCTGGAAGGGCTGCTGATGATGGGGCCTAAAAATACAGCTATTGCTGTACGGAAGCCTGACGGCGAGATCATTCTGGATACAAAGCCGCTACAAAAGAAATCGGTGTTTTCGAAAATACCTTTTGTCCGCGGTTCTGTGAATCTTTTCAAGCAAATGATTGTCGGGGTGAAGGCGCTGATGTACTCAGCAGATTTTGTGGAGCTGGAGGATGAATCAGAGAAAGAGCCATCCAAATTTGATGCATTCATAGAGAAGCTGTTTAAGGATAAGGGCAAGGATGCGGTTGTATATGTGTCTGTCATAATTTCACTGGCATTTAGTGTCGGTTTGTTCATTTTACTACCCAATTTGTTAGCTAGTCTTTTCAATCTTAGCAAGGAAGGCACAGGAGTTGTGCTTTACAACCTGTTTGAAGGTGCGATTAGAATACTTATTTTCTTTATATATATCTATCTAGCCACGCTGTTGGATGATATCAAAAGGGTGTGGCAGTATCATGGCGCAGAACACAAAACAATACACTGCTATGAACATGAAGAAGAGCTGACAGTGGAAAACATCAAAAAATATTCTACGAAGCATCCTCGTTGTGGAACATCGTTTTTGTTTCTGGTTATGATAATAAGTATTATTGTGTTTTCGTTCCTCGGATTGCACGGTCGAATAATTGATATGCTCCTAAGGCTGCTGATGATTCCAGTGGTTGCAGGGGTAGCCTACGAGGTTCAGAGAATTGCTGGACGACATACTGATTGGCTGATAATGAAGATAGTGAGCGCACCAGGTATGCTGTTTCAGTATCTTACTACCAGAGAGCCGGATGATTCCCAGATAGAAGTGGCAATAGCTGCTATGAAGGGTGTTATGGTTGATAATGATTCTGATAAATGGTGAATAGCGAATGACTTACAATGAAGCATATAGAGAAGGTATAAAAATTCTGAAAAATGCGGGAATTGAAGCCCCGGCTAACGATGCCGGGGTTCTGCTTTGCCATGTAGCAGATTGTGATAGGACATTTCTTTATTCCCACGGAAATAATATGCTGGATATGGGCATAGGACATAAATATGTCGAGATGCTAAATAAACGGGCAGACGGGTATCCGCTTCAGTATCTGACGGGGATACAGGAATTTATGTCACTTACATTTGAGGTTGCTCCGGGAGTATTGATACCACGTCAGGATACCGAGCTGCTCGTGGAAACGGTACTGATGTATTGCAGAACGAAAGAAACAACAAGGACAGGGAAAACATTACATATCCTCGATTTGTGTACAGGTTCAGGATGTATTGCTATTAGCCTTTCATACCACTTTACCGGCTGTATTGTAACGGCCTTGGATATAATGCCCCAAGCCCTGGAAATTGCTGCAAGGAATGCCAGAAGAATTGGCGTTGCAGACCGTGTGCGCCTTATCCATAGCAATCTGCTTGATAACATACCGAGCACACAGGAAAATCTATTCGATGTGATAGTTTCAAACCCTCCATATATCCGTACAGATGATTTAGCAGGTCTTCAGAGAGAAGTTAGGGATTTTGAACCCGTCGAGGCACTGGATGGGGGAAAGGATGGGCTTGGTTTATATAGGCCTATTGTAGCTTCGTCTCATGCATATTTGAAAAAGAGTGGCTTACTTGCCTTGGAAATAGGTTATAACCAGGGGATTGAGGTGACCGGACTCATGGACCGGGACGGCAGATATAAAAATATTAGGGTTCACAAAGACCTGGCGGGAAACGACAGGGTTGTTACAGGGGAGCTTGGGTAGCTTTATCGATGGCGCCAAGGGGCTGTAATAAGCAGTTGGACTACTATATATCTATGTTATTTTAGTTCAAGGAGTGCTAAGGTGATGTCATCCTGAAGGTCATCTGCTGACTTTACACCTGCAAAGGAAAAGGCTGATTGTTTAATTTTGAGCAACAGTTGTTTGGGATTCAAATGGCTTCTCAGAAGTATCTCTAAAAGCCGGTTCTCACCGTACTGCTCGCTATTGAGGTTTTTCATTTCCAGTATACCGTCGGTATATAAAAAGAATTTGTCGCCTTGGAGAAGGCTTAGGCTCCCATCCTTATACTCAGGCCTTTCCATCCAATTGCTTATAGGTATTCCCGGCATACGTAGAAGCTCAAACCTGTTCTCACTGTAAACCACAGGAGTGACATTTAGTCCTGCGTTGGAGTAAAGCATCGTTTTATTGTCCAGATCAATTATTGCATAAAAGATTGTGATGTAAAGCTCTTCATCCAGCTTGCTTTGATTAAATTCATAATAAAGCTCCTCAAGAGCCTTTGAAGGTGACAGAAGCTTCTTGTTTATAGTCGAACGCAAAAAAACAGTTAGCAGTGAGGCCTGAACGCCATGCCCTGATACGTCAGCAATGTACATACCAAGATGTGAGCTGTCCACATAAAACACATCGACAAAATCTCCGCCGAGAGCTTCGCAGGGGAAATATATAAGCGATAGATCTGCCCGGGGATCGTCGGTAGGACCAGGGAGTAAGCTTGCCTGCAACTTTCTGGCCATATCTACCTCTCTCTTAAGCTTAAGGTTCTGCTCCTGGGTTTTCTCATACAGCTTTTTCACCTGAGTTGTATCCCGCAGTACCTCAACAGTAGCTATAGCCTTACCATGGGGGTTTCTTAAAGGAGATGACATTACTGAGAACGTCCTACCATTGATGTTTTCTTCCTTTACCTCTGAAACACCGTCAAATAACGCCTTTCTGGAAACACAGTTATCACAGGGTTCATTGCGGCCAATTACTTCAAAGCATTTCTTCCCAATAGCCTGATGGCCCAGATCTTGTGACATTGCCCTGTTCATATACACAACTCTGTTTTCAAAGTCCACTACTCTAACCCAGTCGTACATACCGTCAAGTATGTCTTCTATAAATTGTCTGTTTTTATTAATTGATTCCGTATGACCACCCCTCAACAACATAATATCAAATATTGAAACTTGTGTAAATCTGAAGATATGAGCCAAAATATAGTAATAAATAAAGGTGTTCTGGAAATAATATATACCAATGTGTTAAGAAGACTTCCCACTATAATAAATTCAGGAGTAATAATGTTAGCCAAAACAGCCACTAAACAGAAATATATTAATTCCAACAGTAATGCAGCCTTTACACATTTCACGGATGAGTTGTATGCTCGCCTTAAAGGTGCCCTTGAGAAGGGGGCAAAGTCTATGGTATTTGTATGTATTGGAACTGACCGGTCTACCGGTGACAGTCTTGGGCCTCTTATTGGACATAAGATATCAGGGTTAAAAGGAAAAGGTGTGTATGTCTATGGAAGCTTGGAAAGTCCTGTTCATGCAAAAAACATTGAGGCTATAATGAAGCAAATTTCCCAGGACTGTGAAAATCCTTTTGTTGTTGCTATAGACGCATGCCTTGGAAGTATGGATCATATAGGGTATGTTGGTGTAGGAGAAGGGCCCATCAAGCCTGGGTCAGGTGTCAATAAGGAACTGGCTCCTGTGGGTGATATGTTTGTGACAGGTATCGTAAACTTTGGTGGCTTTATGGATTTTCTTGTGCTCCAGAATACCCGGCTATTTACTGTCATGAAGATAGCGGATCTGATTTCCACAGGGATTCGTTATGTTATGTGGAAGCTTGATAAAGACACAGAACAATTGCCAGGCCTATATACAAGCAGACTTCAAATGTGACACTATAATAGTGGTAATCCAAATATATTCAGACTTTTTTTAAATATGGCATTATAATAATATATAACAGCTTTATATGATATGAAGAGCATTTGACACTATGCGAGTATATTGGGGAGGATTATTTATGAGGAGTACAGGGAAGACGCTTGGCGGTATTCTGGTAAGCCTTGGAATACTGTTCCTGTTACAAAATTTGGGCATTCTAAATATTTGGGGCATCCTAGCATTTACTATATCCAGGCTTTGGCCAACACTATTCATTGTTTTGCCTGGGGTTTTGTTCCATTTGAAATTCTTTTCCGGCGGAAGGAGAAATGCGGGTATCCTTGTACCTGGAGGCATATTGTTGATAATTGGCATGACACTACAGTTCAATATGCTATATGGCGGCTGGGGACTCACATGGCCTTTCTTTATATTCTCAGTGGCATTTGGCCTTTATGAGCTCTACTATTTTGGTAACAGGGAGAGAGGATTGCTTATACCTGTAGGAATAATTGGTGGGCTTTCAGCCATATTTTTCTTAGCGTTCTCGATGAAAAGGATATTAGGTTTCGATACCGGAAGATATGCAATACCGGTGGTGCTAATTGTTATAGGATTCTTAGTACTGACACGAGGGAAAAAGAGAAAAGGCTATTGAAATTTTATTTTTCTAGTTTATGACCAGATATTGGGGGTAATATAGATAGAGAATAAGTCTAAGTAAAGGAGATGATGTTGTGGATAAATATGTGTGTACGGCTTGTGGTTACATTTATGATCCTGAGCAGGGAGATCCCGATTCAGGCATTGCCCCTGGCACACCCTTTGAAGATATCCCTGAGGATTGGGTTTGCCCCCTTTGCGGAGTTGGTAAGGATATGTTCGAAAAGGAAGAATAGATTTAAGCAAAAAACGGGGTCTGCCGCTGTAATAACACAGGCAGACTCTTTTTTTGAGAGAATGGCAAATTAGTGATTGAAATATAAGAAAAATATGTTAATATATAAGTACGGTGAACTCAATAGTGAGTTATACCGATTATTTTAGGTATCATATTCGGTAAAGGAACAATGGCGTTCTTAGACAATCTACTGGTTGTTTAAGTGCGCTTTTTTAGTCAAAATTGGGGGTGTATGTATATGCCGGATTACACTAAGGAAGATATTATTAGGATTGTGCAGGAAGAGGGAGTAGAATTCATACGGCTACAGTTTACTGATATATTTGGTATGCTGAAGAATGTTGCAATAACGGCAAGACAGCTTGAACGAGCGCTGGACAATAAGTGTATGTTTGATGGATCGTCTATTGAAGGATTTGTCAGGATTGAAGAGTCCGACATGTATTTAAGGCCGGATATCAATTCGTTTATTATTTTTCCATGGAAGCCACAGATGGGGAAGGTTGCAAGGCTGATATGCGACGTATATACAGCTGATGATAAGCCCTTTGAGGGAGATCCCAGATATGTTCTTAAAAGGGCTCTGAAAAAAGCGGCGAATATGGGTTACGACACACTTAATGTTGGCCCTGAATGTGAATTCTTTTTATTCTTAACTGATAGCGAGGGTAAGCCTACTACCATAACACATGACAAGGCAGGATATTTCGACTTGGGACCTGTGGACTTGGGTGAAAATGCAAGAAGAGACATGTGCCTTTCACTAGAGGAGATGGGATTTGAAGTTGAGGCATCTCACCATGAGGAAGCACCAGGCCAACACGAGATAGATTTTAAATATGCGGATGCTCTTACTGCGGCTGATGCCATATTGACATTTAAACTGGTGGTCAAAACCATTGCCCAGAGGCATGGACTGCATGCTACATTTATGCCAAAGCCTATTTATGGTATAGCTGGATCTGGTATGCACATAAACACGTCTCTTTTTAAAGATGGTAGGAACATGTTTTTTAATGAGAATGACCCCCTCCAGCTAAGTCAGGAGGCATACTGGTTCATTGGGGGAATGATGAAAAATATGAGAGCTATAACAGCCCTAACAAACCCTCTTGTCAATTCATACAAGAGACTAATTCCAGGCTATGAAGCTCCTGTTTACATTGCATGGTCTGCCAGGAACAGAAGCCCACTGATAAGAGTTCCGGCTGCTCGGGGAACAAATACAAGGCTCGAACTCAGATGCCCTGATCCCAGCTGTAACCCTTATCTTGCACTTGCGGCAATTCTTTCGGCAGGGCTGGATGGAATTGAAAACAGAATTATGCCCCCTGATCCTATAAACAAGAACCTATATGATATGTGTGATAAGGATAGGGATGCTGCGAAGATCAATGTGTTACCAGGAAGCTTGGATGAAGCGATATCTGAAATGTACGCAAGTGACTTTGCCAGAGAAGTGCTTGGAGATCACATTTTCAGTAAGTATATAGAGGCCAAGAGGAAAGAGTGCAATGAATATAGAACTAGGGTTAGTAGATGGGAAATTGATGCTTATCTGAAAATCTATTGAGAATGTATTGAGGACATAATGTGGAGTAATGTCAGGTCGGCGATAAATAAAGACAAATAAAGACGAATAAATTAGCTTCCTTGGTCAGGTGGAATTCAGTCTCCACCTGACTCCCTGAGCGAAGCGAATTGACTGGCAGAAGCGGTTGAACTAGCACACAGTAACAAGGAGTGAAGGAAAATGGCAGACAGGTTTTGCTTAAGGGATGTTGTAGAGTTTAGAAAGAAACATCCTTGTGGAAGCAAGCAATGGGAGGTAATGCGAACTGGGGCGGACTTCCGGGTGAAATGCCTGGGGTGTGGCCATCAGCTAATGATGCCCAGACCTAAATTTGAGAAAAGCGTAAAAAAAATTATCATATCAAATCTTCCAACAGATCCGGCGGGCAATTGACACCGGATTTTTTAGTATTCTTTAGAGCATTATTGAAATAATAACTTTAAAGAATTCAATTAATGGGGATGATTTGATGTTCAGAGAAAGAGGAAGATTAACAGGAATTACAGGTACGCTGCTTATTTCACTGCTGACCTCTTTGGCTGTAGCTATGCTTGTGCTATACGCTGCACCCAGGTACATTTCATTTAGTGCCCCCAAGGCCGATGGCGGAAATGGCACTATGCAAATACAGAGGAAGGAGGGGCACAGTATTGAAGGTCAACAATATTCTGACGGGGCAAAACAAAATGACCGGAATCCAGATGTTCGACCAGACAGGGCATTGGCAGGAGGAGCAGCTGATGAAATGACTTTGATGGATACTAGCGGAAATGCAATACCAGTGACCCAGCATGTGGCAAAGACCGCTACAGAGGGTGTGGTTGGCATTACAGTTGAGAGGGCCGCTAGGAATAATTTGTTTGACAAAAACAGGGAGACGGAGGTTGGGTTTGGATCGGGTGTTGTAGTTAGTACTGATGGATATATATTAACAAACAATCATGTTGCAGGAGGCAAGAGTAATAGAATAATAGTTTCCTTTGCAGATGGAAGAAATGTGGATGGAGTAGTTGTATGGTCTGATCCTGTACTGGATTTGGCAGCAGTGAAGGTAAACCTAACAGGACTTAAGCCTTTGCAGCTTGGTGATGCAACCACGCTAGAAGTAGGCGAGAATGCGATTGCTATAGGCAACCCACTGGGGTTGGATTTTCAGAGGACTGTAACATCGGGGATTATCAGTGCTCTTAACAGGACTATAAGCATAGAGAGTGAAGCAGGAACAAATTACATGGAGGACCTAATTCAGACCGATGCAAGTATAAACCCCGGAAATAGCGGCGGACCGCTATTGAATTCCAAAGGTGAGGTCATAGGTATTAATACGGTAAAGGTTAGCAGTGCAGAAGGCATGGGGTTTGCTATTCCAATCAACATTACCAAGCCTGTGGTAGAAAGGTTGATTGCAACTGGTACTTTTGAGGAACCTTACATGGGCGTGTTTGCATATGATGGAAACATTATACCCTATATTGATGGTGAATCTAGCATAAAAAAAGGTATATATGTAGCATATGTGGACGCACATGGTCCAGCGCATAAGGCTGGAATACGAGAGGGCTGCATTATTAGGCAGGTGGATGGCCGGGAAATCAATACAATGATACAGCTACGAACATATATGTATTCCAAATCTCCTGGGGACTCCATACAGATAAGCCATAAGCTACATGGCTCAAATAGCTGGACTACAACGACATTGGTTCTTGCGAGAAAGGAAAGAGATGGGCTAATTACACGGTAATGTATAATATATTACTCAAATTGGAAACACTTACTCCTGAATACGTGTGGGAGGTGGCTTTAATGGCAGGTGCAGCCAAGAACAGTCTGGATTTTGACAAAATGATAAGGCTTTACTTAAAGCAAGCAAGAGAGAAGCTTAATGGAGACCTATCAGGTACAAGGGAGGCAATAAAGCTTATTGCAGCAGATAAAACCAGGAATTTTATTGAGATAATGGACAGGGGTCTAAGCAAAGAGGAAAGAGAGTACCTGAAGGCACTTATTGTGGTAAGTATGAGACAATCCTTCTGCTATGGCTACAGTATAGGAAAATTTGAGGGAAATACTAATGAGAGGATATACTTATAGAACAAAGTGCATGAAAGCATAAAAAAGTTCTATAAAAGTGGGCAATAAAGGTTAATATTTTAGTTGACACTGCTCTGGAGTGTTGATACAATGTTATACAATCATTTTAAATATGGCAAGGCAATGAAGGAAACAAGACAGGACTAAATGCCAAAGAGAGCCGGTGGGTGGTGTGAACCGGTGCATAGAAACTGTGTATAGCTCATTCCGGAGCATCATCATCGAGGATTCTTAACAAGATGATGACGATGGCTACGTTACAGCCAAGTACACCAGTACTTACTGAGGGCAGACAGATGCTTGCCAAATCAGGGTGGTACCACGTTGGACTATATCCTTCGTCCCTGCAGAAATGCAGTTGGCGAGGGTTTTTTTATAATATTCAGCATAGAACGCGTTGAAGAATTTGGTCAGATACAGGATAGACAGAGGGAATTGTGGCGTAAGCTATACGGACGGAGGTGCGATATGAAGATAACAGGAGCAGAGGCAATAATAAAAGCCCTTGAGATGGAGAAAGCCGACACTATATTCGGCTACCCCGGTGCTGCAATCTCGCCGTTTTATGATGCATTGCTTAATTGTGGTATAAGGCATATACTAACACGCCATGAACAGGGAGCCGCACATGCCGCCAACGGATATGCCCGTGTCACCGGTAAACCCGGAGTATGCGTTTCAACATCGGGACCCGGCGCAACTAATCTGATTACAGGCATAGCCAATGCATACATGGACAGTATACCAATTATTGCCATAACAGGCCAGGTTAAAAGAGATATGATAGGTACTGATGCTTTTCAGGAGGCTGATATAACAGGAGCAACGGCACCCTTTTGTAAGCATGGCTACCTTGTCAAAGAGGCGAAGGAGCTTCCCAGGGTAATAAAGGAGGCATTCCATATTGCCACCACTGGTCGGCCGGGGCCTGTTGTAATTGACATACCCATTGATGTACAGACAGAGATATTTGACTTCAAATATCCTAAAACCATAGACATAAAGGGATATAAGCCCACGATAAAGGGACACCCTATGCAGATTAGAAAATCTGCTGCCGCTCTGGAAGAGGCAAAAAAGCCTGTCATTTGTGTAGGCGGCGGAGTAATTGGGGCAAATGCTGCAGCTGAGATGTTGGAGCTAGCCATGAGAAGAGCCATACCTGTTGTTACTACCTTAATGGGAATAGGAGCAATACCGACAGCTCATCCGCTACACTTTGGAATGGTAGGAACTCATGGTAGCCAGACCGCCAACTATGCTCTCCATCACGCAGATCTGGTACTGATACTTGGTGCAAGAGTTGGAGATAGGGCAATGGGTGGTGCTAGTACTCTGGGCAAAAAGGCCAGAATAATTCATATTGACATAGACCCTGCTGAGATTGGTAAAAACATTGATGTATCTATACCGTTGGTGGGGGATTTAAAACAGATATTAATAGATATGTTGAAGCATGTGGATACATATGACAACAGGGGCTGGTTGGACGAGATAACGGAAAGAAAGCTTAGTGATAATAAAAGGTCGCCGTCCGGATATGGTGGGCAAGCTGACTCGGAATATATTAGCCCCCGGCATCTGTTGTCATTACTGGCAGACTTTTTCCCTGAGGAAACGGTTTTGGCTACAGAGGTAGGACAAAATCAGATATGGACTGCTAATAATTATAGGTTTAGCAGGCCTAAAACCTTCATTACCTCAGGTGGATTGGGTACAATGGGCTACGGACTGCCTGCAGCGATAGGTGCTAAGGTTGGAAATCCAGAGGCTCCTACTATTGTGATTAGTGGTGATGGAAGCTTCCAGATGTCTATGCAGGAGCTGGGTACAATGAAACAGCATGATATAGATATAAAAATAGTACTATTAAATAACTGTAGGCTAGGCATGGTTCGGGAGCTGCAGCTGATAAAGCATGAAGGTAGGTATTCACAGGTATGTCTTGATAAAAATCCAGATTTTGTGGCCTTGGCTGCTGCGTACGGTTTCAAGGGAGAAAAGATCACATCCAATGGTGAAATAAGAGCTTCCCTTGAACGAATGGTTCATGAGAAAGGACCTTATCTGTTGGAGTGTATGGTTGATCCTATGGAGCCTACATTGTGAGCAGAAATTACCGACATTAATGATTTGTTGCCAGCAGGGCATTTGTAAACCACTGAGATAGCTATTTAAATGATAATTAGACGGAAGAAAAATTAAACTTGAAAGGGGTAGAGGAACATGTCCAAATATACATTATCAGTGCTTGTGGTAAACCAAGCAGGTGTACTTTCAAGGGTTGCAGGCCTTTTCAGCAGGAGGGGCTTTAACATCGACAGCCTGGCGGTAGGAGTCACAGAGAATCCTGATGTTTCAAGGATGACGATTGTTGTTGATGGAGATGAGTATATTGTTGAGCAGGTCAGCAAGCAGTTGAATAAGCTTGTAGACGTCATCAAAATAAAAAGGCTTGATAAGCACGAATCCATTACCCGTGAGCTGTCACTCATAAAGGTTTCAGCTAATGCATCTACCAGAAGTGAGATAGTACAGCTGGTGGAGATATTCAGAGCAAAGATAGTGGATGTATCAAAGACAACTCTTACCATTGAGGCTGCTGGCGATGGTGACAAGGTTGGGGCTCTTGAGGATTTGCTCAAACCGTTTGGGCTAAAGGAAATTGTGAGAACGGGTACCATTGCTATTGAAAGAGGCAATCGAATTATAAAGGTAACCAATAATGAGGAGGGTGAAATAAATGGCTAAGATGTATTATGATAGTGACTGTAGTTTAGACTTATTCAAAGGAAAAACAATCGCAGTGATAGGATACGGCAGTCAGGGACATGCGCATGCGCAAAACTTGAAGGATAGTGGAGTAAATGTAGTAGTAGGACTTACTCCGGGTTCAGCAAGAAGGAAACAAGTAGAGGCTGATGGTCTTACAGTGATGGACACTGCACAAGCCGCAAAAGCAGGGGATCTGATTATGATTCTGACTCCAGATCAAACTCAAGCTGACATGTACTACAATGACATTGCTCCCAATTTGAAGGAGGGAGATATACTTGCTTTCGCTCACGGCTTTAACATACACTTCAATCAGATAAAGCCGCCTGAATTCGTTGACGTTATAATGATAGCTCCAAAGGGTCCCGGTCATACTGTTAGAAGCCAGTATAATGAGGGCAGAGGTGTACCTTCTTTATTTGCTGTATACCAAGATGCATCAGGCAAGGCGCAGGATTATGCACTAGCATATGCATCAGGCATAGGGGCCGGAAGAGCAGGTATTTTGGAGACCACCTTCAGAGAAGAGACTGAAACAGATCTGTTTGGTGAGCAGGCAGTGCTGTGTGGTGGTGTCACAGAATTGATGAAGGCAGGCTTTGAAACCCTTGTTCAGGCGGGTTATCAGCCAGAAATAGCATACTTTGAGTGTATCCATGAGATGAAGCTTATCGTCGATTTAATCAATCAGGGTGGCTATGCTTACATGAGGTACTCAATTAGCGATACGGCAGAGTATGGAGACTATATGGTAGGCAAGAGGATCGTTACTGATGAAACAAGGAAGGAAATGAAAAAAGTACTTTCAGAAATACAGAACGGTACTTTTGCATCAAAATGGATAATGGAAAACAAAGCAGGTGGAAGAGCCGAATTCCTTGCAACGAGGCTGTGCGAGTCAGAGCATCAGCTCGAGAAGGTAGGCACTGAGCTTAGAAAGATGATGAGCTGGCTGAAAAAATAAGAAGAATAGGTTGACCCCCCCGGTGCAACAGCGTCCGGGGGAATATAGAGAAAAGGCGGGAGAGTACCGCCGGATACTTATAAATATGAGATTTAATGAGATATCGAAGGAGGTTATCTTATGTCAACGAGAATAAAGATATTCGACACAACATTGAGAGATGGAGAACAGACTCCTGGAGTTAGCTTAAATATACAGGAAAAGCTGAAAATAGCACGCCAGCTGACAAGGCTTGGAGTGGATGTGATTGAGGCAGGCTTTGCAATTTCATCTCCGGGTGATTTTATGGCAGTGAAGACAATTGCAGAAAATGTAAAGGGAGTCGCTATTGCCAGTCTCAGCAGGGCTATGGAAAAGGATATTGATAGGTCATGGGAAGCATTGTGCAATGCAGAGAGCCCACGGATACACACATTTATAGCAACCTCTGATATCCATATGAAGTATAAGCTTAAGATGTCTGAGGGGGAGGTGCTTCAGCGGGCTGCTGCAATGGTGAGTTATGCAAAAAAGTATTGTAGTGATGTAGAGTTTTCCGCTGAGGATGCCAGCAGGACCAGAACTGAATTCCTTTACAGAGTGTTGGAGGGTGTCATTAAGGCAGGGGCAACAGTGGTGAATATCCCTGATACTGTTGGATATACATCTCCCGAGGAGTTTGGTCTCCTCATAAAAGGTATAAAGGAAAATGTAAATGGTATCGATAAAGTTGACATAAGTGTACATTGCCATAATGACCTTGGTCTGGCTGTAGCTAATTCACTTGCAGCTATAAGAAATGGTGCCACGCAGGTGGAATGCACTATCAATGGACTTGGAGAACGGGCAGGAAATGCTTCCATGGAAGAGTTGATAATGGGCATACAGACAAGAAAGGATTATTACGGTGAACTGATACACAATATTGAAACAAAGCAGATATACAGGACCAGTAAGCTCGTGAGTAATATGACCGGAGTGGCGTTGCATCCCAATAAGGCAATAGTTGGGTCAAATGCCTTTGCACATGAGTCGGGTATACATCAGCATGGTGTACTGGCTGAAAAGAGCACCTACGAGATTATGACGCCGGAATCAATTGGACTTTCTCAAAACAGAATGGTCCTAGGTAAGCTCTCCGGAAGGCATGCTTTCGAGGAAAGACTTAAGGAGATGGGCTACAATTTACAGCCTGAGGAAATTGCCAAAGCTTTCGAGAAATTTAAGGAGCTTGCTGATAAGAAAAAGACTGTTACAGACAGAGATATTGAAGCGTTGGTCGGTGAAAAGGTATCGGAGGTCGATGAGGTTTACAAGCTGGACAGCTTCCAGATAAGTACCGGCAACAAGGTAGTATCTACAGCAACTGTGAGCATGTTTAAAAATGGGGAACTGGTAATGGAGGCTGCTACCGGTGATGGACCTATAAATGCTTCTTTTAAGGCGATAGAGAGAACCGTTGGCTTCGAAATGGAGCTGCAGGATTATAGCCTGAAGGGTGTTACAGAGGGCGCAGATGCCCTTGGTGAGGCCATGGTCAGAGTTTTGAAGGACGATAAGGTGTACGTGGGTAGAGGAGTAAGCACTGACGTTTTAGAAGCTAGTGTTAAAGCGTATATAAATGCAATCAACAGGGTAGTACACGATCATGGTAAGCATACTCAGGACGGAAGGGAGACAATATGAAAAATATAGTTGTTCTGGATTCCACATTAAGAGATGGAGCACAGGCGCTTGGAATTTCATATACCGTGGAAGATAAGCTGAAAATCGTTAAAAGACTCGATGCTCTGGGGGTAGATTATATAGAGGCAGGTAATCCTGGATCGAATCCCAAGGATTTGGAGTTTTTTGAGAAGGCCAAGAGGATTGAATTTAAGCATGCCAAGCTGATTGCTTTTGGTAGCACCAGAAGAGTAGGTATCCAGGTGGATGAGGATGCCAATGTTAGGTCACTACTTATGGCAGGTACGGATGCTGTGGTAATATTCGGAAAGTCATGGGATTTCCAAGTTACAGATATTCTTAAAACCACTCTTGATGAAAATATCAGGATGATATTTGATACGGTGAAATACTTCAAGGATCAGGGGAAGGAAGTAGTATACGATGCCGAGCACTTTTTTGACGGCTATTTTTCAGACCCCTCATATGCCATGGATACACTGAAGGCCGCAGCTGATGCAGGTGCGGATAGTCTTTGTCTTTGTGACACCAAGGGTGGTTGTCTTCCAATGGATATCCATGACATTACACAAAAGGCTGTGGAGACCTTCGATGTTCCGATTGGGATTCATACTCACAATGATACCGGCATGGCAGTAGCGGGAACAATAATGGCTGTCCAGGCGGGAGCGGAGCAAATCCAGGGAACGATAAACGGTTTTGGTGAAAGATGTGGTAATGCCAACCTTTGTTCTATCATACCTACACTCCAGCTAAAAATGGGCTACAGCTGCATCCCTGAAGGGAGTATGGCAAGGATGACTACTGTTGCTCGAGGGATAAGCGAAATAGCCAATGTAATCCATGATGAAAGAGCTCCATATGTGGGAAGGTCTGCCTTTGCTCATAAGGCGGGGATGCACGCAGATGCAGTTGTTAAGAACACAGCAGCGTATGAGTTGATTGATCCTGAGCTTGTCGGAAACGAAAGAACCTTCCTTATGTCAGAGGTAGCTGGCAGAAGTGCTGTTTTAGGCATGGTTAAGAATATTATGCCGTCTATTACAAGGGATTCGCCGGAAACAAGGCTAATACTTGAAAAGCTAAAGGAGATGGAACATGAAGGATACCAGTACGAGGGTGCTGAGAGTTCCTTTGAGCTTATAGTAAGAAAAGTTCTTGGGAAATATAAGCCTTCCTTTGAGTTGAAGGATTTTAAGGTTATTGTCAATGAGCCTGCTATAGACAGTAAGCATAATTCATCTGCAATTATAAAGGTAAAGGTAGGGGATCAGGAGGAAATTACAGCTGCGGAGGGTGAAGGGCCTGTAAATGCCCTTGACAATGCAGTAAGAAAAGCCCTGTCAAGATTTTACCCCGTAATCCATGAAATGAAATTGACGGACTATAAGGTTAGAGTACTTGATTCTACGGCAGCAACGGCTGCAAAGGTTAGAGTTCTGATTGAGTCTACCGATGGCAACGAGGTGTGGACTACTATCGGTGTTTCAACAGACATAATAGAAGCTAGCTGGAAGGCTTTGGTTGACTCTATAGAATATAGGCTTGGTAGCACTTAATGCCGTAATATGCCGGGCGGTTCTTTTATCTATGTCTTCAGAGGATGCTGACCTCTATAGGTTGGTGATGAATGAAGTCCTACTCCTTGAGCGAAGCGAATTGATTATGTGTAGCTAAGTTGTGGTAAAATGCAACAAAAGAACAGTTTCAATGTTTTACTTGAAAGGTGGCAAGAAATTGACTCTTAATGGTAAGCTGTTGGTTAAAGGTAGGATAGTTAGGGAAGGTACATCAGGTGATGATGACAAGGAGCATAGCTTCAGGGACAAGCTGGAGAATTGTCTTGTCGAGCTTTGCCTATATCTTGAGATACCTGTTCCTTTATGGTTGAAAAAGAACACTCGGGAGCTTGCCATCTTTCGAAAGACATTTTTTACAGCGGAGCAGTTTATTGATAGGGTTTGGTTCGACAAATTTGAAATACAATTATCGGGAGATGAGATTAAAAAGTAAGGTAAGGCTGGTTGAAGAGACATAATATATTGCATTATGTAAAGGAGTACTGATATAATGTATTTGTAGGCGGCTGGAATGGAAATTGATGTTTATAGCGAGAGGTAATGAATGCATATAAGCAGAAATACTGAGTTACATCCGACTAACTATAATATGGCTTCAAACAGTCCAGCAAGTGAAGGGATAATAATTGCTGTTTGTTCAGCAGTCTATATTGCATTGTCATTTTTCCTTAGGGATATCTCAAGTCAGGATAATGCACAATCTATAATTTTCGGTATGACAGTGAAGAATTTCGTATTCAGCGGGATGGCGGTACAGGCCCAGTCTCTTTCTACTGCTTTCCTTACCATAAGAATGAATAAAAAGGGGTTTATCGCAGGTGTATTGCTGAATATAGTAGGTATTAGCTTTGCTTTGATGAGTATTATTTATAAAGGGGAGCAAGATGCTTTACCCGGCGTTGTGACGTATATTGGCGCCATCATTGTTTGCATAGTAGTTTATTATTATAAAAAGGGTATTGTCGATTATTTTAAAAAACTATCGGAACAGAAGGAAGAGTTGACATCTTTATATAAAGAAATATCGGTATCTCAAGAGAGATTTAGCAGGCAGAATGAACAGCTGATAAAATATAACAACCTGATGAGTGAGAATAAGAAGCAGCTTGAGTATTTGGCATACAATGATGGTCTTACCGGCTTGCCTAACAGGGGGATGATAATAAAGAAGCTGGATATGCTTATTCATTATTCCAGTATAAACAATAATGGCTTTTCTTTAGTATATATAGATATTGATAATTTCAAAGATATAAATGACATTATGGGGCACCATATTGGGGATATGATATTGCAGACAGTGGCTCAACGATGCAGCTCAATTCTTGATAAGAACGATGTTCTTGGACGTATTGGCGGAGATGAATTTGCACTGATTGTCCGCCGCGAACTAAGCCGGGATAAAATTCTTCAATATGTTAATAGCTTTAAATCATTAGTATCTGAGGTGTGCAGGTGCGACAACAAGGAACTCTTTATTAATGCGAGCTTCGGGATATCAATTTTCCCAATAGATGGAGAATCAACTGGGGAGTTGCTGAAAAAAGCCGATATAGCGATGCATTCAACAAAAAAGTCTGGCAAGAATGGTATTAGTTTTTTCTGTGACGAAATGCAAACAAGTATGTTGGAGAGAGCTAGACTTGAGAAGGGGTTGAAGTCGGCATTGATGAATGAAGAGTTGTATTTGGTATTTCAACCGCAGTACTATTGTGATACAGGGTACATTAGAGGATTTGAGGCCCTTGCCAGATGGCATTCTAAGACACTGGGGGATGTTAGCCCTTCACAGTTCATTCCGGTAGCAGAGGATACAGGTATGATTATCGACATCGGAGAATGGATACTAAGGACTGTGTTAAAAAGGTTTGGAGAGATGCAGTTAGAAAGCCAGAAGGATTTTATATTGTCCATAAATATTTCGGTGGTTCAAATAGTTCAGCCATCCTTTTTGAAAATGGTAAGGAGAGTTCTGGAGGATACTGGGTTTGATAGTAGCTATTTGGAGTTTGAAATAACAGAATCCGTGTTCATTTCATATCCCGAGAAGGTTATTGATACACTTAATCAGATTAAGAAAATGGGTATAAGGATAGCACTGGATGACTTTGGGACGGGTTACGCCTCATTGAATTATCTTCAAATGCTCCCTATCGATACATTGAAAATTGACAAGGCGTTTGTTAGCAGAATTGGTACAACGGATCCGGGTAATCAAATCATAGGTTCAATAATCTGGCTTGCCCATAGTCTTGGCATAATGGTCATAGCAGAAGGTGTGGAAAAGACCGAACAGCTTGAGTACCTAAGAACACAAAGTTGCGACTGTCTGCAAGGGTTCTTGCTAAGCAAGCCCGTGGAAGAGGAACAGTGCACAAAAATGGTTGAATTAATGTAGTAAAATCGTCTCACTTCTTTAAATCAGTGCGTTATAATCATATGTCTCTCAGCATATAAATAATTGATATGCTGCACCTGCTACTTGTATTTCTGCGGAGGTGTTTTTATTGAACAAAACAAGAATTTGTTCGATTTTTTTTGTTGCCACTGTTTTTGTTTTGTCTGTTATGCAGATAATTATAGATGCAAAAGAGGAAATTTCATTAAGTATATCATCTGTTGCTGAAAATAAGAACGAGTATATAATTTTTGTAGAGGTAGAGGATAAAACGCTGTACCTTCTCAACGGCAATAAATGTGTAAAGGAATATAAGATAGCCTCAGGTAAATCGGGCTTGCCTTCACCTATTGGGCGTTGGACAATCATAGAGAAGGGCGACTGGGGCGAGGGTTTTGGCGGTAGGTGGCTCGGCTTCGATGTTCCCTGGGGGATATATGGTATTCATGGAACAATAGATGCTAGTTCTATCGGATCTGCAGCAAGCCAGGGCTGTATCCGTATGTTTAACGATGATGTAGCGGAGCTGTATCGTCTTGTTTCTGTGGGCACTGAGGTAGTAATTGTAAACGGTCAGTTTGGGCCTTTTGGTAGACGCTTTGACGAGATTAACCCGGGAGACAGGGGGGCTGATGTACTTGCCATACAAAAGCGGCTCAAGCAGCTGGGCTATTATGGCGGACCGCTTGATGGTATATATGAGGACGGTATGAAAAAGGCTGTCCATCAGTTTCAACGGGATACTGGTCTCACTGCTAAAAACACAATAACTCGGCAGACCTGGCTCAATATGGGGTTTCGGGAGTTTGAGTAACCAACACATCAATTTCTTTGTCATTACCTATGGTCTTACGGAAGTAACCAACTCTCATTTTTTCTGACTGGTACATATGGCGTGTGGTATAATTGAGGGACAGCAAATGACAAGAAAGGATACCGAGGTACGATGCGAAAAATACTATCTTGGATTGTTTTGATTTTATGGATGGCATTAATCTTCTTTTTCTCTTCCCAGGTAGCAGAGCAATCAGAGCAACTAAGCGATGGGATTACCGAAAAAATTGTTGCGGTTATGGTAAAGGTGAATCCTAATGCTAAAATTGCTGTTGAAAAAATTAGTTTTTTTGTGAGGAAGAACGCACACTTTTTGGTGTTCCTTGTACTGGGAGTATTGACAGTCAATGCTTTAAGATGCAGTGGTGTAGGCGGATACAGGGGAATACTTGCGGCAATAGCAGTATGTGTTTTCTATGCCATTACAGATGAGATCCATCAGCTTTTTGTTCCCGGTAGGAGCTGCCAATTTACTGACGTCCTTATAGATAGCGCTGGTGCAACAGTGGGAGCATTTATTTTTGGTATGATACTGAAAAAGAAGAAAGCCACTAAGGAAAACATGAAGTGAAGAAAATAATTGTATAGGCTGTGAATAATCTGCCTTGTGGCAGATCCGTATACTAAAATAAAGCAAGGATTTATATAAGGAGCTGAAATTATGAGTATATCGTTTATTTATTACCCCGAAGGAAAAAAGAGAGCCCTTACCATGAGCTACGATGATGGACAGGTGCATGATAGAAAGCTTGTAGAGATTTTTAATAGGTATGGTATAAGAGGCACCTTCCATCTGAATTCAGGTATGTTGGACAGGGATGTTTTTGTGAAAGCCTCTGAGGTCGCTGAGCTTTACAAAGGTCATGAAGTATCGGCCCATTCCCTGACGCATCCATATCTTACCTCCCTTCCAGCTGATATGGCTGTTTCTGAGGTCATTGAGGACAGAAGAAGGCTGGAGACTCTGGTGGGGTATCCGGTGCGGGGTATGTCCTACCCCTTTGGTGCGTACAGCGATGAGCTGATAGCGGCCTTGCCGGGTATGGGTATAGAGTATTCCAGGACAGTGAATTCCCATGGGGGCTTTCAACTTCCTGACAATTTCCTTGCTTGGCATCCTACATGTCATCATGGACAAAATCTTATGGAAAGGGCTAAGGTTTTCAATGAACAGCCGCCATGGGCTCAAATGCCGCTACTGTATGTATGGGGTCACAGCTTTGAATTCGATAGAGAAAATAACTGGGAGCTTATTGAGGAATTTTGCAAATCGGTTTCAGGTGATGAATCGGTTTGGTATGCGACGAATATTGAGATCATAGATTACATAAAGGCAATGAGAGGATTAAGATTTACTGTTGATGGAAGGATGGTAAATAATCCTTCTGCTACGCCAGTCTGGATAGGTGTGGATAGCGTACCTGTTGAGATTGGAGCTGGGAAGACTCTTGTCCTATAATCTGTGGGATTTAACCAAATAAATGAATAGTGGGCAAAACGATTGCAGACCATCAGTGGTGAAGCGGCAATTTTGTACACAAAACTCTTGCCTTAACTTGACATAATCGGCAAAAACGTGGATTTTATGTAAGGTCGAAGGCAGTAAATTTATACAATAGCTTGCAAAAATATGTCATATATCGTAAAATTATAGTACTACATATAGGACATACCATATCTATCACAGTTTTGTCACACTACAGAATGCAGAACAGAATCTCTCCCTTTACTAATATAATGTTTGGCCAGAAAGGAGCCCGTTATGGTAATGCCAAGGGATAAGCGTTTGTTGGAACTGTTTGTATCTGAGTTGACTCTCTTTGTGTTATTTTTTCTTAGTCTATTCATCAGCGATAGTAGTTCAGTATTAAATGCAGTTATTACGGTACTGTGTTTCGTCGTTTTCGTATATAATTCTACACAGATTGTTATCTACTTTCAGAGGGCGAAAAGAAAGAGCAAATTTATAGAATATTTAAAGTCAATGGATGATAGTAATTCATTGGATGATGAGTTACCGGTCATTATAAATAAGTGCTTTCATGAACCTAAATATGCCAGTATTGTTTTAGAGGTTATTTGTAAACTACAGGAAAGACTTAACGCAAAAAGTGATGAAGCTGAAGTAATGATTGAGGGATGCAATGAACTGGAAAGGTTATTTTGTGATGTAAGTAATGTAAGTACTAGTACGCGAATTTTGGCTGACATAATGAGGATTACATCAGACACTTCGGAAAATATTGCAGCAGCTACAATTGATATTGCCGAAACCGCACAGAACATCACGAATAAGACAACAGAAGGGGTGCGGATCGCTGATGAAATCAATAAGAGGGCTCAGGAAATTACTAGCAGGGTGCTTGATTCACAGAGCAAGGCACAGCAAATTTTTAGCGAGACAAAGCAGGAACTAGAAAATGCCATTGAAGAAGCAAGAATAGTAGAACAGATATCCGAACTATCGGATACTGTCATAAAAATAACGGCCCAAACTACCCTCCTTGCTTTAAATGCAGATATTGAAGCAGCAAGAGCGGGTACAGCGGGGAGAGGTTTTGCAGTTGTTGCCAGTGAGATAAGAAAGCTTGCAGATCGGTCTAAAATGGCTGTATATGAAATACAGAGCATTACACCACTGGTGGAGGAAGCAGTTAATAATCTCTCTATTTGCTCGAATAATGTTCTGAGTTTTATGTCGACGGATGTTAATGAAGATTATGCGTCTATGCAGGAAACTGCCCATAAGTATAACGATGATGCGAGGTATATAAGTGATATGGTAAATGGCTTTAATACCACATCCAACGAGCTTCTTGCATCTGTGGATAATGTGCTTACATCAATTGACAGCATATCGCTGGCATCAAGTGACGGAGAAAATAAAATAAAGGATATTGAGAGCAGTATGACAACTATATCCGAGAAATTTGCAAATATACTCGAAAACCTGGAAATGTCACTAAACATCAAAAATAAACCATAGAGGAGGCAATTAATATGGCACAGTGGAGACTTGAGGTCTATGAGGTTCCTGGGAGGAAAATAGTAAATACTGAAGGGTTTGGACAAGCAAATGCACAGGACATTAGAAATGTAACCGATATCGTCGTTAAGAAAGGAAAAAGCTTTGCAGGCAAATGGGGTTACATACCAATGATTGAAAATATGGACCCCATATTTGACCAGGAGACACAGAAAGAATTCGCCGTAATGCATCAGCGCTGTGAGGAAGCTGGGTGCGTAGCAATGGGATTTGTTGCAGGTGGGATGGCGGCAATTAAGGTACAGGCAAAAAGGCATCAGAAGGCATCAAACGCAGAAGGGCTTGTCGATCAATACTTCAGGACACGAGAGGAAGCTCTTGAGTGGATGAAAACATTTGGTCTATAAGCAGATAAGGTATTGCAAGAGAAAACCGGAGAGTTGTATACCTCTCCGGTTTCTAAAATTCATATAAGGCAGGGTATTGTTCTTTTTATCTCTTAACCCTGGCATTGCCCTCATATATGCTCCAAACCTGTGCTTCATCAATGGGCTGGCCATAATCCTCAGCAACAGTCGCTACAAGAGCGCCTGTTGCCCAGCCGAACTGTGGCCACTTTTCGGGCTCCCAGCCCTTGAGAATAGAATAAAGCAGGCCTCCTACAAAACCGTCACCGCCGCCAATTCGATCATATACATGTATTTCCCGAGGTTCGATAACATACCAATTGTTGTCATGGAGCAGTATATTTCCCCACAGGTGTGTGTTGGCACTGATTACCTGCCTCAGAGTTGTTGCAAATACTGATACATTTGGGTATGTCTTCTTAACGCGGGCAATCATAAGCTTGAAGCCCTCAATCTTATTACCAAGACCGGTGCCTCCTGATTCAGGGCCTTTTATACCTAGCGCCAGTTGGAAGTCCTCTTCGTTGCCAATCAATATATCAGATATAGCAGCTATCTGTGAGAAGGTTTCGCCAAGCTCCTCCTCGCGATTTACCCAGAAGGATGCTCTGTAGTTAAGGTCAAAGCTTACCTTGGTGCCGTATTTTTTTGCCGCTTTAGCAAGCTCCAGGCAGAATTGGCTTGTTTCATGGGATAATGCAGCAATCAACCCAGACATGTGAAGTATTGCAACACCCTCTTTACCGAAAATCCTGTCAATATCAAAATCCTTTGTATTTAGTGTTCTTCCCACTTCACCTGCACGGTCGTTTAATACCCGGGGGCCTCTCATGCCGTAGCCACTGTCGGCTATATTAAACTGATGCCTGTAGCCCCAGGGCCCTCCCTGTGGTATTTCAGGGCCTTCAAACTCGATATTACGTCTACGTAGCTCGATTTTTATATACTGTGCGATTTCGCTGTCCTTAACGAAGGTTGTCAGCAGCTTGACACGCATTCCTAATGAGGCGGCAATGTTGCCGACATTGGATTCTGCGCTGGTTGCCTGCATCGTGAAAAGGTTACCTGTATGTACAGGTTGGCGATGAAATGGAGTTATGCGCACTCCCATGCTGGTAGGCGTCACGAGGGAATATGTACAATCTTTTTTCAATTGCATTTTTCTTACCTCCGGTATTGTATTTCTTATATTCGGTTGTGCTAGGTATGGACAAATCCCGGAAAGGATTTTTCCAGATGTCATATGATGCTAATATTTCCGAACAATTTATATAGTATTACAGTGTGTTTGTTTTTACAATGAGAATGGCGTTATAGAGCAATATTTACATGTTATCAAGCAATTAAAGCAAGGAATAAAGGGGTTTTATATTCTATAATGATAGTATGTGGACATAGTATGAATACTATTTTCAAATTGATATAGAAATGCGAGGGAAAGATATGGATTTGTTTTGTCTGACAGGAAAGAAGGCTGTTTTGCTTGGGGGAGGTGGCGTGCTTGGCTCTGCTATGGCAAAGGGGCTTTTGGACGCGGGAGCAGATGTGGCTGTCTGCGATCTTGATCCGGGAAGGGCTCAGGCTGTTGTGGATGCGATATCAAAGGAGGGTTCGAAAGCAAAGGCGTATGAGATGGACGCAATGGATTCTGAAAACATTAATTCGACAGCAAAGACAATTTTCACTGACTTTGGGAGAGTTGACATATTGGTTAATGCAGTAGGCGGAAATATGAAGGCTGCAACCACATCGAAAGAGACATCTTTTTTCGATCTCAATGGCGAAATGCTGGACAAGGTGGTAAAGCTAAATCTAATGGGCGGAGCTGTGCTTCCATCACAGGTATTCGGCAGGGAAATGGTTAAGAATGAAGATGGAGGCGCTATTATAAATATTTCCTCAATGAATGCTTTCAGGCCATTGACTCGCATACCCGGTTATTCGGCTGCGAAGGCGGCTGTGAGCAACTTTACACAATGGCTTTCGGTAGACCTTGCAAAGCAGTATGGCGACAAAATACGCGTAAATGCAATAGCTCCGGGGTTTTTTCTGACAGAGCAAAACAGATTTTTGTTGACGAGTCCTGAAACGGGAGAATTTACACCCAGGGGTAAAACTATAGTCGAGCATACTCCTATGGGTAGACTTGGTCAGCCGGAGGATCTGGTAGGGACACTTGTATGGCTATGCAGCGATGCATCGAAGTTTGTAACAGGCATAGTAGTGCCGGTGGATGGAGGCTTTTCTGCATTTTCGGGGGTTTGATGGGAATTAGTGTGGGGCCGACCTCTATAGGTCGGCGATGAGTGAAGACGAATTAATTAACTTCCTTGGTCAGGTGGAGTTCAGTCACCACCTGACTCCCTGAGCGAAGCGAATTGACTAGAATTTTCATAGTAGGTATATTATTTATTGATTTGATATTTATTTAAGGAGTGAACAGATATGAGTAAACAGGATGTTGGTGTAATAGGTCTTGCGGTAATGGGTAAAAACCTGGCCCTGAACATTGAAAGCAGGGGATATTCGGTATCGGTATACAACCGTTCAAGAGAGAAAACCGACGATATGCTGATTGAGGCAAAGGGAAAGAGTGTATATGGGACATTTACTATTAAGGAGTTCGTAGAATCTCTGAAGCCACCAAGAAGAATCATTATTATGGTGAAGGCAGGTAAGCCCGTTGATGATACTATATACCAGCTCAAAGAATATATATCTAAGGGAGACATAATTATTGACGCTGGCAATTCCTTCTACGGCGACACCATTAGAAGGAGCAAGGAGTTGGAGGCTCAGGGGTATAGGTTTATTGGCACAGGTGTTTCCGGCGGTGAGGAGGGTGCCTTGAAGGGACCTGCAATAATGCCTGGGGGAGATAAAGAGGTTTATGATATTGTTGCTCCCATTTTTACTGCCATTTCTGCAAAGGTCAATGGAGAGCCATGCTGTACATATATTGGAACAGATGGTGCCGGCCATTATGTAAAGATGGTACACAATGGCATCGAATACGGTGATATGCAACTAATATGTGAGGCATATTCACTTTTGAAGAGTGTTCTTGGTATGTCGGCAGAAGAGCTCCACAATGTCTTTGCTGATTGGAATAAAGGAGAGCTGGACAGCTACCTCATTGAGATCACCAGGGATATATTCTCAAAGACCGATCCAGAGACAGGAAGACCGATGGTGGATATTATACTGGACAAGGCAGGCCAGAAGGGTACCGGCAAATGGACCAGCAAGAGTGCCCTTGATCTCGGCATAGCTACTCCAGTCATAACAGAAGCAGTTTTTGCCCGCTGCCTGTCAGCAATAAAGGACGAAAGAGTAGCGGCAAGTAAAGTGTTGAAGGGACCCTCTGAGTTTAAGTTTGAAGGCGATAGGAAGGAGTTTATTGAATCTGTCAGATGTGCTCTTTATGCCAGTAAGATTTGTTCATATGCCCAGGGATTTGCCTTAATGAAGGCTGCCGCACAGGAATATGGTTGGAAGCTTGATTATGGCAAGATAGCCATGATATTTAGAGGTGGGTGTATAATCAGGGCCCAGTTCCTCCACAGGATCAGCGAAGCTTATGACAATGATCCGGAGCTGGCCAATCTGATGCTGGATCCATATTTTAAGGATATTCTGGAGAAGTACCAAAGTGACTGGCGCAAGGTGGTTGCAACAGCAGTAACTGCGGGTATACCGGTGCAGGCAATCTCAGGAGCTGTTTCGTATTTTGACAGCTACAGAAGCGGAAATCTGCCGGCTAACCTGTTGCAGGCCCAGAGGGATTATTTTGGAGCACATCTGTATGAGCGTATTGACAAGCCAAGAGGCGAGTTCTTTCACTACAACTGGACTGAGGGTGGCGGAAAAACATCGGCATCAGCTTATACGGTGTAAAGCTATAATGTATGATGTAAACAACTATTCAGTTACATCGGTACATCAGTTGCCGGGCTTCTACCTGTTTACGGGAAAGACTGACGATGTTGGGTATTAAGAAGGAGTACTGAAATGAAGGATATCATTGTAAAAGAAAAAAGCGGAAGCGGCATATCTGAAAATGAAATCCGCCACGTTATGGAGCAGAGCATTTCAGAATATGGACTAAGCATCGGCAATATTAAAAAGGTATTGCTGATACCGCCAGATTTTACAAGGATGCATTCAGGTGCAGGGATAATAACTGCAATTTATTATGAAATACTTAAAGACTCCTGCCATGTCGATATCCTGCCTGCCCTCGGGACTCACGAGCCAATGTCTGCTGCTGAGATTGATGAGTTTTTTGGCGGAGCCATACCTCATGAGGCTTTCCTAGTGCATAACTGGAGGAATGATGTGGTCAGGATTGGACAGGTGCCTGCTGACTATGTAAAGGAAGTATCAGAAGGCCTTGTTACAGACCCTGTTGATGTTGAGGTGAATAAGCGGATTGTAGATAGCTCCTATGACCTGATTATTTCTATCGGTCAGGTAGTACCTCATGAAGTCGTAGGCATGGCCAATTACAGTAAGAATATTTTTGTCGGCTGTGGCGGTAGCAGCATGATTAACCAGTCCCATATGCTTGGTGCCTTCTATGGTCTCGAAAGGATCATGGGTCGGGATCATTCACCTGTAAGAAAGGTGTTTGACTATGCCCAGGAGAATTTTTTGTGCAATATACCTGTTGTGTACGTGTTAACTGTCACGACACAGTCTGAGGGCAAGGTAATGATACACGGTCTATTTGCTGGCAACAGTCGGAGGATTTTCGAGGAGGCAGTTGAGCTCAGCCAGTTTAAGAATATTATTTTTGTTGAAAGGCCACTTAAAAAAGTGGTTGTATATTTGGATGAAAGAGAGTTTAAAAGCACCTGGCTGGGAAACAAGGCTGTCTATAGGACCAGGATGGCTATAGATGATGGTGGGGAGTTGGTGGTGCTGGCCCCCGGTGTCAGAAGGTTTGGAGAAGACGATGAGAATGACAGGCTTATTAGGAAATATGGCTATGTGGGCAGGGAGAATGTATTGGAGCTTTGCAAAGCCAATGAGGATCTGCAAAACAATCTGTCGGTGGCAGCCCATCTTATCCATGGTTCGTCGGATGACAGATTCTCTATTACATATGTGCCAGGGAAGCTTTCGAAGCAAGAGGTTCAGGGCGTTAATTTCAAATATGCGTCTTTTGAAGATGCAATGAAGCGCTACAATCCTAAGCTGCTGAAGGACGGCTTCAATGTCATGGAGGATGGAGAGGAAATATACTACATCAGTAATCCGGCGCTGGGGCTTTGGGCTTGCAAAGACAGATTCTGAGGTGTAGGCGATCTTCATTTATTGCGGGCCTATAGAGGTCAGGAGCAGAGGCTGCCTAAGGACGGGAGCAGGAGGACAGCGAAGCGCGGGCGCAGGAGGCCGCCTAAGGGCGGGAGCAGGAGGACAGCGAAGGACGGGAGCAGAGGCTGCCTAAGGACGGGAGCAGGAGGACAGCGAAGGATCGGAGCAGAAGGTACCGAAGGGCGAAGCTAAGAAAGCAGAGACATAAATATGTCAGTAATGAGACAATAAGTGAACTAATAAGTGAACTAATAAGTGAACTAATAAGT
>CAZEIH010000012.1:54007-75562 GCA_964512095.1 uncultured Oscillospiraceae bacterium
AATAAGTGAACTAATAAGTGAACTAATAAGTGAACTAATAAGTTAACTAATAAGTGATAAGGGGCGTGTGAAATGAAAGAGTTTATGGATGAAAGCTTCCTGTTGCATAATGAAACCGCAGTCAGACTTTATCATGAGCATGCAAAGAATATGCCTATAATTGACTACCATTGTCATCTAAACCCCCAGGAGATCGCGAAGAACAAAAGGTACAGGAATATAACTGAGGTCTGGCTTGGAGGCGATCATTACAAATGGCGTGCCATGCGCATAAACGGTGTTGTTGAGAAATATATCACCGGTGATGCTGAGGATAGGGACAAATTTTTTAAGTGGGCGGAAACTATTCAGCAGTGTATTGGAAATCCTTTATACCATTGGACCCATCTTGAACTAAAAAGATTCTTTGGGATAAATCAATTATTATCACCAGATACCGCACAGGAAATCTGGAATAGGTGTAATGCTTTGCTCAAGGAGGATGAGTTTTCTGCAAGAGAGCTTATTAGAAGGTCAAGTGTCAAGGCGTTGTGTACCACTGATGATCCAGTTGATACCCTTGAGTATCATGATATGATAAAGAAGGACACCTCCTTTGATGTCAAGGTGCTTCCATCGTTCCGGCCTGACAAGGGAATCAATATTGATAAACCGGGATTTATGGAGTGGTTGACGAAGCTTGAAAAAGCATCTGGCATGGAAATAAAGACATATTCTAATTTTAGAGATGCTATGAAGGGTCGTATTGACTATTTCCATGAAAAAGGCTGTAGGAGTTCAGATCATGGCCTGGAACCTCCTGCTTATATCGAATGCTCGGATACCGAGGTTTCGAGAATATTTGATAAAGTGTTAGCTGGAAAGACTCTTGAGGCTAATGAAATAAAGAAATACAAGGGCAACCTTATGTCCTTCCTGGGAGCCCAATACAACAAGCTTGGTTGGGTTATGCAGCTGCATATCGGTTGTATGAGAAATAATAATTCACGTCAGTTTAAGCTGTTGGGGCCGGATACAGGGTATGACGCCATTGATGATGTCTCCTTTGCACCAGCGTTGTCTAGGCTGCTAGATAGCATAGAAACAAATGGAGGGCTCCCTAAAACGATCCTTTACTGTCTCAATCCTAGGGATAATGAAGTACTTAGCACCATTGCCGGGTGTTTCCAAGGAGGCGGAATTCCCGGAAAGATACAGTTTGGTTCGGCATGGTGGTTCAATGATCAGCTGGACGGAATGAAAAAGCAGATAATTGCACTATCAAGCACAGGGCTGTTGAGCCGATTTGTAGGTATGTTGACCGATTCTAGAAGCTTTTTATCCTACACCCGTCATGAATATTTTAGACGGATACTTTGCGGTATACTCGGAGAGTGGGCAGAAAATGGTGAAGCGCCAAATGACATGACGCTGCTGGGTAGAATGGTGGAAGATATAAGCTATAACAATGCCAAGGAATATTTCGGATTCTGAAGCCTGCTCAGATAAATACCAGGAGATAACATATTAGTTCGAAAATTGACTATCCTTATATAGTAAACATATTTGATACGGGGCTATATGAGGAAGCTTATAACAATAATCATAATATTGTCGGTGATTGATACAGTTGCCACTATAGCTGGTATTAGGTTAAATTATGTCAGTGAAGCCAATCCGGTTATCGCCTCTCTTGTTATTCAGGATCCCTTCATGGTGTGTACCTTCGCCTGTGTGTTAGCAGTGGCCTTGCTCCTACTAGTATATCGTTACGAAAAAAAGATATGTTGGATCAAATACGGTCTGTATATAATACTCACTGTAAAGACTGGCGTAGTATGTCTGCATATGACTATTATCGCTATGGCTATTATAATGGGATTTATATAGTTACATGCTCTGTTGCTATTAGTGATATAAATAGGATAAAATAATGTAGTGCAGTTATACATTAGTTGTGCTGCTTTTATTGACTATCCATTTACATAATGAACGGAGACTTGATTATGAGTAAGAAGAAATATGACTTTAGTGATTTGCTGGAAATAATGGAGAGGCTTCGGGGAGAAGATGGTTGTCCCTGGGACAGGGAGCAGACCCATCAGAGCCTGCGTATTTATTTGATAGAGGAGACCTACGAGGTTCTTGAGGCGTTAGATGCGGGAGATAAAGGGAAATTCTGCAATGAGCTTGGTGATTTGTTGCTACAGATAGTTTTTCATGCCCAGGTTGCCAAAGAAAGTGGTGATTTTGACATTAGAGATGTAACGACGGAGATTTGTCAGAAGCTGATTTCAAGGCATCCTCATATATTCGGGGATGTTAATGCTGATACCACCGAAAAAGTGCTGGAGAACTGGGAGGCTATTAAAAAGAAGGAGAAAAAGCTGAAAAGCCAGACAGGAGTGCTGAAGGATGTGCCCTCAAACCTGCCTGCGTTGATGCGAAGCTACAAGGTTCAACAAAAGGCTGCTCAGGTGGGATTTGACTGGGACTATGTAGAAGATGCATTCAGCAAGGTGGATGAGGAAATACAGGAATTGCGGGATGTATATAAGAGTAATAATGTGGAAAGAATTACTGATGAATTGGGAGATGCGTTCTTTGCTCTCGTCAATGTGTCCAGGTTCCTCAAGATTCAGCCAGAGCTGGCTCTTACCGGGACCATCGGTAAATTCATTAGACGTTTTGAGTATATTGAACAGCAAAGCGCGAAGGTAGGAAAAAAGCTTGAAGATATGAGCTTAGCGGAGATGGATGAGCTCTGGAACGAGGCAAAGGATAAGCTCCCGCAAAAGTGATTGCCGATAGGTAAAGGAGGGAATGGGATGAATAAATCCGAATTAGTAAGAAGTATGTCTGAGAAAGGCGATATAACAAAGGCCGATGCTGAAAAGGCGTTAAGCGCATTCATCGAAAGTGTAGAGGAGGCACTGGCCAATGGAGATAGGGTACAGCTGGTGGGCTTTGGTACCTTTGAGGTAAGGGAGAGGGCTGCTAGAAAGGGCAGGAATCCCCGGACAAAGGAGGAGATAACCATTGAGGCTTCAAAAGCACCGGTGTTTAAGGTTGGGAAGGCACTAAAGGATATGATTAACGCTTAGATAAAAACAGACAATTGACTATTAAGTGTGGTAGCAATTCGCTTAGAGGTGTAATATAACTAATTTACAAGGGGAAATTTTATGAGGATCGATAAGTACTTAAAGGTTTCAAGACTGATCAAAAGACGTACACTAGCAAATGAGGCCTGTGAGACAGGGCGTGTGACTATAAACGGCAAGACAGCAAAGCCAGGAACGGAAGTAAAGATTGGTGACATAATTGAAATTAGGTTTGGCAGTAATTTGACAAAGGTAGAGATCACATCAATTGCTGAACACGTTACTAAAGAAGGATCCAAGGATATGTATGTAATTAAGTAGGGCATACAACCGTGTACCTTAACATGTTCAATGAAGTAAAAGAAATCCCTGAGAGGTTTACCAATAAGCCACAAGGGGATTTTTTCGTTTGCGCTTTTGGAATGATATATATTGTACATGCATATATATCATTGTGGATTAATGTGTCTTTTTTGCTATAAAGCTTATTTTGTTTTGCATAGGAGGGTTTAAATGATTGAAGATAAAAAGATACCAAAACCGAGGGCTCAGAATCTTATTCTGGAAAACAGGGAAAAACTGAATGTTTCGGGTATTATAGATGTAGAGAGCTTTAACGATGAGTGCGTAATTGTTGATACGGAGTTGGGAGTACTGATAGTAAAAGGGATAGATCTACATATAAACAACCTTAATATCGATAATTCTGAGCTGGGGATTGAAGGGGATATAATCAGCTGTGAGTATTCAGAAAGAGAAGGGTCGAGGAACAAGGGCGGAGGCTTCTTTGCCCGGATGTTTAAATGATACTCTCAGTCAGTAACCAAGTAATAGCATTTTTATGGACAACGGTGTGCGGAATGGCAGTGGCCTTTGTCTACGATTTATTTAGGATAATCAGAAAAGCTGTGAAAACCGGGAACATGGTGACCTATGTGCAGGATTTATTGTACTGGCTTATTACGGCTATCATTATGTTTATGACCATTTATTACAGTAATGATGGCGAGCTCAGGGGGTTTTTGTTCCTTGGTACCTTTATTGGAGTTATGCTATATGGACTTTTATTTAGCAGAATAATAATGAGCTCTTCTCTTTTTATTATTGGTTTAGTGGTGAGGATAGTTAAGCTCATTTCGTTTGTTGTTTCATACCCCATCAGAATGATGATAAGGTTAGCGGGTGTAGCTGTTGTAACATTTCGAAGGATGTGGGAAAGGGGAAGGGCTAAAAAGAAGCATTAGGGTATATAAAAAAATGTACCAGTATTCATGTTTTAAGGATTTGGAGCGGAAAAGCAGGAATTTCCCAACTTGTATCGAATTAATAATAGTATATCCGAGTAATTTCCGTTAAGGAATGTAAAACAAAAGACGATTCTACTATATGTACACATATGATTAAAAGGCAATTGAGTAACAGGAGAAAACATCTCCGTGCAAGGGAGAGTATTAGCAGATGAAAAAGAATAAGAAATCATCCTTTGGGATATTTATTTTGCTTTTCATATTTATTTATTTATCGTATATTGCCGTTAATCAGCAAAAGTTGTTGTATGCAAAAAATTTAGAATTGGACAAGATAGAAAACAAAATAGAGGATGAGGCTAAGCTGAATGGGGAATTGACTAAAGAGAGCGAAATGATTCAGAGTGATGAATATGTAGAAAAAATTGCCCGGGAAAAGCTTGGTATGGTGAAAAAAGGTGAAAGAGTTTATGTAGACATTGGCAAGTGATAGGTCTTATAAAAATAATCTTGTAATGCTTATAAATACAGGCTTGACGAAAATTTCCACATACTATATAATCAAATTGCAATTATTAAGAAACAGACTAGAGCGTATATAAAGCGGTAATAGCCGTTTTGAGAACATAAGGAGGATTTCTTTCTGTATGCTTGTTGAGGTTGGTAATATAGTTGAGGGGAAAGTAGCCGGTATAACTAATTTCGGAGCTTTCATCCAACTACCGGATGGCAAAACGGGTTTAGTTCACATCTCTGAGATCGCTGAGGAATATGTCAAGGATATTAATAATCACTTAAAGGAAAACCAGGAAGTCAAGGTAAAAGTACTTTCGATGGATAATGGTAAAATTAGCTTATCTATCAAGAAAGCCATCGACCGCACTTCAGCTTCCAGGGCAACCAGGCCGCCTGCAGAGATAGACTGGGGTAAGGGTGGCGGTGAAGGCCTTTCGTTTGAAGATCGCCTTGCTAAGTACATGAAGGATAGCGACGAGAGGATCCATGATCTCAAGAGGAGCTTTGAGTCAAAGAGAGGAAGCGGCAGTTACCGTAAATCTGGTCAATATTAGGTCCATTTTAGGTGCGCATAAACACAAATGCAACTGTTTATTCCACTTGCTTTTTGAAAGCAGTGGTGTTATTATATTGTAGTTGTTTCTATTAATGCCGAAGTGGCGGAACTGGCAGACGCACAGGACTTAAAATCCTGCGGCCCTTAAAGCCGTACCGGTTCGATTCCGGTCTTCGGCACCACGAAAATGCAAGAGTTCAGCTCTAAACTGAAGCTCTTGCATTTTTTTAAGGATTTTTGACCGGGTGAATAGTATTGTTGTATAATGGGTGGAATTTGCTTTTTCAATTGAGGTAGAAAATGTTACCTGAAAAAAGTTTTTCAATCTGCTTGCATTATCGGTTTTGCGATGTTATACGTCTTTACATTCTCTGCATTTGGTAGTATAATTAGCATACAATAAGGCTACAATATTACTACATATTATAGGAGAGTGAACAATAGTGAATATACGGCCTTCCGCAGCAATCCGCAAGAATTACAATGAAATCTCCGAGCTTTGCAGACGCACAGGCGAACCGGTTTATCTGACCAAAAACGGCAGCGGCGACCTTGTGGTGATGGATGTAGAAGCGTTTGCACGGCGCGAAAGTATGCTGAAGCTCAAGGAAAAGCTGATGCAATCAGAAATCGACATCCAAAAAGGACGTACCTATTCCGTAGAGGAAACGGCCTCAGCAATGCTCAAGGCTGTCGCGGAGGTTTCCAATGTCGGAAAAGAATAAGCCCTATACAGTAAAAATCACGGAAACCGCCTGGGAAATGCTTATTTCTCATACGCGTTTTCTTGCGAATGTCAGTGTACCGGCCGCTAACAAGCTGATAGATACCTTTGTTGAAATGACCGACAGCCTTGCTGCGATGCCGGAACGTAACCCATGGCTGCAACATGACACGTTTCCTTTTCAGAAATACCGTAAACTGCTGTTTGGCAGGCACTATATGGCGCTTTATCAGATACAGAAAGATACTGTCTATGTAACAGCCGTTGTGGATTGCCGGCAGGATTACGTTTGGTTGCTGTAATTTCCGGAATAGGCAGCCTGTTCATAACACGAAAAACCCATAAATACAAGAAAGCCCGTTGTCATTTTGATAGCGGGCTTTTCCATTTTAACAGGAGGCGAATTATGTACGGAATCCTTTTTTGCTTCGGCGGTTTTTTTGCAAAGTGTTTTGATAATGTCTTCATCAGATAATTTGACGTAGTTTTGTACACTCTCAACCGTAGCCATGGCTGTTATCTTTGCTGTGCCTTTTTTCATGAAGTATAGTTTTTCGCCATCAAAAACACGGCTGTGGGGAATCTTTCTCCCCGCTGCTCTGCGTATGACCATTGTTTTTGTCCCGGCAAGTATTTTATCAAGAACCTTTTCCTTGTCATCACAGTAAACTAAATGTACCATAACATGCTCCTTATTTATTATAATTTATCTCTAACCATATCCGTAAGATTCATTTCAGGATGGTGATATTTGACACCAGGTGCCCTGCTCCAATGATGGATAGATTCTGTTGGGCACCATTCATCACACGCAAAGCACATTTCACATCTATGCTGAAATTCCGGCTTCTTATTTACAATTATTATGTTCAGGACAGGACAGACCCTTGCACAGACTCCACAGCCAATACATTACTCATTAACAATGATACTCTTATCAGTCAATGGGATTAATTCATAGTACTGTAATCCACTATCTGCAGGTTCATGTGCTCTCTCTTTAAGCTCTTTTATGACTGCTGGTCGTATTAGATTATATCAATTTTATTATATTGCAGCACCAATTTAATCAATCATTCTTGCAAACAGTACAGATTGTTCAATATGTGATAACACGATTTCAACCTCGGAGTTTTGCACCCTTTTATGTACCTGCAAACACTCCGGCTGTCTGACAAAACATGCTTACTATCGCCGTAAGCTTAAAACTGAATCAGGTGGTCTTAAACTCAAGATATGCCGTGTAAAGTGTTCTGTATGCGGCCGTACCCATGCACTCCTGCTTTCGTGCATCGTTCCTTATTCCCAAGTATCCCTCGTTGACCAAATCGCCATCACATCTTGCCAGGACGGTACCAAGAAGTATACCGAAATCATGGAGACGAATCCAGATATCGATGAGGGCAGTATTTCATATATCCTCCGCCAATATAGACGGTACTGGAAACAACGACTTATCTCGGAAGCAATCCCCTTAACCCCAATCACCAATTTAATCAACAAGTGTTTTTCGGCCTTTAAACGCCAATTCATGCAAATTAGAGGGACCCCAAATATTATATATCTCAAACCCACATAGCTTTATTGGATATATTTCCTGTTTCCCTCTATGCTACTGGAAAGAGGAGGTAATTTAGAATGACACAAGAAGAAAAAAAATCGCCTTGATGCGCTATACTCAAGATACGGTTTCAGTATGGTTTTTGGAAGAGTATGCAGTATTGAAATTTTGGAAATTTTAGCAAGAAGTCCATCTGAGTGCGGTGGGCTTCTTTTTTTATTAGGCGCCGAGAATGTGAAATTACGGCTCCAAACAAAAAGACTTACAGGTGCTTAACCTAGCAAAGTGGATGAAATTAATTTGACGGAAGCAGAACCTCAGAATTTGATGGATAACAGAACCCCAGGTAATTACCTCTCCGCTTTTTGTTAATACAGTTGTATAATAAGCACCTGCAGCTATTCCAGTAATATACGGTAAGTCTTCAGGAACGATACTTTGTCCAAGCGTATAATCACCCCACGCAACTACAGTCCCATCATTTTTTAATGCTACACTATGAGAACTTCCTGCTGCAACAGCAATAACACCATTTAGTTCTGAAGGTACATTGCCTTCACCATAATCACCCCCACCCCAGGCAATAACTGTACCATCTTCCTGTAATGCAAGGGTATGTCCTGAGCCTGTAGCCACTGCAATCGTATGGTTTGCTTCAATGGGAACATCGCATTGACCAAATGAATTGTCTCCCCACGCCATTACTTAACCATTACTTAAGACCGCAACAATATGTGACCAGCCAAATGAAATTGATTCTATTTTGGGTATCGAATTTGACTGTGGGATTGTACATGTTGAAAACAGCATGACAATTACTAAAACACCAATAAGCTCTTTTTTTCTTATAAACCTCACCTGCTACATTGGATTACTTAGCTACCATTATTCGCTTAATTCGTCTACAAATGAGTTTAATGCCATGTACAATAGCTTTTATAGACGAATCTGGAAAAATACTCCTACATGTACTATTAAACAAGAAAACGACATAGATTTCAACAACTTAATACAAACTTATAAGCCGAAAGGCAAAAAGGCCACAGTGAAAAATTATACTTCCCTCTTTAACCGTTCCTGGGAGCCAAATCTACCACAGACTACTTCAGCAAACATCAAACAAACATCAAATATTATCCGTATAACCCCCGCAATCTCAAGCTTTTTGAAGCAATCTCCTGTCCAGATAAACATCAAATAAACATCAGCTTGTAGGTTTTTTTGCTTTTTCCTAAAATAGCAAAACCCTGAAGGCCTACTGCCTTCAGGGTTTCAGGTGGTTGCGGGAGAGGGATTTGAACCCCCGACCTTCGGGTTATGAGCCCGACGAGCTACCGTACTGCTCCACCCCGCGATATATTTCGCTGCGTCATAGTCTGCTGTAACAGTTCCTACTCAACTGCGCTTATACAGTATAACATCGCAAAACCGATAATGCAAGCAGATTGAAAAACTTTTTTCAGGTAACATTTTCTAGTCAGTTGACACGTATCTCGTTACGCATTTTCCGGGAACTCAGGTTAAAACTATTTAAGGAAGTATATTTTTGAAAATATAATGTTTTAGAAGGTTTAAGAATACTTCAAAACGTTTAATATTCAAAGCGTAGACCTCATAACCCGAAGGTCGGGGGTTCAAATCCTCCTCCCGCAACCAAATCAGATACCATAGATTGATACAGTGTATCCGTCTATGGTATCGTTTTTTTATGCCCGGAAATGCCTGTATTTCAAGGCTTTCTGAAATATCGTTGTTCATTTCCCGTCCGGCTGTTCCCATATGTGCCGTTTCAGAGGTGCTTTAAGGTGTGTATCAGGCATTCCGGCGCAAGCTGTAGTTGTCAGTAATCGTTAAACAACCGCTATTCGTTAAACAGCCGATGGTAAAAATAAAATCCGGGATTTACAGCATCACTGTAATGTCGCTCCCGTTCAGAAAGCTGTAAACCATCCTGCCATCGGCATATATCGTCACATGGTCGAGCATGGCAATGCAGCGGGCATCAGTGAACTCGGCATCGAGGTAGTCGAACTCCGTCATTTCAAACAGGAATCCGCTCAGTACATTGGATTTGTACTCCCTGTCATCACGTTCCTGCTCAAGCGCTTCCAGCTTCTTTTTCAGCTTTTCATAGCGGTCGGCGAGTTCATTGTAGTGCCAGTTGTATTCTTCCTGATCCTGCGCATGGACGGCATTATCCTCGATGGCTTTCTGGATCAGTCCGGCGATGACTTCCATCTCGTGAGCGGTCTCCGTTATCTTCGCATTTACCTCGGTGCAGTTCTCGAGGTCGTGTTTCACCAATCGGATATCCTCTAGGAGTGCATCCCGGTTTTCATGCAGAATGCTGAGCGTCTCAAGGAATCCGTCTTTGAGCCGTTCTTCCGTCACATGCGGGGTACGGCATTTTTCTTCGTTCTTAAACTTGGAATTGCACTGCCAGATGACCTTCCGGTACGGATCGTTGGAATGCCAGACCTTTGAGCCATATACCGAACCGCAGTCTCCGCAGATGACTATCCCGGAAAACGGGCTGCTACAATCATGCCGTTTTCCGCTGGCTTTTCTTCTTTTCATAATACCCTGAACCTCGTCCCAGGCTCTCGGCTCAATGATAGCCGGGTGGCTGTTCTCCACATAGTACTGCGGCACTTCGCCTTCGTTCTTTTTCTGCTTCTTTGTAAGGAAATCTGTGGTGAACTTCTTCTGAAGCCGAGCGTCACCCTTGTATTTTTCATTTGTGAGAATACTTTCAATGACCTCTGCCTGCCATACCTTTTTTCCACCTGGAGTCGGAATGTCCTGCGCTGTGAGATGACGGGCAATGTAGCTGGGAGATTTCCCGTTACGAAACATCCGGTAGATGAGGTTCACAGTTTCCGCTTCTTCCGGCACGATCTCCGGAAGACCGTCCGCACCTTTGCGGTAACCGAGGAACTGACCGTATGGAAGGCTGACCTTACCGTCAGAAAACTGCTTCCGGCGGCCCCAGGTGACATTTTCTGAGATCGACCTGCTTTCCTCTTGAGCCAAACTGCTCATAATCGTCAGGAGCAATTCGCCCTTGCTGTCAAAGGTCCAGATGGCCTCCTTTTCAAAATAAACCTCGGTGCCGTGCTCCTTCAGCTTGCGGATGGTTGTCAGACTATCCACGGTGTTCCTGGCGAAACGGCTGACGGATTTGGTGACGATAAGGTCGATTTTGCCATCCAGAGCATCCGAAATCATCTCATTGAAACCATCGCGGTGCTTGGTGTTAGTGCCGGAGATGCCTTCGTCCGTATACACTTCGACAAAACTCCACTCCGGGTTGCTGTTAATATAATTTGTGTAGTAGTCTACCTGCGCCTCATAGCTGGTGAACTGCTCATCACTGTCCGTAGAAACGCGGGCGTATCCGGCTACTCTACGCCTTGTGACCTGTTTCAGCGGTCGGCGGGTCTGGGGATTGAATGTGGCAGGGATTACTGTCACATTTTTTGCTGTTGCCATATATGCACCTCCTGTGCAAAATTGTTATAAAAACCACCGTTAATTTTTGCTCCGTGTAAGCGCCTTCTGCCGTGCGGCTTCCTTCATCTCCGGTGTCCACGATTCTGCCCGTGAGCGGTCTTGCCATCGTTTAACGATTTCTGAGCCATCAGCCAGTATGAATACCAACCTGTTGCCACTCTCTGCTCTGACAGCCGTTATCTTACTAGGAGATATGTCCCTGGCGAGCCTTTCAAGCACCGGCTCGGGAACTGCCTTTGACGGGCAGGCGTCCTTTCCAAAGTGATTATAGGTATCGCATATCCAGACCGCCCCAGCGTGAGTAACCTTGCGGCGATAATGCTTGCCACAGCATCCGCAGGAAATGATTCCGGTGAACGGATAGGTTTTCTGCTTTACGCCACGATGGGCATGCTTTTCTGCCCTGCGAGTGAATTCTTCCTGAACCGCATTCCAGGTGTCAATATCGATGATCGGCTCGTGAGTTCCCTGCGCATGGTACTTCGGAAGAATCCCGTCATTCTTCAGCGTCCGCTTCGTCAGATAGTTTTCGCGGTAGGTTTTCTGTAAAATGAGGTTTCCGGTGTAGGAGTAGTTCTTCAGAACGGAAGTGACCGAACTGTTCCTCCATTGCCCGTTCAGCCTCGTTTTCTGACCATCTGCATTGAGGATCTTTGCGATGGCTTCCACGCCCTTGCCGGAAAGGTACAGGGAGAATATCCGGCGGACGATTTCCGCTTCTTCCGGTTCAACGATATATTTGCCGTTCTGTATCCGGTATCCCAGAAGGGTGCCGTCCCAGGGCTTGCCTTCCTCGAAATTCTTACGGATACGCCATTTCTGATTTTCGCTTGCCGACTGGCTCTCCGCCTGTGCGAAGGATGCCAGAATGGACATCATGACTTCGCCGTTGCCGGAGAGTGTATGAATGTTCTGCTCCTCAAAATAGACATCCACCCCCAGCGCTTTCAGTTCACGGACTGTCTCAAGAAGAGTGACCGTGTTCCTCGCAAGGCGGGAGATGGATTTCGTGATGACCATATCTACATTTCCGGCGCGGCATTCTGCCACGAGCCTCTGGAAGTTTTCACGACTGTCCTTTGTGCCGGTCTTGGCTTCGTCCGCATAAACGCCTGCGTACTGCCAGCCGGGGTGGTTCTGTATCCGGCTGCTGTATTCGCTGATCTGTGCCGACAGCGAATGGAGCATGGCATCTTTTCCGGACGAGACCCTGGCATATGCAGCCACCCGTTTAAGCTTCGGTGCCGTGTCCGGGAAGTGTACAGTCTCAATGTTTCTACCCATTTTTTTGCCTCCTTTGTATCGATTTGGGGTTACTATATACATCCATATATAATGGGATAAGTCAAGCTACTTCTGCGAAAATACTGCCGTCCGGAAGACCGTATTTTCTCGTCAGAATCACGCAGGCTCTTTTGAAATCTGCCTGGGTCAGAAGCCCGTTCTGAACCAGCTTATCTATCAGCGCCAGTGAGGTATGATACATGATCTGCTGCTCCGGACTGTAAGGGTCGGCGGGAAGCAATGTAGCATTCCCGGCAGCAGTATTTTCTTTCCTTGTTTCCATAGCTCTGGAACTCCTTTCCGCACTGCTGGCAGGTCAGTGCATAATACGCTTTTTTCTGTAATGATTCCGGATGCTCCTTCCACCACTGCATACGGCAGGCATCCGAGCAGAACTTTTTCACTCTGCGGTGTGGCGCCTGCATCACAGGTTTTCCGCAGTTCATACAGCAGACCGAACCGGGAATGACCGGATGCCGGCGAATATGGGAACGTACCGTGTTGGGTGATATCTTGAGAATCGAAGCGATTTCCCCGGCGGGTTTCCCCTCCATCCGGAGATTGTCTATAGCGATTTTATCTTGCGGTTTCATAATGCCCCCCTGAAAGAGTACGGAGGATAACCGCATGAGCCATCCTCCGTATTGGTAATGGATTATTCGTTAGGCGGAGTCTTGATTTTCAGACTTTTGATGGCTTCCGGAAGAACGAGTTTCGCGTCCACACGCTCAGAAGAAATGTAAGCCACCTGCCCGTGATCGGCGTAGCGTTCCTCGAGACGCTTCATCACACGTTTGCCGCGGTCACCAATCCAGAAATAATCGAAGCAGCCGAACAGAATGGGGATATTTCCGGAGTCGAGACCGTCAAGGTTTTTCGTGGTATAGACACGATAACCGGAGAAGGTTTCATATCCGTCCTTGTCATAGTTTGGATTCCAGATATACCTGCCGTTGGCATATTTCGTCTTGTGCAGTTCGGAAAAGGCCTCCTCTGACATAACGAGTACGCTCCTATCCCTGTAGGTGTTGCGGACGGAGTAAATCAGGTCAAGGACATCGTCAATACAGATTTTGCCGACCTCCTCGGAAACGGTTCCGACAGGTGCCTGGGATACCAATCCGGTAGGCTTGCCCACACCATCCCCATGGAAGAAGGCTTCTTCCTCTGCGTCACCGATTGCAGATGAACATTCCTTCTGAATGAACGCTTCCAGATCAATACCGGAATCCTCCAAGAGTTCATCCGACACAAGAACCGAAATCGCCACCTTGTGAGCGGAGATGACAGTCTGTCCGAAAGACGCATCTGATTCCGTATACTGGGTGTTTTCGTTGATCCACTGTGCGGAACCTTTGCTCAGTACGACCGGGATACGCAGGTCATGGGTAGTCGGAATCGTATGCGCAATGCTGCGGAGAATATTGTGTTCCTTCAATCCTTCGACCAGCTTATCGTCATACTCGTCCGGAACCAAGTATCCGCCGGCTCCGTCACTGCCTTCTTTGAGCGCGTTCTCCGGCATCCCGGTATGCATATGTTCCCAGAATGCACGGTTGTAAACAGCCGCTTTTTCCTGTGCAGCCTTATCCGAAGGATGTTTTTCCTTCTTCTGACCGTCAAACGCGGCCTTCATTTCATCGAGACGAGCCTTCAACTCGTCAGTTGTTCTGATGTTATTCATTGAATTATCCTCCATAGTATTGATTAAACACCCCGGCGGGCGCGGAGCAGACGCTCCATGACATCGTCCTGCGGCGTAGCGCCGGTAAGCTCTACGGTGCAGTTTTCCTTGACCACCTGGTAGATCTGATACCAGATATTGTTGGCCTGTTTCATATACTCCCTGCTGATATTCACATAGGGAGAATTTGCCACAGAGCCGTTTGCGTGTTTTGCGAGGAAACCGTAAGTTGATACATATTCCTCGCATTGAACCCAGCGTGCAGCCGCCATCGCATACTGCTCGATAATCTGGGCAGGGACAAGATGGTCGCACCTGCGCTCCCGAAGCCAGGTCCAGGTTGTTTTGAAGATGTCCTCCGCACAGAGAACGCTTCCGTCCTTCTGCACTGCTTTCATAAATTCACTGACAGGCGGCATCTCTTCGCCAGCCAGTTCCGCTGCGCTGTCATCGAAGTCAATGACAGTAAGTTTTCTGCCGCCGGGATTGCCGTCTGTCACCTTTTCGGTGAGAGATTTCGGCTTTCTGCCGGCACCGGGACGTGCTCCGCCCCGGCTCGTACCGTCTTTTGCCATGATTGTTTCATCCTTTCATTTGATTTCTTGATTTTTTGCGTTTGAATTCGCTTTTTTTGTTCACGTGACCCCACGCCGTTGCCCGGGGAAAAGGGTCGTAGAGATTTGACCTCCCCCTGGGGGGCTTCGTGACAGGACTTTGCGGAGCCGTCACCGGTCACCGAGTGCGATGTGTCTCTTGTTATGACAGGAACGGCAGAGCGCACGGAGGTTCTCTTCATCGTGCGTCCCGCCGCGGGACAGCGGAAGTATATGATGCACCTCCGCTGACGGGGTGAGCCGTCCGGACTCAAGGCAGTCCTCGCAGAGAGGGTGCGCCCGGATGTACCGTCCACGAATTACTCTCCAGATCCCGCGATATTGCCGGACGATTTTCGGATCACGCTGATACCTGTCGTACTTCCTGCGCTCGGTTACCCGATGCTTATCGCAGTACTGTCCCGCTGTAAGGTTCGGACAACCTGGATAGGAGCAGGGTTTCAGTGGTTTTCGGGGCATTCCCTCACCTCCGCGTGAACCGTGCGGGGTTCTTTCAGTGAACCGAAACGGTCGAAATCATCCGGGGTAAGCGACAACGCCTTTGCCCGAAGCCATTCAGACCATCTTCCGATATCCTGCTGCGGAACCCCATCCACAACTTTGACGATTCGCTTTTTATCCTTCCACAGATAAATCGTGGCAGGTGCATCAGCCTTTGACGTATTCACGCCGGAAATCTCTATATCGTAACCATTACCGAAGTCACGGTTAATCACGTACTCAAGGTAGATGACAGTTACCCGGTATTCAGAACCGAGCTGCCTGCACAGCGATTTAAGATGGCGGGATAGCGGTTTCATTCTCATTTGGCTAAACCTCCTCTCGTATTTTCTATATATAAAGCACCGCATTTTCAGCGGCGCGGATTGTCATCTTTTGTCTTGGATTTACGCCATTTGACCCGTCTGCTATGACTTTTGTCCTTTCTGTCACGCTGTCCCGTAGACAGCAGATAATAAATAGAAAAAGAAAAATGGTTTTCTTTCTTTTAATTGCTCATCTGCGTTACATTAAGGACAAAAGGACAAAAAGGACAGAAGTCAGGAAGCAGGCTCATTTTCATAGATACCTGGATTGACAATATAGGTCTGCGCAGGCGGTCTGCCTTTTCCGGAGTATGTACCGGCGTCTTTCACGGCGATATAGCCGTAATCGACAAGGTGATCGAGTACCGGCTGAAGGTCATCAGCCTTCTTGAAACTACGGCAGAGACGCATGATGTCACGCTTGTTGAACTCTGCCAGCCCGGTATTTCTGATTGCCTTCAGAACGTATTTGCTCTGCTTGACGGTGATATCTGCGCCCATCAGCGAAAACGCTGCCCCGGCATGCTCGGTATAATACCGGGCGATACGGATCGCGTTTGCCATAGTCGCGGCATCTATCACCAGGGGTTCCGGTTCTGCAAGAAAATCGTGGCACCGGAACACAGATGCTCTGCAGAGAAGTCCGGCGATACGGTGCGTGTTACCGATAAGCTTTCCTGCCCAATCGCTGATATCCGAATACTCATCCTTCAGCTTCGGCTCCAGTTCCTCGGCGAAAGCTTCTATCATCTCATCCGCCTCCGGCGAAAGCGTGATGATTTCCGGCTCATTGGGGTACTCGTCCTCCAGCATATTTCTGATCTGCGTTTCGTAGGCACGGCTTACCTCTTTAGGAACCGGCGCGGAACGGTATTTTCTGCTACCAACATAGGAAGTAGGGATGCAGTACAGGAATCTTGCCGTAAGACCACGCCCGCGGAAAGTATCATTCTTCATCAGTCCGGACAGAACGCTTGGCTGCGCCATGAGAAGAATCGTCAGCGCCGGGTCCATGACGCTTTCGCTGCATCTGCCGATTCTGTCGACCTTGATGGGATCTCCGGAGTACCCTTTGAGCATCACATCGATGTTGACGTTTTTCGTATAGATTCCGGCGAGAGTATCGAAGATACCACCCTCTGTGGAGATGATTGCGGCTCTGCCGTCATTATCGGACAGAACCTGTGTAAGTTTTTCCGTAGTTACATCATCCACGGTCAGCCGTAGAGGTTTTTTCTCCTTAAATACGGTAAGTTCCCGGATGATGCTGTCGAGTTCGGCCTGGACATCTTTTCCCTTGGCAGCCTGATCTTCAAGAGCCTTCTGCCTCCGCTCCAGAATGCGACCGCGCATCTTGCTGAATTCGATCTCCGCCGCGTTCTGCACATTGACTTCGGACTCATATTTGTTTATGGGTCTGACCATAGCATTCTCGACAGCGGATTTTCTTTCGGACGGCTCCATGATGTTCAGCACGAAAGTGTTCACGGGTTCATACCAGTCGGCTTTTGCGCAGACCTTGTATTTGCCCTGAATGCAGACCGAGATAATGGGAAATGCTGACGAGGCAGCCATATCCACCGGAGTTTGGGTGCTTTCCGCAAGGGCAGTCACATAATCTGCGATACTCTTCGGCAGAGCGTCTACCGGGAATTCCGGCAGAGTGCACTCATCAAACGGGAGCGGTTTCTCCCACGTGCTTTCCTTCTGCTTTTCGGTATGGACGAGCGTGACCGGTGTTTTCACTCCACAATCCCTGCCACAGTCAAAGCAAAAGTGATCTTTGATGTACTCGCAGGTCACCGGCTTGTTTTCCTGTGCTGCGTGGATATATTTTCTCTGTGTTTCCTCACGGGTATAGCCCGGATACGGACTGCTGATCTCATGAATGACGCTTTCGCCGTCAGCGGTCTGCGCCAGATTCGTAATAGCGGCGTACCATTCCGGTTCCGGCAGGTTCTCGGCATCATCACGGCAATGCCGAAGAAAAACGCATTTGTCGAGCAGATCCCGTCCGCTGCCTGTTCCCATCAGAGCAAAGCCGTCCGTTTCGGCCGTTCCTGCAGACCTTTTTGCAGGCTGTGCAGAAGCATGCTCCTCAAAATCCGAGGGGCTGTATCTGTCCTCTGTAAAGGAGGCAACTTTGCAAACAGGCCGCTCTTCAGTTTTGTGATTTGCGGTGCCGACAGCCCGGAGCATACGAGGCAGGTCGCTGACGCTGTCAAATTTCCAGCCGTGCTCTCGGAAGGCTTTGTCCTTCATGAAGCTTTCCCAGCCTTTGACGATCTTTTCGATATAGTCCCTGTCAGCCACGTTGCTGATGTAGAAGATTTCTCCGAACAGCCAGTACGCATGGACTCCGTTTCCGGACTCAATGATTATGGTCGGCGGTATCGGCAGCGCCACAAGGAAAGCCATAAGCGCTTCTTTAGTCTCCGGGAGGTTCTTTTCCTTGTGGGCATCGCCCTTGATATCGAAATCCGTATATGTTCCGATGACCGCTGATATATCTTCTCTGTCTCCGCGCCGGAATTCACCAAGAGCTTTCCCTCGGGGATTGATACCAAAATAAGTGTTGTAGGTTTTTCCGGCTTCGACAGCGTATGCAGCCATCTCGTCAAGATGCCCGGAATCGAACCACCTCGTTCTGGACTTGCCGTTATCAAGTATCGTTACGGACAGGTATCCGTCATGCAGTGAGCCGTAGACGTTGTGCAGGAATTCATTTGTTTCCATCCTTTTCACCGCCTTCAGCTTTCCGGTTGAGCCAGGCATAGAAACTGTCAACCGGAATCAGAATCCTTGTTCCGATACGGAGCACAGGAAAGCCGGGCTGCTTGACAAGCTCATACGCCTTGGGAAGACTGATACCCATCTGCGAGGACAGTTCCTGTACACTCATTGTTGATCTCTCCATTTGATGTTCCTCCTTCTTTCGTTTTTATATCCACCTACATTTCCGACGGCCTATACCGTTTCCGTACGTGCTTTCGGGAATATGTCTGCGCTCAGGTGTCTTTCCGTCTTTGCTCAGTCCATACCCCATAGCCGGTGAGTGGAATGCAATTATCAAGGTACAGCAGAAAGTAACGATTTGAGTCGCACCCCCATATTTTGAATTGTACTACTCACATCGGTACTTGTCAATAGCACGGAACATCAAAATATACGATATTGCAAAACTTTTTTGAAATTAGTAACGATTGCTGTTGACAACATAACGAACATCGTGTTATCATTCCTGCAGAGGTGATGATTTTATGGCAACAATGGGAGAAAGAATCAAACAATTACGCAAAGAAAACGGTATGACGCAGACCGCTCTCGCCGAGGCTCTTGGTGTAACGAAGGGAACGGTATCTACTTGGGAGACAAACAGCCGGACGCCGAGTTTTGAAGCGCTTGACAGTATGAGCGATATTTTCAAGAGAAGCTTTGACTATATAATGGGGCGTTCCGATGACGCTACGCCGAGAGTTCAGAGCGAAGAGGAACTGGAGAATCTGGCACTGTCCCAGGTCGAAGACGATCTGACGGAATACGCCCTGAAATATGCCAGACTTGACGGATACGGACGCGAGGCTGTTGAAGCCATTATCCGTGCGGAATACAACAGATGCCGTAGCGAGAACACCCTTGCTTCGGCTTCGGCATATTATGGTAGCATTTCCGTTCGTAGAGAAACAACGGAAGAATAAGCTTGAAAACAAAAACACCGGTTCAGACAGAAGTTACTTCTGCTGAATCGGTGTTTTTTGCTCATTTTTTTCGACAAGAATGTCTACGCATTGACATTGTTCGTGGTTCAGTATCTCCTGCATCTGAAACACCTCCATTGATGCTACTTAAAAACAGAAAAGAACTCAGCTAGAGAAATGCCCAGCGACTCACACACTCGCTTGATTACATTGACACTGAGCTCGCCGTTGCGATGCTCAGCATTGCGAAACGTAGAATACGAAATCTCACTCATCTGGGCGATTTTATAAATTGAAAGGTTGCGCTCGGCGGCAAGATCGCGTACTCGCTGATTGTGTTCATTTATTCTCCGCTTCCGTGAGAACTGAAATGAAGGCCGGAGTCGATGCAGACGCTTCGACCTCTATGGTCAAAGTCTACACCGCGATATGTCCAATTTACCAGACTGCTAAAGCACGCGGCTACAATTTTTAAACTAGACTCAGGTGGAATTATAATCGGTGCATATGTTATATTGTAGTAAGCAAGGACAGGCTGGACGCATTCGAGAGCAACACCGCAAATGGGAACATCATGTCGGCAGCAGACGAGATGGTAATGAAGGTGCTGGTCGAGCAGATTATCATCAGGGACACCGGCATCGAAGTGTGCCTCAAATGCGGCGTCAGCGTAGAGCAAGAATATCCGATAAGCAGAGCCCTCGGCCACCGGCAGCAGATGTCTATGGTCGAGGTTTTTTGCGTTTGAACGTAATAAAATTGTTACGCTTTATTAAAAGTAGGCGTCAAAGACGGTTGGAAGATTGAAATGTTCATAAAGAATGGCTATACTATAAGAAAGTACATTGGCGAGGTTATAGCTGGAGGAAAAATATGAAACTGGAGCTGAACAGCAAACTCATCAACTCATATAAGGAGCATGGGAAAAATCCGAATTACGCATTGTCATTTATGCTGAACAGCATGGATCCAAAGACCTGCGTCGAAGGGATTGAACTGGTAGACACTTTCAGCATTGCAGGTGATGTGGTCGAATTTCAGATTGACGATAAGAATGCCCGTGCAATAAAGAGCATTTTCGGCACGGTGAATGCCGTAATTGTTACAAAGCTGCTTTGGACGGCACTGCTGTTCCCGGAGATTTAAGATGGACGCATTTGAAGCTAATTACCGATTGGCGTTGGGAGATATGGAAAGCCGCATGCTCGAAGTGCTTGCGGATTATGATGTTCCCGTAACGACCGACCTGAGCCTGATTGAAAGAAGCGAGTCGACATTAGATGGTTGGGATTACTGCTATGCATTGGCTGTCGGGCTTGCTGGCGTTGCTTTTTCAACCAGCGAAGCCTCTGCAAAGTACCTCGATGAAATCCATAAAGCTGCCAGCGGAAGTAGTGGTGAGTATGATAGATTGCAAACATTTCTGGGCAATCTGCTCCTCCACGAAGGAGACCACATAGATATCATAGAGCGCCCCTTCAAAAATAGAAACGGTGGCAACGCATATTGCATCTTTCACCGTCTACTGTGGGGACACGATATTCTATCGATTAAGGAAGACAATCCATTCGTGCTAATGTTCCAGCAGCACGGAATGAGCGGCATCCTACAGGCAGTGCGACATCTGCTGGCGGATACCACATCAAAACAAGGCTTGCCAGTACCCGGAAGTTCATTCCTGGACGTTGTTGACGAAAACGATAAGACATCCAATTACCTCATAAAAATTGCACAAGAACTGTCTGATGAGGCTTTTGACAACAAACTGATGGCACAGGAAGTCTATTCACACATGATGACCATCCGTGCGCAGGATGTTGCTGCGGGCACAGTCGTAAAATTGCTGTCCGAACTGTATTTCAAACTCAGGAAGATAACCGATGATCTGCGTTGTACGGAAATAAAATTGATCGCATATACGGTCAATTTCTTAGGAGAGGCCATTGTAGGCTGCACACGCCAAAATGGAGTGCCATACATAAACATTACGCTGGGAGTGACATTGGCCACCACGTTCGGTAAATTCTGCTATATTAACGCAAAAGAGATTCAACAGCTAACAAAGCAGACAGAGGCAATTCACGCTCAAACGGAAGAAATAATATTGAGTGAAGGCGCAACCGACGGATTGCTTCCCGAATACAGCAGCGCAGCTGACCTGCTATTTTCCATGGAGCAGGCAGAGTCAAACGCGAATGACCTGCTTATGGCTTTGGTAGTGTAAAGTAACATATGAAAAATCGGAGTCAAAAAATAGTCTCTTGTGGAT
>CAZEIH010000013.1:0-75089 GCA_964512095.1 uncultured Oscillospiraceae bacterium
ACCTGCAATAATATTGTCATCTTCAACTATCATTATCTTGTACATAAAAATTCCTCTAAACTCCTGTGAAAGGCCTTGTGTATACTAATGTGATGTACCTGCTCCTTAGTGGCACGGTCGCCGCCTGATGAACCGCCACTCACCGGGAGCTGCTATCGGAACTACTTCTGCCTCCGCCTCCAGAACCACCACCCGACGAGCCGCCTCCTACCAGGAGCTGCCGCCTCCGCCTCCAGAACCACCGCCCGACGAGCCGCCTCCTGATCTACCCCCTCCGCCTCCAGAACCACCGCCCGACGAGCCGCCTCCTGATCTAACCCTTGAACCACCAGAGGATGGACTTGAACACATAGCTTCGGATACAGACAACATTGTCTTATCAGTAAACGATTTGAAGGATCTGTTAGTGAACGGAGAGCTACTCGTATACCAATCAGGCTTTGATAATGCAATGAATTTGAATTTTTTAACCCATATGTCATATACTCCCAGCACATATGTGTAAGGAAGGATGTCAAAGAAATAGGATGGCTCCTTCATTACCAGTGCCTCTAGCTGTGGCTTCTCCGCCACCTCCAGAAAGCTCTGGTCGGATTTGAGAACGGGATAGCCCTCCGCTACCAGCATCAGACTTGATATGTTTTCAGAAAGCTTGTCATTGATAAGGAGCTTGTCATTTTGAGATAGACTCCCATATGTACCGCTTCTAAGAGCTGCTATTTTTTCAAGGGCATCTTTTTCATAAGCCGTATGAGCTTTTACGGTTGCTACAATATTAGGAATCAGGTCCCACCTTTTCTTCATATAGACATCCATTGTCGAAAAGGCCTCCCTGACAGCGTTATTATGTTTGATTAGCTGATTATATGTGACAAGTACATATAAAAGCACTAGAACAGCAATTCCGATAATTATATAAAGGATCATTTTATACCTCCCTTGTTCATACAGGATCTTTTCAATACCTGTAAAAATACTATCATGTTTAGGTAAATAATAAAAGAAAAACAATAAAATTGTAAGCTGTGGATTGATTTATTGCTTTAAGGAAGTATATTTGTGATAAGATAGGTACAAGACAGGAGTATATCCTGTCTTATATGTTTCTACTTTAAATTTTGCCTTCTTCCAAATGCTTCTCCAGCTTACGCTTTACGCGCTGGAGGGCATTGTCAATGGACTTTACATGTCGGTTCAGTTCCACAGCTATCTCCTGGTAGGATCTTCCCTGCAAGTACTGGGACAAAACTTCCCATTCAAGGCTACTGAGTATCTCTCCCATTTTCACCTCAATACCGGCAAATTCCTCCCTGTTAATCATCATTTCCTCAGGGTCACTGACGCTCTCCTCACTAATGATATCCATTAAGGTCCGATCTGAATCTTCATCAAATATCGGTTTATTCAGTGATATATACGAATTTAGCGGAATATGCTTCTGCCTGGTAGCTGTCTTTATAGCAGTAATAATCTGTCGCGTGATACAAAGCTCAGCAAATGCTCTAAAGGATGATAGCTTGTCCCCTCTGAAATCTCGAATGGCTTTATAGAGACCAATCATACCCTCTTGGATAATGTCCTCTCTGTCTGCGCCAATAAGAAAATATGTCCTTGCTTTAGCTCGGACAAAGCTCTTATATTTATTAATGAGAAATTCGAGGGCTAGTTCATCTCCAGCTTTTGCGTCGTTGATGATCTCCTCGTCTACTACTGAATTGTATGTTAATTGTGCCTCTGCTTGAGTGTTTTGCTTCAAGAACATGCCCCCTCATATGTAATGCATATTATGGTACGAACAGGCAATTTACTTGGAATTAACCCTACCCCATTATACGTTAACGTCATCTTTTATGTCAAGTTGAAACTTGCTTCTAAGTAGTTCTCCAAGCTTTTACAGCAATAATGGGGTATTTTGGGGGTTAAAGTATTTTGCACCGTTGGGAAATACTGTAATTCATATCAGTATAAGCTTCTCTATAGTTATCGGCACTTCCGTCTTTATTATTAAGGTCATATCTGCATTCATATAAAGGGGGTTACTACATCACCGGTCAACGTACTATCTTACATCTTTGTATAACCTCCGGGCATAATAATTGCATCCAATTTACGACCAGCCTTGCACATGTCACACTCGTTTGGTCTTGATGTCTTATATTCAGGTATATCCTCACTTGTAAACAAGGAATAAATTTTTTGTTTGAATTCTTTCGGGAAGGCATTAAATAAGGCAGATATCCCTACTAATTTGCCATTATAATAGGAAAGGCATTCCAAAGCGCTTTTAACAGTTATCCCGCTGGATATAGATGATACCAACAGAACCACATTGCGCTCATCTATTAATTCTTGCTGATTGCTTTGAAATATAAGTTGTCTGTTAACATTATTCATTGGTGTTACCACATGAATCTCTTTTCCGCTATTTAGACTAGTCATGCCTCCCCGCAAAAGCTCTTCAGCCATATATGCCCCAATCACTTCGGTTCCTTCAATACATACTATGGTATTAATAAGTGTAGTTGATAAATAGGGTAAGGCTAATTCTACGGCAACTTTTCTTGCGATGGATGAATTGGTTTTCATATCATCCAAATCAAGATAATGTGTAAGATGAAAATGGCTTGTAGTAAAATGGCCGGGAATTGCGTTCATGACTATAGCCGAATTTTTAGCTAATGGGATAGGATAAGCTTTCCTCTTCATTTTCATTCTCCTCGTATAATAGTATTTGTGGCTTGCTTCATTAAGTTTCCCTAACAAAGATATATAATACAATCCACTCCATTATTATACCACACATAGTGGTGTTTTTTACCATGTAATTTAGAATATAAAATATCATATCGGAATTGCTTGCATATATTAGTAGTGCAATCGCTTGCATAAATAACAAAAATAATCAGGAGGTGCCTCTATGAAAAAAGTAAAAGCGCTTATCATTGGACTTCTTATATTACTACTTCTTTTCGCTTCATTAGATTTTACTAATATGTCCTTTGCCACTGAAACAGATTCACAAACCTTCTCCTGGGATAATGCAACAGTTTATTTTGTAATGACTGACAGATTTCTTGACGAGGATCCAACAAACAACCATTCATATGGAAGAGAGCTGGATCGATACGGAAACCCTTATGCAGACTACAAAAACAAGGTTGGAACTTTTCATGGAGGGGATTTTGCAGGATTGACACAAAAGCTAAACGAGGGATACTTTACCGACCTGGGTATAAACGCCATATGGATTACGGCACCCTTCGAACAAATGCACGGGTGGGTAGGCGGCCTTAACTTCAGGCATTATGGCTATCACGGATATTATACCCTTGACTATACTGAGGTTGATAAAAACTTGGGCACTGAAGATGATTTAAGAAATTTTATTGATACCGCTCATGAAAATGGAATAAGAGTAATTTTTGATGTAGTAATGAATCATCCTGGCTATCTGAACATGAAAGATATGTCCGAGTTTGGATACGGAGAGCTGCTTTACAACTGGGACACATATTATTATGATCAGCCTGAAAGCTACGCTCACTATGATACCTATGATGATTATATTGGATATACATCATACGACCTCTGGAGTAACTGGTGGGGACCCGAATGGATTAGAACATCGCCTCAAGCTCCGGGATATGACGAAGGAGGATATTCAGATCTTACACTATGTCTCTCAAACCTGCCTGACTTTAAAACTGAATCAACAAACTGGGTCGGACTTCCCACCATTTTGTCCAACAAATGGGGAAACGCCAAAGAATCCAAAGAAATGAATGAACTGAATAACTTCTTTTCTAGAACAGGCAAACCACGAACACCATCCAATTATCTGATAAAGTGGTTGTCTGATTGGGTTAGAGAGTATGGCGTCGACGGCTTCAGATGTGATACTGCCAAGCACGTAGATCTTCATGTCTGGAAGGCCTTGAAGGAAGAGACGAAAGCCGCACTCAGGGAGTGGAAGAGCAATAACCCCGACAAAAAGCTGGATGATCTGGATTTTTGGATGACCGGCGAAGTATGGGGTCATGATGTTAATAGAAGTGAGTACTTCGATAATGGGTTTGACTCAATAATCAATTTCTCCTTTCAGGATGTGCCAGGCAACCTGGACTCTCTAAAATGGGTGTACTCGGATTATGCATCAAAAATAAATAGTGACGATGGATTTAATGTTCTAAGCTACATCTCTTCCCACGACACCAGTCTCTTCGATAGAAACAACCTTATTAATGCAGGAACCAGCCTCCTGCTTTTACCCGGTGGTGTGCAAATCTATTATGGAGATGAAACAGCACGCCAACCAAACAATAGTTTACCTTGGGATCAGCCCACAAGAACAGATATGAACTGGAATTCCATCAATAGCGACGTGCTATCACACTGGCAAAAGCTTGGACAATTCAGAAACAAGCACATAGCCATAGGCGCAGGTACTCATACCCTCCTGCAGGAATCTCCCCATGTGTTTTCCAGAGTATACAGCAAAAATGGAGTCTATGATAATGTTGTAGTAGCTATAGGAGCTAGTGGAAATACTACCATTGGGGTATCGGATATTTTCGCAAATGGGGCTGCTGTAAGGGATTTCTATACAGGTAACGAAGCAGTAGTAAGCAATGGTTATGTCACATTAACAGCTCACCCTAACAAGGTTATCCTTCTAGAGGCTGTTGACGATATTTCTCCCGACGAGGATCTGACTGTTTATTTCAAGAAGCCCTCGGGTTGGGGTCCTCCTCAGCTTTACTATTATGGAACGAATCCCAAGGTTGCAGAGCCACAATGGGACTGCGCCCCTGAAATGGAGCCTGACATCATTGAAGACTGGTATGTTTATACCATTTCTGGTGCTCAATCAGCTCGTGTAATATTTAAAGACAGTTATGGTAATCAGATACCTGGAGCTAATCAGCCTGGTTTTCTAAGAAGTGGCACAGGATGGTTTATGAACGGAATCTGGTATAGTGAACAGCCTGAAACGGGCGGTGAAAACACATTAACCGTATACTATAAGAAAGGCTTCAACACCCCATATATGCACCACCAGAATTCTGATGGAAATTGGACTACAGCCCCCGGTGATTTGATGACAGAATCTCAGGAATATCCCGGGTATTGTGAATTAACGATAGATATGGGTAACCTCAATCAAGTAGAAGCAGTATTTACCGATGGTCAGGGGAACTGGGACAATAATGACGGGAATAACTATATATTTGGGCCCGGAGTCTTTACCTTTCAAAATGGGGAAATCACACCTGGCGAACCCCCTTCCAGTCTAATGGCCCAGGTAAAATTTACTGTTAATAATGCCTATACATCAGGCAGTCAAAAGCTTTATATTGTAGGAAGCATTCCTGAGCTAGGTAACTGGTCATGTAATGATTGTCCAGGCCCAGCAGAAGAACTAAACAATGGTAGATGGGAAATCACAATTGAGCTGCCTGTAGGAACAACTTTTGAGTTTAAAGCAATAAAGAAGAGCTCCTCCGGATATGTTAGTTGGGAAGGCGGAGCTAATCACAGCTATACAGTTCCTGAAAGCGGCGACAGTAATGTAGTGTTTTATTGGAACTATTGATAAAGACAGAGCAGGACATTAAAAAAAGGGGGAGCAGAAAAGTCTGCCCCCTTTTTTAATAGACTTTAGCGGGTTTCAAAATATTATTCAACGGATTACTCCATCGTCAGTCAACGATTATCTGATTAGCTGATTGTCTGAAACCATCATCTCAAACCTAGGTATAACCTGACTGCGAGTTATTTCACCATCTGTATATTTACGAATAACATTTAACCAATACGTGTTAATCACTTCGTCATACTCGGTTTTGTTCTCGCCCGAAACTGATGCGTTAGCAGGAATAAATACATCAAACATATCCTGTCCATCCAGGAAATCCAGCTTGCCGTTGGACTTCCTCATAACTGTAGCAGAAGGAACAACGTCTTTAGCTTCAGTTTCTCTATCAATGGTAAATCCATTCGCCTTCAAATACTGTAATCCCGTATTAGAACTGTCTAGCGTAATCCACTTCAGTATATCCCCTACAGCCTCCTTGTCAATATTGTTCTTACTAGCAAGTACCCAACTGCCTGACCAAAAGAAGTTGGCTGGAGGTTCACAGACCGCCCAGTCGCCATACGTTCCTTCTATATTGGGTTTATATTCACTAAAAGAGCTAGGTACCAGACAATAGTTGATGAACCAAGCAGGCCCAAAATAGCAGAATACCTTCTGCTCATTGTCATCCATCATGTCATCAAACCAGGGACTGCTCCAAGTATCTGTATTGTTACTCCAGCCATTATCCTTGATCTGTTTCGCATAATCAATGAATTTTTCACGGCTTGGATCTATATTAAGCTTCCCATTAACAATCCAACCTGTGGGAGAACCACCTTCAATCACATTCCATATATCTCTGTCAGTAGATACTATTCCATAATCCTTTGCTTTCAACTCCTCAGCAGCTTTAAAGAACTGTTCCCAGTCCGGCCCTATTTTGTTTTTGATTATTTTAGGGTCATCAGTTCCCCAAACATCCTTTGCTATAGACCGACGATAAATACATGCACCTGCAGTTCCCTGATAACTGAGCGCAACGATTTCTTTATCAGAAGGCCTTGTACCTATATCTACAGTATACTGGGCAATTTCAGCTTCCTTCAGAAGACTGTCCACTTCTATACCTAATTCCTTATAGGATGCCGCGTATTGACTTGCATCTCCCTTGGTATACTTGAGTGCAAATGATGAATCTACAGTATAGATATCCGGTGTCTCAGGACCGCCGCTTGCAAACTCTTTATCAAGAAACTCCTGATAAAATGGCGTTCCGATAATACCTCCACCAAATTCAATGTTCTGGTCTGGGTGGAACTCCTGATACTTCCGTAATATTCGATGGAGCTCATCATTGTAGGACCACACAATCAATTTCTTAGGTGCGCCTTCAGCAACCGGTCTCCTGGTATATTTCATCACCCTGCAAAACACTGTCGCCACTTCTGCTCTTGTCAGTGATTTATTCGGGTTAAAGTTACCATTCTCATCTCCTATTATCAGCCCATTGGCGTAGGCCTTTTTCACTGCGTCTGTTCTTGAGCTTGATATTGAATCATAGTCTTTTATTGCCCGTGTGACAATAGGCTTCTCCTCTAATCTCTCCCCGTTTAGTTTTGCTATATTGACAAGTATTAGAGCCATATCCTCCCCACTGATAGGAGCATACAATGCCTCCGGTCTATCGCTGAAATCTTCTCTATCTATAATGAAAAAATCTACTGCCGTCGAATAATACGGCCCTGCCCAATTCTTTTCTCCCGGTATTTCCATTACGTATTGTTTGGCTACAAGTCTTGTTGATATGGCCAGAAACTCTCCCAGAGTCACTATCCCCTGGGGATTATACCTACCCACTCCATTCACCGGTGTAGTCACGCCTGTAATTACTCCCTTGTTCGCCAACGTAATTACGTCATCATAGAACCACTGCCCCGGTTGTACATCACTGAAAACTATCTCCGGTGTGTCAGTTGTCACAGAATATACAGGCATAATCATTGAAATTATGAAAACAGTAATAAAGCAAACATAGCATAGTTTTTTCACGGAAAATACCCTCCTAACAGCTCTTAAATAGCAGAGTGCATTTACTTTGACCTACATGATAAGTATGTTGTTTGCCAACATTCAAGAGCAAATGTATTTATACATAACAGTTTATATTGGCTGATGAAAAATCTCAAAATTTTGACTATAAATAAAAGACCTGCTGCAGTGACATCCACAGCGGTCTTTCTTATTTATTTGCTATATTTCCTGTTTATCTATGTCTTCGGAAGACACTAACCTCTGAACTATTTACCTTCCTTGATCAGGTGGAGTATAGTCTCCACCTTACTCCCTGAGTGAAACGAATTGACTGTTCACCCTTCAAATATCCTTAAAAGCCTTAAATAGTGGTTAGCTTCACGCAAAACATGGTCACCAAGCAAAGGAATTATGATCGATTTAAGCTTGCACGAAAGTATCCCCTGTGTTCCCTGCTCCTTAAAATCCCTAAGTTCTTGAGTGGCCTTCAAACTTTCACCTGTAACCTGTGCCAATGGTATGGTCATATCCATTGCTGTTTTTGCCTCCACAGTCAATTGATCAAATTCATTTCCGAAATCGTTAGCGGTATTGATTAAATCATTTTCTGTTGGGTCAAGTAAGCCCCGTATGAATTTTGCATGTTCTGCCATCTGCCTGTTCCAGAAAAACTCTAGATCACGGGACTCTTTTTCTATGTTGATTTTCTCTTTATTTTGAAGCCTCTGCAAAGTTGCCAGATACAGCCTTGCCTCACGAGCGATATGCACAATTAATAAAGGATAGTTGACTGTAAACATTTTGCACGATAGAACATTGGATAAAATCGTATCCTTAAACTGTATTAAGGCTGAAGTCATCCATATAGCCCTCTGATTAAGCATGAAAACCCTTTGCTCCAGCATTGGGCTAACGGTCATCAGGCCTCCACCCACTAACCCCGTTTCCGCTTGTGTAATTTCAGTTGGTATCTGCACTCCGGTAAAATAAACTGTAGCCATCTCTGCTTTTTGTGTATATGGAGTAACTACTTCCCCTGACTGAAGTACCCTAGGGCTTACAACACCATTAGAAAGAGATACCACTTCAGCTAAAAACCTGTCGAACTCCTTTCGGAACATATCTGCCCGTTGGGTAAAGTTAGTGTCCCTTGGTGTAAATCCGACTTCAAGGAAAAAAGAGTGTTCTTTCATTATTCTTGCAAAAAATAAATGTATCTCAAGTGACTGTCGTACAAAATCCGAGCTTGAAAGCATAGCATGCTCCTCCCAAACAAAACTTCATTCTATGCTACATAATATGTTGCTTTACATAATGTGCTACATTTTATGCTTCAAGCTACTGAAATCGCCTACCTCCACTAGTTCTACTTATTATACCAACACCTCTTTAACTACTTCTACTCCATTAAGCGTCATGTTGTAAAGTGCCATTGCATTGACCATATCACCGTTGTGCAAGCCAAGATCATAAGTTTCAACAGCAGTTATTGGTACCATGATCCTTGCTTTTATGTTCTGCATATTGAACCAGGCCTTTAGTGTTATTGCAAATTGCTGAACACAGATATCGGTACATACACCAGTAATAATAAAGGTATTTATGTGCTCGTTTTTCTTAAGCCATTCCTGAAATTCATCCTCAATAAAGGAATTTGTTGAGTTTTTAGGAATAAGGGTATAACCTCCAATTTCCTTGAGCTCGTCAACAATTTCACCTTCGCTGGTACCAGCCATGCAGTGCTCAGGATATGCATCAAATTCAGGTGATTCTTTTGTGTGGCAGTCTGCGAACGCAAGCTTTGTAATCTGCAATTCATCGCATGCCTTTGACAGCTCCGCTATCTTGGGGATTAAGCCTTCCATCCTAGGGCTTTTTAACGCTCCTTCTCTGGAAAAACCGTTTATCATGTCAACCATCACGAGGGCGGTTTGCTTCTCCGGTAGGTCTTTCAATTGAATGGTCGGGAGTTTTGCCAGGGTATCAAATATCTCACCAATGGCTTTAGCACTTCTTTCTATGAACTCATTTTTGTTTATCATTCTCATAGCAATTTCTCCTCTCTCAGAACTCGTTAGTTGTACGTTGTACGTTGTTCGTCGTTCGTTGTACTTTGTTCGTTGTACTTTGCTCGTTGTTCGTCGCTCGTTGTACTTTGTTCGTTGTTCGTCGTTCGTTGTTCGTTGTACTTTGTTCGTTGTACTTTGTTCGTTGTACTTTGTTCGTTGTCCGTCGTTTGTCGTTTGTTGTTTACTCTTTGTTATTATCTTATTGTTAATATCTTATTGTTAATATCATTATAGTGCCAACTATACATTCTTGTCAACACCCTTTTCCACAATAAAGGATTTATTTTGAAATAGCAACCTCAAAGTGCTATACAAAAGTCCCGCAATGCAAAAAGCCCGCAGATATGCGGACTTTTTACTGAATTTCGTGTATGGATTGCTCTCATAACAGTATATCTTATTGTTCCCCGATATTAGATATTAGATATAACGGCACTTAATAATTACACCATAATATATAATCCTTTTAACACTTCACTCCATGCAGTACCTCTTTTTTGCCTCCACAACCAGGGAGCAAATTTATTGTGAAGCCTGCTGCCTCCAAGGCTCTTCTTACTGCACCTGCCACTGAAAATGTAGCACAGGTGCCTTCGACTTTAGTTTTTTCTCCAATTGCCATAAGTAACTCATCACGCCATATGGACGGATTTTTTTTTGGGCTGTGACCGTCAAGGAACCACACATCACAGGACTTATCCAAAGCATTCACCATCTCAAACGCTTCACCTATCCAAAGGTTCAGCTTTATCGTTCCAAATGGTTGCTGAATTATTATTGAATGCCAGCCACCCTTACTAATATCAATGCTGCGATATGCATTTACAAGAGTGTCAATCTCGGCACCTACCCGCTCCCTGAATCCATCCAGGATCTGAAACATACGCTCTGGGCTCATTGGATACAATTCGACTGAATTATACTCAATAGAAATATCCTTCAATCCATTTTCCTTGACAAATTCCATCAGCGAAACAACTACACGCCCAGCTCCAAAGCCTGTTTCACCGATTACAAATGAGCTTCCGGCTTCTTTTGCCGAAACAATCCTCTCCAGCAGGCTATTATTTCTGAAATAGATTTGCTGCGCTTCATCCAATGCATTAACTATATCAAAATAACGATCATCAAACTGTTCATTTACCAAATAGGTCGGTATAGACATAAACATGTTAATTTCCCCTCATCCAGCCTTGCGTGGTTTAATCATATCTGCCCCGCCTCGGTTGATATCGTTTGGCCAGTTTCTCATTATCTACTTTAGAGACTGTACGAAGTCTCCCCTTAATAGGTGTCTTCTGGAGTTTGCGTAACACCATATCTCCCTTGTTATTTAAGATTTCCACAAAAGTAGAAATATCCATCACATTAATAATTCCAATATCTTCAGCTGTCATACCCTCAATGTTACATAGGGTCCCTACCACATCCACCGGCCGCATTTTTGTTTTTCTACCGGCATTAATATGTAATTTCATAATATCTTTACTCAGCCGTGTTCCCTTTGATTCTTTGATTTCAGGCCTGACAGCTATCTTTTCGAAAAATCCCTGTTTGGATTCATTTACAGTTTCCTTATCCGGCCTCTCCCTAATTGGGATCTCTTTGGCTATAAACAGTTGTATATCCTGAAGGTAACCGTTTTCATTCTTTGCAACAAAAGTGATAGCCCTGCCTGCATTTCCGATACGTCCAGTTCTTCCGATCCGATGGACATAGTTTTCCCTGTCCTGTGGTACATCGTAATTGATAACTAGTGAAATATTGTCAATATCTATCCCTCTTGCTGCCACATCTGTCGCCACCAAATACCGAAAACGCCCCTTTCTGAAATCATCCATAACTCTTAACCGATCACGCTGCTCCATTCCGCCATGGATTTTCTCACAGGAATACTGTAAGCCTTCCATTTCTTCAAAAACATCATCCACCATTTGCTTTGTGTTGCAAAATATCATGCAGCTATCCGGATTTTCCACAATAATAATATCCCTTAAAAGATTTATCTTTTCTCCATGCTCTACCTGATATCTTTCCTGTAATATCCTATCTACTGCAGGATTATGTTCTTCCACCTCAACTTGTAAGGGATGGTTCATATATTTTTCACATAATTTCATAATATCCTTAGGCAAAGTCGCAGACAACAGCATTGTAACCCGTTCACCGGGCAGCCTGTCCAAAATGGTCTCTATTTGCTCTATGAATCCCATTTGGAGCATCTTATCAGCTTCATCTATCACAAGATACTTAATATTTGATGTATCGAAGGTGCCTCTTTCGATATGATCAATAGTACGCCCCGGTGTGCCAACCACCACATGGGTTTTTTGTTTAAGCTCTTTTTCTTGATCATAAAATGGAGATTTCCCAAAAACTGCTGCTACCTTCAGCCTCTTAAACCGGCCTACATTAAAGACATCTTCCCTAACCTGGATGGCAAGCTCTCTTGTAGGCGTAAGCACCAAAGCCTGGGGTTTATTATCATCCCACTCTATCAATTGGCAAATGGGTATGGCAAATGCCGCAGTCTTGCCGCTTCCGGTCTGGGACTTGACAATGACATCCTTTTTATCCAGCACAGCCGGTATCACTTGCTTCTGAACTTCTGTTGGCTTCTCGTAATGCAGTAGTCTGAGGGATCTCAATAGCGGATCCTCCAGCCGATAATTCTCAAATTTTTCATTCATCATTGTATTCTCTCTTATCTAGTACGTCACTTGGTTTTCTTAGTTGTATTTTCGCCTGTATCTTCATTATTGTAACACAAATTCGTGAAATACTGCCTCTCTCATGTGAATCATTCGGCAGCTTCTGTTCAATGTGTTCGATTGTTCCGATCCCGGCTGTAGATCATAAACAATTTTGTACCATCAAATCCAGGTTGAACAAATGCCTTAGCTACATATTTATAATTGGATTACGGATAATAAACTGTACGTAAAAAAAGGAGGGATCTAACATGAGCCATAAAGGGAACAAGGAGCACAAAGTATCTTCGAAAACAAAGTCAAGGAATAAATCTGAAAAAAATGTAGACCCAGGCAATGCAGGATCAGATTTTAACAATCAAAGTGAATCCAAAGAGAAAAGGAAATAGGATGTATGGAAATTGGGTATAAAAACTTGATTAATAAACCAGGAAGGAGCAATAGAAATGGCTAAGGCAGGTAGAGACTGAACTCCACCTGACCAAGGAAGTTAATTAATTCGTCTTTATTCATAGCCGACCTATAGAGGTCGGCTATGAATGAAGACATAGATAAAACAGAAAGGAGCGATAGAAATGGCTAAGGCAGGCATGAGAAGGCCTAACCCAAAAGAACCTCACGGAACAGAAAGCAATCACAAAACACATTTACCAAAAAATGATGTAGATCCTGTTCCTGAAATCCAAGGTAAGGCAAAAACAGGGAATAAAAAGGTAGGCTTAAAGAAGTATTAGTTAGCAAAAAGTGACGTACTCCCGCCGCCTATAGAGGCGGCGGCTTCTTGGGACGTACCAGCTAACGCCAGTGCTGCGTTTACATCCCGGTCAATTTCTGCGCCACATTTTTTACATGTCCATACTACGTATAGTTCCCTTCTGATTATTGGTCGTGTATGACTTTTTGTCATGGTGCTTGCTTTTATATTTAGGGAATCCAGATGACTTATTCCGAAAGAAATTCTTATATGCCGCGTTCAGATTGAGCTGTGCATTGGCCAGGCAAACAATAAGAAAAGGACGAACAATAACAAAAAGGACGATGGCACATTCCGTTCAAAAAGTATAAAGCATGACCCTCAGGCGGAAAGCTCAAGAGAAGTATTCGGATTAAGCAACAAAGAGGACAAATAAATACAGGGATTCTATAAAGAATCCCTGTCGCAAGCAAGTATTCAGATACAAAGGAATAAGAAGTCCAAATTAACCATCTCCCCTAGCTCTAAAGGTATACTGCCCTTATAAAAATGGGTTTACGGATACTTTTCAACTTGATCATCCCCCCGTATTACCAAATATGTGCTTGCAATGGTACTGCTCAGGTACTACTGTATTTCGTACCTGAGTAGTATTATGTCCTTTTTGCAACTTATTACTATTCCAATTTTTACACAGTAGCCTACAGAGATGATAGCATCAATGTTGTAATGGTCAATTTCTCTCTAACACTTCAATATTTAAGAAACTTTATAATTTACAGGGAATGCGTTCTTCATGAAAATGCCGGATATTCAAGAGCAAGCTCCACTTTGTTGCGTCAATGAAACGAATAAGCAAGAGCGATATTAAGTCTAGGGTCAATAAGATTGCGGAGCATGTAAATATTACAGGCTATTAAGCACTAGATTCAATAAATGTTCTGTCGGCACCAAACGAAGAATTGGTATTGCCACATCATTGCTGGGTTCACCCGAAGCAGTGTTCTTAGATGAACCGACGGCAGGTATTTATTGATCGTGAAGAGAGGATTTCATTCTACAAAACATTTAAGAGTATTTTTAAGGACAAATACGTTATTATATCTACCCACATACTTGATGACATTGAAATTCTTGCCGACTATATTGTCATGATCTCAAATGGCCGGGGAGGCTTATTCAGGGAGTTATTCGGATTTTATACATTCGTTGGATGGCAAATTGTTTGAACTTAGTCATTCGGTAAGTAATAAAACAATAGATTGAGTTATGTACAGAAGAACAGTTCAAGGCAAAAAATGGATTTCTACCAACTATTTATTACAACATAAAAGGCTGTCGAATGGACAGCCCTTTATAGTATTGGTGGAGGCGAGGGGACATGTCTTCCAATGTTTCCATTGGCACTGACTATATCTTGAACTTGGTTGTATTAATTCCAAGTCCCCTGGCGTATTATGGGAGGTGCAATGTGTGGGGACACACCTTTCTGAACAGGATGTATTCCTTTGGAGTAAGGAATGTCCCCAAAAAACTCCCATCCTAGTAGATCATTGAGTCGGACTATATCCGCATCTTTAGACCCCTATGAGTCGATACAAGGCTGTTGGGTTTCCCCACATACCTCTCGGTATTGCCGGTGAAAGGTAAAATTACCTTCCGCTACGGTTTCACCGATAAAGCCAAGTTTTCACCTACCTGTCGCCAGGCAGGGCGATTCTTTTTTTGGCATTTGCATATGCATTTACATACGCATTAGCCATTCAGCTGGACTAATGTCCTACCAAACCTTTTTCAGAGTCGAACCCCTGTCCGAAACCATTTCCTCCAGCGCTTCTACGGGTGTAGATTGTAATTTATGCTTTGCCCGGTTTCTCTTACGTGGCTGGTCGCAAGCTTGCGCTTGCTGCTCGCCCATGCGTCCTGGACCTTGGCACTACGTTTCCCTAAGGCGGACCTCTACAATCAAAGTTCCACCCTCGGTAGCCTTTTTTTTCGGGCTCAGCTCAAGGCTACTACTGAACCAGTTCCGGAATTTGACCTTCCCCTTCCTAAGGCCTGACTTAATGACGCCAGCTACCCAAGGTGCAGGAACCTTGGACTGACGGGCTACCTAATTAGGCAGCAGCTAAAGCGAAATTATCGTTTTTAGCGTTTAATTTTAGTTTCTCGTTTTTTAAAGAGGCCCACGAGAATCCTCTACCCGCTACTCTGGTTTCAACAATCCCGTCGAAACCAATACGCCCCCATGGTATAAGATTAAGTTACACTTCTCTTACGAGTGGTATTCCTTATAAGCTGAGAACTGTAACTTTCTATAGGTAAAGAGACATTCCACAACGAACAGATAGATTACATTCTAGTGTGGCATTTCTCCTTATCATCTTTTCAACGTCCAACGTAATGGGATACTCATCTCCAAACAAGATGTGTTCCTGTCACCGTACGCTTTCCTTGAGTTTACGGTCGATCTCGCGCTTGGCATCCCGTTCTGCGATGTCATCTCTCTTGTCGTAGAGCTTCTTACCCTTTGCTATCCCCAGCTCCACCTTTACCCTACCTCTTTTAAAGTAAAGCTGGACGGGCACCAGTGACATACCCTTTTGTTGCGTATAGCCTATAATCCGGTTAATCTCGCTCTTGTGCAACAGGAGCTTCCTAGCACGCAATGGGTCTTTATTGAATATGTTGCCCTGCTCATACGGGCTTATATGCATACCGTTTAGCATGACCTCACCGCTCTCAATGGTGGCATAGCTTTCCTTCAGGTTCACCTTGCCCTGCCTGATGGATTTCACCTCTGTACCTGACAGTACTATACCGGCTTCCATTGTCTGCTCGATATAGTAATCATGTCTGGCTTTCTTGTTTTGAGCAATGATTTTTATTCCTTCGTTTGCCATAACACAAGCCTTCCGTTTAAGTCCTTGCCGATAAAAATAACCCTCTATTAAAAGGGCTGCATAGATTCCTTTATCGGCTCGGTCGAGTATCATTATAACTGCTGAATAGGCATATTGTCAAGTCCACAGGCAATAATTACCGTTAGCGTCTACCATCGCCACATCATTCCACAGCATCAGCACCACCGGTCGTGCTATAGCTCTACGGCAACTGAGACTTTACTACAGTATTGTACTTCCATCTCCCCGACATATAATAGATTAAAAGTATCAGAGTTGTACTCACTGTAGCTGCCGGTGCTGCAATACCCAAGCCCCACATACCCTTGTCCCATACGACTCCGAATAGGATCGCAAGAGGAATACGAAAAGCAAGTGAAGACGCAATTCCACCTAAAGCAGAGATAATGGTGTGTCCGGAGCCTGTTATGATACCATTCAGACAAAATGTAGCGGGAACAAATAGATAGTCAATGGAAAATATCCGTATATATTGTACTCCCGCTGCTATCATTTCAGAGTCATCCCCAAACAGCGAAAGTATCTGCTCAGGAATCAGCTGTGTAATTGCAAATACAACAAGAGAGAAGGAAAAAGCAAGTATAAATCCGGTATGGAGGGTCTTTTTCGCCCTCTCAATCAGACCAGCCCCCATATTCTGCGCAACCATTGCAGAAACCGACGAACCCACAGCAATAGCAGGCAGTATAGCAAAACCATTATACTTGCCCACTACACCAACAGCTGCCGATGCACTTACCCCCATGCCATTTGCAATAGCTGTAAGGACCAGAAATGAAAAATTAACAACAACATTCTGGATCGATATTGGTATTCCGACCTTGAGCAGCATTGAGAAACGTTCTTTGTAGAATTTGAAAGAGCTAAGCTTGAAATCAAATTCAAAATCACTACGTTTCAAGTAGACTATACACGCTATCATACTTAGCGCTTGAGAGGCTATAGTTGCATAAGCTGCACCTGCTGCTTCCATGTCAAACACACCAACTAGAAGCAGATCCAGAAATACATTGACAATACACGCAATACCTACAAAAATCAAAGGTCTTTTACTATCGCCCAACCCGCGTAGGATTGCAGAGAATGCATTATATCCAAAAATAAAAATCGTGCCTGCCAATGTAATATTCAGGTATTCCCTAGCTTGAGCGTATGCCTCAGGCGGCGTCTGAATCAGATGCAATATCTTATCGGACAATAATAGCATGGAAACCGTTAGAACAACTGCTGCTCCAAGTAGGAATGTAATTAGTGTACTTATGGATTCATTCATAGCCTTCTTGTTACCGGCTCCCAGATACTGAGCAATAACAACAGTTCCTCCCACGCTAAGCCCAATAACTATATTGGTCATTATGAAGGTAACCTATCCCCCGATATTTACTCCAGATATCCCTTCCGAGCCAACATAATTGCCAACAATGAGCATATCCGCTACGTTGTAAAAGGTTTGAATCAAGTTTGATAGCATGAAGGGTAATGCAAACATAATTAACTGCTTTGCTACACTGCCCTGTGTGAGATCATTCTCCAAATTCTTCTTTTGCATTCTTACCCCAGCCATTTCTATTATAAAATATACTTAAATACTATATATTATAAATTGCTTATTTGCAATCCACTGTAATCCAAAAATAAAGCAGAATATTCGCATATTCTGCTTTTATATCCCAATGTTTCTTTCTGTCTCAACTATCAAACATACGCCTCTATTCTTTGACTCCGCCTATTGATAATCCTGTTACGAAGTATCTTTGCAGGAATGGATATACTACAAGTATTGGTACTGCAGTAACTATGGTGATAGCAGCCCTTATACCTTGCGGTGTGGTTGTATTGCTACCTCCTGCAGCTGCTGAGGCATTTGCTCCAGTTCCCGCCGGCGTAGTATTACCTGCACTCATAGCGTTGGCAAGTAGCTTCTGTAGCTCATATTGCAATGTGGAGAGATGCTGCTTTCCAGAGTTATAAATCATTGTGTCAAACCAAGAGTTCCACGATCCAACGGCGACAAAAAGTGCTATGGTAGCCATTGTGGGGACACAAAGAGGTAGGATAATCCTGAAGAAAATCCTGAACTCACGGGCGCCATCTATCCTTGCCGATTCAACAAAGCTTTCGGGTATGCTCCTTATATACGTTCGAATGACTATTAGATTGAATGCGCTTATAATATTCGGAATCCAATATACCGAAAAAGTGTTAATCATGCCGAGGTTCTTAATCAATAAATAATTAGGAATTAAACCCGCATTAAAGTACATTGTTAGAACGAAGATAGTAGTAAATGGTTTGCGTAGTATAAATTCTCTACGGCTTAATGTATATGCAAGCATAGACGTAAAGAACAGATTGGTGACAACGATAACTATCGTTTTCAATACGCTGATTACAAATGCATTGTAGATTGTGTCCATTTTAAGCACGACACGGTAATTCTGCAGAGTGAATATCCTGGGCATCAAATATATTCCTCCCCTGACAGTATCCAATCCGTCATTGAACGATATAGCGAGTGTGTTCAGCATTGGGTACAGCATAACTACACAAAGTAATATCATAATCAATGTGTTGAATGTTGAAAAAATTACGTTTTCAACATTAATTTTCTTACGACTAATTCTTAAATCTGTGTTGCCAATTTTTGGATTCACACTGTCACCTCCCCTATATCAGTTTTTCTTCGCCGAGCCTACCGGATATGAAGTTTGCACCAGAAATCAATATTATACTTACTATAGTTTTGAATATGCCGGCAACAGTGGCAAGAGAATAGTTGCCCATCTGTAGGCCAAATTTCAAAACAAAGATGTCGATGGTTTCAGCCTTGTCAACAACAAGCCCATTGCCAAGGAAGTATTGTATCTCAAAGCCAGCCTCCAATATCATTCCTATGCTCATGATAAGTAGCACAACTATAGTAGACTTGATGCCCGGCAGTGTTATATTCAACATTTTTTGGTAACGATTTGCACCGTCCATAACAGCAGCCTCATACAACGTTGGGTCTATTGCTGTCATTGCAGCCAAATAAATTATTGTATTCCAGCCAAGTTCTTTCCACAAGTGTGATCCTGCTACAATACCCCAAAAATACTTGGGCTCTGCTAAAAACCTAACGGGTTCACTAACCAAATTTAGCCTCATCAATATGTCATTGATTATGCCACCGCTGGTAGGAGCAGACAACATTATGGAAACCATGCCTGTTACTATGATCCAGGACAGAAAATGAGGCATGTAACTAATATTTTGCACAAGGCGTTTAAAGCCTGTGTGTTTAATTTCATTTAATAATAAAGCTAATACAATTGCAAATACATAACCAAGAGCAAGTGTTAAGATGCTTTGTCCTAAAGTATTGAATATGTCTCTGATAAAACGTTCTCCATTAAGTCCCGAAAAAAGCTTTACAAAATTATCAAAACCAACCCACTTCTGTTTCCAAACACTTCTGATAGCAGGCTTATAATTCTGAAATGCCATCGTCCAGCCAGTAACCGGTACATATGAAAACAATACTTTGTACAGCAGGATGGGCAAACTCATTATCAATAATTCTCTCTGCGCTAATAACGTAGTCCAAAAACCTTTTTTTCTGGTAGTGGGAGCTAGAGTTTTGCTCATAAAAGTTTCCTCCTTATATCCATAAAAAGGGGACTTTCGTCCCCTTTTCACGGAACTGGGTATTATTTGCCGCCACCCCAGTTTGCTATTCTATCTTGAATACCTTCGTTAATAACTCTTTCAACTTCCTTATAGTCAACCTTTTCTATCTCAGCGATATATTCAGCCCAAATAGCTTCAAACTCGCTAGAATTAGCCAGGATTGCTCTTGGCAGATACTTCAGAGACAGGTCAGTCAACTGCGTATTAGCCATCTGTGCGTCACTTCCATCAGGAAGAGTGATGTTCCAGCATGGATAGTATATTGGATTTTCCGGTGGCTGGTTGAGGAAGTCTCTCCAAGTCTTCTTGTTATAAGAGCTCAAGAAGTTCTTGTCGTATTCCACCAATGTTGCGAAGAATTCTTCCGGCTGATCGTCAGGACCGTATGCATTGCCGTCAGAGAATGAACCATTGCGCTTAGGAAGTACGTCGGTGAGTGCTTCAAGCTTGTTGGAGGCTCTCCATACGAGGTCTTTCTGTCCTTCACGCATTTCAGGAGTTCTGTAGAATCTTCCGTTATCGTCTACTAGATAATCTTCGCCTTCGATACCCCAGCTAAGGATCTTCTGCCATTCTTCTGAAAGCATGGTGTTCAAGAATGCTGCTGCTACGTCAGGCTGTTCACAGGTTATGGAAATACCGAAGCCCTGGTTGATATTCATAACATCTCTGTCTGCATAGTAAGGAGTAGCTCCTTCGTATACAGGCATTGTTGATACCCAAGTACGATTGTCTTTACCTGCTGCTACAAGAGCGTCATATGCATTACCGAAGCTCCAACGCTGATCGTACATACCAAGCACACGGCCAGTAGCGAGTTTTGCAAGGTACTGATCAAGAGTCTGTGTAAAGGATTCTCTGTCAACAAGACCCTTTGCGTTCATAGCGTTCAAATACTGGTAGTACTGCTTTGCAACGTCTTTGTTTGCAAATATTTCAGCTACGTTATTTTTAACAAGTACTCCACCGTCATTGGGATGACCTGCCAAGTATTCAGGTGGATTTGTCATACCCCATTCTCTACCGGTTACTGCCAAAACTTCGAATCCGATTGTAGGCAGTCCGTCGATTTTAGGATTCTTCTTTACATAATTCTCGATTAATCCAAAATACTTGTCAAGATTCCAGTTGTCAAGGCTTGGATAATTTGCATCTTCCAAAACAGCCTTCTGGAGCCAGAAGCCTGATGCACCATAATGCGTACCACCTGTGATATCACCGTAGAAACGGTTGTAGTTAGGAAGGATATAAATCTTCTTTTCGCCATCGCCTGCATCAAATGATAGACGGTTCCAATAAGGTCTTACATGCTCAAAAAGAACACCTGCCCTATCGGGAGTCAGGTACTCATCCATAGGAATGAGGGCACCACCAAGAATAAAGCGGGCATTCAGGTCTGTTGCACCTACGAGATCAGGATACTCACCACCTGCCAGCATAACACCTGTCTTCTGGTCAGCGTTGTCGGGAGTAACTATTTCATAGGTAAGTGTTACACCAAGTTTGTCCTTCAAAAGCTTGGTAATCTTGTTTTCTGATGCCGGAGCTGATTTACCGGATGTCATCCACATGCTGAGTGTTACCGGGTTGTCAGGTGAAAGTACCGGCAGTCCGCCAGTCCCTATAGGAGTCGTGCCAGGATCAGCTGGGTTTGCCGGGTTTGCTGGGTCGCTTGGACCAGGCTGTACCGGATCCGGCTGTTTGCCTTGTGTGTCGCCACATGCTACAAAGGAAAGAACAAATACTGCGACTAAAAAGAGTGTTAGAAACCTTTTCATAAAATCCTCCTTTTTTTTGCAGGGGTCAGGCCTTCTAAAAAGACGCAAAATACCAGTGTCTGTATCCCCGTCAAATTGACTCAGACGCCTGCATATTGTATAATTACATTATATTTAGAACACTGCATTAAGTAAATTATCAAATTGGGGCAAAATACTGGACATTTTTTGAGAGGTCATTCGGATGCTTAAAATAGTTATTATAGACGACGAGCCATCCGTATTAGATGGTTTGCAGATTTTTCTTGGCTCAAGTAATATGTTTAAAATAGTAGGACAGGCATCCGATGGCAAAGCAGCTTTTACCGTTATCAAACAAACGCAGCCTGACATTGTCATATGCGATATTCGTATGCCAGGGTTGACAGGTCTGGAGCTTCTCGAAAAGGTGAATTCCGAAATAACTCCAATACCAAAATTTATCATGCTCAGTGGCTACAATGATTTTGCCTATGCCAGAAAGGCAATGCAGGCCGGTACCGTAGGATATATGACAAAGCCTCTGGACCCTGAGGAATTGGATATAGAGCTTACTAGAGTAGCAGCCATAATTGACAGTGAAAGAAAAATCAACCTGGATAACCTGGAGCTTATTCGGTATACTGCAAACCAGCTATATAATGATGTAATAAATGGAAAGTGTAATGAAAAACTCAGCCGCAAAGCATGCTTCATTTTTGATATCCCAAGCAAAACCAACATGAGCATCATACGCTTCGTCACTATAGCCGATGGTAGTAAGCAACCCAATACAGGTCTTGTTTCAGAACTTCTCGTGAGGATAGCAGGCACAAAAAACGAAAACCGCGTTTTTTATAATGGCAATGGTTCTTACATTATTATTGTACATGAAGAAGATGAGGATTTTAAATCCCGCCGCATTCTTCCGGAGATTTGGTCAAGGCACCTGGAAGAAATAAATCTGGCGGATTATGGTCTACTGGACTGCTGGGTTTTAATTAGTGGTGTAAGTAATTATGAAGTACTTAAGAATATAGCTGTTTGCAGTAAGCAGCTGGATCAACTCCATATGTACTGCATGCTACATCCAGAAAGCACCATCGTCAGCTACGATGCTCTGGAGGAAAACACCGTATTCCATAAGCAGGTAAGAACTGAAGAACGAAGCATCCTTCCTGATACCCTGTATGACAATGTAGTAGATGCCATGAAGGGAACCAATATAGATGAAGTTATCTCAGCTGTGAATAATTTTTTTAAAGAACTGTACAGAAATGTCTCTACAGATCTTATTTTTTCTGTTTGCCTATACAAATTGGCCGATGTTGTCAGGAAGACAGCCTCCGCCTTCGAGATAGAAGCCATTAACCAGATTTTAGATTTTACTGCCTCTATCAGTATCAGGAATCCTAACTGTAAAAAGCTCGCCCAGTCAATGTGCAGCCATGTTTTTCAAAAGCTCAACAGCAACAAAGACATATCCTTGGTTATACTAGAGGACGAAATAATCGATTATATTAAGGACAATTCAACTATAAAAAACCTCAGTATACAAGTTATTGCAGAAAAATTTTCATTACCTGCTATCATTATTAGTAAAATAATAAAGAAAAAAACAGGCAAGAAATTTAACGATTATATAAACTATTTACGCATTGAGTATGCTAAGATGCTTTTTGCATCTGAGGACTTGAAAATTACCACAGTATGTGATGAAGCAGGCTACTCCGATTACGGCTATTTTACTAAAAAGTTCAAAGAGCATACCAGCGTTTTGCCATCGGATTACAAAAAAAAGTATTCATAGTATTATTATTTCTATATATTTTGTGTCAGGAGAGACATGGCTATGAAAAAATTCATGAGCCCACTGGATAATGTTAGTATAAGACGAAAGTTCATCATAGTGTACATACTAGGTATATGTATGCCAGTAGTAGCAGGCGCTATTATATGGATGGGCTTTACTTCGCAGGAAATAAGACAGAATACATTACACTACTTGGATCAAACCTATGAAAAAACAGCGAATGACTTTAATGTACTAACTCAAACTGCTATAAATGTAGCTAATCAAATAAACGCGGATGAATCGATTCTAAATGACCTATCAAAGAGCTTTACTTCACCAAAAGATCATTATGAGCTTTATTGGTCATATTTACGTGAAAGGTTTAATCTGTATCTTGTTAGTAATCCAGAAATTGCCGGAATAACATTGTATATTGATGATCCTCATTTTATAAATACTGACTATTTTCGTACGCTTGACGATTCAGCGAGAAAAACAGAGTGGTTCATATCTGCATCCAGCAGCAGCTCAAATTTAATTGTGTACCCCAGCTCAACTATGATATCCATCACTCCATATGCAAACAGACTCACAGTAATCCGTAAGATTAATTCTCCGAACTACCGTAATAATGCAACCAACTATCTGCTTATTGAATTGAGCCTTGATCGGATTATATCTGAACTAGATCAGGATAAGCTAAGCACAGATACATATATCACATATTCTGGTAACAGCATATTTTGGGGGCCAAAATATGTCCATACACCAGGAGAACAGGAAATACTGTATATCCCTCCCGAAAGAAAATATTATATTTTTCAAAAGCCCATTGGTATAGGTCAGTATTTCAAAGGCTGGAAAATAACAGGCTTTTATGATAAAAATCAGATCTTCAGCAGGCAGATAGTCGTCCTGATTTACTTTCTGGTAATAACCTTTTCACTGGCTGGCTTGTCGGTGATTATTATTTGGTTTGTACTCAAATCCATGCGCCATCGTCTTCTTGCTTTGTCAAGTCACATGAAAAATATAGGAGAAGATCATTTCGATCCCCTTCTACTGGATAACCCAGGTCAAGACGAGATTGGGTGGCTAATAAAGGCATTCAATAAAATGATTGCTGATATAAATGAGCTAATAAATGTAGTTTATAAGCTGGAAATGCAGAAAAAGGATATAGAGGTGGAGAATATCAGGGCTGAATATAAGTACCTGCAAGCTCAAGTCGATCCCCATTTTCTTTTCAATACCCTAAATGCAATACTTGTGTTTTGCTATAAAAACAACTATACCGAGCTTTCTGCGGTTATTTCAAGTCTATCCAAGCTGCTCAAACGACTATTAACCTCAGGCAGTGATTTGGTAACGGTATCTGAAGAATTCGAATTTATAGAAAAGTACCTTTCCATCGAAAAATTCCGTTTCGGGGGCAAATTCGATTACGAAATCCAAATTGCCCAGGAGGTTATTGATTTAAATATGCATATCCCAAAAATGAGTATCCAGCCCATTGTAGAAAACGCCTGTAAACATGGGCTCCAATCCTCCTTGGATGATAATCGAAAGCTTGATTTGCATGCAGATATAAAATCCGGTTCACTTGTTATATCCGTAAGGGATAACGGTACAGGAATGAACGCTGAGAAGGTAATGTCAATACTTGAAAATACGGAGAACCCACAGATAGAAAACATTGAGGGCAATAGCAGGAATGAATACAGCAGTGGTGTAGGCATCATGAATGTATACCGACGTATGATGATGAATTACAACAAAAGGTTTCATTTTTCTATAAACAGCCAGCCCGGACAGGGAACAGAAATAATCATGCGGATAGATGAGGACTAACACTTCTGAGCATCATATTGGGTAGGCTTTTTATGTGTAATTTTTTCAAAATGCGAAAAAAAGTTATTATAATTATTGTAACCTACAGATAATGCTATATCTCTTAACTTCATATCGGTAGTCCTCATAAGCTCAATTGCTTTTTTTATCCTCAGTCTATGCTGATATTCATTTATACTGCATTCAAACTGCTTTATAAATGCCTCTCCGAGGTATCCGGCCTCCATAAACTTCATCTTTGCCAGCTGTGAAACACTAATGTCTTCATTAAAATTCTTATCTATATATTCCTTCACCTCATACAAATAGCTGCGGGAATTTTTTCGTCTATGCTCTAGCATAAGAGTAATGGCTCTAAAAATAATATCAGTTAAATACCTTTTCATTTCAATAAAATCTAGTGCTTCACTATTTCCCAGTGGCAGGACTGAATTCAGTCTAATGTTTCTTTCAAAGGCAGTGCGAAGGGTGCGGTAAATGCAACTGCTCACTATAATACGCGCCTGAGAAAGGCATATCCCCTTATGCTCAAAAAAGTCAAAAAGCTCATTGACAAGCCTTTTTGCACTTGGAAAATCCATCAGTCCCAAAGTCTTTGTTAGCTCCTCATCAAAATCTTTGCCAAAGGATCTCCATTGCACATTTTCGTCTGCGATTGCTGTATCTTTAGTATCTATGCTGTCATCATTATTCAACAGGCTTCGACCTGTTTTAAGGGCATCCATATCCTCCTGGGTAAATCCGTACTCTGTTAAAAATACACTATCAAGCTTTATCTTGATTTTTCGAAGCACAGAAATCATTTCGTCTCGGTCAAGGGGCTTGAGCAGATAGTCGAAGACCTGACTCCTCATAGCCTGCTGTACATATGAAAAATCCGAATAGCCACTGAGGATAATAAACTCAAGATTTATATCCAGCTTTCGAGCTTCTCTTATTAGCTCCAGTCCGCTTAGTTGAGGCATACTGATATCGCTAATCACAAGATGAGGACGATGCTCCTCAATCCCTTCAAGGGCCTGGGTAGCGTTAGATGCTGTTCCGCAAAGTTCAAAATCCAGCTCACTCCAAGGTATCATTATTTTTATACCTTCTATCACAGATGGTTCATCATCGACTGCAAATGCTTTGTACATTCAAGTAACTCCTCCTATGCTTCTTTGAGCCTTGAAAGCAAACTGTATGGGACTTTAAGGCTACCTTTGCCCACCCCTGCCTCAATGTCAGGTTTGAAGCTCCCATGAAAATCGCTGCCACCTGTAACCTTTAGATTATGCTCCATTGCAAGCTTAAGTAGCTCCTCCGTCTGCTCCAGGGTGTTTTCTGAATAAAGTGCTTCTATTCCTTTTAGGCCCGCTACCTTTAATTTATCGATTATCTTGCCTAACTGACAAGCCTTAAAATCTAAATAGATTGGGTGAGCAAGGACAGGAATTCCTCCTGACCTGATTATCTCAGCTATGCCCTCCTGAGGTGTAAGCTTATCCTTTCTAAAGTATGCAGGCCTACCAACTGCAAGATACTTATCAAAGGCCTCAGATATACTTGAAGTATACCCCTTTTTCACCAACACTCTGGCTATATGAGGTCTCCCCACTACCCCTCCGGTAGCTAGGTCTACTACCTCCTGAAGAGTTATGTTAATTCCAAGCTCCTTCAGCTTCTCTATAATTCTTGGATTTCGATGCTCTCTTTTTTGCCGCAGTTTATCCAATGTTTCAGATAAAAGCTCATAACCTCCATTAAAAAAATATCCTAGGAGATGCATTTCCGGTTCTGAAGATGTCCCGAAGTCCTCCCCATTTCGTCCATGTTGACATGTGTATAACGATAGATCCCAGGATGAAAGAGAAACACTTATCTCTACACCAGGTATCACTTCCATTCCAAGTCTTTCGCCTTCCTCCAAGGCCGGCCTGACTCCTTCTACAGTATCGTGATCCGTCAATGCAATTGCGGCAAGACCCAGCCTGTAAGAATGCTTTACAAGTTCCTCAGGCGTCATGCTGCCATCAGATGCAGTAGAATGCATATGAAGATCTATGTATTTATCATTATTCTTATTTTTAAAGGATTGCATTAGAGCCTCCCCCTGTCTTCCTCTGTACAAACCGTTTCAGTACTCCCATTCAGTACATTGTGCCGGTGGAAAGCTTCCTTTGTAGATCATTTTCAAAAGGCCATCCAGTATCCTTAGTGACTCAACCGCCTGCTCCTGAGTAATCAACCCATCCTCCAGTGCCTGGGCAAGCTCATCAGCGTCAAGGACCTCTACCTTTCCATCGGGGTGTACTTTTATATCCACAAGAAGATCATTTAATGTATATGTGTCAGTTACCTTATCATAGTGGATATCCAATATATCAAAATACCAGTACAGGAAGTTCTTATCCTTGTCAAAAAATCTCCCAAGCTTATAGCCTTTACTTAAAAATGTGTAGGAAATGCCCCCATAGAAGTCCGGACGTGGCTTAATTGATGTCCATTTTGTCACAAGCAGCTCATCACTTCTAAACAAAAGCTTATCTCCTGTAATATCTACCACTTCATAGGGTATGAATCTCTTACGCAATACTGTTGGTTTTCTCATTTTAATGTCTCCTGTGCTTCTATATATACACAATTATACCCCAGTGCAATACTTTATGAAACAAATTATTGACCCCCTGGAGAAATAACGGAGCAAACGAAATTATTGTATTTCCCAATATTTGCTATATATTATTTAATATGGTAACATATCTTGTGTGTATTCCGTATATGTGATTAAGGCAGGGGGTAATGATGAAACAATCCGGCAACTGCAGCAATTGCGCCATAGGTATCAGAGTGAAGGTCAACAGCGATATTCTATGTAGGATACACGGTGCTGTATCCAATAATTACAGATGTTCCAGATATATTAGGAAGGTTACAGCGTGGTCAGCTACTACACCATCAGCCGCATCAACTGTAGAGCGCACAACCAAATGCATTGAATGCGAATACTTCGTTTCCTCACGCACTGGAAAGGAGCACAATCCAGCCATTGGATACTGTGAGCTGTTTACTGTCAGAACCTATAATGGCAGATCCAAGAATGCCTGTTCGAAATTTAGAAAAAAGGATCTTAAAAACATCTCCTAACCCCACATTCCTATTGTCTCACCCCTATTACACATTATTGCTTATTTACTTCTATTGTTTTTCCGATATAATATATATGGATGACAACTAATTTGAAATAGTACTTATTGGGCATACACCTTTGGAGGATTATTGTGATACCGAAAATATCAGATATTTACCAACAGAAGCTGGATAAGATTCAAAGCAGAGTGCCTGTGAAAATAAGCGGCTCATCAAGCGATGTGCCCTTCGAAAAGTACCTCTCAAATGCTATTAATAATAATGCCTCATCAGACAGTAGCTATACACAGCTGGCTTCCAACGCATTAAAAAACTCTGATGCATATGCCTTGCTCTCCAGTACATCTCAGAACAGCAATGTATCGAGTACCCTTCAAAAAGCCCTAAACAACCTCACCTTGAGTAAAACTTACGGGATTGTTGATAAAGGTCAGATTAGCAATCAAATAGAAAGAAGTATACTATTGAGCTCTGAAAGGTATCATGTCGATCCAAATCTTATTCGTGCTGTAATAAAGCAGGAATCTAACTATAATCCTAATGCAGTGTCAAGGGTGGGCGCCCAAGGCCTTATGCAGCTTATGCCTGGCACCGCCGATTCTCTAGGTGTGAAAAATCCTTTTGATGTTAGTGAAAATATTGACGGAGGAACAAGATACCTAAGAGATCAGCTTGTAGCATTCGACGGCGATATTGAACTGGCACTGGCGGCTTATAATGCTGGTCCAGGCAACGTCAGGAAGTATAAAGGTATACCTCCCTTCTCTGAAACTCAGGGATATGTAAAAAAAGTAAAGGCGAATTATTTGAAATACTCTAATAATGAGTAATATTTTCTTAAACTTGTTCCGCCATAATATCAATTTACGACACCTGTAATCCACACTTTCCACACTTTTATCCACACACGAAAATCCTTCAATATGCGCATATTACGCGCATTTTCCACATTATTCACATGCTAATATCCTTCAAATCAGGAAAATCTTCAAACCCCCATGTTGTAGCGGTTTGGCTTGAAACGTAGTATCCATGTACTTTTTAAAATACAATTTAGCCGTTTTCTCCTAAAATAAAAAACGACATTTTTTACCATGTGTCGTTTTTTTCCATTATTGGATATTACTTATTATGCGACGTTAATATATTGAATTATGTGGAAAAATAAAGGTTATCCACAGGTGTCCCCTAATTTTAGTGATGGTACCGCATTCAAGTCAAAGCCAGAAACGTTTCCTCTTATATACTCATAATAAGCAGCAGCTCCTATCATTGCCGCATTGTCCGTACAGAGTAAGGGGCTTGGATAAAACATCTCCATTCCGTTACTGATAGCTGCTTGCTTCATTTCGTTTCTTAGCTGTGAATTTGATGCCACACCCCCGGCCAGAGCTATTCGGCCAACCCTCTTATTCAAAGCCGCCTGTATTGTATTATTTACTAATACATCAACCACCGCCTGTTGAAAACTGGCACACACATCAGCAATAACTACTGTTTCACCCTTCTGTTCCTTTCCGTTGAGATAGTTCAGCACTGCGGTTTTCAACCCGCTGAAGCTGAAATCCAGCGTCCCGTCACTAAAATGTGTTCTTGGAAAATTCACAGCCTGGGAATTTCCTTTTTTAGCCTCAGCATCTATAAGAGGTCCTCCGGGATAACCAAGACCTAATGCTCGAGCTATTTTATCGAAAGCCTCCCCAGCAGCGTCATCTCTAGTCCGGCCAATAATCTCAAACCTATGATAGTCAGCTACATGAACAATATGGCTATGCCCCCCAGATGCTACAAGGCATATGAAGGGAGGCCCTAACTCCACATTTTCTAAATAGTTCGCAGCAATATGCCCCTGGATATGGTGGACTCCAACAAAAGGCTTTCTGGTGGCAAAGGCCAGTCCCTTTGCGGCAGACAATCCTACAAGCAGTGCACCTACAAGCCCCGGACCGTATGTAACTGCTATTACATCCACCTGATCAAGCTTTATGGCTGCCTCCTCCAAGGCTTGGTCAATAACCGGCATGACTAGCTCAACATGCTTACGAGATGCAATTTCAGGTACAACTCCACCGAATTTTTTATGAATGTCAATCTGTGATGAGATGATATTTGACCTTATCTGCCTACCGTTTACAACAACAGCTGCAGATGTTTCGTCACAGCTTGTTTCTACAGCAAGTACGGTTATATCTCCAGTATTCTCTTTCGTCAATACAAACACCTTCTCCTTCTGATTGGACTTTATGTAAAGCCACACAGTATAAGGGTATGATAGCCCAAGTCAATGAGAGTTACAATGCACCCGCCTGTTCAACCCCTTGCGAGAGCCGTTGCAATTACAACAATGCCCAATATAATCCTATATACTGCAAATACACCAAAGCCTTTTCTTTTGAGGTAATCGAGAAGGAATTTGATACTGAACACTCCAACAACAGCCGAGGTCACCACTGCCACAATAAATGGCAGGGCTTCTACCTGAGTATTTACAATGTCCTTTGCCTTATATACACCGCTAAGAAAAATAAATGGTGTTGAGAGCAGGAATGTGAACCTTGCAGCATCCTTCCTCTTTATTTTCATAACCCTGCCTGTTGCCATAGTTATACCGGAACGCGATACGCCGGGTATCATTGCAAGCGCCTGCGACACTCCTATCAAAAAGCTTTGCTTCAGTCCTATTTCCTTCAGCTCGATTTCTGATTTGGAATATTTATCTGCAACATATATCACAATGCCCATTACTAAAAGCATAATGCCAATTAACAGCTTACTATCCCTGAAAGTAGTCTCTATCTGTTCCTCAAAAATCAATCCAAGCACGCCCCCTGGCACACATGCCAGTGCTATAAACCAGAAAAGCTTACCCTCGGTGGATTTCACATCTGTCAAACCAGCTTTGATTAGTTTGATCCAGTCCTTCCAAAAAAATGCAACTACAGCTACCAGTGTACCCATATGTAAGGCTATATCAAATGACAGTCCCGGATGCCTCCAGCCAAAAAACCACGGAGCCAGTGTGATATGTGCCGTACTCGATATTGGCAGGAACTCACCTAGTCCCTGAAGTATCCCATAAATAAGTGCTTCAAATAAACTCATTTTTTTTACCCCCATTAACTAATTCAAAAGAGTCTTTCCTATAATAACATATGTGCCAAGCCTAGTACATAAAAAAACAGTAAAAGTATAATACCTTCACTTATAATACCTTCACTGTAGTTATATACTCAATCTTCTATTTTATGTCTCTTTTCTCAAAAGCCCTTTTCGATTGCAGGGGACGCTGCTAGAACAGGAACGGCTGGTTTCTGAACAGGCACTTCTTCATCCTGGTTCATAGCCCCGCTATGGAATGTGTAGCTTATAACCTCGTCAATACTTTCTATTGGTATCACTTCAATACCAATGTCTTCAAATGTCTCCTGCCAGTTTTCCTTTGGTATTAACACTTTGTTAATACCCGCCAGCTTTGCAGCCTCAATCTTTTCTGCTACACCGCCTACAGGCTTGACCTTGCCTCTTATGGAAATTTCGCCAGTCATTGCTATATCGTTGTTTACTGGAAGATTCATTATGGCTGAATATACAGCAGTAGCTATGGCAATACCAGCAGACGGTCCGTCAATAGGTATGCCCCCAGGGAAATTTAGATGTATATCATATTCCTTAGTATCTACATTTAGGAACTTTTTTAACACTGTAAGGACATTTTCAACAGAAGCTTTAGCAGAGCTTGATCTCTTAAGCTTGTGGCCTTTTCCCTCCATCTCCTCCTCCTCGACAATCCCTGTAACTGTGATTATTCCTTTGCCTGAAGCAGGTTTCATTGCTGAGACCTCGATATCTATTACCATGCCCGTTGCATTTCCAAATATGGCCAGACCATTAACGCACCCTACCTGCATTTCTCTGGCTGATATCTTCTTTTCTATCCTTGGGCTGTAATGGCCAAATTCCACAACCCACTCTATGTCCTTGCGGCTAATAACACTCCTGCCATCAACCTGCACCACACCGCCTGCTATCTGTATTATATTAACGGCATCTCTGCCATTTTGGGCATACTTGGCAATAAGCTCTTCAGAGCCATCCTCCATCTCAAATCCGCCTCTTACTGCAGCATTTTTAGCAATTATGGCAATTTCATCAGCCTTCAAGGGCCTAAAATATATTTCAACACATCTTGATCGAAGTGCCGGCGGTAGTTCCTCTGATGTCCTTGTAGTGGCGCCCACAAGTCTAAAATCAGCAGGCAGTCCTTTTTGGAATATTTCATGTATATGAAGGGGGACGTTACTGTCTTCAGTGCTGTAATATGCACTTTCAAGTATTACCTTCCTGTCCTCCAGGACTTTTAGCAGCTTGTTCATCTGTAATGGATGTAGTTCGCCTATCTCATCTATGAACAGGACGCCTCCATGGGCCTTTGTCACTGCTCCGGCCTTAGGCTGTGGAATCCCTGCAGCTCCATATGCCCCTGCACCCTGATATATGGGGTCGTGTACCGAACCAATCAATGGGTCGGCAATGCCTCGCTCATCAAATCTCAATATTGTCGCATCTACCTCAACGAATTTAGATTCTCTTCTAAATGGAGATATAGGCATTTGCTTTGCTTCCTCCAGAATTACTCTTGCGGCAGCAGTCTTGCCTATGCCGGGAGGACCATATATTATCACATGTTGGGGGTTTGGCCCACACAGGGCAGCTCTTAGGGCTTTCAACCCCTGCTCCTGACCAACTATATCCGTCAGCGTCGCAGGCCTTGTCTTTTCCGACAGGGGCTCTGTAAGCCTGATTTCTTTTAGTTTGCGAAGCTTTTCTAATTCCTTACGGGACTCTTTTTCTATGGCGCTTTTATTACCCTGTTGCGATTTTAGAAGATTCAAAAAATAAATCCCTATTATAACTGAAAAGAAAAACTGAATTATCAGAAAGGTACTGGTCAGCATTCCATCTCCTCCTCGGGTATTGCTCCAAGTCTAGTGTTTTTTAATAGTATTAACTGTATAGATAAATTTATCCGTATCAAATGACAATCAGGGGGCACAGTTCCGCGCCCCCTGATTAGAAAAATAAAAAAAGGCTAAAATTAGCCTTTTTTCTGACTTTGGTTCTTTAAGATGCTGTTTCCTTTTTAACCCTTGATTTTTTCCCTGTTGACTTCTTCAGCGGCTTTTTATTATCGTTTATGACCATGTTCGGCATTGCCTTACCGTCAACCATATCTTTTGTAACGATACATTTTTCTATATTGTTTGCCGATGGTATATCATACATGACATCCAGCATGGTCTCCTCAATGATGGCTCTGAGGCCCCTGGCTCCGGTTTCTCTTGCCAGCGCCTTATCAGCGATGGCATCAAGGGCTTCCGGCTCAAATTCAAGCAATGCATCGTCCATTTCAAAGAGCTTCTGATACTGCTTAACCAACGCATTCTTAGGCTCAGTCAATATCTTAACCAGTGCCTGCCTATCAAGAGCACCTAGTGTAACCATAACGGGAAGCCTTCCTACGAACTCCGGTATCAGACCGTATTTTAGTAAATCCTGTGGTAAGAGCTGTGACAACACTTCTCCGATGTTCTGATCCTTGCTGCTCTCGGTTTTTGCACCGAAACCAATAGCCCTTGTACCGACCCTGTTCTTAATTATCTTCTCTATGCCATCAAAGGCACCTCCGCATATGAACAGGATATTTGTGGTGTCTATCTGGATGAATTCCTGGTGAGGATGCTTCCTACCACCCTGGGGCGGCACTGACGCTGTTGTACCCTCAAGTATCTTGAGCAACGCCTGCTGTACTCCTTCTCCGCTGACATCCCTTGTAATAGAAGGATTCTCGGATTTCCTTGCGATCTTGTCTATCTCATCGATGTATATAATGCCTTTTTCGGCACGTTCTATATCGAAGTCAGCCGCCTGTATAAGCTTGAGGAGTATGTTCTCAACATCCTCTCCCACATAGCCGGCCTCCGTCAAAGACGTAGCATCTGCTATGGCAAAGGGTACGTTTAGCAACCTTGCCAAAGTCTGTGCAAGCAAAGTCTTACCGACACCAGTAGGGCCGACCATAACTATGTTGCTTTTTTGTATCTCTACATCACTGGATTTTATTTCAGTGTTTATTCTTTTATAATGATTATAAACCGCTACTGAAAGCGATTTTTTTGCTGCTTCCTGGCCAATAACATATTGATCCAGTATCGCTTTTATTTCCTTTGGCTTAGGTATATCATTAAGCTCTGCATCAGCCTTGGTTTCATCGAATTCTTCCTCGATGATTTCGGAACAAAGCTCGATACATTCGTCACAAATGTATACGCCAGGTCCTGCGACCAACCTTTTGACCTGCTCCTGAGTTTTGCCGCAGAACGAACACTTTAACTGTTTCTTCTCATCATATCTGGACATCAATCCACCCCATCTATTTCTTTCTGATCATAATATCGTCCACTAAACCGTATGCCTTAGCTTCCTCTGCCGACATAAAGAAATCCCGTTCAGTATCCTTCTCTATCTTCTCCAGTGGCTGGCCGGTCTTTTCACTCAATATGCTATTTATCCTGCTCTTTATTTTCAAAAGCCATTCTGTTCTTATCTTTATATCGGTTGCCTGCCCCTGTGTACCGCCAAGTGGTTGATGTATCATGATCTCGCTGTTGGGAAGAGCAAAGCGCTTGCCCTTTGTGCCGGCTGCCAGTAAAAACGCTCCCATGCTTGCTGCCATACCTAAGCAAATGGTTTGAACATCAGCCTTAACATGTTGCATGGTGTCATATATGGCAAAACCAGATGTCACCGAGCCCCCCGGACTGTTGATATATAACTGTATGTCCTTATCAGGGTCAATAGAATCAAGATATAGCATCTGTGCTACTACCAGACTTGCAGTCACATCATTGACTTCATCGCTAAGCATGATGATCCTTTCCTTGAGTAGCATGGAAAATATATCATAGGAACGTTCTCCCCTGTTTGATTGTTCGACAACTATCGGTACTAAGCTCATAATAAACCTCCTGAACAAACCTTTTCTTTGTAATATTACGGCATAAACATTGAATTGTTTAGGCTCTTTTATTGTTTCCCACAAAAAACACAATTTAAACTGTATATCAGATTAGTTTTGCATTTCCAACAAGAAACTCTATAGTCTTTTTAGCTACTAAAGTGCTTCTGATATATTCTATATCACCCGGCTGTAAATGTTGCCTTAATTCTTCCTCGGTCTGCTTGTAATTCTCTGCCATTTTCTTTATTTCATTGTCGGTGTCTTCCTCCGACGGAACAATGGCCTCCTCCTTGCTGATTTTCTCTATGACCAGCTGAGTCTTAACCTCCTGCTCCGCTCTGCCTTTAAATTGTTCCCTGAAACTATTCATATCCATACCCGAAATTTCTAGGTATTTTTCTAAGTCCAATCCCTGATAGCTCAGTCTCATCCCAAAGTCATATACAAGATTGTCTATATGCTTTTCTACCATGATTTCAGGAATGTCAACAGTAGCGTTCTCTACAATCTTTTCCACTACGTTATCCTCATTTTCATGTTCGGCTGCGTGCTCTGCCCTGTCAAGGAGTTTCTTTCTTATATCAGTCTTATATTCATCCACTGTATCAAACTCGCTTATGTCCTTTACAAACTCATCATCAAACTTTGGAAGCTCTTTTACTTTGATTTCTTTAATAGTAACCTTGAAAAGCGCTGGCTTTCCGGCTAGCTCTTTACTAGAGTAATCCTCAGGGAAGGAAACGTTTACATCCTTTTCTTCATCCTTCGAAACACCTATCAGCTGATCCTCAAAGCCCGGAATGAATGTTCCTGAACCAATGACCAGATCATAATCGTTTCCTTTGCCACCTTCAAATGCAACGTCATCAACAAAGCCTTCGAAATCAATAGTAACTGTATCTCCTGATGCAACAGGTCTGTCTTCAATGGTGATTAGCCTTGAGTTCTTTTCTAGTTCCTTCTCTATTTCCTTTTCAACGTCATCATCAGTTACCATTGCGCTGGCCTTTTTGACTTCTACACCCTTGTACTCTCCAAGCTCAACCTCAGGTCTAACAGTTACCTTTGCAGTAAATATCAGCGCCTGTCCCTTTCCAATTTGCTTTATATCAATCTCCGGCCTGTCCACCGGGTGTATATCATTTTCCTCCACAGCCTTGTCGTATTCCTCAGGGCAAACCTCGTTAATTGCATCCTCATATAATACCTGCTCCCCATAGAATTTCTCCACCATGTACCTGGGAGCTTTACCCCTTCTGAAACCAGGTATATTGAACCTTTTCGAATTCTTGGCAAAGGATTTCTGTAGTCCTTGCTCAAATTTTTCCGCATCAACTTCTATTTCCAGTTGAACAATATTATTTCCTACGTTTTCTACTTTCACCTGCATCAGTCTTCATTCTCCTATCATTTCAGATTTATCATCTGATAAAATTTACGGGGATTATCATACCCCGAATTATCCCATACATTATAACAAAATATTCTTAATAAGCCAACACAAACATTCTTTATGTTTGTTATTGCCCATTATAAATTCGTCTGACTTATCTTCTGAAAAATCAAAACAGGGGAAAACCCTAGGTGATCTGCTGATACCAGTCTAAAGGTTATCCCGTCATAAACACCTTCAATGGCACCTTTACAAGCATCGCCATGTAGATGGCCGTATATACAAAGCTGTACCTCATACTTTTTCATTATACTCAGAAATTCCGAAAATTTACCCTTCGAATTATAAGGTGGATAATGGAGGGCAACAACAATCCGGCTAACTGAAGGATCCGATGTAGCACTTTTGAGGGACAGTTCTAAACGCTGTAGCTCTCTTTTGTAGATTTTTACATCCTCAGATCCGAATCCTACCTCCCCAGGCATCTCCCAACCCCTGGTGCCACACACAGCTGTCCCTGCAATTGTGTAGCTATTGTTGTGCATAAATTCGATAGAAGTGAATCCATTGTCATTTAGAAATTTGTCCAGCTTGCTTTTTGTAGTCCACCAATAATCATGATTGCCTTTAGATATAATCTTTTTCCCCGGCAGCTCATGTAAAAACCTAAAATCCTCATATGCCTGTTCAAGGTAGGTTGCCCACGAAATATCGCCGGGCACAATGACATAATCGTCTTCCCCGACTATAGCGCACCAGCTTTCCTCTAGCTTGCTCATATAATTAGCCCATCTGGCCCCAAACACATCCATTGGCTTGTCAATGCTCAATGCTAGATGCAAATCCGATATAGCGTATATTGCCATGCTTCAGCTTCCTTTCATCACTTTAATCGATAATCGGGGACGGTTCTCTCCCATGGGGACGGTTCTCTCCCATGGGGACAGTTCTCTCACATGGGGGACAGTTCTCTCCCATGGGGACGGTTCTCTCCCATGGGGACAGTTCTCTCTCATGGGGACAGTTCTCTCCCATGGGGACGGTTCTCTCTCATGGGGACAGTTCTCTCACATGGGGGACGGTTCTCTCACATGGGGACGGTTCTCTCCCATGGGGACGGTTCTCCTCATTGATGATTTCCCGCTTCACCGCACCGATCTTAAAAACTCATATAACCCTTCTGCAACAGACCGGCTTATGCCCTCTACCGCTTCCAAATCGTCTATCTGTGCCCGTCTGATACGACTCACTGAACCAAAATGCTTCAGCAGAGCCTTTTTTCGTTTAGGACCTATACCCTCTACTTCATCAAGTATCGATTTAGAGTATCTCTTGGCCCTTAGCCTCTTATTATAATCCAACGCAAACCGGTGAGCTTCATCCTGTATTGATGTCACATACCTTAATACATTCAGATTTCCTGTCAAATCAATCTCCCGGTCTGGAAGAACCAAGCCCCTTGTTCTATGCTTATCATCCTTGACCATACCACATAAGGATATAGTCACGCCAATTTCACCTAGCACCTGCCTTACTGCATTTACATGGCCCAAACCACCATCAAGCATTATTAGGTCAGGAAGCTTGCTAAACTTGCTTTTGCTACTCGCCTTCGCTCCCTTTTTCTCCCCCACTTGCCCGCTCGAGTCGCCGGTCCTTGCTAGCTCTATCTCCTTCACCTGACTGGCTTCAATTTGCTTTTCCGCTTCAGCATGCTTAAATCTACGATACAGCACCTCCTGCATGCTGGCATAGTCGTTCTGCACTTCCGTTGAGCGTATTTTAAAACGCCTGTACTCCTTTTTCGCAGCCTTCCCTTCTTCAAATACAACCATGGAAGCCACTATCTCTGAGGACCCCGTGTTAGATATGTCGTAGGCCTCTATTCTATTAGGTAGCTTCTCCAGTCCAAGCAAACCAGCCATTTCCCTAAGCCCTTCCTGTACTCCGTCAGGCAAAGAGGCTTTATCTCTAAAACGCTTAAGCTCTATCCTTGCATTTTCAGACACCATCTCAACCATGTGGAGCTTTTCACCCCTGCGTGGCACCTTCACATGAACTCTTCCGCCTTTTCTGGAGCCCAGCCAGTTTTCTATAAGCTCCTTATCTTCAAAATCTACCGCAATAATAATCTCAGAGGGTATTATATTAGTAGTCCCATAAAACTGCTTCAGGAAGGACGGTGCAGCTTCGTCAAGCTCAGCTTCTCCGGTTCCTTCTAATATAAAAAACTCTCTACCCAAAAGCTTGCCACCTCTGACAAAAAACACTTGGACACAGGTATCTGTTTTGTCTGCTGAAAATCCAATAATATCCTGATCCATACCCGCCACCGATAGGACCTTTTGCTCCTGAGTAATATGCCTAAGGCTTATCAACTTATTGCGAAGCGCTGCTGCCCGTTCAAATTCCAACCCATCCGATGCTTCCTGCATTTGTTTCTCTAGCTTTGATATAATCGCGTCCTGCTTTCCGTCAAGAAAAGAGCAGATATCAATAACAACTCCGCGATACTCTTCCTTGTCCACACTACCCGAACAGGGGCCCAAACATTGACCAATGTGATAATTCAAGCACGGCCTGCTCTTTCCAATATCTCTTGGCAGTAATCGTTTACAGGTTCTTATTGGAAATGCCTTTTTTATTAAATTTATGGTTTCCCGGACAGAAACGACATTTGAGTATGGTCCAAAGTATCTGGCACCATCCTTAATAACCCGCCTAGTCATAAATATTCGAGGATATTCCTCATTCATGGTAATCTTGATGTATGGATATGATTTGTCATCCTTGAGCAGAATATTGTATCTGGGCTTTTTATCCTTAATCAGATTGCACTCCAGTATCAACGCCTCAAGCTCTGTATCCGTGACAATATACTCGAACTCTATTATTTTCGACACCATGGCAGAGACCTTTGGAGTATGCGCAGCGGATGCTTGAAAATACTGTCTTACTCTGTTTTTTAGCACCCTTGCCTTACCAACATATATAATAGTGCCGGTTTCATCCTTCATAAGATAAACGCCCGGTTTATCGGGCAGTTTCTTGAGTTCCTCGTAAATATCAAACATTGTTTAGCCGTTCTCACCTATGTCTGAAAGTAAATAGCTTTCCAACTCTGCAGCTGCCTCTGCTTCATCCTCGCCTTCTACAGACAGCGATACTAATGAATCCTTGCCTATGCCAAGGGATAATACTCCTAAAAGGCTCTTGCCATTAGCTCTCCTATCTGCCTTTGCTATCCAGATACTGGCTCTATATTTCGAAGCCTTTTGAATAAATAAGGCTGCTGATTTTGACTGTAGTCCCTGAGGATTATTTATTGTAATTTCCTTTATTATCATCTTTACCTCCGTGGTACTATACTTTTTCTGAGTAATAATTTTATTATGAGTATGCTTCTGTAATAGCTTTTCAGACAGCTCCTACATCTTTTTTTAGATATGTCTCGCACATATTATAGCAAATGTCAGTTCATTTTACCATAATAATATTACAGTTGAACAATGCTTGACCTATTCAACCATCCACCACACTAAACTAATTCCACCATCTTTTCACAAATCCATTCAGTAGGATAATCAGGTGTGCATTTACAGTGTAGCCCTTCTTTACGCTAAATATTTTTCTCATCGTATAAAATGTGAAAATTTGGCCCAAAACACGAAACAAAAAGCACACGGTCGCGAATTACCATCTGCTCACTCTCTATACTTATTCTTAATTAGCATCTTTACAGCTAGGCCATCTCATAGTTGATTTCTTCGCGGGCCTTCTAGTTTCAGTTAGACATCATCTGACTTAGGCTCCTTACCACTCCCCTCGGGCTCCTTGCCCTTTGATTCGGGCTGAGTATCGCAGGCCTCAGCTTTTCCATCATCTACTTCTGGGATATTAACAGTAGCATTAAGCTTGTTTCTTTGACTACTACCCCTATTATTTTTCAAATAATTCTGCTCAACCATTATTCCTAAACCAAGTGAATAAATAAAGACATTCATCACTCCTACAATGATAACACTCAATAAAATGCCGCTCTGGGGTATTAAAAATGTAACTAACAGCTTAACTAGTGTTACAGAAACAATGCCGGTTGTAAACTCAGCATAAATACTATTCTTGGGGCTAAATGACTTTAGTATCATTCTCCCTATAAACATCAAAGCAGGTATAGATGCTATTATCAGCAGTATAATATAAAACAGTGGTGCAATAAGTGTTACCAGCAATAATAGAAGCAGCGAGCTTGCTCCTATTAACGTGAGCAGACCAAGTATCATCTTTCTTCTAAAATTTCTATCAAGTCTTTTCGCAATGATATTGTATTTTTTGCGTGATATAAGTAATACAAGCAGTCCTACTATAAATACTGCCAGGGCGTAAAGCAGAGTTATGATCAGCCTCAGATACGAAAAAGCTCCAATGTCCAGGTTCATAGCTTCGCCAAATATCCTAACCTCCTGTCCACCAATAACTGAACTAGCTGACTTGGACAGGGCGCCTATTGTAATGACGTCACTCATTACCTGAGCATTATCGTGCAGAACTGTATTGCCAAATAATGTAACTACCTGGCCTGACACAAATGAATTAACTGAAACATCTCCAAATACTGTTATGATATGGCCGCTAACCTTGCTATTAACTGTGACATCGCCAAGGACAAGCACTACATTGCCTTGAATTGGTTCATTTATTATGGCATCTTCAAGGATACGAATCCTATCCCCGCTTTCCGAGTGGACATAAATACCTTCGGCAGTAACTGAAGTGACTGAAATTATTAATAATACACATATGGCAAAGAAAGCTACCAGCTTTTTCATTCAGTTTCCCCCTCGCCATGCGTACCGACATAATGGAGGAGTCTCTGGGTACCAAATATCATTAATAGCAATGTAAAGAATACATAGTAGTATGATTTTACGATAGAGAATCCAATCTCTACAACTACCAGCAATGCATTTACAAGCAAACCAAATAAATCCTTAACTACCCCAACCACTGCTGCTGTAGCACTGGAGAAGGAGTTGAAATACTCACTAAGCTTCTCAAAGGCACTGAAAATACTAACCTGTTTCAGGTCTGCCACAAAAATCAGTAAAAGTACAATAGCGAGCGCCATTGCACCATTGTAAAGCCATACTATCATCCTGGCACTCTTCTCCTTGCGCTCATTCTCAATTATTGTTACCTTATCCATTACCTTAGCTTCAAAATCAGCCGGAGGTTCCACCTCTATCTTTGTTTCAAGCGTTGTGAATATGGCTTGCATGCAATTGAATTCTGCATTGCATCCATTGCATTTTTCTAAATGCTCTTTGAACTGTATGCTCTCGTCTTTGCTTAATTCACCGTCAAAATGTTTCATAATATATTCCTTTGATAATTCACAGTTCATAACGCCTCCTCCTTTCTGTCCGGCATGAGTGCCTCTCTAAGCATCAGCCTTGCCCGGTAAAGTCTATTTTTAATTATTGTCATAGGTACACCGAGAACCTTTGTCATTTCTTCGTAAGATAATCCATTTTGATGGAATAAAATTATCGGTGTCCGGTACTTTTCAGGCAGCGAATGTATAGCTTCCCTTATCCGCTCAGAGCGTTCCTTCTGCAGATAACTGGTCTCAGGAGTATCAACGCCGTCCGAAAATCCTTCGATTTCCTCAATAGGAGTCGAATAAATCTTCTTTTTCCTGTGTATATCAAGGCAAAGATTGGTTGTTATTCGGACAGCCCAAGTAGAAAACTTGTATTCAGGATTGTACCGGTCAAGTGCTTTGTATATCCTGATGAAGACTTCCTGTGAAATGTCGCTAATCTCTTCCTTGTCATTTATCATATTATACACGACGCTGAATATCAACTTTTTATATCGTGTCACTAGTTCCTCAAAATACTCCTGCTGCCCTGCCAGACACTTTTGTATTAAATCATAGTCGGTCAGCTCCAATCGGTTCTCACCACCTTGCCTATATAAGATTATACGCCAAAGTGGCCTCCATGTCTTATTTATTGAGAAAATATTTGCTATAATAGGAGGAGACCATATCCAATGCCCCCCTATGTATCTCTTTAGTTATGAGGTGTTTTCATGATAATAAGAAATGTTACCCGCAAAACTATACTTACAAACAAATGCGAAATCGCTGCAACCTTTATTTCGCGATTCAAAGGCCTACAGCTTAGAAAGGAACTACCACAGGGCCATGGTCTTCTCATAACTCCCTGCAATTCGATTCATATGTTTTTTATGAGATTTGCAATTGACGCAGTTTTTATTGATTCAGAAAACAGAATTGTACATATCGAAAACTCTATAAAGCCCTGGCGAATCTCCAAGCTTGTGAAAAACGCACAAAGCGTATTGGAGCTTCCAGCAGGAACCTCCAATACTACGAGCTGCGAACCAGGCGACCTTCTGGAAATTCTATGATTTGCTGACATATAATTCACCGATGTATCGTGGCCTGGATTTGTGACTTTGCTTGCCTATAACTTTGCTGATTCGCTGACGTACTGCGACCTGGACGTGTAGCTTACTTACCTGTGACTTTGCTAAAGTACTTCCACATAATCACAGCATCCTCATTATTATCTGCATAGTATGCCTTACGCATCCCACCATCTGCAAACCCATATTTGCGGTACAAGGCCTGAGCACTAAAATTACTCTTTCTCACTTCCAACGTAAGTGCTATTAAGCACCGCCTCTCGGCCTCCTCCAGCAGCGTCTTCATTAATTCATTGCCAACACCACAACCCCTGAACTCCGGATGCACCGCTATGTTTGTAATATGTCCCTCATCTAACACCTGCCACATTCCAATATACCCCACCACCTTGCCAGCTACCAGGGCACAAAAATACACAGAAGCTTTATTATTTGCAAATTCATCTGTAATGGACTGCCTGGACCAGGGGATTATAAAGCTTAGCTTCTCAATACTAACTATATCGTCAATATGCTCCTGACTGGCTCTAACAATTTTCATATTCCTTAACATTCTGTTCCGCTTCCTTTAGATCACTTATTAACTCCATCTAGTTGATGCTTTTTAGCATATTCTCTTTCAGCCTGTGACGGTCTTAGGTAAAAAGGCTTAAGCTCCAATTGATCTATACTCTCTCCCCTTGTGTGGCGCAAAAGAGCAAGCTGTGCTGTCGATGCCGCCATCTGCTGCAGTGAAAAAACAGGCATAAAATCACAACGATTTTTCAGCTCAATTTTAAGGAAATCCCTGTGGAGCAATACTCCATCACCAGTAAAAACAACGTTTACATTATCGTATTCCTCTTCAAAGAGCTTTACCAAATCAGACACATGTATCCCCATGTAACCAGACAGGTTTGTCATCAGGCCATTCTGAGGCTTGTACAATGCTGTGTAAACCTGATTGTTTCTTGCGTCCATAATTGGGCAAACAAGGGTGCCCTCTGCAACAACAGCTGTGTTTGCCAACGCATCTAAAGAAGTTATGCCTGAAACAGGCTTATTCAATGCATACGCCAAGGCTTTTATTGTTGTTACACCAATTCTAAGTCCCGTAAATGAGCCTGGACCTGTCACAGCCGCGTAAACATCTATTTGCGCAGGTGTGAGTTTGACACTATCCAGCAATTCATTTAGCATAGGAACCAGCTTTTGTGAATGAGTTTTTAAATCCTTAAGCAGGAATTCAGCCAGTAGTCCATTTTCATCAACAATAGCTATACCTGCCATCGCAGTGGAGGTATCAACCGCAAGTGCCTTCATCTGCCAGCCTCCCTTCATAATCAGTGTTCCTATTCCCAATAATCTCAATAGTAATCAATCTACTATCCACATGGGTGGGGTCATCCTTCTCAATAATTACGTCGATTCTGTCGGCTGGGAGTATTTCCTTTATAATGTCAGCCCATTCAATAACAGTAACGCCATCTCCATTAATATATTCATCATATCCGGTATCAAACATCTCGCTCGGGTCACCTATCCTATAAACATCAAAATGATACAGCGGAAGCCTTCCCTCATATTCATTGACAATAGTAAAGGTAGGGCTTGTGATATATCCACTGATACCAAGTCCTAATGAAATCCCACCTGTAAAAGCAGTTTTCCCAGTTCCTAAATCACCCATAAGGCTTACATTGTCACCCTTTTGCAACATTTTACCAAGCTTTTTTCCCAGTTCTATCGTCTCGCTGACAGAACCTACGTGTATTCTTATCATGGGCGTACAACCACCTGCCCGCTTATTATCGTATATAACACCTTTGACCTTAGTTCTAGGGGATGCCCATCCATTATAATTATATCAGCATCCTTGCCTATCTTAAGGCTTCCGACTCTGTCATCAATCCCTGTGATTTCAGCAGCGTTTATGGTAATAGCCTTAAGTGCTTGTTCCTCATCCATTCCTTCCTTTACAGCAACAGCTGCACAAAGCGGTAGGTACTGTACTGGAGTACATGGGTGGTCAGTCATAATGGCTATTTTTAATCCTGCCTTTGAGAGTATTCCAGGAGCCCTTACACTCTGGTTCCTTAATTCTATTTTTGATCTGTCATTGAGAAACGGACCTATAATGATATTGGCGTTTTCTTCGTTCAGTATATCTGTTATTAAGTATCCCTCTGTACAATGCTCTATGGTAATTCTAAGTCCAAACTCCTTTGCAATCCTCAAAGCTGTGAGTATATCATCTGCCCTATGAGCATGGGCCTTCAGCGGAATTTCGCCCTTCAGTACCTTTAACAGTGCCTCCATTTTCATATCATAGTCCGGCTTGTCAAAATTCTCACTGTCACGTTCATGGTCATCAAGCATCTTCTTGTACTCCTGAGCCTTCATGAGACTTTCTCTAAGAAGGGCAGCTGTAGCCATTCTCGTCATAGGCATCTGCCTTTTATCATGATACACAGTTTTAGGATTTTCTCCAAAAGCCACCTTCATGGCTACCGGCTCTTTTATTACCATATCCTCCACTCTTCGACCAAATGTCTTGAGGGCAGCAAACTGTCCGCCTATTACATTTGAACTGCCGGGACCTGTGACCACGGTGGTTACTCCGCTTTCCCTAGCCTCAACAAAAGCTCTGTCTGCATGATATATTGCATCTATCGCCCTTAGCTGGGGAGTGACTGGATCTGTCATTTCATTACCGTCATCACCTTCAAAGCCTACGGCATCCTCCCACATTCCTATGTGACAGTGGGCATCTACAAACCCTGGTAAAACAAAGCTTCCATTTGCATCAATAACCTCAGAGCTAGCGGCCTCATGCCTCGCCAGCTCAGTGGCGTCATCGCCCAGTGCTGTTATTTTTCCCTTATCCGCTCCAATGTATCCCTTTTTATAATCAACCCCTGACATTGTAAGCAGTTTTGCATTTTTTATAAGTAACATTCAAAGACCTCCTGTTGGTTTGCCTGTATCGATAAAGACCATTTGACATCAATCTATTACTGTAAAACAATAATATCAATAACCTTCTAGTAAATCAAACAGATTTATAAATAAAAACTAGGTCATTTAGCTTAACTATAAAAGCGTGGCTGATTTCGTCTTCAGAAGACAGAGATAAAAAACCCAGTAACCGTTGTGGCTTCTGGGTTTTTGATATATTCCATTTTGATAATACTATCTCTTTGAGAACTGTGGTGCTCTTCTTGCTTTTTTGAGACCAGGTTTCTTTCTTTCCTTCATTCTCGGATCTCTTGTTAGGAAACCTGCCTTTTTTAGTGAAGGTCTGAACTCTTCGTCAGCCTTGAGTAATGCTCTTGCAACACCATGCCTGATAGCGCCTGCCTGGCCAGTAAAGCCACCGCCAATAACCTTGCACAGTACATCAAATTTCGTTAATGTGTCTGTGAGTGTCAATGGTTGCCTTACGATGACCTTAAGTGTCTCTAGACCAAAATAATCATCAATGGATCTATCATTTATTATTATTTTACCATCACCCGGTACAAGCCTGACTCTGGCGATTGATTTCTTTCTTCTACCTGTTCCATAATACTGAATTTTCGTAGCCATTATTTACTCCTCCCTCCTCATTAAACATTGATTTCCAGAACTTCTGGTTTCTGTGCCTGATGCTCATGTTCAGCACCCTTGTAAACTTTGAGCTTTCTGAACATGTCGCGTCCAAGGCTGTTGTGAGGGAGCATACCCTTGACAGCAAGCTCAATCACCTTTTCAGGGGATTTAGCCATCAATTGACTGTATTTCATTTCCTTCATTCCACCCGGCCATCCAGAATGACGCCTGTAGATCTTGTTTTCCATCTTGTTTCCAGTCAAAACTACTTTTTCAGCATTGATTACTATAACATAATCTCCTGTATCAACATGAGGCGTAAATGTGGGTTTGTTCTTGCCTCTCAATACACTAGCAACCACGCTAGCAAGCCTTCCCAAAGGCTTACCATCAGCATCTACTACATACCAATTTCTCTTAACTTCTTCGGCTTTTGCCATGAAAGTTTTCATTGTATTACCTTTCCTCCTCAATTACTTCACATATATACTTTATGCCGGCCACAACACAGCTCAATATGGGCCGGTCTTTTAGGCACTTTAATATAATAATACAGGTTCACATGATATGTCAAGTGCAAAATGCTAAAAATTTAATTTACCTCTCATTATCTCTAATTTATTGCCTTATTATACCCGTATCTCTTCTATAGTCCCCCGCCATATCACTTTTTCAAACGAGGGGGACGGTTCTGTCGATGGGGACAGTTCTGTCGGAGGGGGACAGTTCTGTCGAGGGGGACAGTTCTGTCGAGGGGGACGGTTCTGTCGAGAGGGACAGTTCTGTCGGAGGGGGACAGTTCTGTCGAGGGGGACAGTTCTGTCTGAGGGGGACAGTTCTGTCGGAGGGGGACAGTTCTGTCGGAGGGGGACGGTTCTATTGCTTCAGTAAAACACCTCTGATAAGTACAGCCCGTGGGGCGGCGCTGTCCTGCCAGCCTTTTTCCTGTCAAGACCTCTGATAATTTCGGGTATGTCGTTCGGCTTTATCTTTCCAAAGCCCACCTCCACCAGTGTACCTGCAATAATTCGCACCATATTGTATAGGAAGCCATCTCCTGTTATTGAAAGCAGTATTAGTCTGCTATCAACAAGCAACATTCCACTTAAGACTGCATTGCTTTTTGATAATACACCACATTTTTTCATACCTGTGTCACTCTCAAAAACCACATCGTTCCCTGAAGCCGCATTGCACCCTATACCCGCGTCGCTCCCTAAAACCACATCTCTCCCTAAAGCCGCATAGCTCCCTAAAGCCGCATAGCTCCCTAAAGCCGCATTACTTCCTAAAACCTCATCGTCCCCTACAACCGCACTACTCCCTGTACCTGCGTCGCTCCCCAATGCCACATCTCGCCTTTTATCTGTATCCCGATGCTCCGCAATGTTATCCAGTGGCGAAACACAAGTAACTACAGCTTCAGCTATTGTTCTTACTGTAGTCTTTGCACTGCCGCCAGATGCGCTGAAGGCATAGAAATCATGGGTTCCTATAAAATGTCTAGCAGCTTCATTCATTGCCCCGATATTCAGCGGGTAGTATACATGATAGGCTCTACTACGTAGCAACGCAGATGGAAATGTTGAATTGCTAATTAGGTAAGTATATTTCTTTCCTTTTGCACTAAAGCGAGAATGAAACTCCGGAGCTGCCTCCTCAGACCTTTTTGCAACAATATCATCAGGTAATAGCGTATTGAGGGCAAATGAAAACTTGTCAGCCGGGATAGTCGAATCAGTTAAAAAATTGCATACAAAGCCCAGCGCATGCACACCAGTATCCGTTCTGCTAGAACCTATCAAAATGCATCTCTCGCCAGTCAGGGTGCAAACTGCTGCAGTCACAGTATCCTGTACTGTGACTGCATTCTCCTGGCTTTGCCAGCCATGGTACGCCGTACCATCGTATTCTATTATAAGCTTGATATTTCTTCTCATGTTTTAATTACCTAATATTTTCAGTAGTCGTCTAGTGTATAATAATTTTCCGCATACACCTATTCCTGCCCTTGTTTATGTTAGTTCAATAAACCTGCTATAGCTGTACCTATCAGCGTTCCATTGTCAACCTTTACAAATTCGCAGTAAATACCCTTTTTCTCATTTGTATACGTCCTAATATAGTAGTCCAGCTTGCTTCTGAATAGTTTTGATTTATAGAATGTCGAACCGTCAGCCGTTATACACACTGGCTTTAAGGGATCTGTGCCCTTACCCGTTTTCTCTATTACAGCTGTTAGACTAAACGTAACAAACCTTGCAATTCTTTCGAAAATACTATCAATTAGGTAAAACAATGCAGTGCAATCATCATCATGCTTCAAACAGCATTTTGCTAACACATTATCACCATACGGAAAATAAAGAAAATCATCAATTTCCTTTGATGCCAACTCTTTTATACTATTGAGTTTTTCAGATGCTTCTGTAGAAAACAGGCCATCCTTAGTCGCCCTTCTGATGACCGCCAGTGTCAGACCACCCTGATAAGCACCTGAAATAGTCTTTTCAAATATATGATCGCCAGGATTTGTTGTATCATTGTCAAATTCTATATCTATCTGTCCCCTAGGCACCTTGTCGTATATGCCAGATTCTATGTTTATCAGTAACGAACCCTCCTTTGACGCCAACTCGGGATCCTTTATTATGTTTTTACATTTCTCGACATAACAGATGTTTGTACCGGTTCCAAGTATAAAGCCAATATATCCGTCAAAAACTCTATCCGGTGACGCAGCCCTGCCTGCAAGGAGTGTAGCAACAGTATCATTTAAAACAATAATGCTTTTAACGTTTGAATAGCCTCTTTTAATAAACACTTCTGTTAAGTTTTTACCCAGCAACTCACCCTCTACATCCCTTACCTTTACTTCCTTACTGAACATAATCAAACGGCCATCCTTATCCGGCATTATCTGTGCAGGATAAGAGAAGCAAAAGCTTATTTTATCACTTCTATAAAGCACTGGTTCGATATAGTCGGCCATTGTCTCAAAAAACTCTTCTTTAGATATCTCTCCCTTTGAACCAGGCATAGGATAGTTTTTAAAATCTTCTATAATAAGCTTTTTATTTTCATCAAAATGTATCACAGCCACCCTGAAATTTGTACCACCGGCATCAATTGCTATAATGGGTTCATTTAGGGGTATCTCTTTATCCATGCCTATATAGGTAGGTATCATTAGCAGAGAACCCGTACCTTCCAGTCCGCTTTTCATTTCATTGACAAATGTTCTACAATTCTTCTCTAGGTCGACATCTCCCGCACTCATACCATATGTCTTTAAAAAACAATCAACCCTATCCCTCGATACTCGCATGTTATACCTCCAACTAGATAATTATTTGCAATCAGTTTACTTGACCTTTTACCCCAGCATTTCTCTCTATAACTAAGCTCTTTCATTTGTGCAGTATCCTACAGGTCGCCCTAAAGAAACTCCAACAATAATAAACCAGTAAAAAATATCACGGTTACACACAATATCCTTGAATCAGCCTGGGTAAACACCAGTTGGCGTAGTCTCGTCCTGCCTGTGCCGCCTCTGTAGCATCTGGCCTCCATTGCTGTTGCCAACTCATCAGCCCGTCTAAATGCACTTACGAACAAAGGTACCAATACAGGTACAAAGCTTTTTGCCCGCTGGACCAGGTTTCCTGTATCAAAATCCGCACCTCTAGCTGCCTGAGCTTTCATAATCTTATCCGTTTCCTCCAGTAAGGTCGGAATAAACCTAAGTGCAATAGACATCATCATAGCTAGTTCATGAGCCGGTAACCCAATTTTACTAAAAGGATTCAGCAGCTTTTCTATTCCATCAGTCAGCAGTATCGGCGTGGTGGTAAATGTCAGTAAAGAACCGCTAACAATTATCAATGCTAAACGTACCGCTAACCTTAATGCAAGTATAATGCCTTCATATGTAATGTATTTGAAGGGTATTGTCGTTGATATTGGTGTTCCACCTGTGGTAAATATATTTATAACAGCTGTAAAAATTATAATGAACAGAAGAGGCTTTAGCCCTCTAAGTGTGTATTTCACAGGAACTCCTGAAATAATTACAGTAATCAGTGTAAACAGAGACATAACTATAAATGTCCAAAAGGAATTCACCGTGAATATAACCACCATAAACACTAATGATAATATTATCTTTGTCCTAGGGTCCGCTCTGTGTAATATAGATTCACCCGGTATATACTGTCCAATTGTTATACTTGTATTAAGCAATAGCTTATGCACCCCTCTCTTTCAGGTGCTTTAGCAGCTCATCCCTTGCTACAGCTACCGTAAAGGTCTTATCATCTATATCCGGGAATAATTCTTTCAGCCGTTTCATCAAGTAAGCCACTTGGGGCGCTGATAATCCAATACCTTCAAGCCTATTAATATCAGAAAACACATCTTCTATCCTGCCGTCCATCTCAACACGCCCTTTGTTCATCACGATGACTCGGCTCACAAGCTTTGCTATATCCTCCATACTATGGGATACTAGAATCACAGTAATGCCCATTGTTTCATGTATGTTTGTTATGAAATCAAATATCTCGTCTCTTCCTTTAGGGTCCAGACCAGCTGTAGGCTCATCAAGTACTAGTATAGAGGGCTTCATGGCAAGGACACCTGCTATGGCCACCCTTCGCTTTTGTCCTCCCGATAGCTCAAAAGGTGATTTCTCTAATATTTCACCGCTAAGCCCAACTATGTCAATAACCTTATTTACTTCATTTTTTTCTTCCTCTTCAGATAATCTTTGTTTTTTCAGGCCAAAGGCAATATCTTTATATACAGTTTCCTCAAAAAGCTGGTGCTCCGGGTACTGGAATACAATGCCCACATGCCGTCTAAGCTCTTTGAGTTCCTTACCAGTAGTATCCATGCCATTAATAAGTACATGCCCAGCTGTAGGCTTTAGTAGCCCGTTGAGGTGCTGTATAAGGGTTGATTTACCTGAACCCGTATGTCCGATAATACCAACATACTCTCCATCCCCTATCTCTAGGCTTATATCCTCAAGAGCAGCTTTTTCAAAAGGCATTCCCTGCATATATATATATGATAGATTTTCAATAACTATAGACATTAAAAAACTCCTTAAATCTGCTCCATGTAGCCTAAATTTTTAATCCTAATGCTTATTATTATAATAGTAACAAAAATAACTGCAAGCATTTTTTGGGGACGGTTCTCTAGTATGGGGACGGTTCTCTAAAACGGGGACGGTTCTAAACAAATAAGTCGTCTGGAAGAAGTGTCCCTCGCCCCACTTCAAATTGATGCAATAAAATGGTACAATGTGGGCAAGTCTATTTAACGTATTCTTTTGTCGTTCGAAAGGAATTAACTATGGGTGAAAATGAGCACTATTATACGGAACGTCCAACTTCGGAGCTAAAGGAGCGACGCTTTACACAAAAGATCAAAAATATAGAACTGTCCCTTATATCAGTAAGTGGCGTTTTTTCCTTTGATAACAAAGTCGACAAGGTTTCGGAATTGCTTATTAAAACCTTTAAACCTTCCGGACAGTCTATTCTCGACCTTGGATGCGGCTATGGTGCTATCGGGCTGTTTTTAAAGGCATTATTTAAAAATCAGGCCATCTACCTTTCAGACATAAATGAAAGAGCTGTTAGCTATGCTATGTTGAATGCAAAAAGTAATAGTCTTGACATAACAGCAGTAAAAAGTGATTTGTTCTCAGAGTTTGATGGCTTCACATTTGATGACATTGTAACAAATCCACCATTTGCCGCAGGTAAGCAATTGCTCACAGCCTTGATAGAACAAGCTTTTGACCATATAAACCCCAATGGATCACTCTGGATGGTTGCATACCATAACAAGGGCGGCTCTAGTCTAAAAAAGTTAATGAAGGATAAATTCTCAAATGTCGAGGATATGGATAAGAGCGGCGGTATCAGGGTATACAAGTCAATACACCTTTAAGTGCTACTTAATATACTCCTCCAAGGATTCTATTGCTTCTTCAACTGTCAATATATCTGTAGGAAAATTATATCCGGATTTGTTCAGTTCAAACATCAACTCTGTAACCTGTGGTACATCTAAGCCAAGGTTTTTTATTCTTTGCACATCTCTGAAAACCTCTCTGGGAGTACCCAGTATTACACACTTCCCCTCATCTATCACAAATATTCTGTCGGCTTTTCCCGCCTCATCCATATGGTGTGTTATGTGAATGATGGTTATTCCTTCTTCAATATTCAGTTTCTTCAGAATCCTCATAACTTCTTTCCTACCAATGGGATCAAGCATTGCTGTTGCTTCATCAAGGACTATGCATTTTGGCCGCATAGCTAGAATACCTGCAATAGCCACCCTTTGCTTCTGTCCACCAGATAGTTGATGAGGTGCATGTTCCTTAAAGTCAGTCATTCCTATCACCTCTAACGCCTCATCCACTCTAGTCCTAATCTCTTGTGGCGGAACTCCGAGGTTTTCCGGTCCAAAGGCTACATCCTCCTCAACCACTGTTCCCACAATTTGATTGTCAGGGTTCTGAAATACCATTCCTGTAGAACTTCTAATGTCCCACAGAAATTCCTCGTCACTTGTATCAAAGCCACTGACAATTACCGTTCCTTTTGAAGGCATTATCAGAGCATTCATTAGCTTGGCCAGAGTTGATTTCCCTGAGCCGTTCCTGCCCAGTACTGCAAGAAATTCTCCTTGCCTGATTCTAAGGCTCACATCCTCTAGTGCCTGTACATCCGACTTATCTTCCGAATTTGCTCTGTAAACATAACTGGCATTTTTTACTTGGATAATGTCCTTATTTGATGACAATATTGCACCCTCATTTCGTTTACACTGTACAAAATTTTCTCTGAATTACAGTTTTTTTCTACTATCCATTCCAGGTAAACAACCAAAATTAGGGATTAGCCTCATCGGCAAATCCCTAGCTTTTTGAGCCTTATCAGCTTGTTATTTGGTCAATTCCAGTATTACAGCTTGTGCTGCATCGCCTCTTCGTGGTCCAAGCTTATTGATCCTAGTGTAGCCACCGCTAATACCCTTAAACTTAGGTCCGATTTCGTCAAAGAGCTTATCAACTACGTTGATGTAGTTGCCCTTGTCATCTTTAATTCTGTAAACCCAGTTCATTGCTCTTCTTCTGGCACTCAGCCTTGTAGGGCTATCTACTGTAACCATTTCAGTCTTTTCTTCTCTTTCAACGACTTCATACTTTCTGCCGTTCTTCGAGGTTGCAGTTTTGGTTATCTTCCTGCCCTTGCTGTCAGTCTTTGCAGCACTGACCTTTATTTGTTTTGACGTAAAATTACCATCTTCTTTTATAGCCATAGCGATCAACTTTTCAGCAATAGCCTGAACTTCTTTTGCTCTGGCTTCGGTGGTCTCTACCTTTCCACTGTTAAGCAATGCAGTAACGAGATTCTTCAGTATTGCCTTTCTCTGATCGGTAGCACGTCCCAGCTTTCTCTGTGTAGGCATTACCCTCTTACCTCCCTAAACTCCTTTTTCATTCCTCGCTCGGAGCAAGTGACAATTCTAAAGCACTAAGCTTTTGTAGTACTTCCTCCAGCGATTTTCTTCCCAGGTTTCTGACCTTCATCATATCTTCCTCTGTCTTGTTGGTCAGATCCTCAACTGTATTGATACCGGCTCTCTTTAAGCAGTTATATGACCTTACAGAAAGATCCAGCTCCTCAATAGTCATCTCCAGTACCTTTTCCTTCATGGTTTCTTCCTTTTCCACCATGATCTCTGTATGCTTAGCATGATCGGAAAGATCAATGAACAGGTTTAAATGCTCGCTCATTATCTTTGCTCCCAGACTTATGGCTTCATCGGGTTTGATGCTACCATTTGTCCAGACCTCCAGCGTAAGCTTGTCATAATCGGTTATTTGACCTACACGGGTATTCTCTACTGTGTAGTTGACCTTTCGTACAGGCGTGTATATGGAATCAACAGGTATTATCCCTATTGGCTGCCCTGCCTGCTTATTCCTTTCCGCTGCTACGTAGCCTCTATTCTTATTGACCACCAATTCCATGTAAAATCTGCTCTCACCATTCAACGTGCATATGTGAAGGTCTGGATTCAAAATTTCCACATCAGAATCAGCCTTGATGTCTCCGGCTGTAACAGGACCTTCCCCATCAGCGTCTATATAGACGATTTTGGGACCATCGCTAAAGAGCTTCATTGATATGTTCTTGACATTGAGAATAATCTCTGTCACATCTTCAATGACTCCGGGTACTGTTGAAAACTCGTGCAGTACGCCGTCTATCTTTATTGATGTCACTGCTACTCCCGGCAAGGATGAAAGCAATATTCTTCTGAGGGAGTTACCCAGCGTTATACCGTATCCTCTCTCCAATGGCTCTACAATAAACTTTCCGAAGCTATTATCCTCAGCGGACTCTACGCATTCGATTTTTGGTTTTTCTATTTCGATCAACAAAAACCCTCCCTTAACTTCCATTTTTGTTTATATGAGGGCAACTGATTCGCAATCCATAAATCATATTCAGTACTCTATGCTTAATACCCTGATGCTAATTATACTGGAATAGTCAGTTGCTTCATCAGCCCTAGAGCAGCGGCTTCCCGCCTGCTCTGTATGACTGTTTATTTTAACTGGTTATTTCCGACTAAGCGGTTTCAAACCATGGGCTTGATACCGTAAAAGGTATAAGTAACAAAAGTACTATGATATTATTTGGAATACAATTCGACGATGAGATGCTCCCTAACCTGGAGATCTATCTCTTCTCTTACCGGTCCGGTAACAACTTTTCCAGTAAGATTCTCTGCGTCAAATTCCAGCCATTTCGGGACTACCTTGCCGCCCGCTATATCAGTGATAGCTTTCATCTTTTCAGAACCCTTGAACTTATCACGTACTGCGATAACATCACCGGGAACTAAAAGTATGGAAGGTATGTTGACCTTTTTGCCATTTAATGAAAAATGGCCATGCCTAACAAGCTGTCTGGCTTCTGGTCTAGAAGTCGCAAGTCCAAGCCTGTATACCACATTATCCATCCTGCTTTCAAGTATCTGCAGGAGGTTTTCACCAGTAACGCCTTTTTTCTTAACTGCCATTTCAAAATAGCCTCTAAACTGACTTTCAAGTATTCCATAAAATCTTCTTGCTTTTTGCTTTTCACGCAGCTGCATACCATATTCGGACACTTTCTTTCTCGACTGTCCATGCTGTCCAGGAGCATACGCCCTTTTGCTGACAGAGCATTTGTTGGTATAGCACCTTTCACCCTTCAGAAAAAGCTTTTCGCCCTCTCTGCGGCAAAGTCTGCAAGATGAATCTGTATATCTTGCCATCTATTTTAACACCTCCATATTACACTCTTCTTCTCTTAGGTGGCCTGCATCCGTTGTGCGGAATAGGCGTTTCGTCCTTAATAAGGCTCACATCGAGTCCTGCAGCCTGTAATGCCCTGATAGCGGCTTCTCTTCCTGCCCCAGGTCCCTTTACATAAACCTCAACGGTCTTAAGGCCATGCTCCATTGCTGCCTTTGATGCGGTTTCTGCTGCCATCTGTGCTGCAAATGGTGTGCTCTTTCTAGAGCCTCTAAAACCCAATCCTCCGGCACTTGCCCATGAAAGTGCATTTCCTGCAGTATCAGTGATCGTAACTATAGTATTATTAAACGTTGAACGTATATGTGCTGCTCCGCGTTCAATATTTTTACGCTCTCTTCTTTTTCTGGTAGTTCTTTTCCCACCAGTTGCTTTAGCTGCCATCCGATAATCAACCTCCTATCTCCATTATTTCTTTCTTTGTACACCTACTGTTCTCTTAGGACCTTTTCTCGTTCTTGCATTAGTTTTGGTCTTTTGTCCTCTGACCGGCATACCACTTCTATGCCTTCTACCTCTGTAGCAGCCGATTTCCATCAATCGCTTGATATTAAGGGAAACTTCTCTTCTGAGATCTCCCTCAACTCTGTATTCCTTGTCGATTACTTCTCTGAGTCTGCTAATTTCATCATCGGTCAGATCTCTTATTCTTGTGTCTGGGTTAATAGCTGTTTTTTTCAAAATTTCATTTGCTTTGCTTCTCCCCAAACCAAAGATGTAAGTCAACCCAATTTCTACCCGTTTCTCTCTGGGCAGGTCTACTCCGGCAATACGCGCCATCTTGTCAAACACCTCCAAATATTTCCTGACAGTGTAACAACCTGTTTTTTTAGTTTTCCGACTACTAGGTCACATATATTTCAGTATATATTTTAACAAATTACATACCTTATGCATACAAGCCTAGCATATATAATCAACACCCGGATCACACACGGTATAAACGCATATGCAGCCGCTCCGGTATGGTCAATTCAATTATATCCATGGAAGGACAATTGATAATTGACTGCAAATCAAGGCGAAATTATATCACATCTTCATAAGTAATACAAGCCTATTTGCAATTTTCTTCAATTATCAATCCCATCCAAAATGAATGAATCTGTTCATTCTCCATCTAACCCTGTTTCTGCTTATGCTTCGGGTTCTCACAAATCACCATTACTCTGCCTTTTCTTTTGATGATTTTACATTTTTCACACATAACTTTTACAGAAGGTTTTACTTTCATTATCTTTACACTCCCTATCAGTATAATCTGAACAATACAATTATCTGTTCTACATCCCTATTTGGCTCTCCAAGTTATCCTGCCCCGGGTCAAATCATATGGTGACAGTTCCAGCGTCACTTTATCACCCGGCAGTATCCTTATGAAATTCATTCTAAGCTTGCCTGATATATGAGCAAGCACTTTATGTCCATTATCCAGTTCTACCTGAAACATTGCATTAGGCAATGATTCTACAATTTTACCCTCAACTTCAATTACGTCGTCCTTTGACACCGCTTAAAACCTCCTTTTCAACTGACAAGATCAGAAAGGGCTTTTCTTACTTCTGCATTTGAAACTCTGCCATTGTTCATTAGCTTCTCCGCAATTCTATCAGCTACTTCATCTGTAATATCCAGATGCTTGATTTTCTTCTTCTTTGGCTTTTCAACCCTTCGTAGATTACCATCTGATAGCTCTACAAAAAGATCATCAATCACTCTTATTACAACGAATCTTCTTCCGGCATCTCTACCAGCCTTTGAAATAACTATTTGGCCAACTATAGCTGATATCAAACATCCTCACCTCTGAGTTTTGTCATGATAATCGGTTCTCCATTGGTTATAGCTATGGTGTTTTCATAATGTGCGGACAATTTACCGTCAGCTGTAACCACAGTCCATTTATCACCAAGAATTTTAACATTGTATACCCCCTGATTGATCATGGGCTCAATTGCCAGAGTCATTCCGGGGTCAAGTCTTGGTCCTCTTTCACGTGTAGCATAGTTAGGTATCTGGGGAGCTTCCCACAGTTCCCTCCCTATACCGTGTCCGACATAATCACGGACTACTGAAAATCCATTTTTTTCTGCATATTGCTGTATTGCTCTGGAGATATCCAATATACGGTTTCCCTTTATAGCATATCTTATTCCCTCAAAGAAACTCTGTCTTGTAACATCTATCAATCTTTGAGCCTCTTCGGATATGTTCCCCACTCCGTAAGTTCTTGCTGCATCAGCGCAAAAACCATCGTAACTGGCTCCCATATCAATACTAATAATATCTCCATCTTTTAGCTCTCTTAAACCCGGTATCCCATGTATTACCTCGCTATTGACTGATGCACAGATTGTACCGGGAAATTCAGGTCCGCCCTGTACAGGGCAAGGTACACCTTTAAATAAAGGTAATGCCTTTTGTGCAAGTATATATTCTTCAGCTACGCGGTTCAATTCCGCTGTTGTAACACCAGGTCTTACTGCTTCTTCCACTCGTCTGAGCGCATTTGCTACAATTTCACACGCTTTTGACATTTTCCCCAGTTCGGATTTTGACTTTATGGTTATCATTCTGTCAATCCCAGCTTCCTATAAACTTCATAAGTCGTATCACTAATCAACGTCTTCCCACGAATCTCCTGCAGTATACCCATCCCCTTATAGTAGCTGATTAGGGGCTCCGTCTGTGTATGATACGTTTTTAACCTGTATTCCACTGTTTCTTCACTATCATCTTCCCTCTGAATCAATCCTGCGCCACAATTGTCGCAAATCCCTTTCTTTGCAAGCTCATTGGTACTTATGTGATATATCATATTGCATTCAGGGCATACCCTTCTTCCGGTAAGGCGCCTGGTTATTGTATCATCATCTAGCGTAATGTTCAGTACCACGTCTAAACCTGTACCCATCTCATTGAGTATCATGTCAAGACTCTCTGCCTGCGAAATTGTACGCGGAAAGCCATCGAGTATAAAGCCTTTGCTACAATCCGAATCTGCTAGCCTGTCTTTTACTATGCCTATCGTTACTTCGTCAGGCACAAGAGCACCGTTGTCTATATACTGCTTTGCCAGTTTCCCCAAAGGAGTCTCGTTTTTTATGTTATTTCTAAATATATCACCGGTGGATATATGAGGTATCTGCAGCCTTTTTGCCAAAACCACTGCTTGAGTCCCTTTTCCTGCACCTGGTGCGCCTAAAAGCATAAGTCTCATTTTACTCTCCTACATAGCCACCTGATATAACCCTTCATGTAGCTATTCCATAAAGCCGGTATATAGTGCTAATGGATTGATACAGCTACCGGCTTTATGTACTTTTTATTCCAAAAATCCCTTGTAATGCCTCATTAGCATCTGAGATTCTATTGCCTGAACTGTATCGAGGGCAACACCTACGAGAATCAGCACAGCCGTTCCACCAAACCATATACCCGGTATTTTGGTGATATTTCCGAGTATGATTGGAGCAACTGTTACTACCGCCAGGAAGAATCCGCCGAACCATGTGATCCTGTTAAGTACCTTAGTTATATATTCGGCTGTAGCCTTTCCGGGCCTGTATCCAGGTACAAATCCACCATTTTTCTTCATGTTGTTTGCTATTTCTACAGGGTTGAATTGCATAACCGAATAGAAAAATGTAAAGAATAGTATCAACATCGCATATATTACAACATAAAGAACTGTTTGTTCAGGATTCTTGAATGTGTTTACAAACCAATTGTCTTGATTAGCAAAAAACATTGTAACAATCGTGGATGGTAGCATCATTATCGACATTGCGAATATGATGGGAATAACGCCTGCTAGGTTGACCTTTATCGGCAAATGAGTGCTTTGCCCACCGTACATTTTCCTGCCTACCACACGCTTTGCATACTGTATCGGTATCCTTCTTTCGGCCTGTTGTACCCATATTACAGCTGCTATGACAGCTACAAACAGTAAAAGTATACCTAAAATTGCCAATATTCCAACAATTCCTGTTCCAAATCTTTCGAGCTTGTAGTATTCAATCAGACCCTTTGCAGCGTCTGGACCCCTGGAAACGATACCTGCGAATATGATCATAGATATCCCATTTCCTATTCCATTTTCTGTTATTTGTTCACCAAGCCACATCAAAAATGCAGTACCTGCTGTAAAGGTAAGTGTTATTGTAAGGAAACTCCAAACACTTCCTCCGTCAATGATACCACCCTGGCCCTGTACAGTGATGTAAAGAGCTACGGCCTGTATCAAACCAAGAACAACCGCTCCGTATCTAACGTACTGCTGCAGTATTTTTCTTCCTTCCTCGCCTTCCTTCTGTAATTTCTCCAGAGCAGGTATGGCAACAGTAAGAAGCTGCATTATTATCGATGCATTAATGTAAGGTCCAATACTCATTGCAAATATGGATGCTACCTTAAAAGCTCCACCTGAAACTATGTTAAGAAATCCTCCAAGTGATCCTGCTTGCTCGAGTAGATTGGAAAATGCCTTTGCATCTAGTCCCGGATTGGGTATAAATGAGCCTATTCTGAACACGATCAACATCGCTACTGTAAACAGGATCCTCTTTCTTAGGTCAGGGATTTTCCATGCATTACGTAGGGTTTCGAACATTCCGCCCATTTTATACCACCTCTGCCTTTCCTCCTGCAGCTTCAATCTTCTGGGAAGCTGTCTTGGTAAATCTTGCAGCTTGGACAGTAAGCTTCTTTGTAAGTTCGCCATTTCCGAGTATAGCAACACCGTCATACAGCTTTTTTGTCAATCCGCTTTCTTTCAGCAGTTCTCCGTTTATTACTGTACCATCCTCAAATATGTTTAGATCTGAAACCTTAATTTCAGCATAAACCTTAGCAAAATCCTTGTTATTAAATCCTCTCTTGGGCATCCTTCTATAGAGAGGCATTTGGCCACCTTCAAAACCCGGCCTTACTCCGCCACCGGAGCGTGCATTCTGACCCTTGTGACCACGTCCACCTGTCTTTCCGTTTCCTGAACCCGGTCCTCTTCCTTTTCTGGTCGGAGCCTTCTTTGCACCGGCTGCTGGGCGTAATTCATGTAGTTTCACCTTGTACACCTCCCTTAAATTTCTTCTACAGATACTAGGTGTGATACTGTTCTAATCATCCCTCTAATCTGAGGGTTATCCTGCTGTTCAACTGAACTGCCTATTCTCTTTAAACCAAGGGCCTTTACAGTAGCCTTTTGGTTTTGTTTGCAATTGTTTGTACTTTTTTTTAGAGTTATTTTTAGCTTTGCCACCCCAGTGTCCTCCTAACCCAATATTTCTTCCGTAGTTTTTCCACGGAGTCTGGCTACATCCTCAACAGTATTAAGCTGTGAAAGTGCCTGCATCGTTGCATTTACCATGTTGATCGGATTGTTGGAGCCAAGTGACTTGGTCCTGATATCACGAACACCTGCAAGCTCCAGGACCGCTCTTACTGGACCTCCTGCAATAACACCGGTACCTTGTCCTGCGGGCTTGATTAATACTCTGCCTGCCCCGTATTGTCCGATGGCTTCGTGCGGGATAGTAGACTCAACAAGGGGTACCTTGATAAGATTTTTCTTGGCATCGTCAATACCTTTTCTTATAGCATCGGGTATTTCTGTTGCCTTTCCGATTCCGGTGCCAACATAGCCGTTTTCATCGCCGACTACAACAAGAGCACTGAAACGGAAATTCCTACCACCCTTGACAACCTTGGTAACACGCCCTATTTTAACGACCTTTTCTTTAAGATCTAATGTTCCAGCATCAATTCGCTGCAATTTCCATCCCTCCTCATTCAAACCTTACTACTTATTTGGTTAATTGCGCCGCATTAAAACTCGAGTCCGCCTTCTCTTGCTCCTTCAGCAAGTTCTGCAACTCTTCCGTGGTACAAGTATCCACCTCTGTCAAACACGACCTGCTTTATTCCCTTTTCAGCTGCTTTTTGAGCTAACAGCTTACCAACCTCTTTTGCCGCTTCCTTATTTCCGCCGCGTGTGATCTTTCCTTTGATTGCCACGTCGATAGTAGAAGCTGATACAAGAGTTGTTCCTGTGGTATCATCAATAACCTGTGCATATATATTTTTTAAGCTTCTGAAAACATTTAGTCTTGGTCTCTCAGATGTACCGCTAATTTTCTTACGCACCCTGTAATGCTTTCTTAGCCTGGTTTCATTTTTGCTGGGCTTGTTAATCATTAATATCACTCCCTCCTACTAGCCTTTAGCGCCGGCTTTACCAGCCTTGCGTCTGATTACTTCGTAATCATACTTGATACCCTTACCCTTGTAGACCTCAGGTGCTCTCTTCGCCCTGATCTTAGCAGCAAATTCACCAACCTCTTGTTTGTCACAGCCCTTAACGATTATCCTGTTGGGGGCGGGGACTTCTACCGTTATACCTTCAGGCTCATCCATTTCCACTGGATGAGAATAACCTAGGGTAAGTACAAGCTTTTTTCCCTGCTTTTGTGCCCTGTAACCGACACCATTGACCTCGAGAGTCTTTTCAAACCCATTTGTAACACCCACTATCATATTGTTGACAAGAGTCCTTGTCAATCCATGAAGGGATTTGTGGCTTTTTTCGTCCGAAGGCCTCGATACGATTATCTGCGCGCCTTCTTCTTTTATTATCATATCCTTGTGTAATTCTCTAGTCAAAGTTCCCTTAGGACCTTTTACTGTCACTTGATTATTCTTTATATCAACCTTTACACCTGCCGGTATAGTTATAGGCATCTTACCTATCCTTGACATTAAAAGCACCTCCTGTTCTTAAGATTGTGAGCTCCATCGAGCTACTGAGCCCGTATGAGCCCTTTTCAGAAATACTCAATGCAAGCTTGCTTGCGTTGAATTATTTACGCTGCTTCTAATAATTCTATATTATTATGCAGTTATATTTTAGAACACACTACCATATAAAAGCAAGTACTTCTCCGCCAACACCTTCGACTCTTGCCTTTTTATCAGTCATAACACCCTTGGATGTGGAAATAACTGCTACCCCAAGTCCACCAAGCACCTTTGGAAGCTCATCCTTGTTGGCATACACTCTGAGTCCGGGCTTGCTGATCCTCTTAATTCCAGAAATAACATTCTGTTTGCTTCCCGTGTACTTAAGTGCTACTCGGATAATACCCTGCTTTCCGTCTTCTATGAACTCAATGTTTCGGATGTAGCCCTCATCCAGTAATATTTTCGCTATATCCTTCTTAATATTAGACGCCGGTATGTCAACAGTCTCATGTTTTGCTGAGCTTGCATTCCTTACCCTTGTCAACATGTCAGCGATAGCATCTGTGATATGCATATTGTTAACCTCCTTCCAAAATTAGTTACCAGCTGGCTTTCCTTACGCCAGGTATCTGCCCTTTGTAGGCAAGTTCTCTGAAGCACAAACGGCATACTCCGAATTTTCTCATATATGCATGAGGCCTGCCACAAAGCTTACACCTGTTGTATGCTCTGGTTTTATATTTCGGACTTCTTTGCTGTTTTACAATCATTGATTTTTTTGCCACGTTAATCCTCCTTTTTACCCGCTGAACGGCATACCTAAGAGCTTCAGAAGCTCTCTTGCTTCCTCATCCGTTTTGGCAGTAGTGACGAATACTATATCCATACCTCTTGCCTTATCTACCTTATCATACTCGATCTCGGGAAATATTAGCTGATCCTTGACACCCAGTGTATAATTTCCTCTTCCGTCAAATGCATTTTTGTTAACCCCTCTGAAGTCTCTTACCCTCGGAAGCGATGCATTGAATAGCTTATCGACGAAATTGTACATTTTTTCGCTACGGAGTGTCACCTTGCAGCCTATACTCATTCCTTCTCTCAGTTTAAAGTTGGCTACTGATTTCTTTGCTTTTGTCACAACCGGTCTCTGTCCCGTTACAGTCATCATATCGCTTACCGCAGCATCCATAGCCTTTGGGTTATCTTTTACTTCCCCGACTCCCATATTAACTACTACCTTTTCCAGCTTGGGAATTTGCATTGAGCTTTTATATTTAAACTTAGCCTGCATTGCCGGTTTTACTTCACCAATATATTTATCCTTAAGCCTTGCCATTAGACCTTAACCTCCTTTCAAGAAGAGTGTTTATTCTTCTTTTTTAGCTTCCTTTTGTGTATCAATTACCTCTCCACACTTCTTACATACACGATCCTTCCGACCGTTTTCATGCGTAACCTTGCCTATCTTTGTTGGGGACTTACATCTACCACATATAAGCATTACCTTTGAACTGCTGATAGGTGATTCCTGTTTTATGATACCACCCTGCTGTTGGCTTCCCCTTGGTTTCTTATGCTTAGTTGACATGTTCACGCCCTCAACTAAAACAGACATATCATCGGGATTAACACCAAGAATCTTTCCCTTCTTTCCTTTGTCTGTGCCTGAGAGTATATAAACATTGTCTCCAGTTTTAACATGTAGCTTATTTGCCACTTCTAGCCGCCTCCTCTCTTCCTTTATGGATGTTCTACAATCTGGGTTTGTATACCGTTAACATCCATATCATCCTGTCTTAAAGAACTTCCGGTGCGAGTGAGAGTATCTTCATGTATTCCTTTTCCCTCAACTCTCTTGCAACAGGACCAAATATTCGAGTACCTTTTGGGTTCTTGTCTTCTTTGATTATTACTGCTGCATTCTCATCAAACTTGATATATGATCCATCAGTGCGTCTTACGCCTTTTTTAGAGCGAACTATGACACATCTGACAATTTCACCTTTTTTCACAACTCCGCCGGGTGTTGCATTTTTAACCGTTGCAACAACTACATCACCTATGTTGGCGTATCTTCTTCGGGAACCGCCGAGTACCTTTATGCACATCATTTCCTTGGCTCCCGTGTTGTCTGCTGATTTCAGCATGGACTGGACCTGTATCATACCAGTACCTCCTTCCAGTTTCTTTGAAATTCTGTCATCAACGAGCCTTCTCTACGACCTCGACAAGCCTCCACTTTTTGTCCTTGCTTATCGGACGGGTCTCCATCACTTTTACCTTGTCACCTATACCACATTGGTTTTCCTCGTCATGAGCCTTTAGCTTATAAGTTCTCTTTATAATCTTTTTGTATAAAGGATGCTTAACGCTGGTTTCTATTGCAACGACAATGGTTTTATCCATCTTATCACTGACTACCTTACCTATCCTGGTTTTTCTCATCGCTCTCTCTGACAATCAGGATCCCTCCTTTCATTACGCTTGTACGCCTTTTATTTCTCTTTCTCTAATTACCGTTTTAACACGTGCTATTGCTTTTTTAACATCCTTAAGCTTCATTGGGTTTTCCAGTTGGTTAGTGACAAGCTGGAAACGAAGTTTAAACAGCTCTGATTTCAGTTCGCTCAATTCCTTCTGAAGCTCTTCCTGAGTCATTTCTTTTATTTCACTGACTTTCATTCGTTTCACCACCCATTTCATTATTGCGGGCTATGAACTTAGTCTTCATGGGAAGCTTGTTCTGAGCAAGTCTCATAGCTTCTCTTGCCATATCCTCCGGCACTCCCGCAATCTCAAATAATACTCTACCAGGCTTTACTACTGCTACCCAGTATTCAGGTGAACCCTTACCACTACCCATACGGGTTTCAGCAGGCTTCTTTGTGACTGGCTTATCAGGGAATATCTTTATCCATACCTGACCGCCTCTTTTTGTAAAACGTGTCATTGCTATTCTGGCTGCTTCTATCTGATTGCTGGTTACCCATGCAGGTTCAGTGGCCTGCAGTCCAAATTCACCATTTGATATAAAATTTCCTCTGGACGCAACACCGGTTAATCTGCCCCTGTGTACTCTTCTGCGTTTTACTCTTTTAGGCATTAACATTACCGACCGCCTCCTTCTGCCCTGACTTCCCTCTTAACAGCCGGAAGCACTTCGCCCTTGTATATCCATGTCTTGACTCCGATTTTTCCGTATGTCGTATTTGCTTCAGCAAAACCGTAGTCTATGTCTGCTCTTAATGTCTGCAGGGGTATGGTACCTTCGTGATAATGCTCTGACCTTGCTATTTCCGCGCCGCCGAGCCTTCCAGATACTGCTGTCTTTATACCCTTTGCTCCTAATTTCATAGCTCTTGACATTGCCTGCTTCATAGCTCTTCTGAAGGATATTCTCTTCTCTAATTGAGAAGCAATATTTTCAGCAACTAATTGAGCGTTGACCTCCGGTGTTTTTATCTCAGTAATGTTAATAAGAACGCTCTTTCCAGTTAGTCCTTCAACTTCCTTGCGCAATTCTTCTATACCAGCACCACCCTTGCCTATTACAATACCGGGCTTAGCTGTGTGTACATTAACCTTAATCTTGTTTGCTGCTCTCTCGATCTCGATCCTTGCAACGCCTGAAATATATAATTTTTTCTTTATATATTTTCTGATTTTATTATCTTCAACAAGAAATTCGCTGAAATTTTTTGCATTAGCATACCATTTGGTATCCCAATCCTTGATAATACCTATTCTCAATCCATGTGGATTTACCTTCTGGCCCATCTTCAAACCTCCTTCTTAAGGTAATTGACTGTTCAAGCCTGAACAGTGCTCCTATCTTTCCTTCAATACTACCGTTATATGACTGGTCCTTTTTCTTATCTTGTTAGCTCTTCCCTGTGCTCTGGGCATTATTCGCTTTAGAGTAGGTCCTTGTGTAGCATATGCTTCAGCTACATAAAGCTCATCTCTATTTAGGTCATTGTTGTTTGTTGCGTTGGCCTCAGCTGATTTCAAAAGCTTGTATATCAGTTCGGAAGCAGCCTTTTGTGTGTATCTTACGATGGCATAAGCCTCATCAATACCCTTGTTTTTGATAAGATCCAGGACAATTTTTACTTTTCTTGAAGATATCCTTGCATAGCTTAAACGTGCCCTTCCTTCATCCTTGCCTATTCCAAGAACTTTTCTCTCTTTTTTGGCGAGCAGGGCAGGTTTTTGGTACTGTTTGCTAATCTTGTTATATCTTTCTAGTATCTGATCCTTATCCTTCAGAAGCTCTTCTTTGTTCAAAACCTTCTTTTCCAACTGGAATTCCTCCTTTCGGCAATAAGCTTGTTACTGTACACCTTGTGTTTACTTAGTTTACTGCATTATACCTTTTAGGCAGCTAGGTTCCTGAATCTCAGAGAATTCTTGCCGCTGTAGTCAATGCCCTTATTTCAAGGAAGTTGACTTTTCGGTATGATGCCCGTGTCCTCTGAATGTTCTAGTGGGTGCGAATTCTCCAAGCTTATGTCCCACCATATCTTCAGTTATATATACAGGTACATGCTTTCTACCGTCATGTACTGCAATCGTGTGTCCTACCATCTGAGGGAAAATCGTTGATGCTCTGGACCAGCTCTTGAGTACCTTCTTATCGTTAGTCTTGTTCATATCCTCAATTTTCTTCAGAAGCCTCAGGTTAACATATGGTCCCTTTTTTATTGATCTACTCATTAGGTGTTAGTCCTCCTTTCCTTACTTCGGATTTCCGCAGTGTAATTATTTCTGATTCCTTCTTTTTACTATGAATTTATCGGATTTCTTATTCTTTTTCCTGGTCTTGTAACCAAGTGTAGGCTTGCCCCAAGGAGTGACCGGACTTGGTCTTCCTATCGGTGACTTACCTTCACCACCACCATGAGGATGGTCTACCGGATTCATAACAACACCGCGTACTGTAGGTCTCACACCCATCCATCTCTTTCTTCCGGCCTTGCCTATCTTGATGTTTTCATTCTCAAAATTGCTGACCTGGCCTATGGATGCCTTGCATAGAATGCTGATCATTCTAACCTCTCCCGAGGGAAGCCTTACCTGCGCATAATTGCCTTCCTTTGCCATAAGCTGAGCTGAGTTACCTGCTGATCTGACAAGCTGTCCGCCCTTACCAGGTTTCAATTCAATGTTGTGAATCGTAGTACCCAGTGGGATATTGGTCAGTGGAAGTGCATTGCCTGGTTTGATATCGGCATTCGGACCAGATTCTACAACATCGCCTACTTTGAGTCCGACAGGTGCCAAAATATATCTTTTTTCTCCATCTACATAGTAGAGAAGCGCAATATTTGCAGTCCTGTTGGGATCGTATTCTATAGCGGCAACTTTAGCGTCTATGCCGTCCTTGTCTCTCTTGAAATCTATGATCCTATATTTTTGTTTAGTACCGCCACCTATGTGACGTACGGTTATCCTACCGTAAACATTTCTTCCGCCGCTTCTTTTCAAAGTCTCCACTAGGGACTTTTCAGGTTCTTTTTTTGTGATCTCCTCAAAAGTGGAAACCGTCATAAACCTTCTGGCGGGAGAAGTAGGACTATACTTTTTTACTGCCATTTCTTCTCACTCCTTAATCTGAAGACGTAATAACTCTGTGTGTATCAGGACATCGCTTTGCTAAGCTATGTCTTTACTGTGTCACTCCGTATTCTTCAATGCTGGTTTTATATTTCTTAGAATTAACTACTTCCTTGCCGCCCTTTGCCAAGTAAGTAACGGGCTTGGGGTCAAGGTCTATCTTAACAATAGCCTTTTTCCAGTCAGCTCTGGGGCCTATGTGGGCACCCATTCTTTTAACTTTACCTTCATAATTTATAGTATTAACCTCAAGAACCTTTACGTTGAAAAGCTTTTCAGCAGCCTGCTTGATTTCTGTCTTTGTCGCTTTAACATCCACCACAAAGGTATACTTTCCTGCTGCTACATCGAGGTTGCTCTTTTCAGTTATGGAAGGTCTTAAAATAATATCCTCCGGTGCTCTCATTACACATACACCTCCTCGACTTTTTCAACTGCATCCTTTGTTATTATGAATTTATCATATTTAAGGATGTCAAAAACATTGATAGTATTAACAAATGCTGTCTTTACACCTGGTATGTTCCTTGCGGATTTCTCAACAGCCTCGTTCTTTCCGTTAATTACCATCAGTACACTTGTGTCCACCTTTAATGCGCTGAGTAGATTTACCATCTGCTTAGTCTTAATTGCATCAAAGTCTAGCTGATCAAGAACTAGTAGTTCGTTTTCATTAACCTTTGATGTAAGTGCAGACTTAAGAGCTAGTCTCTTGAGCTTCTTAGGCAATGTATATGAATAGCTTCTCGGCTTAGGTCCCAGTACTATACCGCCCTTAATCCACTGTGCCGAACGAGTACTCCCATGTCTTGCTCTTCCTGTGCCCTTTTGTCTCCAAGGCCTTGCTCCACCACCGCTAACCTCACTCTTTGTCTTGGTGGACTGTGTTCCTTGCCTTCTGTTTGCTAATTGGTTCTGCACAGCAAGATGCATTGCATTTTCATTGACATCTATACCGAAAATATCATCATTTAGTTCAATCTGTCCAACTGTATCGCCTTTCATGTTGTATAAATCAACCTTTGGCATAATCGCTTCCTCCTCCCATCTGTATTACTTTGCGGATTTAACAGCTTCCTTGATTGTGACAAAAGCACCTCTTGGTCCCGGAACAGCGCCTTTGACCAACAATAGGTTCCTTTCCTCGTCAACTCTCACTACATTGAGATTTTGGACTGTTATTTTTTCTAACCCCATGTGACCAGGTTGTTTCTTTCCCTTGAAAACTTTTCCCGGACTTGAGCCTGCGCCCATGGATCCAACTCTCCTGTGATACTTAGAACCGTGCGTCTCAGGTCCCCTAGCAGTACCATGCCTTCTTATGACACCCTGGAAGCCCTTACCTTTTGAAATGCCACTTACATCTATTTTGTCACCGCTTTCAAACATATCGGTGACATTGATTTCTTGTCCGACTTCGTATTTGCTGACGTCATCGGTTCTGAATTCTTTAAGATGCCTTCTAGCCGTTACCTTTGCCTTTGTGAACAAACCCTTCTCAGGCTTGTTGAGTTTTTTCTCCGAAATATCCTCAAATCCAAGTTTTAACGCGGTATAGCCATCGTTTTCATCAGTTTTCTTCTGAACAACAGCGCAAGGTCCTGCCTGTATAACAGTAACAGGGATAACAACACCGTTATCGTCAAATATTTGAGTCATTCCTAATTTCTTTCCAAGAATAAACTTGTTCATCCTTTACCTCCTATTATCATTGGTTCATGATCCCTCATGAACATGATTGCACTAGTGTGCAAATCCTAAAGCTTAATCTCTATATCGACTCCTGCTGGTAAATCAAGTCTCATAAGAGCATCAACTGTCTTTGGTGTCGGCATCAGTATATCTATAAGCCTCTTGTGAGTTCTCATTTCAAACTGCTCCCGAGAATCCTTATACTTATGTGGAGCTCTGAGTATAGTCATAATCTCCTTGTGCGTCGGTAGAGGAACTGGCCCTGAAACCTGTGCACCGGTTCTCTTTGCAGTATCGACGATTTTTTCGGCTGACTGATCAAGTACCTGATGATCAAACGCTTTCAGCCTGATTCTGATTTTTTGGTTGTTTGCCATACAATAACCTCCTTAATTATGTTCAGGGATACAACTTCTCCGATCAGCGGCATTGGTCCAAATACTGAATTACCGCCGTTCTTCGGTTCACTGTCCCCTTTGACTGTTACGTACAACAAGCATTTTATTCTGTACACTATGCCGGGTGTTTCCTGTTTTACTATTTTAAAACCCAGGCTGCTTACAAGACCGTCTAGTCTGTAAAACCTGGGCTGTACTTCACAAACAGACACACTACTATGTGCTCTCGCAAAATGTACAGTGACTTGTCGCCCGGTTTCTTGAATCGGACATTCTCCGTGAAAGTTACCTATTTCTAAGAATAGCAATCTCCCACATCATCGTATGTCATGTCACAGCAAGAGTAATTTTACTACAACCAAAGCAACAATGCAAGTACTTTTTGAAACTTTTCTAATAAAAGTCACGCATTTTTTGTGTCAATTTATTCTGAGTCCAAATATTTGATCATTCTAATCTCTTAGCAGAGCGAGGCTTGCCCTATTCTCTAATCCTATTTGATCTTCTAGATTGGTCTTCGGTATACTGCTCAGCTTCCTGTACGCTTTGCTGTGCAAGCCTTTCTCCTCCGTATTGTACAGGTATATGCGAGTTGTACTGGACAGGTTCATCTGTACTGTCTACACCGTCGGCCAGTTTTTCCTCCTGCCTCATCAGTTTCTCAAGCTCCAGTTGATTTTTAGCTCTAACCTCTTCAGCTTTTACTAGTGCATCTGCTCTAATCTGCTCTATCGTTAGCTTAGTCTTAGATATTGTGCTAGACAAAATGGTTGTTACAGCAATTATCAAACCAACACCGATTGCAAATATGGGGATTAAGTTTGAATCAATAAACATGTGCCACCTCACAAAACAATATTTCATACACTATAATACTTGAAGTAAACGTCAAGGTCTGATTTAGTCCATACACTCCACACAATAATACAATTCACATTGTACACGCATGTTCTTGCGTGCTTCAGATCGTTTTCCCATGCATATTCTATCATTATGTTTGTTTTTCTCATTGAATACTGTCCAATAATCGACTTCACATGGTAAAGTTTCTTTCAGAAACCTGGCTTTCATCTCCCCATTAATATGCGGAGGATTTCCACCCGCTGTCCTAAAGTAATTCTTTTCTCAACTCATGAACTGTTTTAGGGGAAAAATAGCTCAGTGGGATATCCAGCACAGTATACGCACCGATCTTTCCTTCGTTAGCAAGTCTATAAGTTGCTCTTGCACAAGCCACAAGCACGCTTGCTGTAAACTCGGGGTTACTGCCAAGCTCCAAGCCAAACTCAATCTTTTGCATAGTACCTTCTCCTGTTTTCCCAGTTCTGATGACGAGGCCACCATGGGGCATACCACTATGGTTTTTCCTCAACTCTTCCTCAGTAATGAAGTTGACTGTGGTGTTGTAATCGGAAAAATAGCCCGGTATGTTCTTAATGCTTTCAGTTATTTTATCCTTGTCCGCTCCAGGTTCGGCAACTACATAGCATACTCTCTCATGTTTTTCACTTGTAGTCAACTCCGGATTCTGGCCAGATCGTACCCTTTCAAGTGCACCCTTGATAGGAACAGTGTATTGTATGCCATTTTTGACGCAAGGAACCCTTCTGAGGGCAACAGAATGTCCCTGACTCACACCTTTTCCCCAGAAGGAATAATCCTTGCCCTCCGGCAGCACCGCTCCGGTAAGCATCCTCATCATAGAAAACAGACCCGGATCCCATCCTGCAGATATGAGAGCGATGGTTCCTGCCTTCTTTGCAACTTCATCCAGCTTACTATAGTACTCAGGGATTTTTGAATGATTATCAAAGCTGTCCACTGTACTAAACATTGTAGCTATTTGAGGTGCCTGCTCCGGTAAATCAGATGCTGACCCTCCACAAAGTATCATTACATCAATTGTATCCTTGTATTTTTCTATTTGGGAAATATGTAACATTTTTACGTTTGCTCCAACATCGCTTACCTCCCTGCGGGTGAAAACGGCCTCAAGCTGAAAATCAGGATTTTGCTTCAACGCCATTTCCACGCCTCTTCCAAGATTACCATAACCAACAATACCCACCTTTATTTTTCTGCTCATAATGCTTATCTCCTTTTCTCTTATTTTTAGGTCCTTTTAGGGGACGTTTCTCTCCTCACACATTTACAGAACTGTCCCCCTCGACTGAAGAACTGTCCCCTTGTTACGCATTTACAGAACCGTCCCCCTCGACTGAAGAACTGTCCCCTTGTTACACATTTACAGAACTGTCCCCCCCGACAGAAGAACTGTCCCCTTGTTACACATTTACAGAACCGTCCCCCTCGACTGAAGAACTGTCCCCATAACTAATCAACTAATCTATAACTACGGTTCCCATTATCAAGTCTTCATTGCTGGAACTCGTTCCAATATAGACTTCATATTCCATATGCTCAAGCTCCATACTTTCTGTTTCATCATTATAGTAGCAAAGCTTATCAACAGGGCAGCTGATAGATACATCCTTTTCTTCACCGGGCAACAACTCTACTCTTGTAAAACCTCTTAGAAGCTTAACTGGCCTATTCAACGATGAGTTTTTGAAACCGACATAGAGCTGTATAACCTCAGTTCCCTCGCGTTTTCCCATGTTTTTTACTTTACAAGCTCCAGTCAGTTTTTCACCATCGACACTGAATGCTACGGCAGACAGTTTAAAGTTTGTATAACTAAGACCAAAGCCATAAGGAAGCAACGGCTTGACGCCTTCCTTATCCAGCTTGGTATAACCATGGTAGTAGTTATAATACTGGTACGTGGTTTCCCAATTTACTGAAGGAAGATCGCTCTCCTTATAGGGAAGTACATAGGGAAGCTTGCCGCTTGGATTAACTTTTCCATACATTATTTCTCCAAGTGCTCTCCCACCTTCCATTCCCGGGTAGTATGCCATAAGTATGGAGCTTACACAGTCCTTCCACTCTGTTATCATGATCATATTTCCACCGATAAGAATTGTCGCAGAGTTTATGTTGACAGGGCCAACCGCCTTAATCAAGTCTATCTCATTCTGATGGAGTCCCAGAGAAAACTTCCTGTCTCCACCCATGGAACCTGTATAGCCTTCCGCCTCATCCGAAGATACAAACTCACCTTCATCTCTATGATCGTAGCCAACCACAAATACGACAAAGTCCGCCTCCGCTGCTAATTGTTTCGCCTTTTCAATATCAGTACCCTTATCATAGGTGACGTTTATATTAGGTGCCGACATTTGAATCCCTTGCAATGGAGATATTACATATGGCGGACGAACCCAACTGGATCCATGGTCACCGATTGGTTCCAATTCAGCTAATGTACCAAGCACAAGCAGATTTTTTATCTTTTTGCTGTTAATTGGCAGGATATTGTTCTGATTTTTTAGAAGAGTAATACCTTTTCTTGCGCTTTCTAGAGCTAGCTGAATATGCTCATCACATGCCAATATAGAAGCTTCTGATGCGATCTTTTGCTGCGATGTAAATGCAAGCAGTGTGCGGATAATTCTAAGCGTGGCGTTATCGATTTTTTCTTCAGAAACCTTTTTATCCTTTACAGCCTGGAGAAGCTTATCGCCAAAATATAGTGTATGAGCCATTTCAATATCCTGCCCACCGTTAGCCGCCTCTACGGTATCCTTTATTCCCCAGTAAAAGTCGCTCATTACAAAGCCATCAAAGTCCCATTCTCCTTTGAGAACGTCATTCAATAAATAGTCATGATGTCCGCAATGAGTACCCTTATACAGGTTATAAGAACTCATTACACTGGCCGCACCTGCATCTATGCAATCCTTAAAGTGAGGAAGGTAAACCTCACGCTCTGTCCTTATGTCACAATCTACACTTACTCTAAATCTGGAGTTTTCCATTTGATTAAATGCGTAATGCTTAATACAAGCAATAACGTCCTCTCCCTGGACACCACGCACCAGTGCAGAGCCCATCTGACCAAGATGGAAGGATTCCTCGCCATATGTCTCCTGACTCCGACCCCAACCTGGATTATACGGGAGGTTGATACAAACTCCTCCGAAAAGATTTCCGCCAAAGGCTTTGATTTCTTTTCCTATTGCATTACCTATTCTTTCCTCTAGATCAGTATCATAGCTGGCACCTCTTAGCATTGAGACAGGGAAGCATGTGGTCTTACCGTTACCGCATACAACTCCCCTTGGTCCGTCACAGAACAGCATTGGCGGTATTCCCGCACCCTCATTTCCCCCTGCGGCATATGGTATATAATTGTAGTGCTTATTTTCAGGATCCTCTTTAGTATCCTCAACCTCCTGCTGTAGGCTCATGGTGCCACTCATTAATGCAACCTTTTCTACTAGAGAAAGTTTGCTGAGTATTGCTTTCGCTTCTTCAGTAAAGCTTAATCGGAACTCCTTATTGTATTTCATATCATGAAGCCTCCAATATATAAATAATGTTATTCGAGTATGAGTACATAAACTATTATATACCACTCAGTATCAATATAAATACTAAGTTTACTCTTATTTGTCCCAAAGTTGTAATAGATATTACTTGATGGCAAAACAAAACCCTGTGTTATACACACAGGGTTTTGATAAAAATCTGGCGGAGACCTATTTTCCCGGGCCGT
>CAZEIH010000014.1:0-73734 GCA_964512095.1 uncultured Oscillospiraceae bacterium
TATCTACTGAAATAAAAATAACTCCTTTCTTAGAATTTATTATTGAAGTTGGTATAGATAAAAATAATGATGATTTACTGACAAATTTAATACCATTTATGAAGTTGTCGGATATAGATAATTCTGAGATAGAGATCTTAATAAGATATGAGGTTGAAGAGAATAAAGTGTTTTCTAATGATGTTGATAAACTCCTGACAAAAAAATATGATTCGGAACTAGAGTTTAGCAAGTTTTTAGAATTAATTGATAACTCAGCTTTCAAACTAAACTATTATGACAGAAACAATGGAAAAATAACAGGTTTTAAATTAAATGAATTAATTGAACTAAGACCAATAGGAGCTAACAATATTGCAGGAGAGCATTGCCTCTCGAATGCTTTTAATAAAATAATTAATTATAGATATGATAATTTACTTAAAGATCAAAAAGAGGATTTGGAAGCTCAGTTAATAAAAATGAATAAACAGATTACAGAAAATATAGTAAAGCACCACACAAAAGACATAAATAAATCCGTTAGCCAGGTTATATCAAGCAGTAAACTGGAAGTACTCCTAACATCTGATTTAACACTTCAAGAACTCGTGAAAAATTTGATTAAGTATGAGTATGTTGAGGGAGAGTTATATATCCCGGAAAATCAGTTCGGGTTAGGCTATACAAATTTAATGAAGATAATCGCTGATTTAATAGATTACATGGAAAAATACCCCGAAGAATCTTTTAACAGTAAGATAAATCTTATATCAATAGAAGAACCTGAAACTTTTATGCATCCTCAAATGCAAGAGCTATTTATAAAAAACATTAACAGTGCAATAACAACTTTGTTGAGAAGTAAAAACAAGAATTTAAACAGTCAGTTGATCATTACAACGCATTCGTCGCATATATTAAACAGTAAAATTAGTAGTGGCAATAGTTTCAATAACATTAACTATATAACGGTCATTGATGGTAAAGCTAATGTTGTTAGCTTAAATGATGAAAAAATTGTTTCAAAGTCGGTAATTGAAGATAATAAAGGCGAGGAAAATAAAGCCCAAAAGCAGTTAAACTTTTTAAAAAAACATATAAAATACAAAGTTTCGGAGCTCTTCTTTTCTGATGCTATTATTTTTGTGGAAGGTATAACCGAAGATACGCTATTGAGATATTACATAGATCAAGACGAAGACCTCAATAAGCATTACATATCTATTTTTAATATTGACGGAAGCCATGGGATTGTCTATTACGAGCTAATAAAGCAGCTAAAGGTTCCTGCACTAATAATCACAGACTTAGATATAAAAAGAAGCAAAGAAGAAAAGGATATTAATTATACCCAAATTACAGATTTAAAAGGTATTGAAACAACCAACAAAACGATTGAAAAACTTTTGAAAAATATAGCTTCAAATGATAGTGCATCCTCAAAAACTGATAACCGAAAATATACATTAGACAAATTACCGGAATATGTTAAAGACGGCAACATACGATTTTTATATCAAGGCAAAATTGAAGGATATTTTGCCACAAGTTTTGAAGAGGCTTTTATACTAACAAATTATAATAATAAGATATTGAACACTGTTTTGAAACAATTGAAACCCGACGTATTTAGGTCTATTGTAAAAAAGAAAGGAAGCTTCAAAGAGAATATATGCAACTCCTTTAAATGGCAAGTGAAGTTATCGAAAACAAAAAGCGAGTTCGCAAATTCGTTGCTATATGAAATTGTAAATGGAAAAGCAAAAGATGCCCCAAGATTACCAGAATACATACTTAGCGGTCTCAATTGGCTTAAAACCGCCTTAATTGGGGGTGAAAAATAATGCTATCTAAGATATCTCCTGAAAATCTTAAAAGGGAAGAAGAATCATTAACGGACATTTGCAAATGCTTAGACAAAAGAGATAGTTTGATTTTTAATGCCGGTGCAGGTGCAGGAAAAACATATGCACTTATAGAAAGCTTAAAGTATCTGGTGAAAATATACAATAAACAACTTGCAAATCATCATCAAAAAGTGATTTGTATTACTTACACAAATGTTGCAACCGATGAGGTTAAAGAACGTCTGGGAAATTCAAATATGGTTGTAGTTTCTACAATCCATGAAAGAATATGGGAACTTATCGGTAAATACCAAAAAGAACTGGTACAAATTCATAAAGAGAAGCTTGAAGAAGAAGTAAAAATTTTTAAACAAAGAATGGAAACAGAGGACAGGTATCAAAGATATCGTGATTTAAATACCAGTGAGCAGGAAGAATTTAAGAATATCATGCTTGAACATAAAGCATTATTTAGTAAGCATTATAGTGATTCTGCACCAGAATTTAAAGATGCTTTTAAAAATTTATTGACGGGTTTCAAAGATATTATCAGAAATGTAAGTAACTTCAAAAGTATTGTTAGCGCGATTTACAAAATAAATAATTATGGAAATTGCCTTCATGCGATTAGGCAGAAAGAATATTCAACTATTGAGTACACCTCTTTTTATAACACTGATCAGTTGCACAAAATGAGAATAAGTCATGATACTTTATTGGAATATGGTCTTAAAATTATAAAACAATATGATTTGCTTAAACAAATAATTATTGATAAATATCCTTTTGTATTCATTGACGAATATCAGGATACGGACGAACATGTAGTTAATATCATGAGTATATTGCATGAATACGCCTCCAAGCAATCACGAAACTTTTTTGTTGGGTATTTTGGTGATACTGCGCAAAGTATTTATGAAAAGGGTGTTGGTAAAAAAATAACAGAAATTCATAAAGATTTAGTAATGATAAATAAGGAGTTTAATCGAAGGTCATCAAAAGAAGTTATAGATGTTGCAAATAAAATAAGAGATGATGTTATCATTCAAACATCAATTTATGAAGACTGTGAAGGGGGTAGTGTGAAGTTCTATACTGGAAATGTAGAACACACTAATGACTTCATTGAAGACTATTCTGAAAAATGGGAAGCAACAATTGAAAATCCTCTTCACTGTTTTGTGTTAACAAATAGAACTGTTGCTCAATATACCGGGTTTGAGATGCTATATAATGTATTCAGCAGAACTGAAATATATAGCGGGCTAGGGTATAAACAGTTAAACTCAGAGCTTATGAGCAAAGATTTATCAAAATTAGGCCAAATCCCATTATTGATTTTCAGAATAGTATCTTTAATCAATTATGTTAAGAACAGCGACACCCTTCTCAAAAATATTATGCCACAAAGAATATATGAAGGAATGAATATTACAGACCTTAAGAATTTGAAAAGGTTGTTAGATAAAATTAATGGAAAAACTCTTAAAGAGTGTATCGAGAGTATTTTAGAAATATATTCAAATGATGCACAATGCAAATATAGACAAATAGTACATTTATTTTTTAATATGGAAAATATAACACTCGGAGCTTTTAAAAACTTTTTATTTGAAAAATTGTTCCCCAATGCGTATGATGAGAACTTGGAAGGTGAAAATTCTCTTATAGAAGAACTACTTGATATAAATATGACTATATATACAGCATGGCAGGATTACATAATGGATACAGTTAAAGCTAAAGTCATATATCATACATATCATGGAACAAAAGGATTGGAATTTGACAATGTCGTTATTATCATGGGTCATGCTTTTGGAACAAACACAAATTATTTCAGTGGGTATTTTCAAGGCTCGGCAAATGATGATGCATTAAAAGAGGCGAGAAACCTTTTGTATGTTTCAATAACAAGAGCCATTAAAAATTTACGTATTTACTACATCGATAATGTTGCAAATTTGAAAGATGGAATTGAAAGATTATTTGGAGGGATACACACATATCCCCCAGATAAGAATGACATAAGTTGACCATAGAATTTTTTAATAAAGCTGATTATTATAAACTTCTTAATTATCCATATGCAAAGAGGAAATATATACTGCGTTCTAATAAAATATCACTCATATACTAGCTTGACGACACCTGATAGAAAGGGAATGCACTATTATTTCTTTAATATATCACCTATGGATGCGCTTTTATCTGTCCATCCTTCACGCAGGTATATTATTTTATCAGGTTCGCTGGCGTACCAAATAAACGTACCCCATGCCACAGACGGCACCAATTTACGGCTTACTGGTTCTGTCCTGTCCCTGAACACAGTAACATAAGCACAGTCCGATTCCTTGAAATTAGCGTCTTTTGCCATATCATTAAGTTCCTGTTTTCTTCGGTCATTTACAGGACCGTCACTTGCTACGCATTCAATAAATACAATAATGGGGTGTTCCTCTCCTAAATCAGCTAATATTAGATCCGGCAGTACACTGGTCACATCTACGCTAAAGCCGATTGCACGGCAGATTTCATCATCTTTCATTAATAATTTTCTGGCAGACTCACTCATAAGTAAAACCGCCGGTTCTTTCATAAAATACTTAGTAAACTGCTCAACAACAGCTTTAGCTAGCTCGCTGCTCGGGCCAGCCGCAAGTTTTCTTGTTTCCCCATTTGGCAAATGAACAAGTACACCATCTGATTGTGACGATACCAAACGCCTGGCCAATGCTACTCTTGCCAAAGCAGTTGCAGAAAGAAACTCATTTTGCCATTCAGCTATAGCATCGGCAAGAGCTGCGCCTTGTAATTCCGGATTAAATAGCGATGCGAATTTGCCTTGTAATGAGTATCTTGGTAATGGTGATGTTGTTGCTAATCCAGGACGTTCTATTACTGCATTAAGTCTTACCATTTCTCTTAAAGTCTCATCTCGTATTGACTCTCTGGTGTTTGGCTTATACCATCTTCCCGGGATATCTCTTGGTGCATATCTACCTTGACTCGTCGCAAGCCATTGTTTCCTAGTTGTCATATCATGTATAGCAGCCTGTTCATCGTTCATGCAAGTTATAGTCGCCGGCCTGATCCATGCGTTTTCATCCACACAAAAACCATAAAGCATCGTGAAAACAGTTTTAGCCCCTATCTCCCGAATAATGTAACCATTTACGTCAATTTCCCTCGGAAATATCTCCTTCAGAATATTTTGTATTTCATCAATCTTTGGTAATTTTGTCATCAGCCATTCATTACTCATTTATTAGCCCTCCAAGCCATATGCTCTTGAAACGATACTCTCAACCTGATCTGTAATAGCTATTCTATTATAGTCAGCTGTTACCAGATCCTGAATAGCTTTTATCTCCTTTATTGGTGGAAGTGGAAGCGCATGAAGCTCAGTTGCTGATACAGCAACACTTCCGGACAAACATCTAAAAATCCGGTCAACTATTTGTGTATTAAGAATTAGTGATAATACCTCAATGGTAATTTTCGGTGAATCCGAAATTGGATGTATTATATTAACATGGTTTTCTACTACTACACCGTTCCATTTGTCGATAAATGCTTGTGGCAGCACACAACTCTGTATTCTTCTGTTCTGTTCTTTAGCAGTAGTACGTTGCAGAAGAACGACTGGTTTATTACATATCAAAAATTTCTGTGTATCTTTCACTGTTATGTACTGCTTCTTGCTACGGTACTTATAGTCGAAGCTGAACTGTCCATCAGCAGTGATTGCTTCAGCCCATATAATAGGCTTCGATCCATCTGCAGGCAATTCTGTAATCTGATCTTTGAACCTGTTCCACACTAATTGGCCAGTTGAAACTTTATACCCATAAGACTCCAAAGTAGTTTTGCTCTTTTTAACCTTGTTAACGATTTCCGCCTCAGCCGGTTCCCTTGCAATGATCCAGGGATCGATACCTTCTTTGACCGTAAAACTGCCAATACGCTCTACTTTGTAGTTGCTATTTTCAATATCTATCTTGCTTGTAGTTACACTCTTCTCTTTATTATTTCCGAATGTGACTAAACATGTTTCTTGAAGCACCTGGTCAAAAACCCCATTGCGCACAGATACGAAGTCTATAGCTAAAGGTGGTGCCGTCCGTGATAGCAGCACCCTCAGGTTGGAGAAATATTTGCCTCCCAAAAATGATGTTGGAGTAACATAACCTAATAGTCCATCGGTGCTTTTCAGTCTCAAGGCCGCATCTATGAAAAGGCCATAAAGATTTGCATGACCATACAACGACCTTGAGTAGGTTTTTCTTAATTGATCATCGAGTTTTACACGGCCATACGGAGGGTTACCTACTATAACATCAAACTTTCTTTCTTCGTTTATTGCGTAACGGATTGTATCTTTTACAGAGATAACAGATTTTAGCCTTCTTCCAGCTGCAACAGATTCCTTATATACAATGATATCAAGAAGCACCTGTGTTAACCATCCAGCAAAGGCGTCAATCTCTATGCCCAATATGTGATTTTCAATATGGGATAATTTTAATGCAGCCGGAAGTTCCTTTATTCTATAATCTCCAAGCATTCTGTTTACAACAGTTACTAGGAATGCTCCCCCGCCGCATGCCGGATCAAGTATTTTTGCCTTGGCCCAATCTGCTCCATTTGCTGCAAGGAGATCCAGAAGACGCTCTGCTAAAGTCGGTGGAGTATAATATATTCCATTATCAGCTCGGTATCCATTCGGTAGCAGCATCGTATATAAATTGCCCAGTAAGTAGGCATATTCCATAAGATTCAACGAAAGGAAGTAATCGGAAATTTCTCTGGCGAACTTTGTCGAATAAAAGTCAAGTTTACTCTTATGCAATTTAATATACCGGCATTTCCACTTTCCATTGTGATCAACGCCCCTCCAAATATTACCAACAACTGAATAACAGAATGAACGTGCGAAATTAATAGCCTCTTCTTCTTTATCGAACTTATTGTCCTTTTTAACTTTATCTATGGCCGTTTTAAAATAATCCCAGTCTTTCTTGTTTTCGTTGATATTTAAAATCAGAGACACTATTATGCCACATCCTTTTATATTACATTTTATCATGTAATAAAGTATATTTCACGAAAGTTTCTATAAGTCCAATTCAATGCCACGTTTAATAGTTGGCGAGTTCTCTTGTTGCAATTGATCATTTTTAATCTGCCTGTTTACAGTTTTTAAATCAGAAACTATATTATCAAGCTTCTCAAAAATTTCTTTGTTTTCCGTTCCAGGGTTGTTTTCTATCTCATGGCCTAATCTTTGCCGCAGCTCCTTTATTTCCGGTATAGATAATTTACGGCCATAATGTTCACACACTTCTTTTATAGCAAGTGAAGTATCAGTTCCAATATTACTTATAGCCGGGTACTCACTTTTGTAATGACTTTTTACAGATTCATGTATTCTATTAATTTCGGATTCTGAAGCATAATGAGTCGTTTGTTCTTTCACCTGGCTTTGTACGGGCGGGGCAGGCTTAGGAGTAAAATCGATTTTGCTGTAATGAGCCTTATCTTCAATGTAACGCCGGTAGCCCTTTAGCCCCTGGCTGGATATAATCTGGTGTGGTATTACCGTTGCAAATATAAGTCTTTGCAAGCCGTTTATAAGTGGATTATACATGAAAGATGGAAGGATATTTTTTAGTTGCTTTATAATCTTACTGATGATGCTTCCAGGCATCTGTTTATAAAATCTGTCATGCGTGATTTGACTGGCTTTTGCCATAGCATAAGTTTGCAACTGGAGCTCTACATTGTAACCTTTATATTTAAAGTTGGTATGATAACCCTTGTAACCACTCTTCTTAGGATGTTTTATATAATCATCAGCCGAAATGGTCTGATAGTTATTATTAATGTAGCCCACAAATTTATAAAGATCCGAAATGTTACGTGTCAGGATTTTCATGCCAGCAAGATCCGTAAACTGATCGATTCGGGTATAACCCTTTCTATCAATTTTTTCTATCGCCCTATCGAGTTCTTTTATTCGAGATAAAACAGTAAAACCGGCAATATTTTCACCAAACATGTTTTCCATGTTCTGCTTAATTTCTTTAAGCGGATTATTGCCGGTCAAGTCTGAAATCAACTTTTTCAGTACTTCTTTTAACTCTTGGGGATTATCCATACTTCCTTTCTAGCTCCTGTAGTTCAGATAATAACTTCTTTTCTATTATCGGATATTTATGGGCATAAGTCAAAACATAATCCCTGGTTTCCTTGCATTTGCGTATAATTTTTTCTGGATTGCCGGTAAGCTTGATAGACCTGAGATTATGCAAACGGTCGGCCAATTTAACTATCATCAGCCATTTAATATCAGATTTATGGATATTCTCCATGTATGTTTTCATATCCTGGCCATCTTTCTTTGTAAGTAATAATACACCATCAGCTATTACAGTACCAAAAGTTTTCTTCAGATCCTCATAAGTAAAGCGATCTGAGTCTTCAAGTACATCATGTAATGCGGCCACAGATAAGGCAGAATCAATTTGTATATCCAGTTCTTCTTTTAATATTTTTATAACACCTTCTATATGTTCAATATATGGTGTGCCTTCATCCCGGAGCTGGCCGACATGTGCCGTTCTTGCAACTTGCATTGCACGTGAAAAATCCTCCAGGTCACGCCAGCTGAACAGTTCCTCAAAGAATTCCTTATCATCTTTCATTCAAAACACCCGCTTTCTTAATATTATACATCTTAAAGTTCTATGTCAGGAGTTTTTGATCCTAAGCTAGGGCTAAAAGATTTCTGTTGATCAATTTCACGTTTTGCTAAGCTGATACCCTTTACTATATTTTCTACAGTGGTAAAGTCAGGCGAATCTAATCCCTGTTCCTTCATACTCCCCATCTCTTTATACATACTTTTGAATTCCAATGGAGAAAGAATCCTACCATGCTTCAAATTCATGTCGCAGATATCGCAAGCAACGTCAGGTGAAATTTTTGATATGTACTTCAAGCTGTTGTAATTGTTCATTACTTCTTCTTTTTTTAATGCTTTGCCTGCATCCAATACTTTATTAACAATGTCTCTGTCAAATAAACCATCCTCGGCATATTTTAACAGTTTTTGTTTTACTTCTTTATATGGCTTGGCCATCTTATATGGCCTTTCAGCACTCAAAGCCTCGTATACATCACAAACACCTACGACTTGAGCTGCAAACGGTATTTCTCCTTTCTTAAGTCCAAATGGATAGCCGCTGCCATCCAGCTTTTCGTGATGGCTTAATGCAACATCTTGATATATCTTTGGTAACGGTGAAAGCATGTCCGCTCCGTAATTAGCATGTAATTGAATAATACTCCGCTCTGGATCTGTAAGCTTGCCATTTTTATAAAGTATCTCTCTTTCAATATTAATTTTGCCTATATCATGAACTCTGGCTGCATTACCTAATAACTTTGTTTGTAAAGCATTAAAACCATAGCTTTTAGCGACAAGTTCTACGAGCCGCCAAACAATAATACTATGGTTTTTTGTGAAATTATCCAGTTGAGAAAAAAGATGCTCAAGATATTGATCCACTATATGCTGCCTTTCCTATTCGCCTTCTCATAGTAATATGCAATATAAGCTTTGGTACCAGGATCATCGTTTTCTGTGAGTCGCTTTATTTGGGCTTTTATTGCCCTCTCCATAAAGTCTTTATACTCGTCAGTGCAGAGTCCCATATCCTTAAAATTTTCAGTAATCGTATTTCTTACCCCCTCGGCAATAACAGGGTCTACATTATCAGGCAACTCCACATCCGGCAGTTTATTAGGCGAAGCGTTAAGCATCATCACTGCTGGAGCCACGCTAAGGATACGTTTCATTTCTTCAGTGTCCATTAATTCATTTTCTTTTTCCTTATCCTTTATATGTTCCATTATGATATACCTTGACGCAGCAGATCGCGTCTTCCCTTTCACAAAGTTTACTCAAAGTTCTATTTCGTGGGCTTTTGAACCTATGCTAAGGTGGTCTGATTTTTGGTGATCAAATTCACGTTTTGCTGAGTTGAGGCCTCTTACTATATTTTCTACAGTGGTAAAGTCAGGTGAATCTAATCCCTGTTCCTTCATACCCCCCATCTCTTTATACATAATTTTGAACTCCGCTGGGGAAAGGATCCTGCCATGCTTCAAATTCATGTCGCAGATATCGCAAGCAACATCAGGTGAAATTTTAGATATGTACTTCAGGCTGTTGTAATTGTTCATTACTTCTTCTTTTTTTAATGCTTTGCCTGCTTCTAATACTTTATTTACAATGTCTCTGTCAAATTTACCTGCTTCTACATCTTCTATAAGAATCTGTTTTACTTCTTTATATGGCTTGGCCGACTTATATGGTCTTTCCGCACTCAGAGCCTCGTATACATCACATACGCCAACGACTTGAGCTGCAAACGGTATTTCTCCTTTTTTAAGGCCAAACGGGTACCCACTTCCGTCTAGTCTTTCATGATGATACAATGCCGCGTCCTGGTATATCTTTGGGTCTGATGATAAAAAGCTTGCTCCTGAAATAGTATGGCCTTTAATAATGTTACGTTCTGAATCTGTAAGACTACCGTTTTTGAAAAGTATCTCTTTGTCCGTTGATAACTTACCTATATCATGATACATAGCTGCATTGCCTAATAACTTAGTTTGTAAAGCATTAAAACCATACCTTTTAGCAACAAGTTCTACGAGCCGCGAAACAGCCTTACTATGGCTTTTTGTGAAATTATCCAGTTGAGTAAAAAGTCGCTCAAGATGTTGATCCACTATATGTTTCCTTTCCGACTCGCTTTCTCATAGTAAAATTCAATATATGCTTTAGAGTAAGGGTTATCGTTTTCCATAAGGTTTTTTATTTGAATTTTTATCGCCCTTTCCATAAAGTCCTTATATTCGTCAGTGTAAAGTCCCATATCCTTAAAATTTTCAGTAATCGTATTTCTTACCCCCTCAGCAATAACAGGGTCGACGTTCTCCGGCAACTCCACATCTGGCAGTTTATTAGGCGAAGCGTTAAGCATCATCACAGCCGGAGCCACACTAAGGATGCTTTTCATATCTTCTGTATCCATTAATTCATTTTCCTTTTTTTTGTCCTTTAGATGTTCCATTATGATATACCTTGACGCATCAGATCGCGTCATCCCTTTCTTAAGTTTACTCAAATTTCTATTTCGTGGGCTTTTGAACCTAGGCTAAGGTGGTCTGATTTTTGGTGATCAATTACACGTTTTGCTGAGCTGAGGCCTTTAACTATATTTTCTACAGTGGTAAAGTCAGGCGAATCTAATCCCTGTTCCTTCATACCCCCCATCTCTTTATACATACTTTTGAATTCCGATGGAGAAAGAATCCTACCATGCTTCAAATTCATATCGCATATATCACAAGCGACGTCAGGTGAAATTTTAGATATGTACTTCAAGCTACTATAACTGCTCATTACTTCTTCTTTTTTTAATGCTTTGCCTGCTTCTAATACTTTATTTACAATGTCTCTGTCAAATTTACCTGCTTCTACATCTTCTAAAAGAATCTGTTTTACTTCTTTATATGGCTTGGCCGACTTATACGGTCTTTCAGCACTTAAAGCTTCGTATACATCACATACGCCAACGACTTGAGCTTCAAAAAGTATCTCTCCTTTCTTTAGTCCTAATGGATAGCCACTGCCATCGAGTTTTTCATGATGGCTTAATGCAACATTTACATACTCTTTTTCATATGAATGTTTTTCAAGGAGTTCAGCGCCATGTTGCGTATGCAATTTAATAACTTTGAATTCAGACTCCAATAACTTTGCATTTTTATGTAGTATGTCAATGGGAGTAAATATTTTCCCAATATCATGCATTAATGCAGCATTACTTAACAAATTTAATTTTTCCGAAGGATAACCATAACTATTTGCCACTCTTGAAACTAAAACAGAAACTGCAATGCTATGTCTTTTTGTAAAATCATCTAACTTTCCAAATAGTTGTATGTCATTATTGTCCACTACTCTCCACCCTTCTTTTGTGCTTTTTCATAGTAATACTCAATTAAAGCTTTTGTGTTTACATCATCTTTGTTTTTAACTATGCTTTGAATATTTATTTTTATTGCATTCTCAATTAAGTCTTTGTATTCATCTGTATAAAGACCAATTGCCTTAAAATTCTCAGTAACCGTATTTCTTACTCCTTCAGCAATAACCGGATCAACATCTTCCGGAAGTCCAACATCCGAAGGTTTGTTATGTGAAGCATTTAGTGATATTATTGCTTCTCTTACTTCCTCAAACTGAGGATCTATTTTATTCTTTTGTTGAGCTGTATCCTTATCCTTCAGATAATCCATTATGATATACCTTGACGCAGCAGATCGCGTCATACCTTTCTCTTTGGCATAAAAATCAAGAGCCACAATATCTTCTTTATCCATCCAGATATCAAATTTTTTTCTATTTACTTTATTAGATTTTATCATAACTGGTACCTCCTGTATATTACCTAATACAATTATAACACATTAACCGCATGTGGTCAACATGCCGTAATAACGATAAATGGGCAAAAGCTTAACGTTGCTCACAAAAGGCTTTTTAACAAAAAGAGTTCAATCAATACACATATACTTTGCATTATAATTCTATGTCAGGAGTTTTTAATCCTAAGCCAGGGTTAAAAGATTTCTGGTGATCAAATTCACGTTTTGCTGAGCTGAGGCCTTTAACTATGTTATCAACAGTTGCAAAGTCAGGAGTATCTAAACCTTGTTCCTTCATCCTCCCCAGCTCTTTATATATATTTTTGAATTTCGCTGGAGAAAGGATCCTGCCATACTTCAAGTTCATATCGCAGATATCACAGTCAATGTTGTATTATAATTCTATATCATGAGTTTTTAATCCTAAGCTAGGATTAGAAGATTTCTGGTGATCAAATTCATGTTTTGCTGAGCTGAGGCCTTTAACTATGTTATCAACAGTTGCAAAGTCAGGAGTATCTAAACCTTGCTCCTTCATCCTCCCCAGCTCTTTATATGTATTTTTGAATTCCGCTGGAGAAAGGATCCTGCCGTACTTCAAATTCATATCGCAGATATCACAGGCAACATCAGGTGAAATACCTGATACGAATTTTAAGTTGCCATAATTACAGATAACTTCCTCTTTCTTTATCATCTTCCCGACTGCAATTACTTTGTTAACAACATCCCGGTCTAATTTTCCTGAAGCTACATCGTTATTAAGTATTTCCTTTGTTTCTCTATAAGTAAACGGTTTTTTATATGGCCTTTCAGAAATTAGAGCATCGTATATATCACAAGTGCTGACTATTCGTATATGTAAAGGAATTGATTCACCTGTAAGTTTCAATGGGTATCCTGATCCGTTCAATAATTCATGATGTTTTAAAGCAACTTCAGAAAACACGGGCGGGATGGATAATTTGTTAAGTATCCTATGCCCTAATAAAGTATGATTTTTAATTTTATCATATTCATCAGCTGTGGGCTTGCCAGGTTTTAATAAAATCTTCAAAGGCACAAACAACTTACCTATGTCATGGTATTTGGAAGCATCCGATAATAATTGTGCTTGACTCAAGCCGTATAGTTCTGAAGTTTTGGATACTAACTTTTGCACATTCAAGCTATGCCTTATCGTATAATCATCCAAACTATTTAACAAAGCATCTAATTTTTCATTCATCTTTTGTTCGCTTTCTCATAGTAATCATTTTTCAGCAACTGTATCCCCCTTGCATCATGTTCCATCATAACCTCAACCCCAGCGATGACGGCAACATCTATAAACTGTTTATATTCATCAGGATCCAATCCCAAAAACTCCATGTTTTCTTTTAAAGTTTCGCGGATGCCTTCGGCCAACACTGGATCCGCATTATCAGGCATCCTGACATCTTTTTTCACAGGAACCTGATTAAGAGATATTACAGCTTCTCTTAATTCCTTAACTTGAGGATCTTCTTTAATGTTGTATTGAGCCTTATCTTTCAGATAATCCATTATGATATACCTTGACGCAGCAGATCGCGTCATCCCTTTCTCGCTAGCAAATGAATCAAGAGTTTCGACGTCTTTTTTATCCATCCAGATTTCGAACTTTATTCGATTCACTCTATCTGATTTTATCATAGTTGGTACCTCCTGTATATTTCCTAATACAATTATATCACATGTACAGCATGCGGTCAACATGTTGCAATAACGAAAAATGGGCAAAAGCTTAACGTTGCTCACAAAAGCCTTAACAAAAAGAGGTCAATCAATACCCATATACTTTGTATTATAATTCTATATCATGAGTTTTTAATCCTAAGCTAGGATTAGAAGATTTCCGGTGATAAAATTCACGTTTTGCTGAACAGAGGCCTTTAACTATGTTTTCTGCAGTTGTAAAGTCAGGAAAATCTAAACCTTGCTCCTTCGTCAAGTTCGTTGCTCATAAGTTCTTCGCTTTCTTATGATAGTATTCAATCAAGGCTTTTGAACCTGGTGTTTTATTTTCAATAAGACTTAAAATTTTCATTTTTATAGTACTTTCTATAAATTCTTTGAAATTCTTAATATCAAGCCCCATTGCTTGCATATTCTCGATTACCGTATTACGAACGCCGGCCGCTATAACGGGATCCACATCATCTGGGAGTGATATTTCTGGAAAGCTATCAATAGACTCGTTAAGAGTAATTATCGCATCCCTTACTTCCTCGAGTTGCGGATCTATTTTGATCTTGTGTTGGGCTGTCTCCTTATCCTTCAGATAATCCATTATGATATACCTTGACGCAGCAGAACGCGTCATCCCTTTCTCTCTGGCAAATGAATCAAGAGTTTCAACATCATTTAAAAAGAACCCTTATATCAGTATGCATTTTCCCGATATCATGAAATATCCAATTTATCAAATAGTTGTCGGGTACCTTGATCCACTATTCTTCGCCTCTCAGGCTTGCTTTCTCATGATAATAATTAATACATGCCTTGGTGTACTTGTCATCATTTTCCATTAGGCTTTTAATATCTAGTTTTATAGCTCTCTCAATGAAGTCTTTGTACTCGTCAGTATAAAGGCCCATATGTTTCATGTTTTCTATTACCGTATTTCTAACGCCTTCGGCAATAACAGGATCCACATTATCAGGCAACTCCACATCTGGCGGCATATAAGGCGAATTATTAAGCGCTGTTACAGCTTCCCTTACTTCCTCAAACTGAGGATCTATTTTATTCTTTTGTTGAGTTGTATCCTTATCCTTCAGATAATCCATTATGATATACCTTGACGCAGCAGATCGCGTCATACCTTTCTCTTTGGCATAAAAATCAAGAGCCACAATATCTTCTTTATCCATCCAGATATCAAATTTTTTTCTATTTACTTTATTAGATTTTATCATAACTGGTACCTCCTGTATATTACCTAATACAATTATAACACATTAACCGCATGTGGTCAACATGCGGAGTAGTATGGTATGACCGAAATTTAAGTCCTGCTCGTGTAAGGCCGTTTTGCTGCAAAATAAAGAAGAGCAAGCATTCTATATTGCCGCTCCTCCGAAATTGCCTTTAAAACTAATTCTATGAGGTCGATTTTATCTGTCAGTGCCGACACCATAATCATCAATCGATGTATACGTCAAATCAAATATTATTGTATCGCCGGTATAGAAAAGACTATCCTTCGGTCCACCTTCAGTAGTCCACTGAGCAGGGTTATAATCGAATACTTTTGCGCCGTTTTTATAGCCTTCGATTGTGAAATTGACAAGGATACACCCTTTTGTCAGGAACACATCATTCTTGACCTTTCCGTTTTCAGTGATTGATACACCTTTCTTTACTGCCTTCACCGTAGGAATAATTCCATAGCAGCCAAACCATGTAGCATTTTTACTGTCGGATATTGTACGTACATCATTAGTCAACTCCAGCATGGTTGTAGAACCTATGCTTTTACCATCGTAAGTTATTACGAAATCATCACGGCTGCTGCCATACTGTACGAGATACTTTTTACCCATGTCATAGTATAGATCAACTTCATAGGCATTTATAATGCTCGCATTAGTAAAATCCTTAAGGTAGTAAAAACGTGGCTTTATAACAACCTTATCAGCCAGACCATTCAGGCCGCGGCTGGTCATACTGAAATGGAACGCATACCCGATCTTGGGCAAAATCTTTTTTGTAGGATGCCGATCCACTGGCATACTGCTAACAGGATAATAGTTTCCGGTTGGTACACCTGTCTTATAGTCCGGATTCCAGAACACATCTTCAAACTGCCAGTCTGTTATATCCGTGATTCTGAAATTCTGAAGGCTGCACTCTACATATACCGGCTGAGTCGACCGGGTAACATTACCGGCTCTGTCTTGAACATACAAATGCAGATACCACTTCCCTACTCTGTCCTGTGTATCGTGAATATTAATGTTTGTGTGTATGGTACCCGCTGCTCCTTCAGCTGTTGTCAGACCCAGACTATTCATAGCTCCATAGTTGGGATAGACGTCGCTTGTTGTCCATGCGTATCTGCTGTCTATAACCCCTGATAGGTTGTCCCCAAGCGTCACGTTGATTTTGTTGTCTGGGAGGTATATATACCAGTGCATATTATTTTTGTACTGATCCTGATTAGACCAATCAAATGTGATAGTCGGCTTTACCTTGTCAATTTTATACACGCCCGATGAAGAATCATACCTTTCACTTGGTGCTGTGGTGTTTGTCGGCGTGTCAGTACTATCCCATGACCCACTAGGAGCATCTGCCGTAGCCCAGGATTTCGTACCGGCTGTCCAGCCTGTTAACTTAGCTGATAATGATGCTACCCCATTTGTACTCAGGGTAATTGTATTGTTGTTAGATATGTCTACAGGGCTAGATGCCAAAGGAGCTCCCCCCGACACCCTGATTTTATCTATACTCCAATTTTGAGTATAACTTTGAGTTGATGTCCCGCTGCTGGTTGTATAACAGCTGCTTGTATGTATATGCTCATTAATTACACATGTAACAGTAACACCATCAGGAGCATAACAGCTCGGTGAATGGACGTGTGATTGTTTAGTACATGTTTGGGTTTCGTACTTATACGTTCTGCTGTCTGTGCCGCTTGCTGTAGTGGTAGTATTACCGTCTACATATACCCGGACCGGCAGATCGGTATTACGCCAATCGCAGCTGGCCGGAACAAACTTAATAGTACCAGCTGGCGTTTCGGAAACAGCCTCCCCGCTCTTATGTAATACAACTGAGCAATATTCCAAATTACTTGATAAAGTGATTCCGTTTACTACTGCTTCAGCTTTTACGGCAAATTTCTGAGTATATTGATTGGCCGAACTTAAAACACTGGCCGGTACAGTGAAAACCTTTGATGAATCCTGTGATAGTCCAAGGCCGGATGTAAATGTAAACTTTTGATACTGAGAATCAGACCCGGCAGGATCCTTCCTTAAGTGCAATGTCCAGTCCGAAATTTTAGATACATCGGTAAAATTGTTTAAAAAGCCTGTTGCATCAACCGTAACCGGTATATTAACGTTAGCATCGACCTGAGCTTGTGTAACCTCTATTTGAGGAACACAAGAAGGCGTAACAGTAACATATGCACCTTCGGGATATTCGACTATATCAAGTATCACCTGTGTAGAATCGCTCATTTCGGTATATTCAATGCTGCCTATTTTATACCACACAGTAAGCTTCACATCATATGACCCAACGTCCAGCGCCGGGAACGTCGGATTAATTCTGTCCACCCCATTTGCAATAGTGACCCATGAAGATGAATCTACAGGCTTGTACTCCCACTTATAGTACTTTACTTCAGCATAATTCGGGAACAGTGACTTAACTCCGGACAGGCTGATCGTTTCATTCTTTGCATATGTAACAGTACCTGTTATCACTGTACCGCCTTTTGATATTTTGGCTGTTGGTTTCGCCAGTAAATCATCCGGAATTTTGATACTATTCGATTTACCTGGAATAAAACATTGCAGATTAAAGAATTTGTCAAGATCGTCACGGTTTTTCCAGCTTCTTGCATATTTTATTCCTGATAAAGTTGTAAAATAATCTGTACCCAGCACTGCTGAGGATCCATTTGGTTTTGTAAAGGTGCCGTTGTAGCTCATTTCAGCCAATGGGATCTCAGTTGTTCCGCTCATGTTTGTTACTGTCATAATGGCATCGAAGTACAGGGTGTTGTCATTTGAAAAGAAATTGACAAACTCATCTCTCATGCCATATTTATCAATGAATCTTTGCATTATTGAATTGCCTGAGCCTACTACTGGTATATTGAATCTTACGGTTTTAGTGCCATCACCGTTATCATGATCCAAACCTTTCTCCATCTTTATTGTGGTTGAAAAGCCATCTAATTTTACAGTGAAACCAAGAACTCTATACCTTGTGCCCGATGTGGCCGCTGTTACCATGGCATCATATTCAACGCAGTTAGTATCTTCATTGTAATAAATATTCAGTGGATCTGCGGCATATACTGTAAAGGAATTAAGCAGAATGAGTATTATAATTACTAATGATGCTATTTTCTTTATCATTTCTTTAGACCCTCCCTAAGGCAGAATAATATCTGTAAGGTACACTCTTTTCCTGTATGTATCAACAGAATGAGGCCACTTGTTGGGTTCTCTTGATCCAAAAATAACAAAATTCAATTCAACATCTGCGTAATACCATTTATTCAGTTCATATTCTTGCAGTCCGTAATCTTTGAAGTACTGAGGATCAACAGATTCGAACATAAATTTGAGTCTGCCTCTAATTCTAGCTTCCCCGTCTTTGTCACAATATCTTAATGATGTATCTGTTAAAAACTCGGCTTTTTCGATCAACTTATACTTGGTTACATCGTTATAACGCAGTTCAATATATTCTTCTGTGTCATAGTACTTACCATTTACTTTCCACGCCATGCCTGAACCGGGCATGAAGAAATATCTGTACTGTTGTATAAAGGTCTCATCTATAGTTCGGTAATCAACATTATTTTCAACTTCCATAAAGCTTTTCGCTGTAATTACTCTATCTGTTACTTTTTCTATTCCCAGGTTATCGATCACTTCTTCATTTGTCATATAGTCATTTCTACCGAAATCATTTAAACCGTCCTTGTTATCTTTATAACCCTTCAGCTCTTTCAGAACCTCTGGATCGATGGGTGTAAGCTCTGCTATGTATGGCTTAAAGTCTTTATCAGCTGGCATAGCTACATCAATAGCATCAGGATCGATCCGGATGTCTTCATCAATGAGCCGGTGAATCATCGTTGCTGCCTCGGCCCTGGTTGCATTGTTCTGATATTTGAATGTTCCGTCAGGATACCCTTGCATTAATCCGTACGCCGTTGCCTTTAGGATATATTCCTTGTACCCTGCTGCTGTCTTGTCATAGTCTTTAATTAGCTTGGTGTACGATGATATATCCTTTGAGGTTTCTTTCAAAGCCCTTACAAGGATCCTCGCCATTTCTCCCCTTGTTATCGGCCGCTTATAGTCTGCGAATTCCCCGGACTGTATAAGGCCTTTACTTGCTGCAAGGTCAATATATGCCTGAGCCCAATAGCCTTCTTGAGGCACAACTTTGTTACCAGCTGCAATGACAGCCATCTTGATGAACTGATCTATTGCCACGGTATTCTGTGATTTGAACGTCCCATCAGGGAAACCGTCAATGATACCTGATTCAACAAGCGTATATACGGTATTTCCATACCAGGCATTATCAGGCACATCCGTGAACTTTTTAGCAGCTGCGGCAAACGCTGTGTTTGCTAAAAGCAGTGATATTAATAATGTCGTTAACAATATCCTTACATACTTTTTCATAGTTATCTTCCTCCACTTTATATGCTTATTATGGCTTGCATAAAGGGCAAGCCCTATAGCCTTTTTTAGCAGCCTCTTTCTTGCTGTTGAATACTGCTTCTGTAACTACTATTTGGCTGCAGCCGTCTTCGTGATAATACATAACTCCGTTATATGTGCTGCCTATATACTTTCGGCTTAGTGAAACTCTTGAACCGCCGTACCCGAATGTGTTGTATATCCTGTCCGTCCCCGGTAGTGGAAACCCTTGCAGAAATGAAATAAAGCTTATATCATCTATTGTATTGTTCCAGGTATCATTACTCACCATGGGAATATTATAGATATAGCCTTCACCATAAACCTGCGATAAGTAGTTAGCTCTGCCCGTATAGAAACCAAGCCGGTCTTGTATCAAATCTATAATAGTTTGTCTGCGTAAGTTGTCGAAGTTTGTCGATGATATGAAAGTATTTACAGGATACCTAGCCGCCATTTCAGCCCTAGTTCCAAAATGCTTTGCTGCTGTTGCATTGTCATAAACGTAAACGTAATCATCGAGGGTAAAATTCAGTATAAGGTTATTAGCCGTATCATAATAAGAAAAAGGTAATTTGGGCATCCATACTTCTCTTGTTTCCTGTCTTCCCATATCAGCATTATAAACACTCTGCCAAGTATGGATATACAGTCCGTCATAATCCACCACCATTTGTACCGGCAGATACGCTTTTATGGAATCCTGGCTTACCTTATCCTCTTCGATATCAAAATTTATGTATACTGTTTCATAAAATCGGTCTATAGCTGCTTCCAGATCCAGAGCAATGTCTTTTGTGCTGCTGCGAGCACCTACAAATTGAGATTCATTCTTTTTATAATCCTGGGTCAGGGCTATAGTTGCATCTTCGCTGGCATTGTACATTACCTCGTCATATACCTGCTCCCAACTTACAGCCTCGATTTGCCGGTGCTGCTCGATATCCAGCATGATTGAAATTGGCATGAAGGCCACAAGAGCAATTATTGCTAGATCAGTAATCTTCATTTGTCACCATTCCCCCGGCCTTCGAGAATATTAGTGAGTTTTCCGCCTTGCCGCCAAGCATCTGTATAAATACCATGGTACCGGTCTTTGACTTGTTAACAACTTTTACACTTACACTATCGCCTTGGTTCATTCGGTACTGTTTGGTAGGGCTAGAATTGATACCGTCTACTATTGTCTTCAACGGTATCATTTCCTCCACCACTACAAAGGTATTATCCGGAGAATACCCGGGATCCGTTAGCTGCAACGGATGGTACGTTTTTTTCGTATGTACAATACTGATATCATACACATTCTCTGTGTGTGACAGGTTTTTAACGTATTCTTCATACATTTCGGAGCTGATATACCCCTTGTGCCTTATGTTGTTTGCAAATTCCTGAGTTTGCATATTTACGTATCTGAATACCTGTTGGTCCAGTATCCAATATGACCTATATGCTGGTACCAACGTTAAAAGTATTACAGCTACAATAGACGCAAACAAGGTAGATAACGAATTCACCCAAATCCCCCCTCACACCTTATGTTTAAGGTACCTGTACAAAACTCATGCCTGTAACAACACCGTTGGAGTTTGTCGCCAAAGTTGATGTAAAAGTACCAACTGGATTAATGTAGTCAACGTTACTTGAGTTAGTTACTGCATACTTGGCCGACGATGAATAGGTTTTGCTTGTACCTGCATTTGTTTTCACTGTAATAGTCAGTTCGTCTGTTTCGCCGTACATCCTAATTGCATTGACAACACTGCTGCCGGTTACCTCTGTGCTATTATAAGCATCATACTTCTTTGTTGTCATAACCTGGCTGATACCTTGAATGTCGCTTTCTGCGCTTCTGGTAATATCGGCTCCCTGACCAAACAATGCGATAGCTATTGCTACTACAGCTATAGTGATTAATACAGCAGCCCCCAGCTTGATAATTGTCGTTACATTACTCATAATTCATAATCCTCCCTTTAGTTAGCTTTTTTATTTACATTAACTGCCCTTGTATTTGTGAAAAGGCAGTAAAAGACGTAATAATTATTGGTAGTGCCATATATAAAATTAATACCGAATGAACAGGAATAAACCCTATCATCTGGCCAAATTCAATTTTTTTGTTGATTTGCTGCTTATTATTTTCTTTTCTGTTTTCCTTGTAGAAGTTACGTTCTAGCTCCAGAGCATCAAAAGCAGCCGCCAAGCTGATGTCTTCATTTGCCATTTGCATGTTTTCTACAATTTTTATGAAAGGTTTGTAATTAACGTCGTTTTTAAGCTTTTCCAATGCCAGGTTCTGGTTCTGAAAGTTTGCCAAGCATAGCTCTATGGGAACTTTAAAAATATTAGCAAACTCTTTCATCCACTCAAGGACTACTTTTACATCAACGTTATCATGGTGCATCAGCAATATAATGATAGTATGAAACTGTAGTACCTCGTCCTCCATATCAATCTTTCGTAGGGATGATTGAAATGCTAGGAGCAAGTTCGGAAAGAACGAAGCAATAACCGCTACGATAAATGAAATGAATATCTCCCATAATCGCAGGTACTCGTAATGAATAGCCACCATCTTAGCCGTAATTCTTTGTGCTGCCAGATCTATTTCTTCGTCAGTATAATTTATCTTTCCAAGCTCCAACTTTACCGCTGTCAATAATTCCTGTGAATCAGTGATTTCCGCAATGTTGAATTTAGAAATTATCGATGCGTCCAGCTGGCGAATTTTTTCATCATTCAAAGTATCTTCTTCAGATAAATTACCCATCATTCTATAGAAATTGGGATTGGAAATTCCATATGCCGGATCCTCCATAATTTTTTCTATGTTTGTCTTATGGCCGGTAGTGAATACAAATATCATTACAATGAAAGCAGTAACACAATATAGTATGCGCCTCAAATATAAGCCCTCAACAGTCATTCTCGATCCCGCGCCGTCTTCAAGGTAGGCCTGAATTTTTTTATATTTTACAGTATTCTTTCTGGGTGCAAAGACATTTACTATGAAGCGCACTATACCGATATTGCACAGGTAATAGTCCCAGGTCTTTTTGTTATAATCCTTTGTTTTCAACTCTGTAGCCTGTATTTGCACGATAAAAACGTAGCAGATAATAGCAATCAAGAACAATAAGCACTTCACATAGAACCCTAGCGAAGAACTATAAAATGTGCCTACCGCAGGAAAGCTGGACGTAACCCAACCCTCTATGATTGGGGGTAAAATTAGGGGGAATAGCACTATTACGTTCAAGCCCTTGAGCCAGTACGATAGCTGATTCTTCTTTATAATCTCTATCTGTATCTCTTCTGTCAGGTAGTTAAGATTTTTTATGTACAGTGAGATTCCATCAACCTTTTTATCTCCATAGTCTTTCACAAGGTACGAAAATCCCGCAAATATTTTTAAGAATTTGTTTGGGCACCTATCGTAATAATCTTTTAAAAGAACAGCTGAACTAGCGCCGGTAAGTATGTTGTATATCTTAGTGCCTTGATTAAGAATTTCCATCTTTGCTTTCAGGTTTGCCTGTTTAATAGATTCATCGACCATTGATGTAACATGGTAATAATGCTTGACATCGCCAATGTAATCTATCATGCTTGCAAGCAGCTTCGTATCTGAATTTCCAACAAAGCTTTTTATAATTATGCTGTTAAGATAGATACACCCGAAACCAAACAGTATTATTTGAAAGACATCCGCCTGATAGAGTTTTATTATTACTAAAAATACTATGACAGACGAAATGATTGAACCAAAGCCCAACATAGCAGCCCTAGTATTCAGGCTGGTATCTTTTGTATACCCCAAAAACAGTTGCCCTCTTACCCACCTGAGATAACCACCAATGATTGGTTTATCGAATAGCAAATCAACAAGGATTCTTGAGGACTTTCTCCTTTGCGCCTTACCGCTTTTAATTTTTATATACTTCTGTTTACCTGCATTTTCAAGTTTACCTGCTATAAAAAGAGCTACACAAGCAAGCACTACTATAATACCGGCTAACGAAAACAATAGTATTTTAGGCATCTGCGTCACATCCTTTAAATTCTCTTTTTAAGAATTCGACAAAAGCCTTCTGGTCTTCAGGCAGCATCGCCCTTATCATTTTTTTAATGTTGATATCACTAATCCGATTTTTGAATACATAGGCTTGCTGCATATGATCGTACTCAATAATATTACGGTGTGTATATGTGTGCCCTCCAAGTAGTCTGGTATAATAAGCATATTGAACTTCCCTCAACCTTCTATCCTGTTCTGCCGGATCCTTGATGTTCTTAAAATCATCGATATCATTATAGTTATCTTCTAAAGGTACGCATTCTGTTATCCTCTCAATGTACCTTTTACCGGTAATATCTTTTTCCATATGGATATCAAAATTGAGGACACGAATTATCTGTTCTTCGGCAATTCTTTCATCACTAAAAACATTAGTTTTAAGTAATGAATTACGAAGTGACATAACCAACTCCGGGAAGGTTTTTGCATGGTGCGTAAAAAGAGTTAGCAGGCTGGCAACCTGGGCTGTCTGAATCATGTATGCTGCGACTGGATCAGTTGCAACCTCGCCGACAATCGTTACTACACCGTCCGTTTTTTTGAGTACGTCAAGTCCATCCTGTCCAGATATTGCATCCGTCTCCTGAAGGGTTACAATGTTCCTGAAGGGGTAACTTTTACGTACTTGTAACTCAAAAGCCATTTCCAATATACGCAATGTATAAGGATGATAGATATGTTCGATCATTGCTCTAAGAAGAGTCGTTTTACCTGATCCCTGGGATCCGGTCACGCTTGTGTTCATGTTGCCTTTTACAAGAAATTTAATCAGTTCTATTACCATATTGTAATTGTTATCTGTGATTAAAGCTGGTAATGATGTATCAGGAATATCAAATTTTCTGATAAAAAAGCACCAGGTTTCACAAAAATCAGGTCTAAGCACAACCACACGTGATCCGTCTTTAAGCTTGTTGACTTTGTAACCGTCCACTTTAGACAGCTGGCCCGGATTACCGTATTTATATATATTCTGGCATACCCTTTGCAACTCGTCATAGCTGCCCAGAGACAAAAATTTTAAATGTATACTTTTACCCTGATAATATAGCCAGACTGATTCATAAGACCGAGCAATTTTGGTCAGTGATTCATAATCCCTTTTGTGTTCATGTATAAACGATTCAGGAAACCCATTTACGCCGCAGCTTATACCATCGACCTGCATGTCCATTATGTCATCTATTACATTGTAGCCTTTGTATAGTGAATAAACTCTCTGTATTACAATGTCGAACTTATCTTCAAAACTCAGGCATGGCGATTCCGCATCATATATTCGAATGATATCGTCCTTGTCTATGAAAAAATATCTAGTACCATCGCAAACTCTTAATGTATCAAGTTTATACTTTCGAATCATTGCCGACAATGCATTGTATCCATACTGTTTTTTGTATAAGTGAAGTAGAACATCAAACTTATCAGCGACCGTCAAATGTTCGGATTTATCAAAAGGCAATATGCTGTTTATTTTGGCCGTAGTTATACCATAAGATTGTATAAGAAGATCCTTTATAAATTCTTTTACAAATTCTTTATCCGATTTTGAGCCATAAATACAATTGTCAAGTGCATCAAGCAGCCTGACTTTTTTATTATGTCGCCTCTCCATTTCGGCCTCGCTTGTGTCCTGATCGTATAACTTAATTTTAAGTAATTCATCTACAGTTAGGCTAATATACTCAGTAATCTTGGGTATGCTGTAGTTAGTTATGTTATTTATGTCGACGCTCATAGATTGCCCTCCTTATCTGAAGACACCAAACATTTTGTCGAATAAAGTTTTTTGTACTAATGGATTATATGTATTAATATCATCAAGCTTGGAAATAAACATAATCTTGTCAATAATCATATCCAGGCATTTAATAAAATCCTTGTCGGGACCTTTGACCTTTTTTGTCCCCATTCCTGCAAAATAACTGAGTGCATCATGGCGATTTATTGCATCCATTAGCCTGGTATTTCTCGGAACAACGTACATTTCGCCCTTGTAGTCAAATTCCTTACGTATGCGATCTACATCATATTCTGATGTTTCATCGTAATTCCCCAAAACCAATAGGTGAGGTTTGTTTTCCAGAGCCGTATCCCACTCCTTGCGATCAAAGTATGTGCGTAACACTTCCATGTTTTGATTAAGCGATACGATCAAAAGATCGGCCAGATTAAGCGTCTTGATAGACAGTTCACCATATCCGGCGTTTATATCAAGTATTACGTATTCATACGCTTCACGTGCACAGTTAACTATGTAGCTTATTTGCTCTAGCATCAATTCGCGGACTTGCCCATCCCTCTTTATAGTTCCTGGCAGTAGCTCCAATCTATCAGGTACAAGGATATCGGCATAGTCCTTAAAATTGCTCGCACTCAGCTGGTTTGTCTTTGCCAGCTTCATCATTGCATCGATACCGGATTCATCAAATATATTAGCAATCTCCGTATTATCCGAATCACCCAGAAAAGCATTTTCAAGATTACTTTTGTTTATCATATTGTGCATCATCAGTATCTTAAATGTTCTTGTAACAGCCATACGCGTTGCTATTGCAATTGCATTTGATGTGTTACAGGTTTGTCCATGAAAGGGGCTCCAAACGCCTATAAGCAATGATTTCATCTGCTTTTACCTCCTGAAGTATCAACAAGGTCTTGTTGCTGAGTGTTTTGTGCTGCAGGAGCTGATACGCCAGGGGAATCAGTTTTGATTTGCTGATCAGCTATTTTCTCAGGCACATAGTTAACTTCTGAAGCTGGCTGACTTTCATCAAGATATAGTAACGATTCTATATGACCCATACCGGCAGACTGCTCTGCAATAGCGTGGTTTATTAGGTGTCTTTCGTTTGTTGTTACCTTAATTATTGCTTTGTTATCTATCAGCTGAGTTACCTGTTTTTTGGACAGAACAGTAAATGTATCTCCGTTTGACCTTACAAGCTCAATATCAATCCAATCACCAGCTTTAACTGTATTTGCCACAAGATAACCCTGTAATGCATAATCCTTAAGCCTGTCTTCTGGATCATAAAGATTGTTCGGGGAAATTAACATAGAATCAGTCAGTATAGAATTTGCATCGATAACAGAAGCAGCTCGCTTACCCTCGATCATGTTGACATCTATAAGCGAATTTAAAGGTATGTCCGCAATCGGCCTGTCCTTTAGTTCAAAATACTCTGGCTTTAATTCATCACCCTTGCCAACGCCTTGTATGGCGATTAACACCTTTGTCATTTTAGGCGTTTCTGGTTGCTGCACCGGCAGACTTACGTCCTGGATCCTACCGGTGTTTAATAGATGGTTATAAAGAAAATAGCCGCCAACTGAAAGTAGCCCTGCTACAATGAAACCAAACATAAATATTAGAAATTGCTGTTTACCTCTGCTCACAATGCCCCCTCCTTATGAGAAACGCAATAATATTTTTATATTTATAAAGGATGCAAAAGGTGATATACTTTATATGGCTTGTCCGGCTATGTTGTCAGCAGCTCCGGTTAAGCCGGTGGTGTAAGGGGTGGTTCTTATCGCCCCTTTGCATCCTTTATTAGCTTTCTTCCTGTGCCATTTCAGTGTAATTTCCCGGTATGAAATTATCCAATGCTTTAATGACAATCTCATACTCATCCATATTTTCCTTAGCCGCCATAATTTTGAGCGCTACGTTTTGATCCTTGCGAATATAAAACGTTTTCCTGATAAGGCTTTTGAAATCCGCATGTTTTGCATGGTTGCTCATTTTATTGCACATCACCACCTAACTGTATGGCACATTATAATTTTATCATATATTGTTAAATTAATCAACGTTAAAACATAAAAACGTCTTATATATTGTTTAGTTCTTTGCCTAAATAATCCCTTACTGCTATATATATCTTTATAAAAAACTCTGAAACTGTATCACCAAAAACAGGGAATAGGTCATACCCCACCCATCTGAGTATAAAATACAATACAATAAGCATTGGAACACCTTTAAAGATGATAAATTTTATAAATTTAAAAAAATTAAGTGCAGCAGAAAAAATTAGTGTTTCTTGTGTATCAGAAGTTTCATTATTGGTATGTGAAGCATCATTATTCACCGTATTATTTATAATATCAACGGCCTCAACGACTGCAGATTCGGATTTTACGGATTCTGTTTCAAGGCTGCTTACTATCTGTCTTTCTAAGCATACTTTTGACATAAGTATTGGTTTACGCTTCAGGGCTTTCATTTGTAACTCCTTTTTTGACTCCTAATGACGGTATAATATTGTTTAATGAAAATTTCTTTGTCATGCTAGGTAATACCCCATTCAGAATTGACAGTAGAGCATCATGGGCCTCTTTGTTTTTTTGCAAAGGCTGTGGGTTAAAAGGAAACATGTAGCAGGGCAATCCAGCCATGTTGTTTTTTATAAACCGAAAGGCTTGAAGATCACAAAAGCTGAAAATATACTTGTTCTTTTCAGGCCTGTCCATGTTCTTTAGTATTACCTCTAGCTCTGGTAACTCCCATTCGTTAGAACCGCTCACAATAATTCTTTCATTGGCGCGCTTAAATTCAGTAACATCGCAACCATTATAAACCCCCATGTCCAGGATCATGTAATTGTAATCACATTGAAGCACATCAAGTATATCAAGTTCTTCAGAGTAAGGATAAAAATCAATTTCATTAAACTTAAACAAAGAATCATTTGCATCAGTGCCGTCATAGGCCTCTTTAATATGCCCGAAATGATTGCTTTTGTGAAGTTCAAGAACAGCAACCTTGAATTTCATTCTTCTTAAAAATCCCGCAATGGTCAAAGCAACATGTGATGTGCCAGCACGTTTCATTGTGCCGGTTACTGCTATTACCACTGTACCTATTATTTTATCCTTCTCAATCGTTACAGTTCTTGACCTATCTGGACTCTTATCGCTGCGCTGCTCTTTAGCGCGGTCAGTTTCGTGCGGTGAAACTGTGCTAAGTTCATTTGCACTATTATCCCACTTAACAGCCTTGGAATATGTTGCCGGATTTTCTATGTGTAACTGCAGCATCTCCGCAATGTCAACATTTTCAGCATCACCGCTAGGAAAACTAACAATATCATATACGCCCATTGTTACTAACATGGAAATAAGTTCATTGCCTGGACTACAGTCAGGTGCAAGAATAATAATTCTGACAGTATCATTTTTAATTCTGTACCGCCTTATCGCCTGCGGTAACTTTCTGATATCCTCAACACAGGTAACATCAATTATTAAAACCTTAGTCCGAACACGGTTAGCTTTTTCAATTGAACTTATAATATCAATGTCTGTGCCAATATCACGGTACAATACAACAGCGTTATCTTTAAGAGCCATAGTTATAGCATCCAGATAGCGTGGATTGGATATAATTGAATACATGGATAATCCTCCTGTGCGGCTTACTCCTTATCAAGGAAGTCTTGATTAATACCAGACTTTTTAACTTTTTCTAACCTTGAATATAAAAGCATTCTTACCATGGACGATAAAGTAAGTCCAATCTCATTAGCAATAATCTGCAATTCTCTGTATTCTTCCTTCGGGATTTTTACGTTTAAATTTGCATCTTTTGCTTTAATAAAGCTGTTCTTAGTCATAAAAACTATTTCCCTTCTTTTACTATTTCTATATTAATATCTTTAAGGTTCCCCTCGTCATCTTTTGTACAACTAACATAAAGCGCTGGACCATTTTCAACTAATACAGTGAAAGAAATGCCCTCATCATCAGAAATAATGCTTTCCATGCCAAATTCACAACCATCAGTTTCTGGATCAATATTATCGTATATAAATTCTTGAATCTGTAACTGTAACTTGTCTACTTCCTTTTTCCGGAGGTAATTATACATTCCATTTTGATAACGAAAGTACATTTTTATACCTCCATTATTCAACCTATCCAGAACCTCGTCAGGCGTTAAGCCATATTCCTCTAGCATTTTGGCACTAGGATCTTCTGTAGTATCATTTGTTGCATCTGCGGTATCTGTGGTATTTGCTGTATCTTTAGCGTCTGTAGAAATTATCTCGTTGCTGTCTTGTTGAGGTGGCATTACTACATTTGCTATTTCGTTTGGTACAGTTGCCGGATCGTTGTTCGCATTATCCGGTATTGAAGTAAAAACAATTATTGCTATACCTGCAATAAAAATAAGAACTAGCAGAAAAATATAAAATTTCACAACATTAATCCTCCTTTAAACTAAAAGCCCAAAAAGGACTTCCTTCCTCCCCGCCGTTTTTACTGCTTTCTTTTAATATGGTTTTAAAATCCCACTCTTTGTTGGATCTCTTTACGCTCACCGGATCGTGCACAAGAATCTTGTTCTTTTCCTTTAGTCCATAAAGTACAATGAAATGACCGGATTTTGTAAAATTGCCTGGCCCCATGGAAACAATGACAGGTTTGCCTTCGCTAAGAGCTGCAAGTATCTTATCAGGATTCTTACGGCTAATAGCCGTAACATTTAAGTTAAACGCCGAACCACCATCAGTCATTAAACTCCAGTAGCTGCCCTGTCCCTCTGCGCGATGTCCATTATTATAAGACCAATCAGCAATAACTTTCGGGTTTATATCCGTTCTGCCTGTAAGACCTGAAATAACCATAGCTAGGGCTGTAGGGCCACAACCAGAGTATTTTATAGTTCCAGTTAGACCGTATTTTTCTGCTCCCCATCTTATATCAGTCTGGTTAAAGTATGGTAAGGCAGCGGATCCCGCTGGGTACTCTTTCAAATCACTCAAATCTACATCGTCATAGATATTGAAATTACCCTCAACGTCCATGCCTTTTATGTTTACTAATATCTGTGATGCGGCAAACTTATCCTCTTCATTAAAATTAAGTAGACCTAACATATCTGAAAACGGCACAGTACCAACAGTAATTATAGCTCTTGTTTTAGTAACAGTACGTGTTTTTTCAACAGACCGTGTTTTCTTTACCGGAGTAGATGTTACTTTGCCAGTTTTGGGGTCGGTAATATTTTCATTAACAGTGTACTCTTCTGTTTCAGTGTACTTTTCTTCGGCCGTATAGCTCTCCGTATATGCGTTAGTAGCAAGAAAACTTTCTGCTAATTTCCTTATATCGTCTTCCTTTACCTTTGAAAAATACTGATTGTATCTTACAGCATCTATTGCCATAAGCTCTTGCCAAGTTAGAGTAAACTCATAATCTGTTCGAATGTCATCTGCTCCCGAGTATTCAACCTTTTTATCTTCTACCCACTTAACACCTTTAGCATTAGCTGCAATAGGCGCATCAAAATATTTGCCTATGAGCTTAAGCTGTTTGTCGTATTGTATAGAATTTTGAATGGAATTAGTTCCGCTAGTTATTAAGATTGATGGCAAATTAGTTAACAGGTATATAGGCATAATAAACAAAAGTGCTATTACGAGCACTACACACAAACCTATTGCTATAACTTTTATTACCTTTTCAGGCTCAGTAAACAAGTCAACCGTAATTTTCTTCGCTACAGCTTTTGCAGCTGAAACAGCCATCGCGCCTAAAGGACCTGCCATTTAATCACCCTCAATTCAACTTATTTGCCGCCACCCTTGCCGAATATCACATGCTCAAAATCGGCAATCTCAACTTTTGCATGAATTCTTTTTGAACCAGCTATAAGAAGTCCGTGACCCCTTTTTTTCTTCGCTAACAATTCCTGTTCTGCCTCCGTAAGATCCATTAGATCAGAAAGCTCTTTTAGATTTTTACCATCACATCCCATAATAAATTTAAAGCAAGGATTGTCTAGTAAAGCCTGACCAAATCTTTTAACCTCTTCGTCAAGAAAGTCTACGGCAGAATGTGTTATTACTGCTAACCCACCTGTATACTTACGTATGCGCTTGCTTACATTCCTCAAAAACTGTAAAGCCTGAGGTACATGCGGATCAACAATAAGGTATGCTTCATCAACACCAAGAAGCACTTTTTCTTCCCTGTCTTTTGCTATCTGTTGCCATGCCCATGTCAATATATTAAAGTATTGGGTTCTCTTAATGGTATCATCAGCCTCTTGAAGATCATATGTGTCAAGTACTATGAAATCCGAATCTGCTTCAATCGTAGTATAACCATTCCACAATGATGAATCAGCGCCGATCGCAGCACTCCGTAAACGCAGTGCAAGCTTATCATACAATCTTTTCTTTTCAGCATCTAATGTACTATCATTAGCCTTATTTAACAGCAGATCATATAGATCTTTCATGATGGGGTACTTAGTATTATCAATTTTACTTGTATCGGTACTCCATGTTATGCCGAAGTTGGTGTATAGCTCTTCCAACACTTCTTCGAGAATGGCCTGATCAATATCGTCCATGTTTCTCAAATAAAGTTTGAAAAAGATGCGTAGCGTCTGAAAATGTAACGCCAATGCGCCCATACCGTGCCCTTCATCACTGAAGAGTGTGTCGCTATTATCGCCGTTCTCTTCATCTAATGGGATGTCCTTAACTTGAAGTGGATTGATTCTGCCGCCTGAACCGCCACCGCAATTAATTATTTTGCCGCCTACATTGTTACACAAATCTCTGTACTCTCTTTCAGGATCAATAATTATAATTTTTGTTCCCTGACTGTATTCATTAAGAAATATGTGTTTTACAGCGGTAGATTTACCTACCCCAGGCAATCCAAGTATGGTCCAGTTCGAATTTGTGCGGTCACCGCCCCTTATCCATGGGTCAATAAGGATAATGCCACCTTCTGCATCCTTGCCAAATATATAGCCAGTGCCGTCATTTAATCCGGACGTAGAAAATACAAAACTGCCAGCTACCGTAGATGATGGCATATTACGGCTGGCAATATCTCTTATTGACTGCGGGCATATACCATAAGGTGAAACAGCATGTAGTGCCTCTTCTTGCTTGAACATAATTGTGCGGCCTTTCATTTTACTACCGGCCAACGCACTTAATACACGTTTAGTCTTTTTTTCAAGAGAATCCTTGTCCTGGGCATAAATCATTATTGATATGTTAACGTAGAATACATTTTCCTGCTCTTGGTCTATCTTTTGCATAAGGATATTAGCATCTTTCAATTGCTGCGTAGCTCTAGAAAGCATTAACGCATTGCCGCCGTTGTTGATCTTGCTTGACAGCTCACCAATACTTTTTGATATATTTTCAATCAACTTTGATGAATCAGTAGGCACAAGGTGTATTGAACAGGTTACACCTTCCATGTTGGCAATTCTTGATAGCCAACCTATTCTTACTCGGGACGGGAAGTTAGTAATGCAAATTACCCTTGACAGGTTATCTCCAAACCAAAAATCATTTACATGAAATTCTATAGCTGTAGGAGTTATTATATCTAAAATGTGATTGTTAACCACTCTTGGTGCTACTTTCTTTGCCATAAATATGTACCTCCTCGATTAATCATTAAGTACCGGCGGTATTTGCATTTCCACAATAGTACGTTCCAAACTAGCCTGAATAGGATTTGCAAACAGTGAAAACAAATCTATCAATTCATCATCCTGGCATATTGAGCAATCAAGTTCAGCAGCTGCAAATTTTGATTTAAGATCATTAAGCCTGATTATAAGATCAGTTTCGCTTTTGGGTCCCGCCGGTTTGGAAACAATAATATAAAAACGCCTTTCGATTGTTTCTCCACTGCTCGCAGTGTTAGAAGCTACTTGTATAAAATTTTTTAAAAGTCTTCTTCTCATAAAGTCATGTTCGTTTTTTGCTTTATCCTGAAGCCATTCAAGGTAGTTGTTAAGATCTACAGGCCTGCCTATGCAAAATATCTGCAGCCCTTCATTTTCACCGTTTAGTCCTTCAGAAAGAGCATCAACTTTACGCCTTTTTTCGTTATCGGATAATAGTTCAATGTTTAAGGGCTGAACTCTCAGTGCACCAATGATATTACCATCTTTTCTATATACAATTCCGTTTGAAATATCAATTACCGGAATCCATTGTTGAGACGTTTTGGTATTGTTTATCTGTTTAAGTTCTTCAGGCGTTTTTTTATCTACTCTTTTTTTTGAAGATAACATGACTTAACCCTCCGTTCCTGATCCATACTTGTACAAATATAGCTTCTGTTTTTTCCCGAACTCTCGCATGAACGTTATGTTGTCCATTAGGCTCATTCCAGTCGAGCGATCCCTTTTAACACAGAAATATGTTAGGCAGGTAGGCACAACAATGAATAAAAATCTAACAGGATCTGGGATGATATTTTCACGCTTGGTCAATATGTTACCTTCTATTGTTGAATCTTTGTCGTTTTCAATTCCAAATGTTTCTTCGAGCGGTATATCCTTGAGATCATACTGAACAGTTTTTACGAAAAGGCCAGTTATAAAGAAAAAGAGTCCACCTATAAGCAATGCGATCATGCAAGATTTAAGTTCTTTAAACCCAAATCCTTCCCAGAGTTCAAATCTGACCGTAACATTAGCTGGTATAAGATAATGAGTAACTCTAAGGTCTTGATTATGAAAATCATCCACTGATATCACCTCTAATAGTAATATTTTACAAGCGTTATAAAACCACTTATTGTAACACCTATTACGGCACCAATTAATGTATTACGAATTTTAGCATTGCAATCATTAATAATACCTTCGTCCGTGGTTAATGACTTGCGTACAGCTTGGTAGGTAACCATAGTACCGGCACCGGCAGGAATAAGGACAAGTAAGTAAGTAATCCAGTTAGTAAGATACTTTATAGCTTCCATTATTGACCTCACTTCTTCATCATGATTCTCATAAAAGCAGTTGTACCAGCCTGTCTAGCGACACCACCTATGGTGTTACCAAGGCCAGTACTATAGACAAATGACTGAATAAATTTTGGTGACTTAATTGTTACCCAAAGCCATCCAAACGCCAATAGTAATCCCTTATCAGATATTGCACTTGTCGTAAGTAAAGGAAAAACACCTGAAAGCATAAAAATTTGCACTGCTTGGGAAGTGCAAATAATAAACAACTGTCTAAACCAAGCACTCCATACGCTTCTATTATTTGCTGTTATATTTAGTGCCATTATCGGACCAAGGACTGACATTAAAGCTAATTCAGCTCCTCTTATTGTAGCCTGCAATGCAACAATAAGTATAAGGATTAAAATAATTATACCAAATAGAACCATTATAAAACCTTGTGAACTCAATGCTAATATAAACGCTTTATCTGATAGACCAGGCGTACCAGTACTAAACGACGCTATGTCTTGGCAAATTTTATCTCCAAAATTGAATAATGTTTTAACTATCCACTGCAGGCATGTAATGACAGCAACAGCTTGTCCAGTTCTGATTAAAAGTCCAGTTGGGTCAGCATCCGGATCACCGTTTTGATGCAAAATATATGTTTGAAAAGCTTCAGAACCAGCTTTTACAATTAACATAGCAATTGCCAAAGACTGAGCATATGTAGTAGCGCTTTTTACTAGGGGCAAATTTAGCACATCAACAGCGCCAGAGGTTATATCTTCTAAAACCGTAGCAAAAAATGAAGTTGAATCAAGAAGAAATTTGCCAAAAAATGACCCTAACATCTTATCAACTAATTGTTCTACATCCATAGTTATCCCGTTACGCAAAACTTATAAAACTCTGTAAAAACATTGAAAAAGTTTTAGTTTGCTTCCTCATTCAACGTGTCCGACCTCGGCTAGCCTAATATCGTTTGATGTAACACTCCAGAGGCTTAAATTCCCGTGTAACTCACGGTACACAGCATCATAATTCGTTTTAGTGCCTTATGATACTTTATATCTTGATAAATTTATACTCGCATTTTTATCCCTGTCTATTACCGCTCCGCAACATTCACATTCAAAAACTCTTTCAGATAATGACAGTTTGGTTTTAACATGTCCACATTCTGAACAAGTCTTTGAAGATGGATACCACTTATCGGCTTCTATAAATTCAGTCCCTTGTCTTTCACATTTGTACTGCACCATCAGCTTGAATTCATATAGACCTTGTTGTGCAATAGCTTTAGATAAATGCTTGTTTTTCATCATACCCTTAACATTCAGACTTTCCATAACTATCCTTGATGGTTTGGTTTTCACAATCTCAGTAGTTACTTTGTGCCTGTTGTCAGTTCTGATATTATCAAGACGTTTGTGTAACTTTCTAATGTTTTTTTCCAGTTTTATAATGTTGCCTGTTTTTACGTAACTCCTCCCTTCTTTGTTTTTCTCGTATTTGTTTGATACTTTGCGTTGCAACCTACGCAGTTTCTTTTCTAGTTTTTTTACCTTTTCGGTTTTACTAATGTTTTTGTAGGGCTTTTCAATATTAGAACAGATTGCCAAATCTTTAATGCCAACATCTATCCCTATGCTTTCGCCTGTCAATTTAACAGGCTCTTCCGCTACCTCCACGCCTACCGATACATACCAATGTACTCCGTCAAACTTGACTCTTGGGTTAGTGTATTTTGAATCTTCGGGTATCCTGTTCGTTTCGGAAAGAGTAATCCACCCTATCTTTTCTAGCCTTACTTTTCCATCTTTAAAATTAATCTTTTCTGTGTCCTGATAAAACTTTGGTGGACTTTTCTTCCTGCTCTTGAATTTAGGCTTATCTGCAAGCTTTCTGAAAAACTTATGGTAAGCATCACAGGCATCTTTTATGGCTTGCTTAGTTATGTTGTTGCTGTAATCATTGAGCCATTTCAATTCTTCTGTCTGCTTTAAGAGTGTTAATTCTTTTCGTAAATCAAAATTGGAAATAAACTTTCCACCATTGTTATAGTTCTCTTCCTGCTTGGCAAGTGTCCAATTATATGCCCATCTTGCCACTCCTGCACTTTGAAATAGCTTGGTCATTTGCTCATTATTAGGCTCAAGCCTAACTTTCAGGGATGTTATCATCTTCTAACAGCTCCTTTATCATCTTTTTGGCTTTATTAGCTCTCCTGCCTTGCAATTTGCAACTAAATACAGTTACAATCTGAACCAGATCTTCAACAAGTTCCTGTTCTTCGGTTTTTTCCGTGTTGTCAATAATCTCTATTGTTGTTCCATATTTAGTACATAGGTTTTCTATAAGTTCATATCCAAATCTTAGCAACCTATCCTTATATAAAACAACTATCCTTTCAACCTCGGAAGCAATAATCATGTCGATTAGCTGATTCAGTCCTTTTTTATTGTAGTTTATACCACTGCCTATGTCTGTAACAACCTCAAAAGAATACCCTTTAGCTATCATATATGATCTTACATTCTCAACTTGTCTTTCCAGGTCATCCTTTTGCTTATTACTTGACACCCTGCAATAACCTACAACTTTTCGCTTGGCTGGATTTTCTCCTTTTAGCCCTAAATAATATTGAAGTTGCTGTTGTGAGTAATACCTGTAGCCACTATTTCCTGTATGGCTTGGTTTTAGTTTCCCAGTTTTATCCCAGTTTCTAAGGGTTTGCCGGGTTACTCCTATTAACTCAGCAAAATCTCCGATTGAATAATATTTCATATAAAACACCTCTATACTATTATATAATTTATGTATAATAGTTCAATAGTGTTTTGTAAACTTTTATAGGCATTGCTTAACTGTTGACCCCCCCCTTCTTAAAAAACATGACGCATTAAGCATCATGTTAAGAAGACTGTCATTATATATAGTAGCTCAGGAAAAGTGTTGCCAGACCATCTGCAGTTACAGCAATAGCTGCGCCAATAAGAGTATTTTTCATTAGCTTATTTTTTTCTGCGATAACAGCCTGATCGTCTGTCATGGATTTTTGTAATGCCTGATAACCAAGGAATGCACCGGCTCCAACTGGAATAATTAGTAACAGCCAGCCTGTAACTGATTTTAAAAGATTAACTGTACCTGAAACAATTTTAGGAGAAGCATAGGCATAACTGATATTTGTGGTGAAAACATATAAAGCAGTAAAAACCGAAAACACCATTTTCTTTAACCTGGACATAATATTGAGTTTTAATTTACACATACTGTAACCCCCTCATGAATAATTATTTTTTGTCTGTGCTGTAAATAAAAATATATAAATGTAATTACCTAAATTGTACTAAAATGTAGTCAAAATGTAAATAAAAATATTAAATAATGGAATAATTGGTCATATTTCAATGTTATATGAATTAAGTGGAATGTTGTCACGATTATGCAACTGCGAAGTGTTGATTTTATACAATATATTGGCTTGCCTTATCCCATCGATAACATCACTGCATTTATTAAATATTTCTTTTATGGTTACCAAATCACTTTTAAGCTTGTCTGCATTTATATTCCATTCCTGCCGCAACGAATCATCATTTTTGATACTTGCCCCCTGTTTAATCATGTTATTATAAACATCTTCAATGGATTGCAGTTTCTTTCCCAAATTATTATATAATTCTCTTATCTCATATACATCAAGATACTTTCCCTCCGCTTTTGTAACTGTTACGTTTAAATCATATAAATCTTTAGCCTGTTCAGTGGTCAAAAACTCTGCTTGGTAAAAATTATATAAGCTTCTGTAATTTTGTACAATTTTACTTTTTATCACGTCTACGTCATTCGGTAAGGCATTCGTATAATGTTCTTTTTCTATCGCCTTAAGATCCTTTTGAACGTCAGCCCGCATATCTCTGTCCGGTTTCACACCCTTTAAGGCCCGAATAAGAAGTTCGTATTTTCTGTTAATTTCATTTGCGTCAGTTTCTGCCCAGGAAATATACAAATTCCTTTGACTTGACGGTGCTTGCTCCGCTGCAAGTCTAAGTTTGTAGCTATACAAATCAGATATTTCCTTTATGTGATCACCGGCAATTTTATTAACCAAGTAGTTATAATCATCAGGATACTTTTCTGCAAGCTCCCTGACCGGAATTGCATACTTTGCGTTCCAGCGTGCCAATTGCTGCGGAGTGTGTACACGTAGGTCGTAACTGAAATTAACCGTTGCCAGAGAAGCTTCTATACCTATATCCTTATATTGTGAATCTGTTAATGGTGACCACCCGGGTATGTTTCTGTTTTGTACACCAAAAAGTTCTGCTAATTTATTAATTGCTTCCTTAGATGTTATACCTTCAATTTCAGCTAAAAGGTCAATTGTACTGCCTCCTTTGCTACTGCCAAAATCATACCAGAGATTTTTATCTATGTTTATAGAAAAGGATGGTGCACTTTCTTCACGCAGTTTACCCCATAGCCGGCCGCCTTTCTGCGTTAAAGAAATATTATACCTTCTAGCCACATCAGCAAGCGGAATAGCCTTCAGTTCTTTCAAATCATACATAATTAATATCACCTGCCTTCAAATTACTCAAGATAGACCTTATGACGCTTGTTGATAACAGTTTCAAGTGTAACCTGATCGCGTTCAGTTACATTGATCTTTGAAACATAATGTCCGTCATGGTAGGGCTGTACAAAAAGTGCTTTCCAATAAAAAGTAACAGGATCTTCTTCGATGCTGAGAATATTACTATCTTTATCGTCAGGATCAATCGGTGTAAAATTCAAGCCGTATTTGTCCTCAAGGTATGTTTGGGCATAGTCTAACAGTTCATTGTAAAACATTTTCCCTGCGTTTGGTATTGTGACTTTATCGATTTGAGCTTCAAATATATTAATTACTTCGGTTACCATATTATTTGTATCGTCAACACCCTCCAAGTTGCAGCCTATGCCGATATTCCGGTTGCCAATGCTGATCACGAGGCCGTATCTGTAATTCTCAAGGTCAATTACTTTATTGCTTTTGATCCGATGATCGCCTTTATCAGCATCTATCAAATAAATATCCTTTACAAAGTTATTTGTCTTTTGTACTGTACTGTCAAACATCCTTGATTTAACTTCAACATCATCGAGAAGATCTTTACTAAACTTCATTTTAACCCTCCTTATTAATCAAGAAAATCCTTATTATATGTAGGGCTGTCAGTATCATTGATATCAGTAAATATATCCTCTACATTTAAGTCAATAACGGTATCAAGCCCACTTGGTTTGTCTAAAACCGTTTTAGGTAACGGTTTCTTATGTTGCCGCATATTTTCATTTTGCGGAAGATCATCATCCATATCTGGTAGCCAGATTGAAACGTCTTGAATTGGTCTGCTCGAAATATTAGACCACCTGGATTCTATGATCTCACGATTTTTCTCCTTGTCGTGGTCAATATTACCTGTCGATGCGAATCCAAAGTCGGAATTTGCATTCCAGTATGACAGATCAGGTAATGGATATCTTGCAGGGAAATAACTTATAGGAAGTACAAGGCTTTCATCAATATTCCAGCGTAATACTTCATCAGGAAGTAGCAAAGGTCTTCCTGTCAGACCAACACCGTAGCTTCGTGAATGTCCTTTTGATTGAACAGAACTACTTGAATTTTCTGTTTCAACTGTATATTTACCTGTCTTTTCACTTATTAACTTGGCCGTGTCAACATCGGCTGTCTTAAGAAATATCCAATTATGGCAATTACCCGTTATTGTTTGTGAATTGTCTTTATAGAGCTTCTTAAGCTGTGCTATATCCTGGATTGCCAATGTAAATCTTATGCCGTAACCACCACCTACAGTGAGTTTTTTATCAAAGTCAGGGATAGGTGGTAAGTTACCAAATTCGTTGAGCATAAAGTTAACTCTTCGAGGCAATCTACCTCCTTTTCTATTAGCAAGGGTTATCAAGGCTTGATACAACTGATCAATATAAAGAGTTGCAAGAACATTTCTTGTGCTTTTTTCATGTGGAATTATTAAAAACACTGCTGTCTTCTCAATACCTACTTCCTCCATGGAATGATCTTGTACAGATGTCATATCTGCAATATTAGGATCTGAAAATAATCTTAAGTCTGAAGAAGCTTGAGTAAAAAACGAGCCTCTAGTTTTATAAGGTGCAAGGCTGGCAGTTGCAAAAGCTGCTTTAGCGGGATGCTTAACAGGCAGCATTTTAATATAATCCAGTAACGGAATGGATTCATCGGACAATGGCTGTCCGTATTCAGCCAAGAGATAATAAGCTGTTGACATGTGTCTTTGAAATTTGAACTCTGAGTTAAGGGAGGCAAGAAGAACAAGAGCTGCTATCACACTTTCTTCACCGTTTTCCCATATAGGTTCAGAGGTAGATGCAGGTTTTTGGCGTGTAATAGCATTTGCGATATCCCAGGCCATTTCAGAAGCTTCCGGAACATTACCCCTGTCTATAGCCTTATTTATCAAGTCCAAAAGGTTCCATTGATTCCCTTTTGCAGGATCTCTAAAATTCATGACAATTATTTTATATCCAAGCTTTTCAAGGTATAGCTTTGTAGTTATGTACATTTCACCTTTTGGATCACCAAGTACCATACTCTCACCGGCTAGTGCAAGTTCCCAGATGCTAGGTAACAATACTCTACGATCTTTACCGGAACGAGTAGCACCTATAAGTAAAGTATGAAGATCCCCGTCACTAAACCACACCTTTTCTTTACCGTTATGATACTTTTCCATCCCGAGAACTATACCGCCTTTTGATAGGGGCATATCGCTATCCCAAACCGTAGCGGTATTATCCATTTCGTATTTTGTTTGCCAGCGGCTTGTACCATGTTGGCCCTGTCCAGCTGGTTCAGGTCCGCCAATCCCGTCCTTTATTCTGTTTTTCTTTTTGAAATTATCAGTGTTCCAAGCAATGGCGATTATAAGCGTTACAACAGGCAATTGCATGAAAAGAACTATATTTCTGAATGCTGCGTCATTAAACATGTCCTTATATGAATTAATTACACCATATTCAAACCACATTGTAGGAGCAGCCGCAAGATCCTTGACAAGAAAGGATGGAAATTTTACAATCCACGGCATAAATAATAAATCAAACAGTATTATAATGCATAAATAGATTATTCGGATAAGAGTTGGTTTATCCATTTTTTTGTTTGTATATCGTTTCATCCACATCACATCCCTTGAAATTAACTTTGCTATATTACTTAGGGGCTAACTTGCGTGCTTGTACACCTAAATACCCTTCACAATTTGCAAAGGCCGCATTGTCCTGGATCTGTGCCTGCTCAAACTTATCATTAAGCCAAGGGAATAAGGCTTCACCCCCGCCGCCAGTGATAATTATTGCTGATAGCAGTTCACCTTCCACGCCCCACTTCAATTTCATTTTGGATGCAATCTGCTCCGCTCTTTCTTTATACGCATTTTCTTCATAAGGTATAAGAATAATCTCTTCTCCCTTATAATCAAATTTACCTCCAAACCAAAAGAGTGTTTTTTCTACCTCTATCAAGCCAATATTTCTTTTGAGTTTTTCTGAAATCGCTCTTTCGATATCCTGTAATGCAATATTCATTCCGTCATCTTCGAGTGATCCGCTTAGGTTCTCCAACATTGTAATTCCCTTGCGCCCCTTACCCATTACTAAATAATCTACCGTTCTGTAACCAATATCTATAATGCCTACACTCGACGTCACAAGGTTTATATTTTCTGATTTGAGCATACCATTTACATCATACATTGATGCATAGTAAGCACCGGCACCCTGCGGGAATACAAACACACTATTACACTTAATTATTCTTTTTGATTTGATACCGGATATTAATACTTCCGCTTGAAGTGTGCTGATAACATCTTTAAGCTCGTCCTTTTTTTCCATGTAGTATGACATAGGTAACCCTACGCAAAGATCAACCGGATCATTGGATGGATTTACTAGGCCGACAGCGGTCGCTATGAAGACCTTGATATCATCGACGTTTATTTTAGTTTTATCTTCCCAACGCCTTTCGCCTCCATTTGTCATTCCTGCATCGCCTATGTAATACTTCTTTTCGTCACTAGCTGAATTCGTTATCTCTCTATAGGTAATTGAATAGTCGTCAACAGCGCCTCCTATGACGCTTTTTAGCGAAGAATCGATTCTTTTTGTCAGAATACTTGGAAAGCTCTGCTTTTCTCCACTTTCACTTAACACCTTTACAAATCCATACCCTATATCTACAGCAACCCTCATTTTAATCCCCCTTTAATAATTTTCCAACCGGTTGGAAAACTCATATTGAAAATAAATCTATTGATTCATCCAGTAATTTCAAAGCTTCCTTTTCTTTATCACTTAAGCTGGCACTTTTGTTAAGCGTGTTAGTAGACTTGTCCCTGATGCTGCCGACATTATTATTTGGTGCTTCTTGCTCAGCTATAGCTGTCACCTGGACAACTGTATCATTACGTACCGCAGCTGCTTCACTAAAAGAACTTGATTCCAAACTAGATTGTGTTAGTTCAACTAATAACATTTTAATTTCCTTTATATCATTGCTTAATATTGATAAGTCACTATTAACAATGTCAGCATCCCGGCCAACGTAAAACTCTATGGCATCCCTTAGAAATTGGCTCTTGTTCTTTGCATTACTCAAAGCAGCTTTGGCACGTGAGGATAATTTATTTTCACTTATTTGTATTCCCACTATCGCCACCTTCTTTACCCTGTTTGTCAAGTAATTCTCTAATCAAGTTCTCCAAGACTTCATTCTGGTATAGATTATTGGTTACACAGTACACCTTAAATCTACGCTTCAGCTCAGGATTGATACTCGATGTGAAGATTACCTTCTTATTATCTGCGATTGACATAAATATCACCTTTCCCTTTTTTATTAACCTCCTTTTCAGAATAACATAAATACATAAATAAATATTATAAAAACACTATACCATATCAGTTTATATAAAGCAATAAATATTTATTTAATTATTTAATTTAATTTAATCTATATCTATAGCTCCCCCTCGATCCTTACCTTTGCGTGCGGCCTCTTTCATTGCTGCTTTGCTCTGGGATGCAGCTTGTTGTTTTACCTGGTTACGCTTTGCGACTTCGGCTTGTGCCTCGGTTTTCATTCTTTCTCTCTCGAGGGATTTCCAAGCGCTCTTCCATATATCATTAATGATTGATAGACTGATATCAGATTTAAAAGAGTGCCAGTTAAGCCCTTTATAAATCCACTGTGGTATATCCTTTTCTTGAATATCTAAGGACTCAAACATCAATTTCCAATCATTTTTTGATATAATTGTAGTCTTATTCCAAAGATTATTGTCTGAAAACGTTTTATAGGCCTTATCAATTATCTCATTGATTATTTCGCTATCTATATTTGAGCTAGTTCTGATATTCCACTGATTAAGTATTGTTTTTGTTTCTTCAAGGTCAACCCCGGACACCAAAATCGTTGTAGCCAGCTTACTTATAGTGTTTTCAATTGTGTTTGGAATGCTGCAAGCGTTTCTTATATCTTCATATCCGGTTTTTATTTCGCCATATACTCCATTCAAATATTTGCCTTTTGCCGTTTTTTCGTTAATTCTTTCAATTTTACCGATATTAACTTTGTTCTGTGTCCGATCTATGAGTTCATAAATGTCATTTGTAATATAACTGCTAGTTCTGATATCTTTGTTTTCTTTAGAGATAGCAATTCCTTTCATGTATTTATAATACTTTTCGGTTGCTTGATATCCCTCATCTGTTGGTGTAAGCAAACCTAACCTCCCCAAATATCCAAGAGTACGCCTTAATAGATCCCTTTCAGGAATAAGAATATCGGCCCTTTTCTCTATGCCATTTGAAGTTAATTGATATTCATTTTCATGACCTTTTAAATATCCCTGCTTCTTAAGATTATCAAGCCTCCAGGTGAGATACTTAAATTGTTTTTCTGCTTCATAGTTAGGGATATTTTTGTCAAGGGTTTCCCTAAGTTTATCTTTTTTGATAGATCCGTTTTCTTTATATATCTGATATAGTAATTTATTAATGTCGGCTATTGTGGAATTTATTTTATATATTCCTGTTTCTTGGTCTTTTTCAATATGGCCTTTCTCAACTTGCTTACCAAGCTGCTTTGATACATTTTGATATTCATTATCTGTGCTGCATAATTCTTTTAGCCTTTCATCAGTCAAGGAGCCTTTTGACTCCTTAAAATACTTGTTAAGCTTATTCAGATTAATACCGAGCCATTTACCTTCTTCTGTGCTGCTCAAATTTCCTTCCTGGTCTATTGTGATATAATCCCTTGTCTTTGTTTCCATTTCTGTTTCAACAAGCTCCATAAATCTCTCATAGTATCTTTGAGCTGACTGATTGGTTATTTCGCTCAGTAACGTTTCTTTAAGGTGATCTGCTGATAATATTCCTCCATCAGCTTTATCAATATAGCTTAAGGTTACATTTGCGTCATACCTGGTAAACTCCATTTCTTCCGGTATGTTAAACTTCTCTATGGCCTCATTGGATAAAACATAGGCTTCTTTTTTATCGTCATATTCAAAATATCCCTGGGATTCTTCTGTAAAGGAATATTTTCCAGTGATCCTGTCTAACTCAACATAACCATTCAAAGTAAGTTTTTCGATACGGTTCTTTAGTATGTCAATTTCCTGCTCTGCTTTTACAACATTTACATGTGATTCATCATCGGTATATTTTTCATAAATACTGTTCTCCAATTCCTGAAGAGTAATACTATTATCCTCGCCAAATTCTTCCCTTACCTTAGTGTCGAATTTTCCGATTCTTAGTTCCTCCGGATCTTTATTTTGAAGACTACCAAATATGCTTTTATTACCCAACAGCTCTGTAAAACTTACATTCTTAACCTCTTCTCCATCACATTCAAGCATTCTCAATATTTCTTTCTCAGCTCTATCAAGGTTTTTTACCTTCAAGACCTCCTCAATACCTTTATTAGTCAGCTTGTATTGGTCGCCTTGTTCATTTAAGATGCCCTGACCACAAAGCACCTTAAGTTGTTTTTCAAGTTCCTGGCTATCATTTTTTATAACACCTTTTATTTGAGAAAATGCCTCTTTCTCTGTAGCACCGGATAGCTTTAAAGATGACAAGTAATGGTCAATATTCTTAGATGAAGATAAGGAGTTAATTTTCTGGATTTCTGTTACATTATCGCGAATATGTTTGATAATATCCTTAATAGATCCTTCAGGATAGTTTAGATCCTCTTTCTCTGTGAAATCCTTGATAGTATTAAGAGTGTCCTGGTCATTGTAACCGGATCTTATGAGTGCAACTGCAACCTTATGCAATACTTTGGTTTGTTCTGGTATAAGTGTGATTTTATTATCCATATTTTTTATAAAATCAACAGCTTTTTGTGATAGATCCCTATCAACATAGAAGATGTTTTCCCGCTGGCTCTCTGCAGCTCCTTTTAAAATTATTTGACATACCCTATCGCGTATATCGGTATAAGCATTAGATCGTGCTTTTTCAATTGCATCTTCATGAGTAGTATATATTTTAGTTAGATCTTCTACGGCTTTAAGGTTACGTTCCAAATTTGCCGAAAATTCATGTTTGCTTAGTAGTCCATCAGCTATTGAATAAACTAAATCTTTTACATTCTCAGGCATAAACTTAAGCATTACTCTACCATGCCCAGGCATTATAGCAGCCAAATTTTTTATTTGCTCGGCCAGCTGTAATTCGTCATCACTGTATAATTTCGGACATATGCTTTCACTATTTACCTCGCTTATGAGTGAACTTATCTCTATAGAAGTGTTTTGCACTTCTTTTAATAATCTAGTTGCTTGACTTACATCGTTGTTTGCTAAATCTCTGATCAAATCACGCATTATGTTTTTTTCGTGAAGCAAAGTCATCCTTTCATCTGCAAAGATTTCATCTGTCAATAATTTTCTCATATTATTCAACTTTCTCTCGCTTACAATACCGAGCCTTACTTCAGGTTCCTTTTCCCATATAAGAACATGTGAGTGCGGATGTCCCTTTTCCATATGTACCGCTGCGACCCACCGAAGATTTTCCATAGATACTTTCATTTCACGTGCTAGATCGGGAACTTTATTTCTCAACATATCTTGCCACACGGATTTATCAAGATATCCAACATTTTTTGCTTCCTCTTCCCTTACCGACACAATGCAGCGCCAAACATAACCATTTGCATTAGTAATCTCGTCTCTTATACAATCTAGATCTTCTACACCCTCAGGGCCAAAAAGGCCATGTGAATTGGGCCTCTTATCTATATATTTCGCATAATTTTCATTATCCAGTGGAGTATGTTCAGTTTCTTTGTTAAGTTCATTTTTAAGATCATTTTCAGTTATGGATTTATCAACACCTGGTCTTGTAGCAATATATTTTACATGCATTGCATTTTTCATTGATGTATTTTTTAAGTTTGGATGCTTAAATGTAATCTTAAGAATAACTTTGCTCATGCTTTACCTCGTATAAAACTGCATCTAAGATTATGTATTAGAGTTCACGATCAAGATCATTTGTCTTTTCTTGTATTTGCTTTACTTCCTTGGCTTGGAGTTGATAACGTCTAACATCAGATATTATATCTTCCAATTGAGTAAACTCGCTCCCTTTCTCTGCCAGGCCGGATTCTATTTCCTTACCCATATTCTTATATAAGGACTTCAGCTCAGATATCTTTATACAAGATTTTACAGAATATTTATTAACAAAATTACATAACTTCGACATGAATGTTTCGTCAGTAGACTTGATATATGGCCAGTCATTTTCATATTTATTCATTACGCTTTCGATTATATTACTTTTAAATACACTCTTGAGATATGTATAATCGACTGTTGATTTCACAAATGCATTAAATAGTACGTCTTTATCAGTTATACTATAATTTACTTCATATCCGGCATTATCTGCTAGGGATCGTAGAAATTCTCTTATTGTTCTTCCATTACCTTCACGAAATGGATGAAGCATATTTAGCTCTGAACCATAGTAAGCAAGCCTGTCAGATATTTTATCAATGTTGCAACCAAGAAGATGGTTTTCTGATTTTAAATTATTAAATAGCTTTGTTGCTTCAGGTATGATATAGGAGCTGCATGCAAATTGTGTGTAACCTTTTCCTATATCAACCGTCCTGATCTCTCCGGCCCATGGGTAAATATCTTGAAATATATGCTTATGTATATTTTGCAAATGGGACAGATTAAAACTACCTGGTAAATGATTTGCTGAAAGTTGGGCTATCCTAAAGTATGAATACTGCCTTTCGACTGAAATTAATCTTTCAGCTTCCCTTATATCAAATTTGTTTATAAGAACATCGGTATTTCTGTAAACATATTTATCCATGGCAACACCCTGTTTATGACAAAGATTTTCTTACAGCTGCATTAATCTTTTTGAGAGCTTCTTCCTCGGTTATATTTCCCTCCAGGTATTCGCGTGTAATTTCGACTGTACTTTCTTCAGGAACAAGGCCTTCCACTAATAAGGTTGTACTTGTGTTGTTAAGAATAACTGTTACTCTGTCAGCGTTGTAAATCTTTCTCATCTTTAGCAGCCTCCCTTTCTTATTGTTTTTGCAATTGTTGACTCTTTGTATTTTTCTCACTGAGCAAACTCATTTTATATTCAAGCTGAGCATGCCGGCAATTATTAATTATTTTGTTCAATCTGTTAAACATATCCAGTTTTGATTCTAAATGATTTTCTTCCAGCTCCTTACCTATCAGCTCGTACCTTGCTCTAATTTCTTTTAAGGTTAAGTATCTCCCGCTATCCTTACCTAATTTTATGAGTTCATTCATTGTTGCGTCGGACAAAAAAGCCACGCCCTTGAATTCTTTGTAATAGTAATACCGTGTCTTGTCCAGGAAATTGAAAAATTTTATTTCGGCACCTTTCTTTGCCGCCTCATATAATGCCTTAAAAAGTAATTTGGGATCTATAAAAATATCGCCGTAATACTCCCCATTAATATAGATCTGTACACGGTATCCGTGTCCAGGTCCCTTATTGTACGACAATAACTTTTCAAGAGATTTTTCGTTTGCTTGGACTATTACATAATTATTCATCACTACTTCCCTCTAAATTGAAATATTCAGCTGGCATTTTCATATATTCAGCAGCCTTCTTACGTGCTTTTTCATACATGTCTATGGGCAACTTTCTCATTTCTTTAGGCACCAAATCCTGAAATGCCTGAACATTCAGAAAGGTAGATGTTGCAGACATAATACCTGACTTCACGGATAGTTTAGCTAGCCGTTCAACGTGTGGCTTCATTACTGCCTCTAGTTGTTGCCTTACTATGTGAGTAATCATGTCTGCGTTTTCATCCACCCAACCAGCAGCCAGGCCTTTCTTAATAAGTTGCCTTGTAACTTCAGCTATACTGTCACCTGTTTTTTTTGATATTGCATCAATTTCTTCTGCTACATTGGTATCTATGCTTATACTAAATCGCTTATTGGACATGATTCAACTAAGACCTCCTGGTTTATAATTCAATTTCAGTGTGCATACTTTTCTCTAATGATTTCACTTTATCGTGTTCATAGTGATCATATGTCATTTTAGAGAGATTGAGATCCCGTACTATATCTGATAGCTCGTTAAATTCCTTCTTAAGTACATTGTCAGGATTAATCTGATAGTATGAATCATTAATGGATTTACCTATATCCCTGTATGTCTCTTTTATTTCAGAAATTGATAAAGGTTTACCATTACGCTTGTTTAGGTTGTTAATTTTTTTTGCTATATCTTCATTGATGTATTCGATGGCTGGAAATTCGTCCTTGTACTGCTCTTTTACATTTTCAAGGATGCGAGACTGTTTTGGTTGCTCTTTTTTTATCTCAGGAAGTTTTTCAAAACAATCTTTGGGCAAAGCGATTGCTGACTTTGACAACTCAACGTAATAGAGATCTTTCCAATCTCTGCTATACTTTTCTGCAATCGTGTAGCTTTTGCCTATCTTGAGTTCTTTGTGGTCGTACTGTGGATCCTCAGGCTTTTTAATTAATTTCAAGCTATAATACTTCGCTGTAATCTCTCCATTTCTGATGTCGTTAAATAGATGTTCACCCACTGTATATCACCTCACTTAATTATTATACACCTCTATAATACCACAAATAACCGCAACAAGGAATGCTTTTGCTAAATTTTGCACCGCCTATACACCGTGGCTTATATAATTGCACCATACATTAACAACATACCGTTACAGGCTTTGCCTGTAATCTGTGAGTGCGTATGCACCACCCTTATCCTGCCTTACGGTTTATTCTGTGGTTTCCGTGCCCTAGTTCTTTCTGACCCATTCCCTAACTTGACTCAATACTCCCTGCTCAGTTCTACTGAAATAATTACTTTGATGTTACAATCATCCGGTCAAAATTATCTCCCATTAGATTTTAGTGAAAAGTTATTGAAATGGTTATTGAAATGGTTATTGAAATGGTTATTGAAATGGTTATTGAAATGGTTATTGAAATAGTTATTGAACATAACCTGCAAACCATTGTTTCACAAGGGCTAAACCTTATTGAATTAGTTATTGAAAAAGTTATTGAAATACTTATTGAAAAACTTATTGAGCGGGATGCAATGAGCTGCGGCGGCCGAAATGGTTTAAATTTTAACAACCCACCGGTTTTTTTCCCTCCAGCTGATCGCCCCTGGAGTAAAAGCAAAGGAATTACAATGAAAAGTAAAAACTAATGGGAATAGCTGGAAGGTTTTAATTTCTACCTTGTATATGCTTTTTCTTCAGAGACTACTCCAGAGACTTTGCTTTTAAACTTTCCGCTAGGAAAGTAACCGAAAAGGTCATGATGCTTATATATCTTATATAGCTTATTAACATATTAAAAGCTTATAGGGAACCGTTTGAAGCGCTAAACAACTCAATTACAGGGGGTTATATCACAAGAAATTATAATATATAGCGTTTGTTAGCACATAATATTAGGATTAACGATTTTAACAGCACATAAAAGTGTAATAAATATGAATTTCGCACAAAAAATTAGAATCTTCAAATGAAAAAAGCATCCCTTGGAAGAAAACACTTCAAAAAATCAATTAATATGAATCAAAATCTTTAGGACCTGGAATACACCGGATAGGAAAGGGCATAGAAAGGCCGTACTGCCATAAATGATGGCGCACTAATATAAAGTTGCATTATAGATACTAAATTGGTATTACGGCGTTTTAAGAGGTTACTGGATCAGGAGCTGCAGACAAGATATCTGGTTTGTATCTGCCGTTTCTGTAGAGAGTATGTACGAATGCCGGTATACTCCTTATGTCTGGCCAGCCATTTTCTTTGCCTGCTCTCACTCGCTCCATGAGCTGACCGATAACAGAACAAATATTTTTACTGCCGGCGCCACGGAAAATCTTCACCAGATCCCGTAGATCCTCTTGGCTGCATTCATAGCCATGTTTTCTAAATGACTCTTCGATGATCTGTGCTCTTCTCTTGTTTTTACCTGTCAATGCTAGATATGATTTGAATAAATTAGACTTTTTTGAGATATAATACTTACTCCTGATGCGGAAATAATAGGATAACTTGCCCTCTTTATTATCAGGTACTATATGAAAGAAATATGCTAACGAATTAATATCATAAGCGTCGATGTCACCCCAGACTATTGAACAAACCTCTCCTGGGTAACGTTTCTTCAACCAATCTTCACGTTCATCATTCTGAATTTTGCTTCTTCCGGGCAAAAACTTTTCAAACGATAACCTGATACTTTTGTTTTGTCCGGAATTGCTCCCCTCTCCCCCATCACCATTATTAAGCATGAACATTATTTTAAAAAACGCTTTAATAGTGGACGTTTGGCATTTTTTAAACGCCTTTTCAAGTACCACATCTGGTATAATAACATAACGTTCTTTTCTTTCAAATGCTTCCTTATACCCCACTACAACGAGATAACATCTGCCGATCTTATCGTTAACGTCAACTCGGATCAGTCCCAGCTCTAGCAGCTTTTTTACAGCTAGGTATACAGTGGCCTGGCAAACAGAACCATCACCAAACTCAATGATTATGCTGCTTATAAGAGATCTTTCGTTATAATCATCTATTACACCATTTGTATCCGCAAATCTCATACAAGCGTAATATACACGCTTTTCTTCTTTGCTTAGACTCCTGCGATCTGTTTCAAGCCTAAGATAATTGCTATCTATACGGGAAACAGCTTTAACGTCATCCATTGAAAGCGGCTCACCACTGAAATACGGATGCAGATACTCTGGAATTTTAACACCGTTTGTTTTTGTATTGTAGCGGAATAGTTGGTCATCGGAATGCCCCGGATCATAATCCATTTTAGAGCTGTACTTTTTTAACAAAGCGTCATGATCATTTTTTGCAGTTTCAAGACTTTTTATATACTGACGCTTACGGCCTTCAATGACACCTAGGATGCTATAAAAATAAGGGCTCAGGAAAGGCCTTATACTAACCCTGTCTTCAACTTTGTTATGCTCAATGAATTTACCACTAAGCAGCTCCTGGTATGCAGCATAGTATTCGTTGATACCACCCTTGAATAAGCCCACAAAATAAGGTTCATGCACTTGATACTTATTAAGGCCGCCATTTCTCAGCTCGGTGTTGTCTGACTTGGCAATCATGCTCTCCAACAGCAGCATGGCTGATGGTGAAAGGCCGTACCTCTTACCCAACTTGACAATTTTATCCCTTATCTTTAGATTGGACATACAAAAAGCCCCCTGTATTGAAGTAAATTTCCTCTACTTCCCTTACAAGCAGGCCATTTCGGGTTAAAACTCATTAATTTACTATTGCACACACAATCATACTATGATATACTGTGTACATAGTAAATTAAAAATAACCCGAAATGACCTCTTGCAGAACGGCTGACGCCTTCCAAACGATTCGCCGCAGAAGAGGTTTATTTTTTTGTCTTTATTACTACCCAACTATCTCAAGCGAGATTGCCGAAAATAAAGTAAAATAAAATTACTGTTTTGTCGAATATCTCTCTTAATGTTTATTACAGCCATTATATACTATACATAAACTATATGTAAATACCTAAAATCCTGAAATGCCCTTACGTAAAGCCTTACGTAAGGCACGACCATTATTGAATTTTCCAATAAAAAGCCTATTGAAATACTTATTGAAATTGTTATTGAGAAGTACCGGCAAAGCAAAGCTATATAAGTGCTGGGTGCTATTGAATTAGTTATTGAAAACCTTATTGAAAACGTTATTGAAAATGCTATTGTGTGTTCTATTGAGAATATTTACAAAATAAAAATGTTTTTAGGAATTTTTATTCCTTTTTGAATAATTTCTTGTACCAGGGCTGCTTATTTCTCCATAGATTGATCTGGGAGTCGATTTTAATATAATGCTCTTCGCTCTGACGTGAGAGCTTACGTAACTCCTCACGTAACTCTTCGTTCTCCTGTAATACCCTATCGAGTCTATCACTTGTATCGGCCAGCTCGTCTTTGATCAGGTCCTTGATTTCATTCAGGATGTATTCCTTAAATTCCATAGCATTATCGTCCACTACGATCATATCCGTATCAGCCAGAGGCAGAAGCTTGTTGTCGCGTAGCAGCTTTTTTATACCTTTTAGCGACATATCTTTAAGCTTCAGGTCAACGATTTTTTCAAGGACATCTATGTTTTCCTCGGAATAAAGTCGGTTACCACCTGGATCACGGTTAACCGGGATATTGAAATATTGCTCATAATAGTGCAGCGTTCTATAAGACAGTTTCAGCCTTTCTGACACTTCTGCTATGGAATAGGTTAATGATTCACTCATAAAACTAAACACTCCTTGCATCTTTATCTTACGTAATCTTATGTAATATCTTCAGTAAACCTTACGTAATGTTACGTTATGTCTTACGTTAGACTGACGCATTACTGTAGATGTAGCACGATTGCATAACGTCAACCTTCAGTAAGGTAATGTAAGACCTAACGTAAGAATAACATATTACGTAAGCAATTAAAAGTACCTACTCTACTGAATTGTTAAGTATTTCATTTCTGATTTTGTCATTGCTTTTCACAATTTCTTCAGCTTGATTCAATCCTTCCTCAAGACCTTCAGCTGCAGCCTCGTTACATAACTCTAGTACGTCTTCCATGGAAGGGAAGGGGTACTCCGACTCAGGCATGCTCACGGTATCGATTGTAACGGAATCTACAAAAGGTTTAAGAATATTTACAATAACATATTTGCTAACGGTTTCGCCTAATTTATGACTGTTTTCAATTGTTTTTTTTTCAAATACTGCGATATTTACCTCGCTTGGACTGGAAAATAAATCAGTGACCTTTAAATCGGCATCTTCGAGAGCCGGTAAGATCGTATTAGCTAGTAGCCATGAGTAAAAAGATATTGTGATTACAATGGGTACAATGAATAAACCAACCTTGACTAACTTTTTCATTATGAAATACAGCTCCTTTCATAATATGTGTGAAATAATATATAAAACAATCAAGTGACCAGGGTAAAATCCATATCGAAGCAGCTTGTTTGTTTTAAAGTCCTTGTATTTAAGGAACATGATCAGAATAGTGGAGAGAGCTGCCACGATCTGAACAGGATGAATACTGAACATTATTATATACAGCAGAGCCAATATACCTTGAATGATAACAATAATATCTTTATCACCGAATATATAAAACGCTAATATAACCAATACTCCGTAGATACCATAGTCAAAGTTTGCTATCTGTGATACTACTAGAACGCTTATTATGGCCGGAATTTTGAAGAAATATTTCAATTTTGAATCATAGATTTCTAGGCAGATAAGTCCGGCCAGTAAGGTAAAACACACATTCAGATTGTTTCTATCAATTACTAAGTAATAGGGTAGTTGTGATAAAACAGCAATCAATAATAATCTTAAGGCATAATGTTTAAAGCTCCTGGTAACCTTGTAACCTCTGGTTATACCCCAACAGAACAGAGGGAATGATAACCGACCTATTGCTATTAGAAGCATGTTGTCCGGAAAGAAAACTTTGCCTGTATGGTCTATCAGCATAAAAACAGAAGCTAATAAGAAAATCATAAATACCTCATATTTCACAAGGTGGTCTTATGTCTATTGATATCTCTGCATATAAGGAGAATAGGCGCATATACTTGCCTGAGTGCATACCCAATTTTGCAGCTATGTTTTTTATACTTAAATATTCTTCACTGGTAACCCTCATTTGCAATGTATTAATTCTATTTGCTCCATATCCGTTTTCGACAAGTAACTCAAGGTCTGCTTTATTGATATTTCCATGGAGACAGACCAGACGCATATATTCACTTATTGCAAGCCCATAACGAGCTGCTTTGCTAGTAATAATTTTGTTTTCCTCTTCGGATACTCTCATTTGTAGCGTTTGCCTTGTTGCGCCAACATTCTCTGACATTCTGATACCTCCGTAATGGTTATTCTCTTTATAAAAATTATAATATCAAAATGTACTACAAACATCAAACATCATAACTCCGATATGTCCGCGCCAACTTTTTCTGTGAGTTCATTTGATTGCTTCAACGATGCTTCGAGATCCTTTATTTTTTTCTCTGCAGTTGCAATTCTCGATATCAGCTCATTGCTGCCATCATCAATTAGTATCACATATTGCTGCTTAACTGCTTGTCTATCTTTTTCTATTCTTAGGTTTTCTACATCGATTAAAAGAGCAGATATTTGATCTATACAGCGGTACCTGAGCATAGCAATTTCATTTTCATTGTAATACTCTGTTTTGATATCCTTTATTGTTTCAAGTGCATGCGCGATACATGAGCATACAATGTTTACTTTGTTATCGATCTCTTTTACTGTCTTGGGATCGAGAATGCTCACGCTTTCTGTGTGCGTCACATCTTCTATGTCCTTATCGTCTGCAGGGTAGGGGAGAGCTGTAGTTATTTCAACATAGCTGCTATTACTAGGTACAGTTTTGTAATCCGTAATGTCTATTATGTTTTCATCTGAAGGATCTACCGTGAATGAACTGGACTTTTTATTTTCCAACCGGTTGGAATCCTTGAGCCTTTTCATATCTCTTTTCGACATATCCGGATTTACTTGCGAAATTTCAACCTCAGTCATAGTAGCCATTTCAAGGCATTGAACGTAATTGTATTTACTGTACTCCGAAGCCAGGCGTTTAGTATCAGGATCACCGAACTTCTCTGCAACTTTTATAAGGTTATAGCATGTGCTTTTTTTCATATTAAGTTCAGCTTCGACACAATCAACCAAACTGTCATATCCCTTAGCCTTAAAAAGCTTGTTATCACGCAGATTTACTAGAGTGAAGCCAATTTCTACGTAGTTACCTACAATATCCTCAGATTTTTTCCTGATAAATTGCAAGTGACTGTCCAGGGCAATATCCGGTTCAGGATTATCAAAATCTACTGGGATGCCTTTACCCGGCTCAGTGATCGGTACGTTATAACGAAGCTTCAGAAGTCCATATGGGACTAGATCTTTACAATGAGAACAGAAGCTATCACACGGCAGTGCACAGTTATAGCAGCAGTATTCTTTATTTATTGCACAATTACGAGTAGCTGCAGGGCATTCTAATTTTGCATAGTAGCAGTCCCGGATCTCCTTAAGGTATTTGACCCTCAGATTTGAAAGGTGCTTGCATTCGCCGCTATTTATATCTTTGATAAAATATTGCATTGCCTCACCGCTAACGCCAATAAGACCGCATTTGTTCTTCATATTGTTTACACAATCCCTTGTGCAATGGTTTTGATCAATTACTTCTTCAGTAATTTCATTATTACTTTCATCACATTCGCCCTGGCTCTGATCCTGATCTTCAGCTTCCTTGCGGCCGGCTTTGAATAAGGAGCTGAACTTCTGGCATTCAGTGCAGCCGTTTTCACTAATACAGTATTTGTTAAACCATGCCATCCTGTCTTTGTTTGTACCGAATTCACGGGAGTAATCCTTGCAGTTGATAAGCCAGGGTTCCAGAGCATCATTACTTGCAAATCCTAATGAAATATACTCTGTACATTTTGCCTTTACCATAAATTCATCTCCCATATCCTTAAAATTCTTACAAGCCTTTATTGCCGGCAATGTAGTCCCGGTATTTCCTGTTGCATAGATACGATTACACACATATAAATTACTATTACCCATACGCTTGTCGGAACGATCCCCAAAGAAAGCACAGTCAGCACAGGTTTTATCTTTAATACTGTTCATAGCATTATAATACCGGCAAAACTTACGATCATTAAATTTATCCCCAGTACCGATGCATATTCCAGAACAGCTCTTAGCTTCGCTTTTACTACCATAAGACAAGCATCTTGGGTGAAGACTGTCAGGTATCGCTTCACAGTCAGTATAATGCTTGCCTGAAATCCCGTCCTTCTTAATACCTTTAAAATACGGACACGCTTTATTCCCACTGTCATCGGCCTTTTGAGTGTAAGCTATACAGCCTTCGTCTTTGTCTGTAAAGGTGGAGCCCGGCACGCATCCAAAATCATCACTAGCACAAGTTTTACACATATCGGGTTGGGACTCGCGCGGATCACTATGCTTGTAATTCGAACAAGCTTCACTGTCGGCCGGAAAATAAAAATCTGCTCCTACACGATGTGCTGCATTCTTACATTTGAACGGCATAGGATGCATTATGGCATTATCAGCTCTAAAACAATAATCACATGTAATACATTTATTTCTATCAGTTACGGCACCGGCCTTAAGGACCTGCGCATTACGGTTAAACCACTGGCATACTGTTTCAGGATTAAAAAGTTCCTTGTCTTCCTTCCACAGTTGGCAATATCCGTGCGTACTGCCGTCATGGTTTATCAAACCTCCGTAGTGCGTATTATTGCAACAGAAGGCGCATTTTCTATAATCTTGTATGTATTTAACCGTGCTTGTGATTTCCTCCTGATACATTTTTACATAACAGTCGCACTTATGAAAATTACCTTCACACACATTTTTGAGGTATTTATTCAAGTCGGATCGTGAATTAAATTCATGTTTTCCTCTTAAGCTTGCATAAATGGTACACTGGATGTCCTTTGTTCCAATTGATGACAAATAGGGGCACCTGGGGAAATAAATTTCGCCATCCTGAGATTGTACTACCTCTGCAGCCGGAGCATTATTGTCTAGTTTCTTGAGCTTATTTATAGCAGACTGTAAAGCAACGATCCTGCTTTTATGTCCGGTTATTCCATCATTTACAAGCTTATTGATTCTGTTAAGAGCTTCCTGAAGGGTAGGGAGGGATGCTCTGCCGGCAACGCTCTTCCAGTTCGGGTCACCGACCGGAACAGTAGTAAGCCAGCTGATGTCTTCTGCATTGAAAGATCCATCAACCTCTATTGCTTCATTACCGGCAGAGAAGTTGTATTTTTTATCAACGAAAAATTTATTGATTATGGCTTGTTTAGCCGCTATGCCTTTTTTGTTCTGTTCAAAAGCCAGCACCAGAGTTTTTCTGCAATCCTCTCTGTCTATTGACAAAAAACTGTCGCCGCTTTTGCTTGTACATCCCGGTAACTCTTTTGCATAATTACCGATCGTTTTAAATACATCCATATCTAGCCCTATAATGTCAAGAGTGGTAGAGTTATTTTCATCAGATGTTGAATAAGTTACTGTATGATTAGGCTTTTTACTGCCCGCCTGACAATACTTTATTGATACACTCACACCTTTTCTGTATGTGCTTCCGGATTCGATATAAACACAACCTTTGCAGCTGTCTTGGAGATCTTCATTTCTTGTGCATGCTGCAGTACTGGATTTTTTAATTTCTTTACCGCACTTACAGTAAAATGTCTTGCTCATACAGAACCTCCATATAACTTTGATCTAATAAGATTATATCATAAATGTACTGCAAATGTCAAACTCAAAAGTTATAAGGAGTAGGGGAGAGGAGTACAATAAAAAGCCAGCCTGTGAGTACTGACTTAATCTTAAGAACTTTTATATGGAAAAGCCATCTGATATAGGAAGAGAGGAAATTAGGAGCTTGAATTCTTCGTTGTCCAGCATCTTGATTTTGCTGATAGTGTCCGAAGCACATTGTACAAGTTCTGGATCATCGGTATTGGACCTGGCATCCTCAAGCCGTTTAATGGTTACGACCTTATCAGTATCGTTACAGGAAGGACCTTCAAAAAAACTATTGAGCAATTCAGATTCAAAATAATTGAATTTTACCATAACGACTCCTTTCGCATATCATAATTCATTTTCGTTTACAGCTGCTTTATTACTTGAAGCTTGTTGATTCATATAGCGTAGATTCGCTTGTTTTAATCCATCTACAATAGATTGTAGCATAGTAAAATCAATAGAGCTATTATTCACGCCGGAAACTTCTAAGTTACTTCCTACAGTCTTATACATAGATTTAATTTCATCTATAGACAAATCTTTGCCGCACTTTGTATTAAGATCATGGATTGCATGGGCAGTATTTTCACTAATACAGGATATTGCCGGCCAACTGGTTTCATATTGTTGTTTCACGTTTTCAAATACCGTTGACAATCCCATACTTTGACCTACAAGCATACCGTTTTCGGAAAAAGAATACACATGGTCATTAGCAACTATTATATGATCTAAAAGCTTGATGTTGACAGCACTCAATGCATTCATAATTTTTTGTGTCACGTCAACATCTGCAGAGCTTGGATTAAGTGACCCACCTGGATGATTATGTGCGACTATAACACCCTTTGCATCATATAGCAAAGCATCTTTAGCTATTTCTCTCGGATAAACAGCTGATTGATCAACCGTGCCAACGTTTTGTACCTTTGTAGCGATGACATTATTGGCATTGTCTAGAAATGCACATATAAGCCTTTCTTTATCTTTCTTGTCAAAAAAGATAGCTTTAAAATAGTTTTTTGAACTGTCCGAACTCCTAAGCGTATATTGTGAGCTGTAGGACTCCTTAAGAGCATCGTACAATCCAGACAGCTCCTTAAGCTCGCTAATCTTATTTAGCTGTGCCTTCGTAACGTCCAAAGCTGTAGGATGGTCAAAGATGTTATTTATAGTATTCTCAGTTAGAAATTTATCTATTTTGCTTTTGCTTATGCTTGTGTATTTTGATAAAAGGTCAGAAAATCTTAAAACATCCAATTTAAATTGATACATTTTTATTAGTCTCCCATGCTATGCAATATATCGCTGATTTCTATTAACAATGCGGCTTGATCCTCTTCCAAACCTATTGAGTGCGGATTATTAAGAACAGTCTCAATTCCGAATGTAGAAATTAAAATTGAGAGCATGTTTTTATCAATACCTGTATGGCAGCTTATCATAGTAGATATCTTGTCTATATCACTAAGTTTCTTCGCGGCGGCTGCATCATCAGAATGTACGCCATGAGAGCAATCATTTTTCATTGTAACGTCTTTTTGTTTATCCGTCATAAGGAGGCCTCCATAGTAACACTTATTACCTTGCTTTGTTTTGCTATATCCTGTTTACCTTTCAGCTGTGCTTGTTTGATGTCATCCACTATATCCTTTAGAACCTTAAACTCCTGAAGGTCAGATTTGTCGTTACCTATATCTACTTGCTTGCCCATGGACTTATACAGGTTTTTAATATCCTTGATGGATAATTCCGAACCATTTGATTCGTTCAGATTATCTATAAGTCCAGCTGATCTCTCTGATATATGTTTTATGGCCGGGAATTCACTTTTATAAATGTTAATGATTTTATCTAATATATTATTCGCTACAACTGCGTTCTGTTTTCCGGCCTCAATACTTTTAATGTAATTTGGCACATCGATCCCCAATGTATTTTCAAGTTCATTGATTATTTTATTCGCTGTCTTCTGAATGAGGTCGAATGACTGTTTGAGTTCCTTCAGCTCCTTGCCGCTGCTCCAGGCCGCAAGGTATTCAAAGCTGTACTGGCTTGTATCAATGCCAAACCTATTAGCAACTACAAACGCAACACTTTCAGCCTGTACCTCTTTAGTGGCCCTGTCAAGAAGCGCACTCTCTTTAGAGCTATGTAGCTCTGAATGGGAATACTCATGTATCAGAGTTTTAACGGTCTGATCAGGAGACATGCCGGACTTTATAGCAATAAGACCCTCCAATCTGCTATAATAGCCCAATGCTCCATTATCAATATCCTTTTCTACGACCGGAACCTTTGAAATGTTTTTAAGAGCCTTTATTAAATCATTTGCATTATCGCTGCTGCTGGTGATCTCCTGACACAATTCCGGTAGAGGTTTGCCCTGAGTTTGTTTTACATCGAATACAGTAGCGGTCCTGAAGCGTAACCCTTCAACGTTAACTCTCTTTATCTCTTCAGCGCCGGTATTTTCATTTTTAACTTTAATATCCTTTTCATACTTATAAGGGCACGGTGCTAGTATTGTAATACCTTTCTCGCCACGCATGACGTTTCTCTCAAACTTCTTTATCCAGGTCTGATAACCGGCAACCATCGTTGCATCAGGTCTTTGTAAAAATATCAGCATGGCATTGTTGAAGCTGTAAGAATGAAAGCTTGACTGCATCTTCAGAAAGGCCTTGTATTTCTCGCTGTCCATAGTATTTATAATGCCTTGTTCTAACTGTTCCATAACCTCAACAATTTTATCTTCGGCCACGATATCAGCCTCCTTGATATGTAATATATCACCAGGCAAAAGGGAAATAAGCTTAAAATATTGGAAATATTTATATTAAAAATGTACCATAATGAACATTTGATGTCAACGCTAAAAGGCTGTGTACAATACTCCTGCGTGGGAAATACGGAATTGATTTTTATTACGAAATAGAATAAAATGTATAGTGCTGAGAATAGTAAGAAGCTTGAGGACGGAAGGAACCGTCACCCCTTTACGTCACAGACCCCCTATCACCAGGAATCATAGCCTTTAATCATCATGCATCGTAAAGGCCGGAGATGCAGGAATTAACCGCCCTGCCAAGCTTTTTACAGATTAAACATGAACGGTCACAAAACCGTATAATTTTGTATCCGGAAGTGGAGAATATGATATTTGGATTTGACCCGAATGAAGCCGAAAGAATGTTAAAGGAAAAAGTGCCATACTCAAAGGTAATTATTGAAGTAACAGCACTTTGGAAGAAAACCGGGGAAATAGTACCTTTGTCGTTAATATGGAATGACAGAGAATACAGGATAGAAAAAATACTCGAAAGCAGAAAAGGTAAAAGCCTGAAAGTTCAGGCCACCGGTTACAGGTACCGGTGCCAGGTCGGAGAAAAGATCTTCAACTTGTATTACGACAATACAAACTGGTTTATAGAAAAAGCAAAGTTTTAACGATTTGAAATCACCTTGATTTTGCTCATGAAATCACGGAGCCAACAAAACCATTCCTTATCAGATGCAGATAGTGGAACAAAACCATTAGTAGCAGCCTCAAGTCTATACTCCTTCAGCTCACCGCTTAACCGCGCCCGGAGCAAGTAGAACCAACAAGGGTCATACAGTATGCTAAGCTTATCGGCCCAACAAAGCTTTGACGGTATTGCCCACGAAAGATTAGCATAACTGCGTGAGTGATATAAACACAATTCATATTGTTTTCGGCCAAACATTTTCAAAGCGATATTGGCACCTCTGATCGGATGAAGTACCCCTTCGGCACCATTCATATCATTTTTATTCCAATAGCCGAAATCATGCACAAAAATACAGAATACTTCTTCAAAGGACGGTTTCCCATAGAGCTTTATCCATGCCGCTATAACCGTTATGGGATGCCAGACGAATTGATGAACACCAAATAGTAAGCTTCTAGTACCTATTTTCATAGATCCTCCTGCTGCAGCTGATCTATTGACCAGCTGCGCATATAATTAGATTTTGATAACTTCACGCCGGTAAGAGTAGGCTGGCAGTATCCATGATATAGTAATCCTTGTTTTTCATTACTGCGCAGTAGCTTGATTCACCCTCAAAGTCATCTATAACAGCCTTGTATTCGGGCCTCATATCCCTGTACTGTGCCTTTCCGTATGACGGCGGCAGCCAACCCTTATACTGCGACCCGAACACATTGAATTTGTGAAGAAGCATTTCATTAGTAAACTCGATATGACAGGTCCCTTTCTTGTAGAAGGTTACAGTGAAATACTTGAGCTGAATTTTTTTAGTATTACATTCGGTTTCAGCTGTTTTAAGCACTGCAGATATATTGACATCCTGAGTCATACCGCCATCAAGATAGTTCAGCACCTTTTCGATATCGGTAAGCTTATCGATAACACTGTAGTTAGTAGGCCTGAAGCCTCCCCAGGAGTATTGAAGATCCTTAAATCCGCTAAGCAGGATAATGACCTTTCTATTGATCTTCCAAGCCTTATTAGTAGCCCAACCGTTATAATAGTGAATATTCTTGCCGGTTTCGGGATGCCAGTGATAAATATGTGAAAATTCTTCAAACAGATTCATTATTGTATCTTCCATGCTCTTGATCATATGCTTGTTAAGCTGAAGCTTTATTGTGTAGATATTATAGAGCGAAAATTCATAGTCGCAGAGTTCACTAACTTTATTAAGATACTCGTACTTCAGATTGGAGGTAAAAAGGTTCATGAACTTATCGGACTCAAAACCCAATGCGTCCATTACTCCATCATACGCTGGAAGCCTTGGTAAATCAAGGTTCAACTAACTAAATAATGCATAAGTTTTTCAACATCCCTCCACTATATCCCTCCAAAGTCTATGTCTGAGGTAAGTGGTACGGATAAAACATTAGCCGATATGGCGGAATAGGCAGACGCACCGCACTCAAAATGCGACGAACGAATGTTCGTACCAGTTCGACTCTGGTTATCGGCACCAGAAAATTCAAGCTCCATAGCTCTCAACTATGTAGCTTTTCTTTTTGCCTAGTTTTCATATTCACCTTCATTAGAGGCTTCCACTTGCACTCCTTGTATAGGGGCTAACACGGATAAAATCGCATTTGCTGTCGCTGCCTTGCTACTATAATCTAAGTGAGTATAAATGTTAGCCGTTGTTGAAATATCGCTATGACCTAGCCACTGCTGTATCTCTTTCAGTTGTTCCCCTTTAGCATACATTAGACTTGCACAAGAGTGTCGTAAATCGTGAAATCTAATTTTCCTTAGTCCATTCCTTTCTAAAAGGATTGAAAAGTGCTGGGTTACATAGTTAGGCTTCATCCTTTCACCTAATTCATTGACATTTACAAACTCAAGGTATTTGTCGTTGTAGCTACTCCCACATAACCTTTTGTTGTTGGCTTGTTCTTGCTTCATTTTAATTAGCAAGTCTCTGATTTCCTTCACTAGGGGAAGTACTCGCATACTGGCTTTTGATTTGGTTCGCGCTTCTTCAACTATCTTATTTCCTTTACCAGCACCCATGCTTACTTCGGTCACAGTAAAATTGATTGAAATTTTACCTTCTTTGCCTTCTTTGCTTTCTTTGAAGTCAATAGCATCCCATTTCAAACCTAGTATCTCGCTCCTACGCAGTCCATAGTAGGCGGCTAAGATTATAGGTAGTTCTATTGGGTCTCCCTTAGATACCTCAAAGAGTTTTTTAAGTTCTTCTTCATTATAGTAAGACGCAGTATACGACCCCTTTTTAGGTTTCTCAATCTTGTCTGCTGGATTTGACTTAATTAAATCCAACTGGAAGGCGTGCTGTAAGGCTTTGCGAATATTAGCATGACGGCGTATAACCGTATTTGGAGTCAATCCTTTACTTAGTTCGTGCTGATAAAAGTCTTGAATGTACTTTGGGTTTTCCTCCATATCTGTCAGCGTATATCCCTTATCAAGGAAGTAAGGTACAATACTATGGCTTATACCGCTGTTGTAAGAGGAATAGGTTGTTTCTGCTACTCGTGATTTCATCATCTCCAACCATTCAAGCATGAAATCAGTAAAGAGTATGGAAACCTCGTTAGTAGCTGGGTTAATACCTTTAGCAGGATTGCTTTCAATCCAACCAAGAGTTACTGCGTAGTCCAGAGATAGTGTGATTATCTCGTGCAACTGCAGAATGGTCTTTTTCGTGGCGTGGTTCTTCGCCTTTTCATTATTATAGTAACTTTCTAGGGTCGATGTTTTTAATTCACACAGTTGTAAATCCAGACTTTTAAAGTATTGTCCGATAAAAAGTCTGACATTATGTGAGTATAGTGCATAAGTTTCAGCGTCTAGGTTCTTCGCCTCGTCCTTCAACCAGTTCTCTATGAAGGTATGATACGGAGTATTCTTACCTGTCATCATATCTTCGGGTCTAAAACTTTTCCTAGCCTCAAGCAACATAGCCTCAGCACGCTTTTTGTTGCCTTTCACAGGTAGTCCTGTACTTATTGATTTCGTTTTTCTTTTACCTTTACTATCCTTGTAATTCAGTATCATCTGAAAATAGTCGTTTTTCTCTCTTAAATGACCTGCTACCATAATCTTTACTCCTCCTTTTGATGATAGCAGCCAATCTACCACTGACTGCTATAGTATACCGCCTCGTCGGGATGCCGACAACACAGAACGCAATGGATTTTTTAGGCTGCCTTTATGAAAAGTAAAATATTATGCTTAGGAACCTTATAGCTTCGTCCAATCCTAAAATGCTGAATCTTATTTTCCTTTAGAAGCTTATATCCTGTCTTTGTACTAATTCCTAGCATTTCACTCATCTGTTCTACATCCACCACATCTGGATAGTCACTAAACATTTCAATATCTTCTTTAGTTACTTCCTTTTCCATTAAGGTTCCGAAAATTCTAATCTTTGCTGATTTCTTTCTCATAAAAACACCTCCTTCATTTGTGTATTTAGGGTGTTTTATGAGATGCCTGATTTTACAGCAGATAAATAATATAAAATATTTAATGGCCTTTCGGCCTAGTAGTAGGTATAATTAACTCATAACCATCGCCTTAGGGAGGATATAAAATGTCTCAAACAAAGAAATTAACGCATGCCGAGAAGCGTGCTCTGATAAAGCAACATATAAAAATTGAACCGTCGCTGTCGTCAAGAGCTATAGGTAAGCAACTTGGAGTCAGTCATGTCACAGTCGAAAAAGTAAGAAAAGAGTTGCTTGAAAGTGGTCAATTAACCATAGTGGACACTCCGCCTGAATACTTATCTCATCCATATCTAAAAGAGCATCCACAGATATTAGAAGGCCTTGACGCAAGAGGACTTCGAGCATTAAAGGCACCAGGCGTTTTGGCATACATGCAGGAACATGGTTCTCTTAGTCCTCGTAGTTCTCAAGCTGCACTTAATAGACAACGAAAAGCAGATAGACGCAAAAATACCTCTGGTATAATACCAGAGGTTGATATACGTCAATGCGATTTACTTAAAGACGATTTAAGTTGGATACCAGACGATAGTGTAGACCTTATATTAACGGATTTACCCTACTCCGTTGACTATATCGAGCTTTACCGTACACTGAGTCATCTTGCAGGTAGACTTCTAAAGAAAGACGGTATTGCTAGTCTTGTTTGTATGACAGGTTATGTTGCACTACCTGAGATACTAGACGCACTACGTACTGATAAGAGGCTCTATTATAACTGGACCCTTACAACTATTTTCCCCCGTAGGTCATCTAACCTAGGATGGGTTGGCGTCAGTTCCTTTGCAAAACCAGTTATACATATGACAGCAGGTAGTAGATATAAAGGTGAGATTTATAGCGACTTGATTACAGCTGAACCTGCAAATAAAAGCCGTGAAATCGAGTGGGAACAACCACTTGATGTCTTTGATGAGCTTGCAAAGCGATTTTTACAGCAAGGTGATAGCGTAGTGCTAGACCCCTGTTCTGGGTCGGGTACGAGTCTGTTGGCAAGCCTTCGTACTGGCTCCTGTGCTAAGGTTATAGGAACTGATATCAGCAACGATTGTATTAAAATAAGCAAACGAAGGATAGCCGACTATCTCGACGGGAAAGATGAGTAGACTCCTTAGGTAAACATATCGTATGGTAGGTGAAGTCCTGTCCTACCTATTTATACTCCCACACCTGTCTCTACACTTATTTGCCGTTATGATTAATATAATACAGGGCCTGGCTGACTTTAGTTTAAAGAAGATATAAATAAAAAAATAATCTGCAATAACATTCGATAGCATAATACACCGTCACTATGTATTTTTTATCGGAGATACTTTTAACTTACCTATTTTAGAGGTTACGATAGTCCAGTAAGCCTTATCCTACCGAATAAATTTGAGCGTGTTGTAAGTCGCGGACGACGAAGCTATCGGCCATAAAATCATAAAAAAGAGTATGGACGAAAGAGGTTTTGCGTAGCTACCTCGTAAGCAAAGGAAGCCCGTTGTAGTCGGACAGGGTGACGGACGCAATGACCGATGCACGAGCCAACAATATCATCTATGTCGTCTTCATTCAAAGTGTATACTAATTTAAAGTTTAGAACAAATAGCAGGAGAAACTACGGAAAAACAAGAGTTTCAAATACTAAGCGCTGGATAGATAAGTAGCCAGTATGGCATTGTGCCGAGCACCCATCATATCTACTATCTAGGAGGAAGTCCTCTCCTCTCTATACTCCTCTACTAGGTGTCTCTCTACAACTTTTTGCCCTTGATTAGATATATGAATAGGCCTAGATGCGGTTCATTTTATTGCAACATTTATATCCCAAGGAAACCTGTAATTATCGAATAAAGCTACACAGACGCAATGAGGACGCAAGCGTCGACGAACTCTTTTCCTATCTACCAGCTAAGAAGAAACTATGCTTCTCCACTAAATGTTTCTCCATAACTTTTTGTCCCTCACTCAAATATAGAGATATGCCTGATAGTGACCTTTATTAGTACATAACTTTAATCCCAAGGAAGCTCGTTGTTGTCGAATAAAGGATACCTACGCAACTAGTGACGCAAGGGCTTACGACATCCTCTCGAATACCCTCTGTTCTTTAATAATGACAAGTGCAAAACTAGCTTCTAAGTTGGACAATTAACCACTATGGACATACTAAAACCATCTAAAACTAAAAACAGGATACTTAGCTACCTAAATACCCCGTTTCTAGTTTTATCTTTCTAATTGGTTAATCCTAAAGCCTTATCTAATTCTTCCATACTAACTAAACCACCTACATTGGAATTTACTTTAGTTAAATCAATATCGTAAACACCAGTTGATATCCCTGTACAAGATTTCGGTCTGTGGGTATGCTTAAACTCATATAGATAGCCACCATTGATTTTTTCGTAGGTCCCTGTGATTTCTACATAAGTCTTATTTCTGTCTTTGGATACAACCTCTACCACAGTACCATCCAATTGCACACATCCATGGACAAAGGGCTTAAATTTATCATCCTTCCCCCGTCGCCATGAACCTCGTTGTATCGCTTTCATACTAATCACCTCTATTATAATTTGTTGTACATAGTTAATTAGCACATGCCTGATTTAGATATAATATTTGTAATATGCGTTTTAAAGCCTCGTAAAGGACTTCTAATTTGTCAATAGGGATTTGTACCATAAACAAATTTCAAAACCTCTATGGGTCGTTTTGGACCGTTTTAGATATGATATACCTCAGCCCTTGAAGTGGTGCCCGTTTGCGGTCTTTCCGATGACACTATTTCCAAATAAAACCTTCTATAACTTTATTGTGCTTGATACAATATTTCTCTCATGTCCACTCTCATCGTACATTTCGAGGAATTTGTGCAAATCTTTTAGTGGCGGAACGTTGGTTGGGTCTGGTTTTATACCATCCCCTAAAAACTCTATATATGACTGCGGTGGGTCTGCAACAAAGTTTGACGCCTTATCTATCAACCTCATTAGATCTGAAGTCTTAATCCTACGATGATTTCCCGCACTTCGATATGTTTCAAGTTTGCCCGAGTCCGTCCACCTCCTAATGCTTGCAGTACTTACCCCTGCAATCTCACTTGCTTGGGCTACTGTTAATAGTTTATCTTTCATAATATCAGTACCTTTCTCTTAATCTTATATAAACTTAGTCAAGCTTAACGCTCAAACCTATGCTCAACTTTGTTATACATTGTATAAGATTAACTGGCCTAAATAAGATTTTAAGTATAAGGGCAAAAACGAACTGGCGTATCAAATAAAGAGTGATACGCCAGTTCGTTTTTTAGTTTTAATAATCCAATTGCAGCTAAGTTTCATTCTTCTTTACATAACCACTTACTGCTCTATAAAGTCATTAAAGTTATCAATATCTTTAAGTCTACTTCCTTGCCTAAAGGGCGAAGCGAAGCATAACCTCAATCTCGGAATCTTTGTTTTTAACCACCTGTATATTACGACGACATTATTCGAGAGTATGTTTATCCATCAAATGAATCGTATTTGTAGATTCAACTTTATGTAAATATTGCCATCCTGTTCATACAACACACCATAACCGTGACGACTACTACTCCCGCTCTCTAATTTCGTATTGTTCAAGAGGTAGCCCCTGAAAGCATCACGATTATAAATATGATAAGCCAACACATCCCCATTCGTCCTGACAATTATGTAACCGCCCGAAGCTTCATCTGTTCCATCCCACTTTGTAGCAGGTTTCATACCTAATGCAACAGCACAGAGCATTTCCTTAATCTTGTGCCTATAAAAGTCCGCACTGCGCAAAAGCGGATTGATACGGCTGACATAATCGACAAGCCCCATACAGTCGGCTGTGCTCTCAGAATAATAACCAATAAGCATTTGGGCAACGATTGCTGGCATTTGACTGTCCACCATAATTAGGTTGTCGTTAAAGGTGTCATTTTCCATTGACTCAAAAAAAAGTTGACCACCGTTATCTGTAATCGCCTTAATGCGGTCTTTGATTTTACGCTGTGTGTTAATGGCGTTTATTGGTCCTATATGCATCCTGTCCAATCCCTCAACTCTGTAAATGAAATTCGTAGTTCGCCCTGCATTCAAAAGTGTAGGTGGCATGCCTAATTCGCTTTTTATGCTGAACCCAACGACTTTTTCATAACCCGTATTAACATCGTGAATCTGAATGTTGATGTCCGCTTTATCAGTGGACGGAGCTTTTAGCTTATTCATATATATACTGCGGATAAATGACTCTGTCCTCGTAACTTCAAATGCTCCCCGTCCTGCACCGCAAGCATTTATATCAACAAACAAGCGGTCGGCTTCCGCTTCAAAAGTAGAAGCTGGCAATCGTAGAATTTGTGTATCATTGAGATAAATCTCGACTTCAGCATTAGCAGTATTTGGGCGGTATTCATATGGCGAACCGAGAGTTTCCTCACGGATAATCTTTATAATCGGAAAGAACATATTGTGAATGCGATTAAGTTGTTCGTCTGCAGCAAAAATCCTTCCATCTGCAAGGAGTCTTAAAAATGCGTATGTTTCCGACCACTCTCCCTTATTTCCTGTTATAGCCATTGTTTCACCGTTCCTTCCTCATTCTTTGTCAAGCACTATCTTGATATTCTCCGCTATTGCCTTTATAACGGGTACAGACACTGAATTGCCGAGTTGCTTATATAAGTGCACATCGGCTAATGGCAAGCGGAATGTGTCGGGATAACCTTGCAATCTCGCCCATTCACGTGGCGTCATCTTGCGAATGCCCTCTTTGTTTACCTCGCCCTTGATATGCGTAACAGGGGTCAGGTCGGTTTGCCGCTTGTCAATCAATAAATTTCGCTCTCGTCCCATTCCACCGCAGACAATCGCTCCTGCAACATCCTCCCAGTCACGAATTTCGTAACCAAATCCGTTCCCTTTGGCCTCGTGCCGTGCGCGGTGACGGCGGAGCGTTTCCATATACACATCACTCAGATAGTATTTCGCTGAAACAGGTTGCTCTTCAATAATATCTTTAATCCGTTTACTTGAGTCTGTCGACTCAGGGAATTTGAAATCTGTACTGTCAATATCGTTCCTGAAAGCAACAATGTAGATGCGCTCACGATTCTGAGGAACACCAAAGTTGCGGCTGTTTAATACTCTTTCGTGGACTGTATAACCCAGCTCATCTAATGTTCCTTTGATAATATCGAAAGTACGCCCCTTGTCGTGAATGGTCAGCCCTTTTACGTTTTCACAGAATATTACCTTGGGTTTATGTAACGCACATATCCGTGCCACATCAAAGAATAGAGTACCGCGTGCCTTTCCTTTAAAGTTATCTTTAAAACCTTTGCGCTGTCCTGCGAGACTAAACGCTTGGCAAGGAAACCCTGCAAGGCATATATCAAACGAAGGGATACCAGTTTCTTCAATTTTTGTGATATCCCCTGCTATTTCAAATTCATCGGCAAAGTTTGCCTTATAGGTTTTTTGGGCGTGTTCATCCCATTCGCTGACGAACACAGTCCTTAGCGAATCTCCGAAAGCTTGGTCAAAACCGAGCCGTATTCCGCCTATACCTGCAAACAAATCTATAGATTTCAATTTTTTCATTGTTCAGTTACCTCCTTTTGCTTCTCGTAAACGGCTGTCCGTTCCACCTCGCAAATATCGGCGATGTCACAATCAAGGGCATCACAAATTTTCAGAAGTATGTCAGTAGTCAAATTTTCACCCTTACCCATCTTGGCAATAACAGCAGTGCTGACACCAGCTTTCAGGCGCAGGTCTTTTTTGTTCATTTTCTTATCTATCAATAGTTTCCACAGTTTATTATAACTAATAGCCATCTTGCACCTCACCTTGTTATCTATTCTTATGATACTATCAGAAATGTAAGCGAAAATCAACATTAAATGCACGAACGTGAATAATTCTTTAATTGTTACTGCCTTGCAAATAAACGTTTGACTATAGATTAAGAGCGCGGTATAACGTCATCATAGTGTGGTCGCTAAGCAAGGAATCCCGACAGGAGAGGGGGTGCTGACAAATTTCAAGGGATATCAAGGGTAGACTACGAACAAAAGAGGAGACTATCTCTTTTAAACTGCGACTGGAAGAAAGCACAACAGGCCAGCTAAAAGAAGTGTCCAAAAGATTAGAAGTATCAATAGCAAGCATTATAAGGCAAGGTATTAGTATGGCACTAGAGGCAATATCGAAAGAATCCAAATAAAGAAGAAGTATGTGCCATAAACGACCGTTTATGACACAGGTTTTAAGAAAGCCTGTTATAGCAGGTTTTAGGCAATAAAATTGTGTCATTAAAGGTTTCATAATCAAATTAGATATTGATACCTTTATGATACATATAAACTGATTTAAGGGAGGATTTACCATGTTAGTTGGTTATGTACGTGTTAGTAAAAGTGACATGAATTTAGATAGACAGGTAGACGCATTAATAGAAGCAGGTGTCAATTATCGTTGCATCTACCAAGAAAAAATCACAGGCACCATACGAGAAAGAGAACAACTTAATAAAATGCTAGAAGAACTACAACAAGGTGAGACTGTTATTGTCTCCGAACTGTCAAGGCTTAGTAGGTCAACCAAGGACCTATTTGAAATCGTTGAGAAGATACACACAGCTGGTGCCCAAATAAAAAGTCTTAAAGAGAGTTGGCTTGATACCACAACCCCACAAGGGAAGTTTATGTTTACCATATTTGCTGGACTGTCTCAGTTCGAACGTGACTTGCTTTCAGAGCGAACCAAAGACGGTCTCAAAGCTGCTAAGGCCAGAGGTCGTTCTGGAGGCCGCCCCAGCAAGCGAAATGAAAAAGGGCTCACCGTAAGGGCACTATATAATAATGGTGTTACAATAGCTGAAATAGTAAGACAAACAGAACTCAGCAGATCTACGGTAAATCGTATCATTAGAGATATTAGGTCAGATACAGAGCCTACAGATAAAGCTATCAAGGAGGTCTGTACAGTATGATGACTATGTGCCCGTCTTGCTTTGAATTATACAGTGAAATATGGTCTAAGCCCTGCTGTGGCTGTGGATACAAGACTGTTAACGTCAGTATTGAGCTTATAGGATTAGCTAAGCTTCTGATAAATCGTGGTTTTAAGCTTTCCTACGCTAATTGTTCTACATATGACGATGAGTCAAGTATTGGCAAAGTTACTCAAATCACTATCGAGTTTGCAGTATCTTACCCAGAGGCCATATTTGCCGAGCTACCACCTGATTGGACTATGTACGAATTTAATCGGGTCAAGGATAACCAAATTATAGAGCCAAAGCTAACAGGCCTCAGCTGTATATGCGAGCATCTACCCAACGAGTGCGACTCTGACAGTATTGAGTTTACCAAGGAAATCACTATTAGCAACTTCGAGATATGGCTTGAAAGTATAGACCCTAAGAGTTGCAAGGCTGTACTTACACTTGCTGGATGTATGTAAAAAGGACCCTACGGGCTAATAAATGCCTTGTAGGGTCTTTATTATTGTGTCTCTATACCTGAACCCTCAAAGAATGCTTGTATTCAGCGTAATGCTCACTTGTAACATAGTCAATAACACATTTCTTAGGTATCATATAGGTATCTCTTATATAAAAATGTTTGACTGCGTTTGTTCTCATAAGCTTTCTTGCCGTGCTATCGGCTATGCCTCCTAGCATTTCCCTAAACTCTATAAGGGTTACTACATCTGGATAATCTTTAAATAGTTCTTTGTAATGCTTTTTCCCTTTCTCCATGCTTAAGCCAGCTCCTTATAATAATCTTGTCAGTGGTAGTGGCTGACTGCATTAACCAATGTTTGGGGAAATCCCCCCATATCCCTCCTAATATCCCTCCTAGTGGATTTTTTATAATCAAATCGTAGGTTTTAAACGAGCCTCGTATTGGTCGGACAAATCGCTCAGTAGATACCTCAAAGGCTTGATTTCACTAGGGTTTTAAGGGTTCTATATTCCAATCCGTTCCACTGAGTTCCAAACAGTTCTTAATGCCCTAAATAACTCAAAAAGTGCCTTCCAATATTTCATCCTGACCTTTTTAATAAAGCTATTATG
>CAZEIH010000015.1:0-17724 GCA_964512095.1 uncultured Oscillospiraceae bacterium
TGTTCCCGGTGCGCGTTTTTGCGGAAAGTGCGGTATAGCTCTAACATAAAATCAAGGGATATCAATGCAAGCATCAATATATTGAATCAAGATATTGAATCAAGAATCCCCCAACTTCAAATCGCTTGCGATTAAATGGGGGAGGTTCAATTGATTAGCCCTAAAATCTGCCGCACACGTTTTTGTGTGTGTCGTTCAATAGCTGCCAACCGCTTCTTCGGCCAGTTGATGGAGGTATGACGCTCAAATTTGAAGCCAATCAACCGCCTAAGCTGCTGTGCTTGGGTCTTGCCCATGACCTCGGAACAGATGCGCTCAAAGGAAATATCCCCATAGGCCGGGGAACGGGTTTTTGCGTACTCGTCCAGATTGGCAATATCGTCCGGCATGGCATAATTAAACAGCGACAGCCCGTGGTCGAATAAGGGAGCGGGTGCAATTGGTGCGCCTGAGAGGTTATCCCGTAAAAGACCGAAGTTGCCAAAGTGCCGATCCTCATTATATATAACAGCATCAAATACCAGCATACTGTGTACAGCTTCTGCGAAATCCTCACCCAACTCAGCATAATAATCTAAACATGCTTGTAAGCCGCCTGAGCGCACCAGCTGTCCTACGGGTACAAATGAGGTGTCAATGTTGGTGAACAGCTTGCACTTGGAGGCAAGAATACCTTTCCAGTGTTCCAGGTCATAGGAGATAGCATTCAGCCCCATGGCTTGGGCGATCTGACAGGCGTAGAACTCGCTGTACGGCTCGTTTACGGCATTGGCTGCGCCGGTGGTTCCGCCCTTATACAGATGGATTTCACCGTTCTCCAGCCGGTGCCAAGCCTTGGGCAACATACCACCTGTGGTTAATTCGGGAGAAATGGTAAAGGCCCAGTTATACCAGAGGATATGACGCTGCTTAGGACTTTCACCTGTTAGCATTTTCCAGCTTCACTGGACCCACTTACACTATCAAAACCCTGCCACAGAAAACCGTCCGTTGCATGAAACATGATTTTTCCGATATAAAACATAATTTTGGAGGTTAGCGTTATTTTTCATAGAACTATTCTATTTTCCCTCAAGGGGTATTCAAATTCACCCGTGAGCCGAGAATGCCGGAGAAGCCCCATAACGCGGAAAAAGCCTGCAGTGTCAAGGATTTTGCATACCCCTACGGGGAAATTCCTTTGTACTACAGGCTTTCTTGATAGGAATAATAAAAGATTTGACCGAAGCATCGTATCAATGCTTCAGTCAATGTTTGGTCGGAGTGGCGGGATTTGAACCCACGGCCTCTTGGTCCCGAACCAAGCACGCTACCATCTGCGCTACACCCCGATATGCGCTCTTGAAATTGCGCTTTATTATTTTAACACCAAAAAGGGTTTATTGCAATGGCGAAATTGCAACTTTGGGTCTTATGTAAATGAGTATTAATTATAACGAAGCGATATATGTCCCCCACCTCTATAGGCGGCGGGTACCGATTCGCCTTTCAGGCGGTGAGCATATCTCCCGCCTCGTTGAAACACTGCTGAGGCAAGAAAAATTTTCTACAAACGAAAAACTTTCTTTGAACCGAAGTGTTATAATAGTCAGATAGAGTGTGAAAAAATTAACTGATAATTGAGGTGAAAAGTTTATGAACAGACCGATAATTGGCATACCCATGGGAGATCCTGCTGGGATTGGACCGGAAATCATATTGAAGGCATTTCAGACAAAAAACCTTTTTAGTGAGTGCAGGCCGCTGGTCATAGGCAGTCTGGCGGTACTTGAAAAAATGGAGCGGCTGATTGGCACAGGCTGCCATTTCAATATAGTAAATGAACCGGAAGACGGGCAATACAAGCACGGTACGATAGATTTAATCGACTTGGGAAATGTTGATGTTAGCAGGCTACAGCTCGGCGTAGTGCAGGCTCAAGCAGGGCGTGCGGCCTATGAATACATAGAAGCTTCTTCGAAGCTAGCCATGACCAGAAAAATCACTGCCATAGCCACCACTCCAATAAACAAGGAGGCAATAAAGGCTGCAGGCGTTGCCCAGACAGGCCATACTGAAATACTTGCCGACCTTACAGGCACCCATGATCCTTTGACGATGTTCAATGTGCGCACACTTAGGGTGTTTTTTCTTTCTAGACATGTATCTCTCAGAAAATCCTGCGATATGGTGACTAAGGATCGTCTGGCAGATTATATAAGAAGGTGCTGCAAAGCTCTGGAGATGCTTGGAATGCCTTCTTCAACGCTGGCAGTGGCAGGCCTCAATCCTCACAATGGAGAGCATGGCCTTTTTGGAGATGAGGAAGGCAGGGAAATAGAGCCCGCGATAAATGAGGCGGCAGCTCAGGGTATACCTGTAGTAGGGCCGGTACCTGCCGATTCAGTATTCCATCAGGCACTCCACGGCAAATATGGCGCTGTCTTATCCCTTTATCATGACCAGGGGCATATAGCCACTAAGACACTGGATTTTGAAAGGACTATCTCCCTTACTTTAGGGATGCCATACTTAAGAACATCAGTGGATCATGGTACGGCCTTTGATATTGCAGGGAAAGGCATTGCAGGGGCTGTTAGTATGGAAGAGGCAATTAGGTTGGCAGCATTGTATGGGCCTGGGTATAAAGCAGTTTAGGTGATTTACTGAGTTGCTAAATACTGCTTATTTGGGTATGCTATTGTGTGAAGAAGACTATGGAACTTTTTAATAAACAACAAATATCAACGACTCAACTACCATACGAAGAAGCTATGGTAGTAAAGCCGTTTTATGGAGGTTTTAAGTGCCGGTAATAATTAGAGACGATATACTACAGAGTGTCGAAAAGCCTGCCAGATATACGGGCGGTGAGCTTAACAGCGTAACAAAGGATCCAACAAAGGTTAACATAAGATTTGCCTTCTGCTTCCCCGATGTTTATGAAGTGGGAATGTCACACCTAGGGATGAAGATACTGTACAGTCAGCTCAATGAGCGGGAGGATACATACTGTGAAAGGGTCTTTGCGCCATGGACTGATATGGAGGCGAGGATGCGAGAAAACGGGATACCCCTTTTTTCCTTAGAAACCCACGACTCTGTCGGCGATTTTGATTTAGTTGGCTTTACCCTGCAGTATGAGATGAGCTATACAAATATACTAAATATGCTTGATTTAGCTGGGATACCTCTACAACGAACCGAAAGGGAGGATGGACACCCCTTTGTTTGTGCCGGAGGCCCCTGTGCCTACAATCCGGAACCCCTTGCGGATTTTGTGGATTTTTTCATGCTTGGAGAAGGCGAAGAAATCATAAATGAAGTAATGGATGTGTACGGAGAGTGGAAAAAGGAAGACGCGACAAGAGAAGAATTCCTAAGTAGAATAGTTAATATTGAAGGGATCTATGTCCCAGCCTTTTATGAGGCCAGATATAAGGATGATGGTAGCCTCGAATCCGTCGCACCCCTGAAGAACTCATATCCTGTGAAAATCAAAAAGAGAATCATTAAGGATATGGATAGCATATATTTCCCTGAAAAGGTCATCGTGCCATACATAAGCATTGTACACGACAGGATAATGCTAGAGCTGTTCCGGGGCTGTACCAGAGGCTGCAGGTTCTGTCAGGCGGGGTATGTATACAGACCGGTGAGGGAGCGGACTCCCGAAAGACTTACAGGGTTGGCAAAGAGGCTTCAGGAAAGCACCGGATATGAGGAAATATCCCTGACTTCTCTTAGCACAAGTGATTATTCAGGTCTTCCGGAGCTGACAGCTGAACTTATAGAAGAAATGGAGCCTAAAAAGGTTAATCTTGCACTGCCTTCTCTTCGAATAGACTCATTTTCATTGGATTTGATGGAGAAGGTTCAGAAGGTGAGAAAGAGCGGCCTAACCTTTGCGCCGGAGGCCGGTACCCAGAGGCTTAGAGATATAATCAACAAGGGAGTCACTGAGGAGGATTTGCTCAATTCTGTGGGAATGGCATTTAGAGGTGGCTGGAACGGCGTTAAGCTATATTTCATGATAGGACTGCCTCTTGAGACCATGGAGGATGTTGAGGGCATTGCTAAGCTAGGCAAAATGGTGGCGGATGAATATTTTAAGGTTCCAAAAGAACAAAGGAACAGGGGCCTTGAGGTTACTATAAGCACATCTTCATTTGTACCTAAGCCTTTTACGCCATTTCAATGGGAAGCTCAAGATGCCATTGGCACATTGAGAGACAAACAGAAATTCCTAAAAGATAAAATAAGGGACAGGCATTTGAAATATAACTGGCATGATCCAGAACTGAGTCTTATGGAAGCGGTTTTTGCAAGGGGTGATAGGCGGGTCGGAGGTGTACTTGCCAGAGCGTGGGAGCTGGGATGCAGATTCGACAGCTGGAGTGAGCATTTCAGGTATAATGAGTGGATGCAGGCTTTCAGTGACTGTGGAATTGACCCTGCTTTTTATGCCAACAGAAAAAGAGACATTGATGAAGTGTTCCCATGGGATCATATTGATGTAGGAGTTTCAAAGAAACACCTGATACGAGAGAAGCAACGGGCTGAGAAGGGTGAGGTTACTCCTAACTGCATGACCTCTTGCGTAGGCTGTGGTGCGTCTGTATTTGGCCAGGGAATCTGCTCAGAGTATGCAGATGTAGATAAAGTGGCGCAAAAGGATAGCTTGGCCAGAGCAGATAGCGCTAGTGGGTCGAGTAGCTGGGTTGATTCAAATAGTCCTGACAAATCTGCAGATACGGGAACTTTGGGTAGTTCAAATAGCCCGGATAGTTCAAATAGCCTGGATTGCTCAAACAGAAAGGTTGTAGAAGAGATAAGTCCCCATGTTTTAATTCGAACAAGATTTTCAAGAGGGGAAGCGGTGAAGTTTATTTCACATCTAGATTTGATGAAGGTATTTGAACGCGGAGTTAGGCGGTCGGGACTTCCTATTGCATATTCAAAGGGCTTCAACCCTCATCCGCAAATGGTTTTTGGGCTTCCCTTATCGGTGGGGATGACAAGTGATTGTGAGTATGCGGATTTTGAAATGGCAGGAAAAATCGAGCCTGAAGTGTTTATGCAAAAGCTTAATGCTTCTTTGCCTGAGGGTATTAGGGTAACAGCTGCTTCTGTTATTAATTCTAAAAAGAATATTATGGCTTCCATAAGAAGTGCGGATTATATGTTACAAATATTTATTGAGGGACAGCTTACTTTGGAAAAAGCCGCAGAGGGTCTAAGGGATATGATGAAATGCGAGAGTATCAAGGTTGAAAAGACATCAATGGGGAAAGGTGGCAGGAAGGTTTTCAAGGAGATAGAAATCAGACCGATGATACTGGATGTGAAGATTGAATCATTAGAAGTGTCGCCGCCAGGATATGAAGGATTTGAATCGGCATTTTTAATTAAGGCGGCATTTAAGGCCGGGAGCGAGGCTAACCTCAGACCTGATTTGTTCCTTAAGGCTCTGACACACCAGTTGAGCGTATCAGCAGCAGCTGTTAGGTTGCACCGAAGTGCACTGTATACAGAGGTTGACGGACACAGAGCAGATCCATTGGATACGATGTATCTAACGTAAATTTTTCGATTAGAGGTGTTGATTTGAGCAAGCAATTGATTGTAGACATTGGAGCCCGTGGAAATAGAGTCGCACTCCTTGAAGATGACGATTTGGCTGAGATATATATTGAAAAACCTGGGACAGAAAGAATGGTGGGCAATATATATAGGGGAAAGATTAGTTGTGTTTTGCCCGGAATGCAGGCGGCTTTTGTTGATATAGGCTACGAAAGGAATGCCTTTCTCTATGCTGGAGATATATTAGCAAAAAAAACATACGGTGATGATGACGAAGAGGCTGATGAGAAGAGCTATAACATTAATGAATTAATAAGCATGGGACAGGAGCTGACTGTTCAGGTCATAAAGGAGCCAATAGGTTCAAAGGGTCCAAGGGTCACAACAAACATCACTCTGCCAGGCAGACATTTGGTTTTACTGCCTAATGCTGATTATACAGGCGTATCCAGAAGGATAGAGGATGAAGGCGAACGGGCTAAACTGAAAAAGATAGCTGATAACCTGAAGCAAAAGGGAATGGGGCTTATTGTCAGGACTGCTTCGGAGGGTATGGAGGAAGAGAACTTTACAGATGACATGGATTTCCTTCTTAAGCTGTGGGATAGCATAAAGGAGAAGGAGAGCCGTGGGCCGGTCCCTCGTTGTATGCATAAGGATCTGTGCCTTGTATATAGGATGGTGCGGGATTTTTTCACAAAGGATATCGATAAGCTTGTTATAAACGATATAGACCAGTATGAAAAGGTGCTGGAGCTGGTGGAAGTTGTTTCACCCGAGTTGAAGCGAAGAGTCGAGTATTATTCGAAGGACTATGAAATATATGAGTATTATCAGCTTGAGTCTAAGATTGCCAGAGCATTGTCGAGAAAGGTATGGTTGAAATGCGGCGGCTATCTGGTCATCGATAGGACTGAAGCCCTTACAGTTATAGATGTTAATACAGGGAAATATGTTGGTGGAAGTAGCCTTGAGGACACAGTGCTTAAAACAAATATTGATGCGTCAGAGGAGATAGCCAAGCAGTTGAGGCTGCGGGATATTGGAGGCATTATTATTATAGACTTCATAGATATGAATAAGCAGGAGCATCAGCAAAGTGTGATCGATTCGCTAAAGCAGGCTCTAAAAAGAGACAGAACCAAGACAACAGTAGTAGGTATGACTGGCCTTGGACTGATTGAGATGACAAGGAAAAAGGTGAGACAGGATTTGTCGACAGTTTTACATATTGACTGTCCTTGCTGTGATGGTACAGGGAAGGTAGCTGAAAAGAAGGTTAAAAATAATTGTCATTGACATTATGCTACACCATGTGTTAGAATGTTTCGGTAACCGCTCGGCCAAGGCTTTAAAATGCTGATTTAGTTGAAATGGCTGCCTTAATGGTCCGGCGAGTCTGTTAGCAGGAGGTATATACCATGTACGCAGTAATTGAGACAGGTGGGAAGCAGTACAAGGTACAAGAGGGCGATGTAGTTTTCGTAGAGAAGCTTGATGCTGAAGACGGCGCTACTGTCACATTTGACAAGGTCCTAGCTGTATCCAACGAGGGCAATGTTACTTTCGGAAAGCCGTTAGTAGACAATGCAAGTGTATCTGCTAAAGTACTTGGACAGGGTAAGAACAAAAAAATTATTGTTTTCAAGTACAAGCCCAAAAAGGGCTACAGGAGAAAAGCAGGACATAGACAGCCTTTCACTAAGCTACAAATCGAAAAGATTAGTGTTTAATAATGATAAGGGTTGTTATTTCAAGAGATTTGACAGGTTCTATCAATAGTATGAGAATCGATGGACATTCAGGCTATGCGGAGGAAGGGGCAGATATTATTTGCTCAGCAGTTTCGGTGACAGCATACACGGCAGCCGGCGCACTAGAAGAGCTAGCAGGACTGAAGGGTTGTTACACGGAAAACAGTGGTCATATGACCATACGTTTGCCCGAAGGGATGGATGTCCAGCAGGCGGAAGTTGCAAAGATTGTAATGGAAACCACGGCGATAGGATTTAAACAGATAGAACTTGCGTATTGTAAGTATGTTTCGGTAATGGATAGGGAGGTGTAATCCAATGATTAAAATTAATCTACAGCTGTTTGCTCACAAGAAGGGCGTCGGCAGTTCAAGGAACGGTCGAGACAGTGCAGCTCAGAGACTTGGTGTCAAGAGGGCTGATGGACAGTTTGTTCTGGCTGGTAACATCCTGGTTAGACAGAGGGGTACTAAGATTCACCCTGGAGATAATGTCGGAAAAGGCAAGGATGACACCCTTTTTGCTCTGAAAGATGGAAAGGTTCAGTTTGGAAGAATGGGCAAGGACAGAAAGCAAGTAAGTATAGTTACAATGTAATAAGCAAAAAATAAGTCCCGGCACATAAAGGCCGGGACTTTTTGCATATGGAGGTATTACAGAAATGTTCATCGATCGCGCCAATATACATATAAAAGCAGGCGATGGCGGCAACGGCATTGTTTCATTCCGCAGAGAGAAATACGTTGCTGCAGGAGGACCTGACGGCGGTGACGGAGGAAAAGGCGGCGACATCATATTTGTTGTTGATGAAGGCCTTAGGACCTTAGTCGATTTTAGGTATAAGAGAAAATATAAAGCAGAATCCGGCGAAGATGGCGGCGCAGCAAGGCGCACCGGCAAAAGCGGGAAAGACGCGATCATTAAGGTGCCACCGGGTACCTTGGTGAAGGAGGCCGAGACTGGAAGGATACTTGCAGATATGGTTGAAGCTGGCAAGGAAACTCTTGTAGCTAAAGGTGGCAAGGGAGGCGCTGGCAACCAGCATTTTGCAACCCCAACAAGGCAGGTCCCCAGCTTTGCCAAACCTGGAAGCCCTGGGGATGAATATGATATCGAGATGGAGCTAAAGCTCATTGCGGACGTTGGTCTTGTAGGCTTTCCAAATGCGGGGAAATCCACAATCCTTTCCATTGTTTCTGCAGCCAGACCCAAAATTGCCAATTACCCATTTACCACATTGGAGCCTAACCTTGGAGTAGTTAGTATAGCAGAGGGTACAAGCTTTTTCATGGCAGATATTCCGGGATTGATAGAGGGAGCACATGAGGGCGTAGGACTGGGATTTGATTTTCTTCGACATGTGGAAAGGAATAGGCTTCTTTTGCATGTTGTGGATGTGGCAGGCGTTGATGGACGCGACCCGTTGAAGGATTTTGAGCAGATAAACGAGGAGCTTCGAAAGTACAATCCAAAGCTTGCCGCAAGGCCCCAAGTGGTGGCAGCAAACAAGATTGATTTGCCTCAGGGCAAAGAAAATCTTGACAGCTTTGTTAAAGCAGTTGAAGAGAAGGGTTTTAAGGTGTTTCCCATATCGGCAGCTTCTAACAGCGGAGTAAAGGAATTAATGTGGCATATAGCAGGTCAACTCAAAGAGCTTCCTGAGACTATGCCTGTGATGGATGAGACAAAGGATGTTGTCTACAAGGCTGAGGAAGAGGAGATATTTTCTGTTCGTAAGGAGGACAATATCTTTATCGTTGAGGGAAGCTGGATTAGAAAGTTAGTTGTATCAACCAATTTTAAAGAACATGAGTCCTTTCAATATTTCCAGCGCTCCTTAAAGACAAAGGGTGTTATTGAAGCCCTTGAGGAAAAGGGGATTAATGAGGGGGATACGGTAAGAATCTACGATTTCGAATTTGATTATATGAAGTAGTGAGGAGATAAGATATGCTAACAAGCAAACAAAGAAGTTACCTAAGAGGTCTGGCAAATACAATAGAGCCCATATTCCAGGTGGGAAAGGGCGGGATAGGCGATAACCTGATTAAACAGTTCAATGATGCCCTTGAGGCTCGAGAGCTGATCAAGGCGACAGTCCTTAAAAACTCAGAAGCCGGGTCCCGTGAAATAGCCGATGAGATTGCTGATAAGGTCGGAGCTGATGTAGTGCAGGTTATTGGTAACAGATTTGTGCTTTATAAGGAGTCTGAAAAGCATAATGAGATTACCTCTGCTTTGTCAGTGATTCGATGATTTCTGCATAAATTTCACAAGAGTGATTTTTCCAGTTTTCACATACTGACAATGCATCCTTTTTTGTACCGACGGTAGCTTCTAATTCAATGAGGGGGAAGCCTTTCTCCCTCATTTTGCATATCACATTGAATTTGCTTTCGCTTTCGGGGAAATAATCGGCTGTGATAAGAGAATCCTCCTCAATTTTTTTTCTGAGCTGGGGAGTAATTGTATCTAGCTGTTTTTTTATGCCTGGAGCTATCAGATTGATAAAATACTCCAGTGTGTTATTTCCCGTTTTTGTAAGCACATAGCCCCTGGGCATTTTTCTTTTGTTCTCATTCTTCTCCGATTTTGACAAGCCTATGTCAGGCTTCTCCATCTGTACAAGTCCACCCTGGCATAGCTCGTTGAAGCACTGCTGGAACACAAAATAATTCATGAGGCGGGTTTCCAGCACCAGCTTTGTGATTGTGCTGTTGCTAGTAGGTATATTTAGCCTGTGTAATATATACATAATAATCAGCTTGTTTTGAACTATTTCCTTGTTGCTTCCAAGTGGGTTCATCAATACCTCCTGTGTAAGAATATTCGGGTTAAGCTATTCATATCCCGAATGTTGGGACATATGTATAGATTATAGCATAATGCTTTGGTGTGTACTATTCTTTAATAACCAATTAGAAAATGACTTAACTTTGTCTATTCTTCAGAAGACGCCGACCTCTATAGGTTGGCGATGTGGTCAGGTGGAGCTCAGTCTCCACCTGACTCCTGAGCGAAGCGAATTGATTGATTTACACAGGCTGAGTTATACAGGCTAATTAGGCTAGAGAGTTAAGCAAATAGAAGCATAAGTCTATGGTTAAAATGAAATGATTGTGGTATCATAATTGTAAAGATTATTCCCACAAAGGAGAAAAAAGTTGCAAAAGCATGCAGAGTTAATGCGATTTTTAACAGGCTTGGGTGCGTCGTTTGTTGGGTTTTCTGATGTGAGCGGCAAGACATCTACCAGCTTCAATGATTTGCACTATGCAGTAACTATTGGCTTGCGATTGTCAGATGCAACAATAGATGAAATAACAGACAAACCGACCTTCACATATTTCCATCACTATAGAACAGTTAATGCAATGCTCGACCAAATTGCTCTAAGAGGGCTCATGTTTATTCAGGAGTATGGATTTAAAGCAGTTGCAGTACCTGCGTCACAGACTGTAAACCATGTGGCAGACCCTTATATGGGGGTGTTTCCTCATAAAACGGCTGCCGTTCTTTCAGGGCTTGGTGGTGTTGGCAAAAACGGACTTTTCCTTCATAGGGAATATGGACCTAGAGTTAGGCTGGCTACGATATTAACTGATATGCCGCTAACTACCATGGTAGATGGCATTGCCCCATCAACAGAAGCCGAGATTTCTGAAGAAACAAAGTATAGGTCCATCTGCTCAGATTGTAACTTATGCGTCAGGGCATGTCCGGCTATGGCTTTGACCGGCAAGGACTGGAGTGAAGGGATGGCCAGGGATGAAATTTTTGATGCAAAAGCGTGTAGCGATTATATGAACAGTAAATTTAAGCATATTGGACGGGGCTCAGTGTGCGGCATTTGTATTAAGGTATGTCCGTTGGGTATAAAATGATACATAATATGCAGATAGTAGTCATAGAAATCTTAAGACAAATAGAGAGGGGGATGTACATTGGCTAAGAAAGATATCATTGCTCTGTTACTTGCCGGAGGCCAGGGAAGCAGGCTTGGAATCCTAACAAAGAAAGCTGCAAAACCGGCTGTATTGTTCGGCGGTAAGTATCGGATCATCGATTTCTCATTAAGTAATTGCACAAATTCTGGAATAGACACAGTAGGGGTATTGACTCAGTATCAGCCTTTGAAGCTGAACAGCCACATAGGTATCGGCAAACCCTGGGATATGGATAGGATGCATGGAGGTGTCACTATACTTTCTCCCTATATGAAGGAAAATAGCGGTGAGTGGTACACGGGAACTGCAAATGCCATAAGTCAGAATCTGGATTATGTTGATAAGATGGAGCCTAAATACGTTATTATATTGTCAGGTGACCATATATACAAAATGGACTATTCTGATATGCTGAAACACCATATAAAGAATAATGCTGAGGCCACGATTTCAGTAATTGATGTCCCCTATGAAGAGGCTTCAAGATACGGTATAATGAGCAGCGATGAGAAAGGCCGGATATTTGAATTTGAGGAGAAGCCTCCAAAACCCAAGAGCACACTTGCATCAATGGGTGTCTACATATTCACATGGGAGTTACTCAGAGAACACCTGGAGCGTGATGAGCAGGACCAGGATTCCAGCCATGATTTCGGAAAGGATATTATACCGCTAATGCTTTCAGAGGGAAGAAGGTTATACGCGTATAAGTTCTCCGGATATTGGAAGGATGTTGGTACGATTCAGGCTTTTTGGGAGTCAAACATGGACCTTGTTAAAAGGGTTCCAGAGTTTAATCTGTATGATCAGGAGTGGAAAACATACACTCTAAATCCCGTAAAACCGCCACATTTTGTTGCGCCATCGGGGAGTATAAAAACTTCGGTGATAGCAGAGGGTTGTATGATATACGGAACTGTAAGGAACTCGGTGCTTTTCCCGGGTGTTATAGTTGAAAAGGATACTCTCATAGAGAATTCGATTGTTATGTCCAATTCCCACATAGGTGAGAGTTGTGTCCTTGATCAGTGTATAATAGGTGAAGGTGTTACTGTGGGAAATAGAGTCACTATCGGTAAAGGCGAAAACGTGCCCAATGTGGACAAACCAAGTATATACAATTCGGGAATTACAGTTGTGGGGGAACGGGTAGAAATACCATGCGGTACTATAATAGGAAAGAATGTAATGATCGACATGAATGCCAAACAGGAAAACTTTTGCTGCAACACAGTGCCATCAGGCTCCAGTATATATAAGGGAGGTGAGTGTGAATGAAAAATACAATGGGCTTAATACTTTCGGGCTGGAAGAAGCCTGAGCTTAAGGACCTTTCAAATATCAGGTCTGTATCTGCGGTGCCTTACGGCGGCAAGTACAGGGCTATTGACTTTATATTATCCAATATGGTGAACTCTGGAATAAAAAATGTAGGCGTACTCACTCAGTATAGCTTTAGATCATTGATGGATCATCTTGGAGCAGGAAAGGAATGGGACCTTGATAGAAGATATGACGGCCTTTTTGTATTCCCGCCATCTCTTTCTGACGATGAGAATGGATGGTATAAGGGAAGTGCAGATGCTATGTATAACAATCTGTCTTTCCTAAAACGAAGTAACGAGGAGTACGTAGTTATATCCCAAGGAAACAGCATTTTTAAGATGCAACTGGGTGAGATGCTCGAATATCATGTGGAATCTAATGCAGACATTACTCTTGCATATAGAAAAATGTATGACTATAGCAGAGAAGACCTTTCGAGACTGGGGATATTGAAGTTGGATGATAATAGCAGGGTAGTGGATCTTCAGGAAAAACCCCTCCACCCGCAGTCCGACATGGCTTCCATTGGTGTATATATGATTAGAAGGTCATTACTTATCTCTCTACTTGAAGAGTGTAACGCTCATGGTGACTATGACTTTGTTAAGGACATTATGATTAAAAAGCTTGACAAGCTATCCATATATGGATATGAGTTTAAAGGCTACTGGCGTAATATTAGTTCTGTGCAGAACTATTATAAATGCTCTATGGATATGTTGAACCCTACCATAAGAGAAGAACTCTTTATTGCAAACGGGAAGATATACACCAAGGTTAAGGACGAGGCGCCGGCCAAATATAATGAGGAAGCCGAGGTCAGGAACTCCATCATTGCGGACGGCTGTTTCATAGAGGGCGTCGTTGAAGATAGTGTACTGTTTAGAGGAGTAACAGTCGCAAAGGGAGCAGTGGTAAGAAATAGCATAGTAATGCAGGGTGCAATGATTGAGGAGAATGCCTCGATAAACTATGCAATATTGGATAAGAATGTTGTTTTGACAAAGGGTAAGTATCTTAAGGGAGAGTATAATTATCCTGTTGTTGTGAGTAAAAATTCAATAGTATAAGCAAGAGAGTTGCGGTTCCATTGCAATTATGGCGGTGGAGCCGCTTCTATATTTGAAAGGACTAGAGGATTAGTTCTCCTGCAAAAGGAATTTTGATAAATGACTAAAAAAATTAAAGCGGATGTGATGCTATTATTAATAACGGTAATTTGGGGCGCATCCTTCCCAATAACTAAAATGGTTCTGGTATACATCCCGGCGTATGCATACTTGGCACTGAGATTCATACTGGCAGCATTAGTTTTAATGCTTATCTATTCCAAATCGTTGAAAAATATTACTAAAGCGACTTTGGTCCATGGAGGCATCGTTGGACTATTTATGTTCGGAGGAATGGCGCTTCAGGCTGTAGGTCTCTACACCACAACGGCATCAAACTCAGGCTTCATCACCGGCCTTAATGTTGTTATGGTACCTGTGATATCCGCTCTGCTTCTTAAGAAAAGACCTGATAAGTCTTCAATAATGGGAGTCTCTGTAGCGTTTACAGGCCTTTTTTTTCTTTCAGGAGGATTGAAACTTGACTTCAATTTTGGAGATTTCCTAACATTTCTCTGTGCCATATGCTGGGCCTTTCAAATAATTTTCATAGACAGGTTCACTCAGACTGATGATGCTTCATTTCTAGCAATAATGCAGCTTGCTTTTACAGGCCTTGCCAGTGCGGGGTTATGGCTGGCAGTAGATTCTGGCAAGCCCTTGGTGATTAACGGGACAGTGATATGGATACTACTGTTTACAGCAATACTGGGTTCAGCGTTAGGCTATGGCGTGCAAACCGTAGCCCAAAAGTATACCACGCCTACACATACTGCCTTGATTTTTACTGCAGAGCCTGTATTTGCAGCAATTTTTGCAATGGTAATACCAAATGCGGATGGTATTACTGAAATGCCATCAATAACAAAGGCTATCGGCTGTGTTATGATACTGGCAGGTATGTTAGTCTCAGAGCTGAAGCTTGGACAAAGGAAGCAAAAGGCGGGAAACAGCGTGAATGAAGAGAACTCTGATTTGTCAGAGATAGATACAGCCAGTCTTCCACAAAGAAGACGACCATAGCCTAGGAATAGGGTGTCACTTAGTGGAGGCTAGTTTACGTAATAGAAACACTTTAAAATGGAGGATATTATTATGAGATACTGTTACAGGGGAATGATTTTAATATTTTTGATTTTTTCACTCAGTGGGTGTACAGTAAAGCAGAAAAATGATGACGCTTTACACTATGCTGAATTAAAAATTATTGAATTGCAAAAGCAGGTGGACTCTTTGCAGAACGCTGAACTAGATAATACTGAATTGCAAAAACAGGTGGACGCTTTGCAGAACACTGAATTAGAAAATATCAATTTACAAAAGCAGGTGGATGAACTAAAGGCTGATTTAGCGAAGCAGAATATAGCACCAACAACCAGTAATGATAATTTGTCGTTAAGAATCGTTGGCGTAGATGAGGAAAGTATGAGATACATTTTTGTCTCTCCTAAGCATGATGCTCAGTCGGTATCAATAGTTGGTAGCAACGTAGATGGACTGGTTGAGGATTATGAGGAAATCCAATGGAAAATTGATAATAGTGGATGTTTCTTCAAAGCTGAGGTAACAGGAAGCCTCTTTGACTTTAAATTGATGGCTATACACTGGGATGATGAATCAAGGGAGTTTGTTGAAGGTGAAGTCATTAAAGAAGTAAAAGAGCTTCGAAATAAGACCGTGTATATTGAAACTAACCTGCCGGAGGGTGCACCATCTCACAAAATGAAGTGGAAGGATCAAAGCGGAAGGGAACATGAAATATATCTATCTTATGATGGGTATGGTCTCTCTGGTACTGTTTATTGGTAACCCTTTTAGAGGAAAGCTGGAAAGAAAGTGGGGATGCTTTGAATGATGAGGACAGAAAAAGAAATGTTTGATTTGATACTCGGCATCGCTCAAAAGGATGAGCGTATCCGGGCAGTATATATGAACGGCTCGAGAGCAAATCCCAATGTAGAAAAGGATAAATATCAGGATTATGATATAGTTTATGTTGTAACTGAAACAGCTTCGTTTTTGGGGGATAAAGCATGGACCTCTATGTTTGGAGAAATTGCAATGGTACAGGAACCGGATTCCAATGATCTTGGGTGGGGTGTGAATGCAGACCACAGCCGCTCATACTGTTGGCTGATGCTTTTTAAGGATGGGAACCGCATAGATCTCAATATCCAGACGAGGGAAGCAGTGTGCCAGGAATATACAACAGACACCTTGACCGTTCCGCTTTTAGACAAGGATAATATCCTGCCTCCTATCCCGGCTTCAAACGACAGAGGTTATCTGATACAAAGTCCATTAAAATCTAAATATGATGGCTGCTGCAATGAATTTTGGTGGTGTCTTAACAATGTAGCAAAAGGGATTTTACGCGATCAGCAGCCATATGCAATGAGGATGTATAATGAAGTAGTACATATAGAATTGGATAAAATGCTTGAGTGGTATATAGGCACAAATACGGGATTTGCTGTATCAGTGGGGATGTGGGGCAAATACTTTAAAGAGTACCTGCCCTCTGAGCTTTATGAACTTTATACAAAAACCTATGCAGGCTTTGATATGCTTTGGCAGGCTGTTTTTACCGCATGTGAACTGTTCAGGACAGTAGCTCCTGCTGTTGCTGAATACTTTGGCTATACCTACAATCAGGATGATGATACTAATATGACGCAGTATTTGATTAAAATGAAGAATCATGAAATATGATGAGACTGCTTTCTATCAGCTTTTGCAGATTTTGGCCAAGGAAATAATAATACAAAACGAATAAAAGCACGATATGGTTGTGCTGAACGACACAGGCAACGATATTTGATGGATCATCTCGAAGAAATAATGAGTATGGAGGCATAAGACGGCATATCCGGGGAAACTCGTGTGAGACAGTACACCCTGGGCCAGCTTTAAATGGAGAATATGTTGCAGATGAATAGTACAAGATGGGCTCATATGTTCAAAAGAGCGATAACCATAAGCTTGTATTTTACTGCAATAATATTCGTTCTGACATTCTGTAAAGTGTTTCTATATCAATCACATCTCGAAGATATTAGTGTTACTGCTGTTGAGTATGTAGCCGAGCTTGATGCAGCTTTTTTATCAGATGAATATTTTTCTGAGCTTGATGGCTCTTTTGAGAAAATAAAGAATGAAAATGTGCAGTGGTATGATAGAGAAAAAGCAAAGATAATGGCAGCGGGTGCAGTGCTCAATAAAATGATGGACGATCTCGAGAGTAATCCTGAAGCCTTAAAGTCTAATGATAATTACATTAGGTTTTTTGAAACCTTTGATAATTACATTCTGATGTTAGATCAGATAACAGAGCGTATGCACTATTTTAGGAACACTCTGAATACATACGGCGATGCTCCGGTTAAGCTGGATGATATGATAAATTTGTCAGCTGAGGGCAGATGGCATTTGTTCAGCGCAGAATATCACCTTTATCATTATGGAGGCTTGAACGGAGCTTTAAATGTGAAATTTATTTCTAATGATGGCAGATTTGAAGCTGTATACAACACGGAAACTTGGGAAATCTTGACTGACCCTGCAAATATGGGAACATACAATTATGCTCCCGGTGCATTGGACTTATTGAAATTTATCAGCCATACCATATATGACAAGGAACCATGGAAGCAGTGGGGAAATGTTGAAGGTTTTGCATATGAGGATATTATGAAGCTGGAATCCGGCCGTGGGACAGATGAGGCCAAGAAAAATAAACTCAAAGTAAAGGCATTGATTGAGAAAAGGAAAAGTGAAATAGAATAAAAAATGAGTGGTGCTGTTTAGGCTGCACAAATGATGGCGGTACACCAACATACAGCAATACTCCTGCGATAGCCCTTCATGAAATTATTGTAAATCTTAGCTATTTGCAGTAGAATAAACAAGTGAAAAACATTAAATGTTCTATAATGGGAGTCGGTCACCTAATAAAAATCATCGAGAATAAGATAGAACAGCATAGAACAGCATAGAACAGCATAGAACAGCATAGAACAGCATAGA
>CAZEIH010000015.1:17824-44919 GCA_964512095.1 uncultured Oscillospiraceae bacterium
ATAGAACAGCATAGAACAGCATAGAACAGCATAGAACAGCATAGAACAGCATAGAGGGGCAACAAGTTGAAAAAGCGGATTTTATATTTAATATTGGCAATAGTAAGCTTTGCAGTATGTGTGATGATAGTCGCATTTTTCTCTCAATGCCGCTTTATAAGAGGATTTATCGGAGATGTGATCATTATCTTTCAGATGTACTTTCTGATAAAGGTCTTTATAGATGTAAAACCGTTAAAGCTTGCTTTGTTCACTCTGATATCAGCCTTTACAGTGGAGATCCTGCAGTATTTCCGGATCATCAGCGTACTGGGGCTTGAACATAACAAAATAGCTCGCGTAGTCATAGGATCGGTTTTTGATCCTCTAGATCTGCTTGCATATTTCACAGGAGCTGTTTTGGTATATGCCATTGATAATGGGTTTTTGAACAAGCAATTACGAACAAATAAATTGAATTCAGTACCATGAGGGGATCAATTGGACGCAGGGATCATTGATAGTTCAATATGTGCAATTAGGTTTCTGCCAGGGTATCCAGGGTACTAAACAGTGAAAAAGATAAATGAGAATTATTGAGGGGGTTATTATGGGAGCAAATAACATCATCACAGATAGGCTTATTATTATTCCAATGGATTATTCATTAATGAGCGCAGTTTTGGAAAACCGTTATGAAGAATTAGGAATTCAGGGTATAAAACGCAATATTGGCTGGCCACGGCAAGATACGATCGATATTTTGAGCTTTATAAAAGATGAATTAAAGAATAAAGATGAAGTAAGCGGATTCTATGTATGGATGATTATAAAAAACGAAGACAGGACAATAATTGGCGATGCAGGCTTTAAAGGTTCACCGGACGAGCAGGGGACCATTGATATCGGGTTTGGCCTGGTTGAAGATGAACAGTGTAAGGGTTATGGAACTGAAGCGGCAAAAGCTCTAATAAGCTGGGCATCTACGCAGAATGATGTAAAAAGAATTACAGCAGACTGCCTGATCAATAATTATGGATCGATGAGGGTATTGCAAAAATGCAATATGAAGGAAACCGGCAAAGACTGCGAATCAATTTTCTGGGAATTGGTTGTATAGAGAACTGATGGGAGAACATGATGTTGAACAGATTTATGAAACTTATCGCAACGATTCTAATACTGTCACTTGTGATGATATATACACTGACCTCCTGTAATACGGCAAAGGACAGGTCATATCAGGTCAAAGAGACATACAGACTATATCTAGCAGAAGGATCAAAGGCCTATCTAATGGTTGACCTGCCGGTTAGCTATGGTTATCAGAGCATTGATGGATTAACAGTAAATAATGCCGAGGAATATCACTTTGAACAGAAGGACGGCTATCAAATTCTGCATGCCGAAGTAACAGGCGATGGCACTGAAAAGACTGTGGAGATTAATTATAACGTCGAACTATTTAGTGGGAATCATACATGGGATATGGTCAGTAGGGATGAATATCTGAAATCTTATGGAAATATTGACTCGGATAACCAGAGAATTACTGAACAAGCCCTATCTCTTAAGGTTGAAAATGACGACTATCTTACGGCTAAAAAGATTTTAGCCTATGTCTCAAAAACAGTGAGTTTTGATAAAACCGCGACAGTAAATCGCAAAACCCTGCCTGCGTCTGAGATTCTGGAACAAAAAACAGGAGTGTGTACCGATTATGCAAATCTTGCAACTGCCATGCTCAGGGCAGCAGGCATCCCTTCAAAACATATCTCAGGCTTGGTTTACAACGATTTGAAGGAAGCTTCGGACTGGTCTCACACAGCTAGCAGCGGATCACACGCATGGGTAGAATTCTATGCAGATGGGAAATGGCATTTTGCAGATCCTACGTGGGGGATTTTGTATTTTGATAATTCTGACGGATACCATCTATCATACGGAACAGAGCTGGTGGATGTAATTTCAGATGAATATAAGGTCCAATTCGATGATTTAGTGAAGAGTATGGAGGATGAGGGATATTCAATCATCGGAGCTATGACTGCCCCGCTTAGGTTTTCGGCTTTTTCGGATGATGCGAATACAATGATCGTTCCAAAGGCTACAGTGGAAAAGCTTGAGGAACAAAAGTAATATTTGCTAAAAGATATAAACTGGTCCGAAAACGAACAGAGAATCACAGGAGGTTGAATGTAATGAGGAGGATTTTGGCTATAGTTATTGTGGCTTTTATGTTTACATTCTTATTTGGATGTGAAGTGAAAATTTCCACAAGAAAAAATGGGGATGAAAATGGTATAAGTAATCAAATACCCGGGGACACTTCGTTTTCATTGGATGATATTATTGATGAGCTGAAAAATCAAAAAAATGTCTCCTTGTATAGAAAGTCACCGAATAACGAGTATATAGCTTATATGGTTGGAAAAAGCAGCCCTGATTCATTTGAACCTTCGAGTCTATATATCTGGAAGGTCGATACAAAGGAACCAATCTTAACAGATATCCTTGATGAGACAGATGTATGCGATTTATGGTGGTCACCCAATAGCAGGTATTTGTTTATAGATACGGGTACATTCGTTTCGCGTAGCGGCTATTTACTTGACGTTAAAGAGATGAAAACAATTGATTCAATCGGTTATATAGGTGAGGTTTACTATTCACCTGATAGCAAAAAAATATTGTATAGTGCTTCCAGCGGAATTACGTCGAAAATAAAAGAGCAATTCATTGACCTATGTGAAATTCAGGACCTACTAATTTATGATATAGACTCAGGAAAGGAAAAATCACTTCTGAATGGTACTGACAGTATTGATTATAGTGCACATGGGTGGCTGGATGAACAGACTGTCAGCTATACTCAAAATGAATGGAATATATATAACGGCGAATTATCATACAACGAAACAAGCTACACATATGATTTGTTAAGTGAGAAAAGTTTTTTGATAGCGAAAGACGATCAAGGTTATGCTGCTAAATTCAATCCAATTGTAGCTGGAGATTATCTCCTTGGAGGATATAGCCACGACAACGGATGGATAACAGCAGAAGATTTAGCCGATAGCATAAAAGGCGGTGAGGTGTACAACTGCTATGCTTTTGACAAAATGGCAGGCAAGGGTACAGGTAGCAGTGTTGAGCTGATAGAGCCATGTGATACTGTTTCAGTAACTGTATCGTGTGAAAATGATTATTTGGTGGCAGTATCTGGTGAATGGAATGCGTTACCTAGGGTTCCTATATCACAGGGTACAGACAATGAAATATATAAGAAGGTTATCAAGGATTTTCTAGCAGAGAATGGGCTTGCTGATACAGAGGCAGTCATTAGACAAAATTACAGGATAGATATTGATGGAGACGGAGTAGACGAGGTTTTGATATGGGCTTCCAATATGGACTTTGATTATATTGATATAATGGGTAAGAAAGGACAGTACTCGATTATACTGTTAAGAAGGCTAGTTGACGGTGAAGTCAAAAACATTCCAGTCACATGTGAGATATATACTGAAGATTACAGTGAGGACTACAATGATGACTTCTATACTAGTCCCGATTTTACTCTGGCTCTGGCTTACATAGATAAGATAAGAGCAATTGCTGATGTCAACGGTGATGGCAAGATGGAGGTTATAGTTGATAGCAGATATTATGAAGGACATTTTGTCGTAGTATATGAGCTGCAGAATGATAAATTGGTGCTTGTTATCAGCAATGGATGGGGAGTATAGAGGGGTGTCTACACATGTTTATGTACATATTTTCAATATTTTTTATTGTCGCATCTAATGTGATGTACAATATCAGTCAGAAATCGACGCCAGAGAAGGCGAATCCTTTTGCTGCGCTGCTGGTGACATATATAACAGCTATTGTCATAACTGGCATAGCTCTTATATTTTTCAGGCCGGAAAAGGGTTTGGTGGAATCTGTCAAAGACCTCAATTGGACAAGCATTGTCCTTGGAATTTCGATAATAGGACTTGAATTCGGATATCTGATGGCATACAGGGCAGGCTGGAATATTAGTGTAGGTTCTCTTGTTGCAAATATAATCCTAGCGCTGATACTGATTCCCATAGGAATATTGTTTTTCAAAGAACAGTTTGGATTGACTAAAGTTCTTGGTTCAATATTCTGCATTGTTGGATTGATATTGATAAACAAAAATTAGTACATGAAGAGGAATTTTTGATAGTAGGAACGGGGAGTGAAAAGAGCTTATGGCAGGAAATGTAAACTGTGAACATTGCATAAACTATGAGTACGATGAGGAATATGGCTGCTGTGTGTGTCTGGTCGATTTGGATGAAGATGAATACTGTAGGTTTCTGCAGAGATCATTTGATAGCTGTCCGTATTTTCAGTTCAATGATGAATACAAAACTGTCAGGAAACAGATGTGATACGTAGAATGATGTAAAATGATGTAAAATGATGTAAGTAGATGAGATCATGAGCTGTTGTCTTGGAGAAAACGGCTCATATATGGGTATCTTTACGGAGTCTGGTGATAAAACCGGTCAATAACCTAATGGGAACATTTTTATAATCGACTCGTCTATTTGTTTATCTATGTCATCAGAAGACGCCGACCTCTATAGGTCGCGATTAATGAAGACGAATTAATTAACTTCCTTGGTGAGGTGGAGTTCAGTCTCCACCTCACTCCCTGAGCGAAGCGAATTGACTAGAATTTTTGTGAGGTGTTTATGGTGAAGAGAATAACAGTGACTTTAGTATTATTGTTGTCGATACTCATGGTGATGTCGGGGTGCAATAAAGTAAATGTGTTACCAACTGCAGGTAACACTTACGAGGGGAGCATTGACGGAGTTGCTGATGGAACACCAGAAACAGGAACAGACGAAGTGGGAGCGACAGAAGCGGGAACAATAGAAACGGGATTAGCTGATGGAGAAGCAGAAGCGGGGACAATAGATGCGGGATTAGCGGAAACGGGAACAGACGACGCAGGAACAGACGAAGTGGGAGCGACAGATGGAAAAGTCGAAGGAAACTCTGAAAATACGAGAGAAGGTCCTGCGGAAGTTATAGAGGATGTTTCAAAGGAAGATAACGTAGATAATGGCACTGACACCGGTAGCAAAGAAACATCATATAAGCTGAAAGAACCGGAATTTTTAAAGCTTGAAAGCATTTCTCTCAATAGCTTGGCAGAGGATTATATCAACCTATCTGATGATGAATTCAGTAAACGCTATTCTGATGAAAAGCTTTGGGAGCTGGGCGCATTCGACAGGTTGCTGTTTACAGGGCGTGCTAAAGGAAAAATAATTGGAAATATCGGCATAGGCAGTACGCTTCAGCAAGTCCTTGATACATTCAGCAAATGCCAGTTTGGTACAGAAGAAATCATCGATAAAGCTTCAGGTGTTCATGAGAAATACAGTCTCTATGGCTATAAAACCAGAGATTTCTATTTCACCTTCCAAGTCAATTCTGATACAAAGCTGGTGGAGAGCATCTGTTTTAGGAAGAGATATGTTTTACCTGATGAAGTTAGTGATATGCTTGTTGTTTTATCAGAGTATGGTGATTGGTATGGAGGTAATCTTACAGGCGAGATAACGGATCTGTGGGAGAAATACTTTGAAAATGATAGGATCAAGCTCACACAGTGGGGCAGAGGCTCGATGACTATGATTTGTGACTATGGTTTCACTACCACCGCAGGCTTTGATCTGTCATATGGTGTATATGGTGACTATACCGGTGATATACCAGTGCTTCCTTCCAGGTCTAGCGAGTGGGGCGAAGGGACTTATGATCCCATCACAGTTTTTGAACTTGATTATCCTGAGTCTATGATATATAGAATATACAGCTATCTAGCTGAACAGGAGGATGTAATCAAACATAGTAATGGGATGCTGTCGCCAGATGGATGTGTGTATGCGTATGCTGTTGAAGGAAATTGGCTTGATATACGGTCTTCTAGGCTTTATGAATCGGCCCATGTAGTATTCCACAGTATGGATGGTCGGTTCCCCGATAAGCATCTGTATTTTGGGCATTTTTCCTCACTGGTAGGGTTCATTGGAGACCGTTACTTTGTCGAGACAAATATGATGGGATTGCATGTGGTGGATCTGAAGGACTGGAGCACCGTATACAGAGAAGACACAGTAGATGGCGGATATGATCTGAGATTGGATGAGAAAAACAAAAGGATTCTTGATTCTGAGGGGAACATCTGGTATACATATGAGTTTGATTCCTCCGGAGGAATTAAAGTGTACAAGGTCGATAAGTAAATGGAAGGGCAAGGGAGCACATAAGCTTGATGTTATTGCACTTGAGGAGATATTGGAATTCCATTCGCGCATTATATTTGCTAACTGTAATATCTGCATTATCAATCCCTAGAGTTTTGTTTCCGATGACAGTTTCAAAACAAGGAATATTCCACATTATTGCAGCTGATGAATAACTTAAATAACCATCCATGATATTATTTTACACTACAGTGTGCAAAATTCCAACTTTTGGGCAATAATTTTGATTAAAATTAAGAATAAAGAGTAATGATGCTACATAATACAGGTTTCAAGTTTTGCACTAGTCAACAAAAAGTAGACACATTTTTAAACTGTAGTCACCTGATTTCCGAGATGATACTCCCTGTATTGTTTCGGAGTCAGGTAATTTAAAGAGTAAGCAGGTCTCTCATCATTGAAGAACATAATGTAATCAGCAATTTCCTCATCGATATCCCTGTCACCGGTTATGTGCATATCCGTAAATATCTCTGCCTTTATCCAGCCATTTATTGCCTCCATGGCGCCATTATCTGTCGGTGTACCTGCCCGCGACATCGAGTGGGTGATATGGTACAAGGGAAGCAAATCGTTAAAGCTCTTGGATGCATAGACGCTACCTTGGTCGGTATGCAGGACCATCTCTAGATCCGGATAGTTCTTCTTTATGTCAATGAGGCCGTTTAACCCGCTAGTATATGTCATCCTGTCTCCACGTCTGGAGGACAGGGAATAGGATAATATTTCATTGTTCCAGATGTCCATGTACAGTGCGAGCTCATAATAAGTCCCCTTAAGGTAAAAAGCTGTCATATCGCTGACAACACATTGCAGCGGTCCATCAACGTTCAGGCCTGCGGCCATAAGGTTAGGATATGCCTTGTAAGGATCTCCAGATTTCTTGTATCTGTAATGTTTTGACTGACTCATAATCCCAGCCGTTTTACAGCACTTGTGCGCATACTGATCAGACACCTTAAGCCCTGTATCTATGCGAATCTTGGCATTCAGCCATCTGTAACCATGTGAAGGATATTTCTCATGGTATTCCCTAAATAGCGCGAGGTCACTGACAAAGGACGTCAGACGCTTTGAAGGATGTTCAAGTCGTTTCTTCCACTTATAGAAACCGCTCCTATTCACATGTATTACATCACAGAGCTTCTTCACAGGAAACTGTCCGGAGAGTTCCATAACTATTTCGTATTCTTGTTGCTTAAAATAATGAACTCCTTGTTTGCACCATCCCCTTTCACTTCGTAGCCTTTTTTTGCCCGTAGCTCATTGGCCTTGGATTTTATCAGTTCGTTAATAAGTTCTTCCTTTGACATTGCCTGATAAGCTTCCATGTCCTTCGCTTCACTGGCTACTTTTGTGGGGCATGTCGAATCCTTATACGACCCTCTGACCGTTATGCCCACTGATTGCTTGTAATCCTGAATATAGATATCTAGCAAAGAACGACCAATATTATACTTTTCCATTGCCTCATTGCGGGTGAGTTCCTTTGTATATACCTGTCGTCCAATGTCTATTCTTTCTTCCGTTGTGAATCTCATTTGACACCTCCTGAATTACATTTTCGTAGCTATGATTACTTCTTTTCTGAATCGTACTCCTATCAGAAATGATTGTCTACAAAAATTGGGTTGGTGTCTACTTTTAGCTTACCACTTCACATAATACAGGTTTCAAGTGCATTATTGGGCCAAAAGAGTAGAAATACAAAGCAAATGGTGCCCAGAACTTAAAATTCTGCACACCGTGATTCTTTTTCATGTTATGTACCGCAATAACTGTACAGCGGCATTCTGTGAAAACAACTATCCGAAAGCGGCGAATTTGTACAGCTCTATCTTTGGGGAAATAACACTAGAAAACCATATTCCCGCCTCTTTCAAGGCAAGAAGTTTATCTATGTCTTCATTCATCGTCGACCTCTAAGGTCGGCGATGAATGAAGACGAACTAATTAACTTCCTTGGTCAGGCGGCGTTCAGTCTCCACCTGAATCCCTGAGCGAAGCGAATTGACTTGTGATATAGATTGTATCAGGCTCTATGCATCTAATACTGGTGATTACCAATTATCACAATAACCCGGGGAGAACTTTTGTAGCACAGATGGAGTCTAAGCAACAAGTATAGAGACAAGTATAGAGACAAGTATAGAGAAAGGGTGATTAGATGAAAAAGCTTTTATATTTATTTATATGTGTGACAATAATTCTGGCGATTGCAGTAGGCTGCTCGAGCCTAATTACAGCTACACCGGATGAAACTGGAGCGGGAGCAGAAGCAGGCAATGCGGCAAAAGATAGAGTCGGAGTACAGTCGGATAGCGGCGATTCGGAAGCAGATAGCCCGGGTTCGGGAGCAGAAGCAGGCAATGCGGCAAAAGATAGAGTCGGAGTACAGTCGGATAGCGGCGATTCGGAAGCGGATAGCCAAGGAACGGAAGCAGATAACGGCCAAGGAACTAATGGTTCTGCATCACTCAATTCCACACCCGATTCCACTGCCGATGATACGACTGACTGGAAGCCCACAGCTTTTGAGACTGTAAACAACTTTGATGGCGTATCCATGGAAGTTAGGAGTGGTACTATTGCCCCCACCGGATTGACACTTACGTTTATAAATCAAACGGATAGTGAATGTATATATGGAGAATATTTTGTAATAGAGAAGAAAATCGCCGGAAGCTGGTATCAGGTACCTATCGTAATAGAAGGAAACTATGGATTTGAATCTATCGGATATAGTCTGGAACCTAAAGGCGAAAGCGAATGGACTTCGGATTGGAAATGGATCTATGGGAGCCTCGACCTGGGTGAATACCGAATAGTGAAAGATATTTCGGATTTCAGAGGAACAGGGGATTATGATAAATACTATCTGGCTGCTGAATTCAAAATCGAGGTTCAATAGATAACGGCGGTAGGTATTAAGACTTAAGCATATGGAGGATATATGTCAGTAGACGAAATCATTAGCTATTGTCTTGGGAAAAACGGTGCATATGTAGATTTTCCTTTTGGAGATATTCCAATGTGCATCAAAGTGGCAAATAGGCTGTTTGCTCAGATATATCCCAAGCCGGAGGACTACAAAATAACTCTCAATTGTGACAGGGGTATGGGAGAGATATTACGAAACAGATATCCGGACATGGTTGTTCGTGGTTATCACTGCCCGCCCATACTCCAGCCATATTTTAATACGGTTTATCTGAATAAGGGGATTTCTGATGACGAATTAAGGTCGATGATCGACCACTCATATACTATAGTGGTAGGAAAGCTACCAAAGAAGATAAGAATGAGCCTGAGTGCGAAATCTGAATAGAAACCTCTACAATAGATAAATGGGAATATTTAGTAAGTCTAGTGATAAAACGGTCAATAGAACTAGATGAATGGGTCAAAATTCTAATGACTACTTCTATAAAATAGGTCTGAGTTTTCTCAGCGATTATTTGGCTTGTGCAACCGACAATAAAATGATAAGCTATACAACAAAAAGCTTCCTACCCTAACAAAAACATAAGAGTCACCATACTGTAATGACCAGGGATGAGACGCTGGCTCCGCCAGTGATAGTAAAAATTTGATCTGATTTTCATTGATTTCGGAGGTGTGTTGAGATGATAAGAATGCTTGTGCTTGATCTTGATGAGACACTGCTACGTACTGACAAAACAATTTCTTCACATACACAGGAAGTATTAAAAAAAGCCCAAAAAGCAGGAATAAAGATAGTCTTTGCAACAGCAAGACCTTATAGGGCAATAAAGCATTTGATGGATCAGGTGAGTTGCGATACAGCGGTTTACCATAACGGTGCCTCGGCATTGCTGGATGGAGTCAGAGTAGAAAACAGTTACAGTATTCCTGTCGCAGATGCAGTGTTTATACTTCAGACCTTGAAAGCAAGATATCCTGGCAAAAAGTTAGCTGTCGAGATAAATGACAAGATCCATTCCAACTTTGATGTAGTAAATATATGGGGAAAGACACAAAAAGAAAGAGAGATACTTGAGGCGACAACAGTTTGGACTGATTTTTCTGATCTTCCCCAAATTGATGCCGACAAGATCATAATAGAAATCAATTCTGAGAAGGAGTATGATGAGATAAAGACTCTTATGTCAGCTGATATGTATGCTCAGCTTTCAGATGGAAAGACATTATGCCTTGTAATGCACAGGGATGCCACAAAGCTCAATGCAGTAAAGCGTCTTGCAATGATTCTGGGTGTTGCCAGAGATGAAATGGCGGCTTTTGGTGATGACTATAATGATGTCGAAATGATAAGATATTGCGGTACAGGTGTTGCTATGGGCAATGCAATCGAAGAGGTACGCAAGGTAGCTGATGCGGTGACTGCTACCAACAATGAAGATGGTGTCGCCAAATATATTATGGAGAATATTTTTCGCATGATGTAGTTCTTGGTAATCATTGTTGTGTAGAAGCTTTTGAATAAATCATATTATAGTTACGACGTACATATTGAAGAGTAGGCAGTAATATGTTATGATTTTTGAAGCAACTGACAGAAGTCAGCAAATAGTTTCTCATTATGTCAGCACACTAGTTGAATTTTATTACTAACAGTACCACGAAGGTATTAGCGTTTCTTGAAGGGAACATTTGAAGAGGCGTAATCTGCGTGGTTTTTTATGTGGCTGCGCCTCAGGCATACATAAAATATTTGAATTGTGAGGGAAGCTGAATGAAAATAGTATCAACAAGAAAACTGGTCTTTTCCGGACTTTTTATTGCTCTAGGCCTTGTATTACCTTTTCTAACCGGGCAGATTCCGAGTGTTGGGAGCAGGCTGTTGCCTATGCATATCCCTGTTTTACTGGCGGGGTTTGTCTGTGGTTGGCCATTTGCTTTGGCTGTCGGTTTCATAGTACCTCTTTTGAGGAGCGCTTTATTCGGCATGCCGCCAATGTTTCCAACTGCGGTGGCGATGGCGTTTGAACTGGCTGTGTATGGTTTTGCAGTAGGCCTTTTTTATAAGCTACTGCCAAAGAAAAATGTCTTTATATATGTATCACTGATCATTTCCATGATTCTTGGTAGAATCGTATGGGGTTTGGTAAGCTATATTTTATTTGGCTTCGGTGAGACAGCATTCACATGGCAGATGTTTTCAGCAGGAGCAGTGGTTAATGCAATTCCAGGGATTATACTGCAGATATTGATAATACCGGCTATAGTAATAGCTCTGAAAAGAGGTAATTTGTTAAAAGATGAGTAATCCTGGCAGACTTGAAGATATACTTGTCAGTCACTATAAAAAATACCCACATATGCAGATACAAGACATGGTTAAACTTGTCTATCAGAATGAATTTGCAGGAGGGCACTTAATTAGCAATGAAGTAGAAAGCCTGGAGCGTTTGGAGGAAGAGTTGTCTGGTATTTATGACGCTTCGGGTACTTCTGATACTGAGGCTATTTACAGTGATGTGTTAAGCAGCAAGACCATTGCTTTTGAAGTACACCACGATTTATCCGATAGACATCAGCTGTTTGAAGACATAGGAAATGGATTGTGCAGACTTAATCTTCACGAGCTTATTCTTCATGGGGGAAAAGGACGAATTGTAAGCCTTGAAACAATTAACAAATTTTTTGTTTGCACTGCAAATTCTATAAATGGCAGTATGACTAGCTTTGGAAATAAACTAGAGATTTTGCGGGATTTGTGTAAGGAAGGAAGTTTACCATATGACGTCAGTACTTTGGATAAATATATCTTAGCAAATAAAAATATGGGCTGTCCCCCTGTAAGTCACACCCCAAGCTATCGTGAGGAATATTCTCCTGCCTATCGCGTTGTAGATTCAGTATTTAGAGATTATTTTGAGGTATTTTGCAGGATAGACACACTATTATACGGGTCCGATAAGCAACCGGCCGGTATCAAGCTTAAGACTGAGCGTGCTGTAAATGTCGCAGTGGATGGCAACAGCGGTGCGGGTAAAAGCTCACTGGCAGCTTTGCTTCAAGAGATTTATGACTGTAATGTATTCCATATGGATCATTTTTTCCTGACACCTGATCTTAAGACTGAGGAACGTCTAAAGGAGGTTGGAGGAAATGTGGATTATGTGCGGTTTAAAAATGAAGTGATTGAAGGCCTACAAAGCGGCAAAGAGTTCAGTTATCAAATATATGACTGTTCAAATGGAACGTTGGATCAAGCAGTGAGGGTTATGCCCAAAAGGCTGAACATTATTGAAGGCTCCTACAGTATGCATCCGATACTGGCAGACGTTTATGATCTTAAAATATTTCTTGGCATTGACGAAAAAGAGCAAAGTCGCCGGATTCTTGAAAGAAACGGGGCTTTCATGCATGAAAGGTTTATTTCGTTATGGATACCCCTTGAAAATCGCTATTTTTCTGATATGAATATTTCTGCTCAGTGCGATATTGTTATCTACAATGAATCAGAAGACCCCCTACCTCTAAGCTACCTTATTCACGACAGTGAAAGCGTAGGTGGGGGATGAATGATTTGTAAGACAGGTATTCTCAGGGATCAGTAAAAAGCATGATGAGAGGCAGCCAAATGAGACATATGCTATTGATACAATTAATTGTGCTATATCAGAAAAGTTCTCACCTCCATTGTTATAGGTAAAAATGAAGGGTTTAAGGAGAATATCGAACTAAAAAAGAAGGATAAGCAAGCTTTCGTTGGAATACCGTATGCACAGTTCATCCAATTCCTTAGCTATAAAGCAGAATCCTACGGTATTAAAATGCTATTAACTGAAGAGTCCTATACCTCAAAAGCCAGTTTTGTTGATATGGACAAATTGCCTGACTATCGCATGAAAGATATGGATTTTTGTATATTCAGTGGTAAAAGAATAAAACGTGGTCTATATCGTACAGGTAACGGCATCTTCATTAACGCAGATTGCAATGGTTCTGGAAACATCATAAGAAAAGTATTCCCCGATGCCTTTCAAGGTCGAGGGGATAGAGGCGTAGTGGGCACGCCAAAAGTGTTAAGCATAGCGTAAGCTATGATACATTTTGAAGCCCCCACTTCTATAAGTGGCGGGTAGTTCACATTGAAGTAGCATGTGTTTTGTATATGCAATCACTTGAAACAAAAAAAATGATCTGTTCAGGTGATTGTTAACTATGCGGGTATATGGTAGAATAAGGTATCAACATGGCGAAAGGGAGGAGTACAAATGTCTGACACCGCCGAACTAAGACTTGCAGTTTTAATCGATGCAGAAAATGTTCCTTATAGAAACATAAAGGGAATACTTGAGGAGGTTGCTAAATACGGCACACCGACCATAAAGAGAATATATGCTGATTGGACAAGCTCGGGCATAGCCGGATGGAAGAATTCCCTCTTGGAAAATGCCATAACCCCAATCCAGCAATACAGCTATACTTCAGGGAAAAACTCATCCGATTCTGCGCTAATAATTGATGCAATGGATATATTGTACTCAGAGAAGGTTGACGGATTTTGCATAATATCCAGTGATAGTGACTTTACCAGGTTAGCGATGCGACTGAGGGAAGCCGGTATGAGGGTTATTGGAATAGGGGAGCGTAAAACCCCGAGCCCCTTTATTGTTGCATGCGACAAATTTATCTACATAGAAATAATAAGCATGCATGAAAAGAATAAGGAAACAGACAATGATGAAGCTAGCAGGGAGAGTTTTATTGCACAGGATACAAAATCAAGCACGCTTGAGATTGATGAAAGATTAATTAATCTGATAGCGACTTCAATAAATGATGTAGCAGATGAAAGTAGCGGTTGGGCCTTTCTAGGTGAGGTGGGCAATCTGATCTCAAAGAAACAGCCTGATTTCGACTCTAGAAACTATGGATTTCCGAAGCTGACCCTATTGATAAAGAGTATCGGTCGTTTCGATATAGAGTATAGGAAGACAAGCAATTCCAGAATCAAGCATATTTATGTCAAAGATAAATAGTATATTGGGCAAAGTGGCTAGTATTCTGCGAATTTCAATTGGGAGATGCAAGCCGGATTTGTGTAGAAAGTTATACTGTTTTCTGCCTGGGATATCGACGGAATAGGGGTTGTTATAATGGATACAGCAAATTTTGCTAGTCTTTTTGATGCATTCAATAAAAGGCTTTCAGAGGTCGATGGAAATATTGCAGGCATAAGGCTTTCGCAGGACAAATGGTCTTTAAAGGAAATAGTAGGACATTTAATCGATTCTGCATCAAATAATCATCAGCGTTTTGTTAGACTTCAGCTTGGAGATTTGCTTGACTTCCCAGTATACGGGGCTGAGCAATGGATTACTGTGCAACGATATATTCAAGTGGACTGGAAGGATATTATTGCTCTCTGGAGTAGCTACAACCGTATAATACTAAAGGTGATTGAGTATATGGATGCCAATTCACTAAGTAATGTGTGGATTGTAAATGAGGATGCGCTATCCCTCGAATATCTTGTCGATGATTATTACAAACATATGGAATGGCACATAGGACATTTTGAAGAAAGACTTAAGGAGCTCATTGAGACTCAGGGATCCTGATGGAAATATAGTCAATTTTTTGGCTGGGTTAAGTTATTTAAAATATGCTACAGGTTTGATTGAAATTGTAGACATACATTCGGAGGGCTTATGTTATGGAGTTTAGCACTGTAGCTGGAGGCTGGGACACAGAAAGAAGGATAAGACGAGCAGGAATAATTGCAGATGAAATAGCTCGCTCCATTCAAATCAATGACTCTTATAATGCACTGGAATTCGGCTGTGGTACAGGTTTGGTCAGCTTGTATTTGTCAGATAGGTTCAAATATATAACACTCGTTGATAGCTCGGAGGGTATGATCGACGTTCTGAAACGAAAGATCAGAGATGCAGATATTAGTAATATGACTGCAGTACTTTCAGATATATGTAATAGGTCGGGAAATAGTCAAGAGCAACTCCGTGCAGAGTCATTTGATGTTATTTATACATCAATGGCAATGCATCATGTCAAAGATATAATCGCACTTCTAGATATCTTCTATAGCCTGCTTAAACCCGGAGGTTATTTGTGTATTATTGATCTGGATAGGGATGATGGAAGCTTTCACAAACTGGAGAAGGAATTCGACGGTCATAATGGTTTTGATCAGACGGCACTTAAATCGATGCTGGAAGGTTCAAGCATCAGTTGCATTTCTTCAAGGACATTCTATTCAGATAGAAAGATCATTGAATATGAGGAAGTCCCATATTCTCTTTTTATCATGATTGGAACAAAGTGAGATCATTCAAAATATTGAGCTAGCAGATAATTAGTACTATAATAGTAATATACAACAAAGCCAGTCAATTCGCTTCGCTCAGGGAGTCAGGTGGAGATTGAATTCCATCTGACCAAGGAAGTTAAATAATTCGTCTTCATTCATCGCCGACCTATAGAGGACGGTGTCTTCTGAAGACATAGATAAAAGCATGACAAATTTCTTTATACTTTAATAATAATTATCGTGAGGGGACAAATGGTAAGACTGTATATAACGCGACATGGTGAAACACTATGGAATACACAAAAAAGGATGCAGGGGCATAAGGATTCTGAGCTGACAGACAAGGGTAAACAGCAAGCAGCCCAGTTGGGTAAAGCCCTAGAGAATGTTGAACTTGAAGCGGTGTATTCCAGCTCCAGTGGAAGGACAATCCAGACATCGCAAATATTCGTGGGGCAAAGAAGTATACCAATCATACCGATGGACACGTTAATGGAAATAAGCCTTGGAAAATGGGAAGGTATGATCTTCTCTGATGTCGAAAGGGAATATCCTGTGGATTTCAAGAACTTTTGGGAATTCCCCCATTTATATAAGCCAATTGGAGGAGAGAATTTCATCGACGTTTTAGCTAGGTTGGGAAATACACTCAAGCTCCTTGTGGAACGACATGATGGGAAGAATGTAATGGTCGTGACTCATGCTATTGCATTAAAGCTCATCATGATGATGGTTGAACAAAAGGAACTTAAGGAGCTATGGAGTGGAGCGTTTATACACCCCACCAGCCTAAGCATAATCGAGGGCAGCAGTAATAGCTGGAAGGCAGTGAAATGGGGAGATGTTTCCCATTATGATTCTATTATTGATACATGATCAATTCGCTTCACTCAGGGAATTAGGTGGAGACAGAACTATAGAGGTAAGCGTCTTCTGAAGACATGGATAAACGAGTAATTGAGTAAATATTTTTCCAAATAGATACGTTATATATGTATAAAAACTAATGAGAGGCAGTTAACTATGATTTTGTGTTTCGGAGATAGTATAACAGATGGCAGACCTGGAGCAACCTATCTTAATTATGTCAAAATGCGAAAACAGTACAGGAACTCTGGCCTTGGCGGTGATACCTTGATTGGTATGTCAAAAAGGCTTTTACAAGCTATTGAAGATTCTAAGTACAGCGCTTGTAGGACAATAATTATTGGCATCGGCACTAACGATGTATTGCATCCCTATCTTAAGAATTATTCCAGTTTATGGACAAGGATAGTTAAACGGCTTTTCCTACGAGGAAGTGTGCCATGCCTGGATGAAGCTGAATTCAAAGAGCGTTATGAAAGCCTTCTGCAGGTGCTGAAACAGGCCGGCAAGGAGGTCATAATATTCGGAATACCGCTGATGGAAACAGATATATACGAGCTAAATCAGAAGGCTGTTGCGTATAACGAGGTTATCATGGGGCTTTGCGATCAATTTTCATTTACATATATAGATATCATGGGTTTACAGGGAGAGATTAAAAGAAGGCAGCGTAATACTGGCTCGTGTTTTTTTTCGAAAAATGTGCTGGAGCCTGTGATTCTGGCGATTTTAACAACATACCTGCCATTCACTGATGATATAAGTAAAAGGAGAGGCCTTGCTGTCACTGTCGATGGCATTCACATGAACACTGTATCGGCAAAGGGGTTGGCCGGACTCATTGATAATGCGGTGAGGAGCAGGTCGTAAAGTAATTCTACTGATGCTTCCCGAATAGAAATGTCTGTGTATGGTGCAGTTGTGCTGATAACCACATTGTGGTAAAATAGAACACAAGTTCGATAATGATTATATGGGAGATGAATGAATGAAGACTGTTATTGAATTTTTGTTAAGGGCAAAAAAAGCGACCTATGCTGGGAAAGGACCAGAATCGGCACCTTCCAGGCCTGCTTCACACGACCTGCAGTATACTGAGGGGGATTTGCTTTATATTGATACTTATGTGGGCGGAGAAAAATTTGCAGGAGAAGAGGCCATTTGGAAAGACGGACAGCCCTTCTGGGTGATGAACTACTGCGGAAGGGTCATTGGCGAAGGATTTTCCGGAGATTTCCTGAAGGAAGCACTGGCCAAGGTGCCTTTTGACAAACCTTATAGGGGACCGGCGGAATACCGTAACGGTGAGTATTTGTATAAATGCAGTGTTCAGGGTGATTTTAATTGGTACCATGGCTTCGAAGAGATATATAATGGCAGTAAGAAAATATATGAATGCATGTTTCATGGCGGTGACGTGAAATAATTTGACATAGGCTCAGCAGTTGTAAAAGTCTGTATTTTGTAATCTTGTGATTCATAAAGGAGGGTGTACAAATGGCAAGAGGTATTATGGATGCGGCTAGGACACATTTCGATCTATCCTATAGAATGCTACAGGAATTGATTGATAAATGCCCTGATGAGCTGTGGGATAAAAAGCGTGGAGGTTATGTGTTCTGGCAGCAGATTCTGCATGCGCTGACCGGTGTGAATTACTGGATGAGGCAGAGTAATGAACAGTTCGTTGAGCCCTTTGAAGGGAAGGTATTATATCCTGAGCTGGAGAGTGATCCTGTAGATAGTCTGTCTAGGGAAGAGCTGAAAGGATATGCTAATGAGATCGCCGTTATGAGTGAGGCATTCTTTGAAGGAAAGGATGATGCTTGGTTTGGGTCAGCATCTGTTGTATATGATAAGATAAACAATATGGACATTGTATTTATGCTTCTTAGGCATATCCAATACCACACAGGGCACTGTGATAGCATACTGCGAGAAAGCGGCTTTGAAGCTGTTGAGTGGCTTGACTACTTCGGCGAATGAGTTTGGACGGAAGAAATAAGATGGCGAGGACGAAAATTTTCCTAGTGAACATATGCTTATAACAGGCTTTATGTATGGCAAAATTAAACCGTATTTTGTCGAAGACGTGAAAATTTATTCCAGGTGGAGGCATATATGGGGCTTAGGATAGTTTATGGCAGGGCTGGTAGTGGAAAGACAAGCTACTGCTTTAACGAGATCAAAAACATCATAAATGGTGGTAGAGTTGACAGAGCTAACAGTGGCGTCAATAATGCTACTGGCAACAAAGTAGATAATTCTATTGCCTGTAATGCACATACTGCTGGGCAGAAGCCTATACTGCTGATTGTGCCGGAGCAGTTTTCACTTCAGGCGGAAAAAAACCTGGCGAGATTGTCGGGGGCGATGGGTATATGTAGAGCTGAGGTGCTGAGCTTTAGAAGACTGGCATTCAGGGTTTTTAGCGAGGTCGGGGGAATAACCCGCCGCCATCTGGATTCTTCAGGGAAGAGTATGCTGCTTTTTCGAATATTGGACAAGCTCGGTGGTGAACTGAAGGTCTTCTCACGAGCAGCTCTTAGAAAGGGCTTCACTGAGACCTTATCTGATGCCATAACTGAATTCAAACGATATGATATCACACCAGAGGAACTGGCTGTGACAACAGACCAGCTGCAGGACGGCTTGCCGCTCAAGGATAAGCTTCGAGACCTGTCTTTGGTATACTCTGAGTTTGAGAATATGTTACACAAAAACTACCTTGATGCCGATGATGATTTAATGGAGCTTTATAAAAAGCTCGATGAGTCGAATCAATATGATGGCGCAGAGATATGGATTGACGAATTTTCAGGCTTTACACCCCAAGAATACAAAGTCATAATAAAGCTCCTTAAAAAGGCGGCCCGTGTCACAGTCTGCCTATGCACAGATTGCCTGTCAAATGATCCCGGGGATAATGCTCCTATGGTTTTTGGACCTGTCAGAAACACAGCTGTTAAGCTATTGAGGTTGGCTGTAGAAGAGGGAATAAGCATTGAGAAGCCTGTAAAGCTCAGCAGCATGGAGGGCTTGGAGTGGATGAAGGATTCGGGGATTGTGCGAGGAACGGAGTGTAAGGAGATAACAGGCTCGGTTAGTAGCGGGAAAGCAGATGCGGAGAGTAGCGGGAAAGCGGATGCAGAGAGTAGCGAGAAAGCAGATGCAGAGAGTAGCGGGAAAGCAGATCCAGAGAGTAGCGAGAGGTCAGGCACGAAGGGTGTAAATGGCCTTAGAGGTTTTGGTAAAAGGTCGATTAGATTCAAGGATTCGGAGGCATTAGGACATCTGGAACAAAACTTCTATAAATACCCCTATGAGAAATACACTAAGTTGTCAAATGATATTTGTATAATGACCTCTGCCAATCCATACTCGGAGGTAGAGGATACGGCAAGAGATATAATCAGGCTATGTAGAGAATGTGGTTACAGATACAGAGATATTGCTGTTACTATGAGAAACCCTGATAGCTACAGCGGCATTGTTAAAAGTGTTTTCAAACGCTTTGGCATACCCTTCTTTCTTGATGGTAAGCGTGACATAGATGGACACCCCCTTATTGTGTTAACTTTATCTGCCCTTGAAATTTTCTCAAGCAGTTGGTCCTATGAGGCAGTGTTCAGATATGCTAAAACCGGGCTTTTATCCGTCGACAGGAGTGAGCTGGACATACTGGAGAATTATGTTCTTGCAAATGGTATCAGGGGCAATGTATGGATGAGGGATAGTAACTGGGATTACCCTGTTGATAATCGTGATTGGCACAAGGAGCCTTCTGAGCAACAGACCGAATTGGTGGCCAGGATTAATGCTGTCAGGGGAGAGCTTGTAGAACCTTTGGTAGCCTTTAGGCAAAAAACAAAGGGGGGCACTTCTGCAGTAGAGTTTTGTACAGCTTTATATGATTTGTTATGCGATACAGGAGTAGCTGAAAGAGTAGAGGAGCTTTCCAATAGATTTGCCGATGAAGGACTTCTGGATAAGGCAAATGAGTACCGCCAGGTATGGAATATTGTAATGGGCGTTTTCTCACAGATTGTTGAAGTGCTTGGCGAAGAGAGATTAGGTACTGAGCGCTTTTTAGAGATATTATCGGCGGGATTTGCCGGACATAAGATGAGTCTCATTCCGCCGGCCTTGGATCAGGTACTTGTTGGTAGTATTGAAAGATCTAGAAGTCATGACATAAAAGCTCTTTATATTCTGGGTGTCAATGAAGGTGTGCTTCCCGGCGGCAAAGGTGACGAGGGAATCCTTTCTGACATGGATAGAGACAGCCTTGATCAACTAGGGCTGGAGCTGGCAGGCAATACAAAAAGCCGTAGCCTTGAGGAAAGATTCATGGTCTACATGGCACTGGCGACACCCTCGAGGTATCTTTGGATGAGTTATCCTGCAGCAGACAGGGACGGAAAGGCACTAAGGCCTTCACGAGTGATATCTGAGGTGAAAAGGATAGTTCCTACGGTTAGTGAACAAAGCACAGTAATTGGATCTGGATCCGGATTATCCCGGCCTTCGGCGCCAGAACCGGTATTCGATGAAATGGTCTCACAGCTACGCAGACAATTTGATGGAGAGCGCATACATGAGGGCTGGAGAGAGATATATAAATGGTTCAAAGGCAGAGCGGAATGGAAGGGGAAATGTGAAACAATTATAGAGGGATTGAACTATACAAATCAAGCCCAGGATTTAACTGGGGACAGGGCGGAAAAGCTCTATGGTAAGCCTATCTTTACAAGCATATCGCGAATGGAAGCATATGCATCTTGCCCATTTTCTTTTTATGTAAAATATGGGCTAAAAGCCAGAGAACGCCGTGTATTCAGCTTTGATCCTGTTGATGCTGGAACATTTATGCATAATATTATTGATGAATTCTCAAGGTCGCTGGTTAAGAAAAATATGAGCTGGCGGGAGTTGGACAGACAGTGGTGTTCAAAAGAGGTAGCCAGACTAGTAGAACGTCATATGCTTTCACAAGGAAGAAGTATACTTGGAAGCAGCAAGAGGTATATTTACCTTTCAGAAAGACTTAAAAACACTGTTGTTAAAGCTCTTATGCTCATTAGTAGGCATATTTCAGCCAGCAGTTTTGAACCTGCGGGGTACGAGGTGGAATTCGGCGAAAATGGTAGATATCCTCCCATTACTTTAGAATTGCCATCGGGTAAGTTTGTTAAAATGACAGGTAGGATTGACAGAATCGACTCTCTAAAAAATGAGGATGGCACGTATTTGAGGATAATTGATTACAAGTCGGGAAACCGGGCCTTAAAGCTTGGTGACGTTTATTATGGTTTACAACTACAGCTAGTGACATATCTGGATGCTGTACTTGGTATGGGGGAGGAAGAGGACAAATCTGAAGTTGTCTCTTGTGTTAGAGAAAATGGTGAACAATACGAGATAGGCACAACTGATAAAACAGGTTCGAATGGGCCGGATGCCTCGGATAGCCTGGATAACTTGGATTGTTCAGATAGCTCGGATGGGCCGGATGCCTCGGATAGCCTGAGCAACCCGGACAATCCGGACAACCCAGATGCTTCGGGTAAATTGTATCCTTCTTACGGCAATGTTTTGCCCGGTGGGGTATTGTATTTCAGGCTGAATGACCCGCTTATTAGGTGCAATAGGAACAGCACAGATGAGGAAATTGAAAGGGCAATTATGAAGGAATTAAGGATGAAAGGGCTTGTCCTAGCGGATGTAAAGCTGATTCGGGAAATGGACAAGGAAATTTCCGGCGATTCATTGATAATACCTGCCAGAATAAATAAGGATGGCTCCCTTGGCAGATCCTCAGCAGCGACAATGGAACAGTTTAAGGTGTTAAGGGGCCATGTCAGAAAGCTTCTGACATCTATTGGGAGTGGAATATTGGATGGGAATGTTAAGCTCAATCCTTACAAGAAAAAAGCGAACACAGCTTGTACTTATTGTGAATATCGCCCGGTTTGCCAATTTGATACAACTATGAAGGATAATCGTTATCGTATACTTGCAGAAATGGATGATTCAGAATTGTGGGCGATGATGGGCACTAGTGAAAGCAAAAGAAACGGCGATGAGAGTGGAGCCTCTTAGATAGCCAGAAAAGTTAGACAATTTACTTCGCTCAAGGAGTTAGATGGAGACTGAACTCCATATGGCCAAGGAAGTTAACCGACCTATAGAGGTCAGCGTCATCTGAAGACATAGATAGATATGGGAACCTGTGAAGGGGAATAGTGGAAATGGCAAACAAATGGACAGATGAGCAGCTAAATGCGATAACTGAAAGGGGCTGCAACCTACTTGTTGCAGCAGCTGCAGGTGCGGGAAAGACAGCTGTTCTCGTGGAGAGGATTATTAGAAAAATAACTGACAGTGAAAGTTCTGTGGATGTTGACAGACTTCTTGTTGTTACATTTACTAACGCTGCTGCAACAGAGATGCGTGAAAGGATTGGCAACGCTCTGGCAGATGCCCTTGAAGCCGAGCCCTCCTCTGCAAATCTGCAAAAGCAGATGGCGTTACTGGATCGAGCTAGTATAATGACGCTTCATTCCTTCTGCCTTGAAGTAGTGAGAAGTAACTTTCATTCACTGGATTTGGACCCCCTATTTCGTATTGCAGACGAAACAGAGGCTACTCTTATGAGGCTTGATGCTTTGGAGCAGCTGTTTGAGGAAAAGTATGAGAATGAGGAAAAGGATGGTGCGTTTTTCCAATTGGTGGACAGCTATGGCGGTGGACGGGACGACAGCTCGCTTCGCAATATAGTTATGGCACTGCACCGCTTCATCAGCAGTCACCCATGGCCCGAGGATTGGCTTGCAAAACAGGTAGAAGATTATGGCACGGGTGTTTCTGCCTGCTTGAGCAGCAACCCATGGGTGTGTGTGCTGCTCAAAAGCGCAACTGCCGACCTGCAAGGCCTTATTGCTCTGCTAGATAGAGCAGTGGCGCTAGCAAGCCATGGGGAGGGACTAGAGCCCTATTGTGGTGTCCTTGATGAGGATATGATGAAGATCAAAAACCTACTATCATTATGTCAGGAGGTTTTATCAAGGGCCGAGGAGTCAATGAATGAGCCAGGAACCCAATCAGAGGATACACAAAAGACATCACTGAGTTTCAACGATGCTTGGGACAAGCTAAGTGATGCCTTTTCATCCTTTAAGCCCTCAAGACTGCCAAGATGCGGCAAAGACGTTGATATAGCTGTACAGGATGAGGTTAAGGCTGCCAGAAACGCGATGAAGGAGCATATAAAGAAGCTTTATTCCAATGGTTTTGATTCCTCATCAGCCAACATAGCAGAAGATCTAAGTAAGCTTTATCCGCTGCTAAAATGTCTATCCGAGATGGTTTTGAGATATGATTCCATTTACCATCAAAAGAAGAGGGATAAAGGACTTCTGGATTTTAACGATTTGGAGCATTATTGCCTGAAGGTGCTACTGAAGGACAAACGGCCGACAAGTGCAGCAAAAGAGATTAGAGAACGCTATGAAGAAATTTTGGTAGATGAATACCAGGACAGCAATCTTATACAGGAATTAATCCTTGAGACAGTTTCGGGTAACCAGGATGACATATATAACATTTTTATGGTGGGGGATGTGAAACAGAGTATATACAGATTCCGTCAGGCCAGACCGGAGCTGTTTATGGACAAATATAACTCTTACCACCGTGAGCATGGATTTGACAATAGAGTAATAAAACTATATAAGAATTTTAGAAGTAGGCCTGAGGTTATCAATGCTGTTAATTTTATATTTAAGCAGATAATGTCCTTTGATGTAGGAGAGCTTGATTATACTGAAAGCGAGTATTTGAATCCGGGAGCAATATTTCCTGAACCTCAGGAGAATTGTAGTGTTGGAGGAGCTATTGAACTACACGTTCTGGATCTGACAGCCAAAGAGTGTGAAATTAATCTACCCTCCTTTACTGATACACAATCTACCCTAAATGATTCAGGTGGGATTGGGGAATTTGGTCCCATAGTAGCTGGGTTGGGCTTGGAGACTGGAGAAGATAGTACCGCAGCCAGAGGTGCCGGTGCAATAACAGCTGATGGGAATACCGCAGCCAGAGGCACCGGTGCAATAACAGCCACTGGGGATGATGATGCAGACAGCTTAGATGAAGAGTATCTTGACAATATACAATACGAAGCCCGGTTGGTGGGCAAGAGGATAAAAGAGCTTATTACATACAAGCAGGACGGCTTCAATGTATATGATAAAAAGCTAGGTAAATACAGACCAGCAGAATATAGAGATATAGTTATACTTATGAGAACTACCAAAAATTGGGCAGATGTTTTTTCAGACGAACTGGCCCTAATGGGAATTCCATCCTATGCGGATGCGGGGCTTGGCTACTTCAGGACGGTTGAAGTGGAAACGACGCTTTCCCTCCTTCAAATAATAGACAATCCCTTGCAGGATATACCGATGCTTGCAGTTCTTCGTTCGCCAATAGGAGGCTTTAGTACAGACGAGCTTGCTGATATCAGGCTAACAGACCGTTCAGTTTCTATTTATGAGGCCATGATGAAGCTGATTAACCTGAGCGAAGCTGAACTAAGGGAGAACCAATATGCTGAAGCCTTCGTGAAGAAGACGAGAAAGTTTGTTGCAGACCTTCAGAATTGGAGAGACATAGCCCAATACACATCGACAGATGAGCTTGTTTGGCAGTTGCTCATAGAGACCGGCTATTATAGCTATGCCGGAATACTACCCGGTGGAGTCGAACGCCAGGCAAACCTCCGCATACTTTTTGAAAGGGCGAGGCAGTACGAGGAAACGAGTTACAGGGGACTATTCAATTTTATCAACTTCATAAACAGGCTCAGAAGCGGTGGCGGCGATATGGGCAGTGCGAAAATTCTTGGAGAGAATGATAATGTTGTTAGAATTATGAGTATACATAAGAGCAAGGGTCTTGAATTTCCCGTTGTAATAGTAGCGGGCTGTGGTAAGAAATTTAACATACAGGATCTGAACGCTTCTATACTCCTGCATCAAGATTTGGGCTTGGGGCCAGATATAGTTGATTTAAAAAAACGCACAATAACACCATCTCTCCCTAAAATGGCAATTAGGCAAAAGCTTAGACTTGAGACGCTTTCTGAGGAAATGCGAATACTCTATGTTGCTTTTACAAGGGCCAGGGAAAAGCTGATTATCACAGGCTGTGTAAGAAATATTGAGAGGCAATGTACTATGTGGTGCTCAAATGCATCAGAGACGGGGGATAAGCTGCCGACCTATAACATGATGCAGGCTTCGAGTTATCTAGACTGGATTGGTGCTGCAGTTGCAAGGCATAGCTCTGCTAATGTCATTAGGCATGTAGCTGGCGTTGGCAATAGTATTATAGAGGATGAAAAAACGAAACTGGAAGTAAGGCTTTGGGGTACAGGAGTGTCTTCTGTTAACACTGACATCCCGGAAGCTGAATTTAGTATCCGAGATTGGTTGGACGCTGATAGGACAGATGAGTTGGAGGAACAGAAGCAGGAGGTTGGAACCTTCCTGAAAGCTCTTGAATGGGAGTACCCATATGAATTTCTTTCATCTATACCGGCTAAGGTGTCGGTGACTGAACTAAAACGCAAATTTATGCAGGAGGAGCTTAATGAATCAGCTACTCCCTTCATACAGCCAATGATTGAAAGACCTTTGTTTATGGAGCCTGAAAGGGGCTTGAGTGCTGCTCATAAGGGTACTGTCATGCATTTTGTCATGCAACACTTGGATCTAGGAAAGCTAAGTGAGATTAGCAGTGATATGGATATGCTACAGGAGATTCGTTCACAGCTAATCTCCATGAAGGACAAGGAGCTGCTGACACAGGCTGAGGCGGAATCGGTTAGGCTTAAAGCAATTGCTACATTTTTCACTACTTCAGTCGGAAAGCTTATGCTAACCATGCACGAGTCTATACACAGGGAGACTGCCTTCAACATTGAAATCAAAAGTAGTGAGGTATATGGCGGTATGGCAAATAAAGATGCGTCAAAGGAAAGTTTGCCAAATGAAGACTTGTCAAAGGAAGACATGTTTGACAAGGAAACTATGCTACTCCAAGGCGTTATTGACTGTTGGTTCGAGACTAATGAAGGCCTTTTGCTACTGGATTACAAAACTGACTTTGTACCGCCCGAGGGCTCTGAGTTTATAAGGCAGAGGTACAAGGTCCAGATTGACTATTATACCAAAGCATTGGAAAGGATAACGGGTAAAAGAGTAAATGAACGATATTTATATCTATTTTATAACGGAGAATTGTTGAAATGCTAAGCTGAGGCTTGAAATAGTAGTCTGTAATATGCAAATGATCATATTATCAATAACGAAAAACTGTTACACCGGTCATATAACAGAATCAATCAAATAATAAGAGGGTTACCCAAAGGGGGGCTTTCTTTTTTTGTGCTATGATTCAAAGTCGTGGTAATAACCCATCTAGTAAATTTCTGAAAAATAGTATAAATAATTAATTTAACAATTGACATATAAAATATTTTCCTTTACAATGAACGTGTGATTAAAACAAATGTTTAATACAAAGGATTAATACGAAGGTTTGATACACAAGATTAATACATGGGTTTGACAGGAAAGCCTGAAAGAGAAGCTCACCAG
>CAZEIH010000015.1:45019-48877 GCA_964512095.1 uncultured Oscillospiraceae bacterium
AAAGGCTTACCAGAAAGGCTTACCAGAAAGGCTTACCAGAAAGGCTTACCAGAAAGGCTTACCAGAAAAGCTTACCAGAAAAGCTTACCAGAAAAGCTTACCAGAAAGGCTTGACGGAGCAGTTTACCAAAAAAGTTTACCAAAGGGGGAGTGTAATTATGAGATCTGTGAGCGCTAAAGGACTTAAAAAGATCTATCCGCTAGGCAACACGGAGGTTCATGCTTTGAGAGGGATTGACCTTGAGATAAATAAGGGTGAATTCTTTGTACTGGCAGGACCATCCGGCAGTGGAAAATCTACGCTGCTTAATATCATAGGATGTCTTGACCATGCCACGGAGGGCAAAGTGTGGCTTGAGGATATGGAGGTAAGCAGTTACAGCGACGCTGAACTCAACAGCATTAGGCTGCATCACATTGGGTTCATTTTTCAATCCTTCAATTTGATATCAGTATTGAATGTCTATGAAAATATAGAGCTTCCGCTGCTGATTCGCAATGATATCCGCCCAAAGGAAAAAAGAAACCGAATCAATGAGTTCATTGAAAAGGTGGGTCTTACAAAACAAATCAACCAGAAACCCTATGAGCTGTCAGGAGGGCAGCAGCAGAGAGTGGCTATCGCAAGAGCCCTCGTGACAAGGCCAAAGATAGTTCTGGCAGATGAACCCACTGCCAACCTTGATTCTCAGACAGGTATAGAAATAATTGAGCTCATGCACGAAATGAGCCGACAAAGATCAACCACCTTTGTATTTTCAAGCCATGATAGCAAGGTTATCGACAGGGCAAGTAGGGTGTTTTATATGGAGGATGGAATGGGAAGGGAGAATGCGTTATGAAATATTTTCGTCTATCCTTTCGGAATGCATCTGGCAACATACGCAGAACAGTAACGCTTGGTTTTTTCATACTTTCTGCAACCTTCATCCTGATACTTTCAAATACTTTTGTCCTCACTGCAAGAAGTAAGGTTGAAAATGTACTGACTAACGGGCTCTGTGGTCATGTGCAAATACGCTCAGAAGGTAGCCGCGAGGGTGATATGGCAGCCCAGTATTCAGGTAAATGGGATACCCTCAAGCCCATTGATGGAGAAAGCTCCCGAGAAATAAAGGCTATCGTCTCTCAACAGTTCCCAGATGCTAAAGCCGTGGAGTTGGTGCGAAGGAAAGCAAAGCTTCAAAATAGTGATATAAACCAAGAGACTATGCTATTAGGCTTGCCTGTGGACATGGAGGTTTATAAGAATGCATTCCTCCTTAGTGAGGGGCGCTATCTTGACAATAGCAAAGGCCAAGAGATTCTCTTGACCCAAGAGCAGGCATCCTCACTTGGACTTGGTGTTGGTGATTATGTTAGCGTGACTACAAAAAACAGATACGGTCTTAATGAGGAGTGTAATCTTAAAATAGTCGGTATCGGGAATTTTGTAATGCTTTCACTGTTTAGCTTTAATGCTAGCTATACATCTGCTGATGTGGTCAGGGAGCTGGCAGCCTATATGGAGGATGAGACTACAGACATAATACTTTACCTGCCTGATAAAGCTTTTGCTAAAAACACGGTGGAAGCATTGGCTACAAGAATGGGGCAGCAGGGCATAGACCATATTGTGACTGCTGATGATAAGCTTACCAGTGAGGATATTATTGTAAGTAGTATATCCTTTGAAGAGAAGGAGACTGATAAGGACGGCATAATGCTCTCAACCTTTATTGAAATGGGAGAGAACTATAAGGCAACAGGAGATATTATGTTTATTGCTGTGAATATACTATCTGTAGTCCTAATGATAGTGGTCAGTATTCTTATCATCAACCTTGTGTATATGACTGGTGCCGAGCGGTATGTAGAGATTGGTACTCTCAGGGCTGTTGGATTCAATAGGAAGCAGGTAGTAACAATTTTCATGTCGGAGATATTAGGGGTAAGCCTTGCTTCCTCAACTCTTGGCATACTGCTTTGCACAGGAATGGTGGCTTGTAGTAGGGTCTTTAATATAAAGACACCAATACCATTTCTCAGCTACATCTTGGGAGAGACACTGAGACTTGACTTTGATCCTGTAATTTTTGCATCCACACTGGCTGTAATCCTTGCGTTTTCGACAATAGCATCATTTCTGCCTGTATTCAGGGCGTGCTCTGTTGCACCGGCAGAAGCAATTAGAAGGCTTTAGGGGGTATTGGTATGGGGATTTTTATTAAAACAGCTATAAGAAATATTATTCAAAACAGAAGAAGGACATTGCTCATAGGGCTTACACTGACAATTTCCTGTATATTGCTATTGCTTAGCTTTACACTGGGAAACGGAATGGCTTCACAGGTCCTTGATCAATACCGAACATTTCAATCAGGAGATGTAGTGGTTGCCTGGGATAATATCAATGAGTATGACGTCAGTGACCCAAGTAGACTGCATTTTTCAATGTATGAGAGGGAAAATGATAAGAAAAACCTTGAGGAAATTAAGAGACTTGACACCTATCTAAAGAGCCATGCAGATGAAATATCCGAATACTATAAGGCGCTAAAGGGAGATGGATTGCTGGACACTGGCAATTATGCTACTTATAGTATTATTGTCGGGCTGGACCGGAATGAGGCTGAATTTCTTGTTAAGAACCAAGTGGTTAGAATGCTTAAGGGCCGGCTTCCCTTAGGACATAAGTATGGTGTGTGTATTAGCGATGAGACAGCAAATCAAAGCAGGATACAGCTTGGTGACTGGATTACTATAGACAGCAATACAGCAAGTGGTTATGTTAATTCTTTAGAATACCAAGTGACAGGTATATATGAAAGCAGCTCAGAGTATGACAGTGTGTATATCTATTTGAATGATACGGATTTTCTTGAGTTATACGATCAAGAGCCTGAATATTTTCATTCACTGCGTATATACCTCAATAATCCAGAAGATTCAGAAAAGTTTGCTGATGCACTGGATGCCTACATTTTGGAAGGGACAGGTTTGTTAAGGGCTGAGCCTATCGAATACTCAGGCCAGTTTTATCTAGTGATTGCAGGCTACATAAAAAGTCTGTTTACCCTATTCATAGTATTTATATTATTTGTGATTGCAGTTGGCATCAGGTCTGTGGTGAGGATGAACCTTACAGCAAGAATGAAGGAGTTTGGGACGATGCGGGCAATAGGCTTCAAACGAATCCACTGCTTCTTAGTCATATTCCTTGAGATTTTCCTTCTGGCCGTAGTGTTCTTCATATTTGCCTTTGGAATAACAGGAATTATTGTTTATCTGTTGAGACAAACAGGCATACACGTTGGCAAAGGGCCTGTAGCCTATATCCTAGGGGGCGAATACATCAGCCCGGTCTTCAAGACGTGGGATACTTTGACGGGATTTCTGATTATATTGTGTTTCTCAATATTTGCGCCATTGAAGCCGGGATTGGAGCTATGCTACCAGAGTATCACGCACCTGCTATCACAAAACCTTAAGCCTGTGGCGGTTTTTCCAAGCCTAATGAGGTCGTTGTTCAGGGCAAAAAAGTACAATTTAACTTCGTAGAAGTGCTTTTTTTCTACTGATGTGTGGAACGATATAGACGAATATGCTCACGGTCTGGTGAGCCTAAAGTGATTATAGAAAATAGACATTATTTTATGAAAGGTGATGTATTATGATGAATAATAAAAAAACAAAGAGAATTAGTTCAGGAATTCCTGCATGGTTCGGTTATATAATGGTTGCAATAGTATGTATAGGCACAACTCTCATGCTGGTTTCAAATGAAATAGAGGGCAGAAAAAACTCTGATGCAGTAGCTTCGTTGAATTTTACAGATGGGCAAAATGCGGATATTGCAGGCAGTAACACCAATGCAGA
>CAZEIH010000015.1:48977-72863 GCA_964512095.1 uncultured Oscillospiraceae bacterium
CAGCAATACAGACAGCAATACAGACAGCAATACAGACAGCAATACAGACAGCAATACAGACAGCAATGCAGACAGCAATGCAGACACCAATGCAGACACCAATGCTGATAGCAGCGCCAGCAGAAACATCTTCAGCAATTCAAGCATTGATAAAAGTAATGAAAACAGTCCTAAATACACCTTCTCAGATAACTGGCTTATGGATACCCGGGCAAAATTTGCTTTGGATGGAGTATGGCACCGAATGGGCAACATCAACGAGATATTGGACACTATGGCAAGAGTACGCCATACAAGCGAATTGAGCTGGTACCGGGAATGGTACAAGACAGCTGAGAGAGTTAGAGCTATAGGAGATGACTGTCTAGAAAATGGTCATGACATCAGTGCAGGGGAGACATATCTCAGAGCGTCGAGCTACTATCTAACCGCTGAGGTCCTACTACATACCAACCCTGATGATAAAAGAATACTTGAAGCCTATAAAAAGGGAGGTGAGTATTTCATGAAAGGGCTTGAACTGCTTTCTGCGCCTGTTTCTGAGGTTTGGATACCCTATGAGGACACCAAAATCAAGGGCTACTTTTTTAGAACAGATGCGGCCTCGACTACAGGAGGACTGGGGACTTCCGGTACAGATGTCAGCTTCAAAGCCCCGATTCTGATTGTACATCAGGGCTATGATGCTCCCATTGAGAGCACTAAGTATGTGGCTGAGGAAGCAATAAAAAGAGGCTACCACTGTCTGCTGTTTGAAGGGCCAGGACAGGGATTGACCATTCGTCAACAGAATATCCCACTGCAGCCTGACTGGGAAAAGGTTGTTTCTGCGGTAGTTGATTATGCCATTACGATTCCAGAGGTAGATGAAGATAACATAATGCTGATGGGTATTAGTATGGGAGGCGGTTTTGCAGTGCGCGCTGCTGCCTATGAGCCAAGGCTGAAGCTTTGTATATTGAATCCTGGTTACTATAATATATATGGTATTGTATCAGATTATCTTACGGATGAGCTTATGAATTTGTATGAGGAGGACCCGGAGGAATTGAACAAAAAAATGGAAGAGATAGCAGAGTATGATGTGGGTATAAGGTGGGGTATGTACCACGGAATGTGGGTGTTTGGAGCTGATACGCCGGTGGAGTTTTTGGACAATGCAAGTAAATTCGACAATACTGATATAATAGATGAAATTCGCTGCAAAATGCTAATAATGGATGGAAGCTCCGAGGTGTGGGGCGAGGGCCAATCAAAGATGCTTTATAATATGCTTGAGTGCGAAAAGGACTATATGCTCTTCACTGAAGAGGATTCAGCTTCCGAACATTGCCAGGTAGGTGCAGGCGGCATTGCCACCCAGCGTATGTTTGATTGGATTGACGAAAACCTAAAGTGAAATAAAGAGACAATCTACCCTCTTGATATATCCATATAACCTCCTTGACCTTTTCCTTGTATTATGGTAATTTAAACATATGTTTAAAACAAAGTCGAGGAGAGTGTTATATGGATATTCAAAGTCACGTTATGTCAACTCCTAATATGGAGGAGATGTCGGTCAGGGATAGGATTATAGCTACGACCCTTGGCCTGATCGAAAAAGAAGGCGTCCATGGACTTACCACAAGGACTATAGCTCGTGAGGCCAACGTTAATATTGCTGCGATTAACTATTATTTCAGCAGTAAGCAGAGGCTAATCGAAGAAACTCTGCAATCGGCTTTGGATCACATGTTTTCAGATACATCAGGAATATTTGCTCAGGCGGGAAGTAGTACTGACGATATTTTGAAAAACGTAATGTTCTATTTTCTTCAAGGCTCACTAATGTATCCCGGCATTATTAAGGCAATGCTCCACGAGCCAATTAATAACAATAATTACGAGGTTGCAATTGTACAACAAATAACTGAGTTCATAAGAGGATTGGTGTCCCAGACTGAACAGGCTATGGAGGCAGATGAATCAGCTATTAGGGAAAGGATAATGCAGATATTTTCCGTTTCCATTATGGTTGCCTTGCTGCCGAATACTTTCAAAACAATACTTGGCGATGATTTTATTGATAATATTGACAAGCAAAAGAAATACATTGAAGCATTTTTTACTGTGACTAATTAGCATATATTTTTGGAACATTTTTCGGGATTATCAAGTCTATTTATGCAAACAATAAAGCATTATGTACGCATTATGTACGAAAAAACATGAGAACATATTTACTAAAGAAATGGGGAGCAAAATGAACATGAGAAATGGACTTTCGGCAAAAATAGCAGCTATTATTCTAGTTATTGGGCTTCTGCTCAGTGGCTGTGCAAGGGATAAAAATCATAATGAAAATGATATACAGCAGGGCACCCAGTCGGAGGACCAAGGCTTAGGCAATCCGGACACAGCATTGCAGCCTGAGAATGGCGGCGAAAATAGTAATGAAGACCTAGGCGATAACAAGGGTGGCATGGACGGCGAGAATGAAAATGCTGGCGATAAGAACGGCCAGGGGCAGGAGAATGAGGAAGGAACAACGCCGGAGCCTATTGACCTGAATGTTGTCAAGCCTAATGAAGCAGGTAGAATCATGGTAGTGATGTTCCACAACTTTATTGAAAAATACGAAAAAGGCGATAAGGATTTTACAACGACCTTTGATGCTTTTGAAGAGCTACTTGAGACACTTTATGAATCGGGCTACAGGCTAATAAGCCTTAATGATTATATAAACGGAAATATTGATACACCGGCAGGCTGTATTCCAATGGTATTTACATTTGATGACGGTACCTCTGGCCAGTTTAATCTCATTGAAGAGAACGGAGAGCTAAAGGTGAATCCTCGTTCCGCTGCAGGTGTTATTGAAAGGTTCAATAAGACACATCCTGATTTCGGTGTGAAGGGTACATTTTATGTAAACTTGGGAAACAAAACCTTTTCAGGAGCAGGTACACTGGAGCAACGCCTTGAGTACCTTATAAACATGGGATTTGAAGTGGGGAACCACACATATTCTCACATCAATCTAAAAAAAGATGCCAAGTCTGCTGCAATTATTCAAAAGGAATTAGGCGGTAACCAGAAGAAAATGTATGAGTTGGTTCCCGGCTACACCTTCACCTCCTTTTCTCTTCCATATGGTGCTCCGTCAAAGGAGCTTACCCAGTATGTAATAAAGGGCGAATATGAGGGCGTGTCATACGATAACAAGGCAATAATGGAGGTCGGAGCGGAGCCAGCCCAATCTCCATTCAACTCTAAATTTAATCCTTCGTCAACCCGCAGAGTAAGGTCTACAGGGATTATACCTGTTGATCAGGATCTTGCATGGTGGTTGGATAATATGAAGCGTAGCAATGAATTTGTAAGCGATGGAGATCCGAATACTGTATCCATCCCCGAGAGCTATGAAAAACTAATCGATAAGGACAGACTAGGCGATAGAGAGCTAGTAGTATATAAACCTGAATAGAGCATTTCATATCAGATTGTTAGGATTGAATTTTTTCGAGCGAAGCAAGGTGGCTGTGGCTGTGTTGGCGGATTGACTATGCAAGCGTCGGGACTCTCTTTCTGATTACCTCAGAAATCAAAGCATGGCCTGCCTCATTGGGGTGAATGCCATCTTCGCACAAAAGTCCAAGATAATTCCTTGTCTCAAGAAATGCCCTGCGGATATCAATTAACATCACATTTTTTGCTGAGGCAAGCTTCAGTACAGCGATATTGTACATCTCATGCCACCTGTATATATGCTCCTCGTCACCCAGCCAGTGCAGGATATTCTCAGAATTCAGACCTTTGGAAATCCAGGAGAAGTATCTGCGAGCATTTAGCGGCGGTAGTGAAAAAAGAACCGGCGTGCTTCCAGTGTCGATAACGCTGTCAATGATATCAGAATAGATAACTTCAAATTCATCGATAGGGGTTTTGGCTATGTGAAGTGCCTCGGGATTTTCTGAAATTGCCTTCCAGTCAAAATCACAGTCATTTCCGCCGAATTCCAGGGCGGTGTATGTGTAGTTGGGTAGTTTGTCCGCATGCCGCTCTATCAGTTTTTTTCCTACAGTTACTGTACAGCCAAATTTAGCATAGTTATCCACCTTAACTTCGCTGTTACGCTTACCTAATATGTTGAGGAAGCTACTTTTAAGGAATATATACTTTCCCTTAATAGCATCGAATATAACGCCTTTCATTATGGAATCTCCAAATACACAAATCGAATCAATCATATTTATCGCCTCTAATAAAAAAGTAATCTAATAATGAATATTATATTATGTGATATTAAATATGTCAATATGCATGCAGCTGAATTGATTATTTGCATAACAGCCATTGTGTGTAGTAAAATGTTATAGCAAGGCGGTATATACACTATATCACTATGAAAATATCGTCGAATAACAGGAGGCTGCAGATGGAAGAGCCTAATGACGGCAAGCAGGGTCAGATTATGGAGAAGCTCAATAATTTAAAGGAAAAGCTAACGTCGGAACGTCCTGTAAAGTGGTCGGAATTTCCGGATATTGGTCTTTACAAGGATCAAGTTCTCTCATATATGTTTCGACAGCTGATAAACTTCGAAGGTGACGGCCAGCTCACATCGGCGATGATAAACAATTATATTAAGGATGGACTGTTGCCAAGAACCGATGGAAAGAAATATTCCCGTGAGCATCTGGCCGGACTGACGGAAATCTGCCTGCTGAAGCAGGTATTGACAGTAAAGGATACAGGTTTTCTACTGAGTCAGGAACTTAATGAGAATGACCATGCAGGCTTCTATACCAAGTTTATTCAAATTCTTGATGACGCATTAAAGGACACCTCCAGTCTGATAAATCCCGAGTGGGACATGGAGGCCTTGTCAAATATGACACTAAGCCTTGCTATAACAAGCTATTGTGATAAGCTGGCTTGTGAAAGGCTTATAGAAATTATGCAAACTAAGATAATGTCGGAAGAAAAGAAAAAGTCTGAGAAAAAGTCTGAGAAATAGCCAGCACCAACATTTCAATTTATTCTATGTAAATCTTTGCGAGTTTCCATAATACCAGTATTATGGTAAACTTAAAAAGGTCAAATCCTTAATTTATGAGGAGCGGGGTGAAAGGGCAGTCAACTAACCTCGCAGACAAATAAAAAGAGGGGGATACATAATGCTACAGAAGAAAAAGCTATTGACATCAGTTCTTACGCTTTTGTTGATTGCTTTATTATCCACGCAAACGACTTTTGCCTACTCAAACAGAACATTAAAAGTTGGTATGAGAGGCGACGATGTACACAGTCTTCAGAAGGATCTCAATGAATTGGGATTCATGACTGTTAAACCCACAGGCTATTATGGCCCAATAACAAAGGAAGCTGTCCTTAAAATGCAAACCCAGTACGACCTGCTAAAGGACGGTATTACAGGAAAACAAACAGTAGGCAAGCTGGATAGCCTTATGGGAAGGACAGCAGAGGACATGCCGGCAGAGGAAAAGCTTGTAGAGGACAAGCCAGCAGAGAAAGTAGTAGCTTTGACATCCAGGAGTAATTCACGGTCGGTAGATAGCATTATCGATTATGCAAAAAAATACATGGGTGTTAAATATGTTTGGGGAGGAACTACCCCAAAGGGATTTGATTGTTCGGGATTCGTAAAATATGTTTATAATAATTTTGATGTTTCCCTCAATAGAAATTCTGCAGCCCAGGCAAAGAACGGAGCTTACATAAAGAAAGGAGCTCTTTTGCCTGGAGATCTAGTGTTTTTCGACACTAACGGAGGAAAAAACCGTATCAACCATGTCGGTATCTATATTGGTAACGGAAAGATGATTCACTCTTCATCACTTTATAAGGGAGTTGTCATATCCACTATTAGCAGTGGATTTTATTCAAGGACATATATGACAGCTAGAAGGGTACTAAAATAACGTTTGCGCAAGTATGTAAGTAAGATGGATAAGTAAAAGCACTAACTTCATGATATTAGGTAACTGGTGTCATGAAGTTTTTTTTGCATTATTATGAGCACCGCTAATGATAGATTTTATTTTCTTTGAGTTTGAGATATAAGTGATATAATCTATATATTGATATATACAGGGGGCAAGGATACATGCGAATCTTGCATACATCTGACTGGCATCTGGGCAGAAGCCTTGAGAATATCAGCAGAATCAGTGAGCAACGTAGCTTTATTGACTACCTGGTTGATTTGGCAGATGAAAAGGAAATTGATCTTGTTCTAGTTGCCGGTGACATTTATGACACATATAATCCTTCGGCAGCTGCGGAGGAATTATTCTATGAAGCCATGGACAGGCTTGGCGGTAAAGGGAAGAGGGCTGTTGTTGTTATAGCAGGCAATCATGACAATCCTGACAGGCTATGCGCCTCAAGCCCGCTGGCATATAAAAACGGAATAATACTCCTTGGTTACCCGGCAAGTAACCCGGGGGAATACAAAATTGATGCTGGTGGCATCAGCATGGTTGATTCGGGACCGGGTTGGCTGGAACTTAATTTGCCGAACTGTAATCATAATACAGTTATACTCACTATGCCGTATCCATCTGAGTCAAGGCTAGAAGAATTACTTACTGACAAGGCTGAAGAAGACCAACTTCAGAAGGCTTATTCTGAAAAAATCAGGACGATTTTCTCGGAACTCTCCTGTAAATTCAGGGATGATACAGTGAATTTAGTCGTTGCTCATCTTTTTTTAATGGGCGGAAGCACATCTGATTCAGAAAGAACACTCCAGGTTGGAGGGGCGATGACTGTCAATCCTTCAGCGCTGCCGGAAAAAACACATTATGCCGCATTGGGGCATCTCCATAGACCTCAGCAGATACGTAGCGCAGCTTGCCCTGCGTATTATGCCGGATCACCGTTAGCATACAGCTTTTCGGAGGCTGACTACAGTAAAGCAGTATTTATTGTTGATACCTTGCCGGGGAAAGAAGCCGCAATAGAGACAGTATACCTAGACTGTGGCAAGCCTTTGAGGAAATGGTATGCAGAGGAGGGAATTGGCCAGGTAATAAAGTGGTGTGAGGAAGAGAAGGATTCCAATGCTTGGGTAGATGTGGAAATATTGACAGACCGTGTACTAACAGTAGATGAGCAAAAAACAATAAGGAGTCTACATCCTGGAATCATTAACATACGCCCGAGACTGATAAACGAAGAAACCCAGGTGTTAAGCCCAGTTAGCAGGGAAGGTAGAAAAATTGATGACCTGTTCAGTGATTATTACAGATATAGGATGGGAGTTAATATACCGGATGAATTGATGAAGGCATTTATTGAGATAATCAATGACAATAGCCAGGACAGCGACCAAGTGGATGGCGGTACGGAAGGTAACGTCACGGAAGTTAGCGTCGCGGAAGTTAGCGACACGGAAAGTAACGTCACGGAAGTTAGCGTCGCGGAAGTTAGCGACATGGAAGGTAGCGTCGCGGAAAGTAGCGTCACAGAAGTTAACGTCGCGGATGTTAGCGACATGGAGAGTGGCAATGGGGGAGGTGGTGCCCAATGAGACCTAAAATCCTTGAAATAGAGGGCCTTCAAAGCTTTACTGAAGCTCAGATAATAGATTTTGACACACTGGCGGAATCCGGGCTGTTTGGCATATTCGGTCCTACCGGAAGCGGAAAATCCACAATTCTTGATGCCATAACCTTCGCATTATATGGCAGGGTAAAAAGAGCTGAGGGTGGAACACAGGGGATCATTAATTCCAGGTGTAGGACTGCTAGGGTAGCATACACCTTTGAACTTAACAGAAACGGTGTCAGAACCACATATAGGATGGAAAGAACCTATCAAAGAAAAAAGAATTCCCTTAACGCTTGTGAACCCAAGGTGGTTCGCCTTATTCAGATTACAGAGAGCGAAGAAATACCGCTGTGTGATAAGGCCATGGAGGCAAGTGCCAAAATCAGAGAGCTATTGGGATTGAACAACGATGATTTTACAAGAGCGGTTGTAATCCCTCAGAACAGTTTTCAGGACTTTCTGATGCTGAACAATTCGGAGCGAAGAGGCATGCTGGAAAGAGTTTTTTATCTGGAGGAATACGGTAGGCAGCTTAATGATAAAATTTCCAGGAAAATTGCCATACTAAAAAGCAGGATAGATGTGCTAACAGGTGAGCTGTCCGGATATACAGACGCCTCTGAAGATGCATTGAAGAAAGCAAAAAGAGAAATGGAAGAGGCTTCTAAGCTAAAGGATGATGTTGAAAGAGAATTGAAGGGGCAGGAAGTCCTATACAATCAGGCAAAAGAGATTTGGAGCCTGGTGCGGGATATGGAGGATACAGTCAGGAAGGAAAGGGAGCATAAAATACTGGAGCCCGAAATTGTTAGTAAGAGGCAGAAGCTAGATAAAGCAGTCAAAGCTGATGGCCTTGCCGCCATGATTAATAAAAGTAGAGAACTGCAGCTACAGCTAAATGAGACAAACACCCAGCTACAGAAGGTCATGGCGGAATTGCCTGGTGAAACCAACAAGCTTACTGAAACAAGGACTCAATATGAAGGAATTAGGCGGGAATCGGCTATACATCAGCCACGGCTTGTGGAGCAAAGGACTAGGCTATTGGATGCTTTTACAGTGAGACAGGAGATAGCCTCCTTGTCAGCCAGGAGTCATGAGCTGACAGGGTTAGAAAGCAAATCGAAGAAAGCCATAGACGCTATTATAGAAGATATAAAAGGAGCAGAGGAAGAATATGATCAGCTTAAAAAGAGGCTTGGTGATATAACAAAGGAGACAGAAGCCCTAAAGACCAAGCCGGAGTACAGGAGTGAAATACAGGCGGGAGCGGTTATCGAGGGAGAGATTGAAAGACTGGATAAGAGTCAGAATCAGCAATTGACGAGAAAGGCAACCATTGAAAAAGCAACACAGGACATTGAAAAGAAGCTTTCCGATGTACAAAAGGAGATTGAAGATAGTCTAAAAACCCAGGAGGAGCTATCGTCAGGCTACCAGGCTCTTACTAAAGCCAAACCGGGAGACAGGGCATCTGTCCTTGGTAAAATGGAGTATGTTCGAACAGCACAAGGCACATATCAGATGATGGTGCACAAAAAGAAGGAAATAGACCAGCTGATTGTAAAAAATGAAGCTCAGAAATCTGCTTTGAAGGATTTAGAGCACCTGTGTAAGGAGTTTGAAGATACCAGGCTGGCAGTTGCTGCTACATGTGAAGAACGCCACAGAGAGCTTGACCAATGCATTAAGGAGCTTGATACACACACGGCATACACCTTGTCCACGAAGCTAAAGGAGGGTGAGCCTTGCCCGGTATGCGGTTCGTCCTCTCATCCCATGCCAGCTACTTATGGTAGCTCAGAGGAATTTGGTGTGCTTGAGAAAAAAGCAGAAGCCGTTGGAGCCATGCTGACCAAAGCTGAGAATGAATTAAAGGAAAGAGAAAAGGATGCCCTTATTTCTGTAGAGAGCCTTAAGGCAAAGCGGGAGCAGCTGGAACTGTCAATCCGGGAGTTAGAGAACAAGGAGAGAGAATTTGAGGCTGAAGGACAGAAGCTTCCCCAGCGGCTAAAGGGGCTGGAGTTGGAAATAATATGTCAGGAAATAGATAGGGCGGATGCTTCTATAAAGGAAAAGCTCCAGGCGATTGATGTCTGGGAAAAAGAGCATACTGCGCTCAAGGAGCAGTTGGACAAACACAATAATGTAATAGGGGCGCTTCTAATCTCGGAAAATGGAATAAAATCTGAGCTTAGAGTCAACCATGACAATGAGAAGCAACTGAAGGATGAATTAAAGGAAATGTCTGAAAAACTAGATACCATGCGTTTAAGACACTCGGAGTTTCTTGTAAGACATTCAATCATAAGTGCTGTTGCAGAGCTGAAAAAATTGTCCGAAAATGATAGAAGCCTTAGCAGAATGGAAGATGAGCTTGAGAGAACACGGAAGATGGCCGATGAGGCGAGAAAACGGATTGAACAGTCAAATGTAGAGCTTACAAAGCTTAATGCTGAGCATATTAAGCTGGAGTCAGACCTGAAGGGCATGACTGACCAGATTAGTGATAAGGAAAGGAGGATTAATGAACTGACAGGCGGTACTGATATCGAAGAAGGCTTGCGTTCTATTGATGAAAGACTCAAGGGATTTGAAGCTGACGAAGAGAAATATTCACAGAGACTTGAAAAGTTTGAAAAGCATTGCAACGAGCTCAATACAAAAAAATCCCTCCTTGATAACCAGTTGAATATCTACAAGGAGAGTCTACAAAATGAAACGGTAAAGCTTACTACATCTCTTACGGATAATGGTTTTAGTGGGATTGAAGAGGCAGAAGCCAGTATTATCAAGCCTGAGATACAAAAAGCATTAAAGGCTGAGATAGAGCAATACGAACAAGTATTAGTAAATTTAGTAGCCCAAAAGCAGCTATTAGAAAAAAAACTAGAGGCCAGAACCATTACCCAGGAAGAGTGGGAACAGATGGAAAAACTATATATGGAGCTTGTTGAGCAATCAAAGAGCGCCGCTTCAGCAAGCGAAGTGGCAAAGAGTAGTTTTAGCAATATTAAGGCAAAGCATAAAAGATGGGTAGAGATTAAAAAGGTATATAATGAAGTCAACCATAAATATGGCCTCTTCGATCAGATACAGAAGCTACTGAAGGCACGGCACCGCAAGGATAACAGCTTCATTGACTACATTGCAGAGGAAAGGCTTAGATATGTTGCTGCGAAGGCATCACAAACACTGGACGACATTACCAGACACAAATACGCACTGGAGTTGGACACTGAGTCGGGCTTTATTATAAGGGATAATGCCAATGGAGGAATACACAGGATGGTATCATCTCTATCAGGTGGAGAAACATTCCTTGTCTCCCTTTCTCTTGCTCTTGCATTATCGGAGCAGATACAGCTTAAGGGGCAAAGTCCGCTGGAGTTTTTCTTTCTTGATGAGGGCTTTGGTACCTTGGATCAGGGGCTTCTTGATACCGTATTGGATTCTCTGGAGAGGCTTAGTAGCAATCAGCGTGTAATTGGCGTGATAAGCCATGTACCAGAGCTGAAGGCTCGGATGAGTTACCGACTTGCCGTGACACCCCCAACCATTGATGGAGAGGGTAGTACAGTTACAATTGAAAGGGCATAAAATCATAGATATAAACACAGTATAAGGTATAAAGTTTGCACTTATAACCATATTATTATATAATTGTTATTGTCAGCTTAAGCTTATCGTCATTATTTAACAAGCACAGGCAAATAATAATATATCCATAGGGGAGTGATAGAATGGCTGTTCAGAAGGATGGAAAAACTGAAAAAAAGGCAGTTGTTAAAGAAAAGAAAACTGTAAAGAAGATTCAGACGGATAATGATGTCAAGCGCAAGGCGGTTAAGCTGGTTGTCGCACACCTAAAGAGGAAGCTACCAGAAAATGATTTTACTGGTAGAGAGCTGATAACAAATTGGATTGATGCTATGAATGAGCTACTTCTTAAGGAAGAATTCGTTTTTATCGAGTATAGCGAAATGAGACGCAACCTTAATGATGTAATTGAACGTACATTTGACGAAGAACTAAGATTCAAGCTGCGGGACTCGTGGTACAGTCTGGGTAAGGCCCTCGACAAGAAGGTCAAACAGAGATAATTCCAGATACATGAGCCCGGTGAAGCCGGGTTTTTTTATTGGAGATAAACAAGGGTATTACCCTTGTTTATCTCATTTGCTCAGAAACTTGCGGCCGCTATCCATAGCGGTCCTTACGCTTTCAGCAGCGGGCCCTCCTGGGATACTGCGGCCGGAAACACATTTCTCCAGGCTGATCTCAGTATAGACATCAGCCTCTATGTTTGGTGAAAACTCCTTGAATTCTTCCATTGTCAGCTGATCTATAGCCTTATTGCTATTTATGCAGTAAAGCACCATTTTTCCAATAATCTCGTGAGCACTGCGAAAGGGTATCCCCTTTTTCACCAGATAATCAGCAACATCTGTTGCATTGGTAAAGCCGCCCTGTGCTGCATGGTACATATTATCTTTATTTATCTTCATAGTGGATAGCATCTTCACAAACACCGGAAGACAAACCTTTACTGTATCAACAGCATCGAAAATGGCTTCCTTGTCCTCCTGCATATCCTTGTTATATGCAAGGGGAAGGGATTTCATCATAGTCAATAGTGTGGTAAGGGAGCCATAAACACGTCCCGCTTTTCCTCTGACCAGCTCTGCTACGTCAGGGTTTTTCTTCTGGGGCATGATACTACTGCCCGTACTGAAGGCATCATCCATTTCTACAAATGAAAACTCTCCAGAGGACCAGAGTATCAGCTCCTCACTAAGTCTGCTTAAATGCATCATTACCATGGAAAGGCAGGATGCCAATTCAATAGCAAAATCCCTGTCACTTACTCCGTCCAGGCTGTTTTCAGTTATTTCCGAAAATCCTAGCTTGGCTGCTACGAATTCTCTATCCAGAGGATAGGTGGTTCCGGCCAAGGCCCCTGAACCCAGTGGCATTACGTCTGTTCGCCTAAAGCAATCGTCAAGCCTATCAATATCACGCCTGAACATTTGGAAGTAAGCCATCATATGATGAGCTAGGGTTATTGGCTGCGCCCTCTGTAGGTGAGTATATCCGGGCATTATTGTTTTCAGGTTTTTCTCGGATATCTCTAAAATAGCCTCCAACAAAGTTGATAGCATTTGCCTCACTTCAATGATCTCATCCTTTAGATACATACGAAGATCCAGAGCAACCTGATCATTTCGGCTTCTTCCGGTATGAAGCCTTTTGCCGGTATCTCCAATACGCTGGATAAGGAGCTTCTCAATATTCATATGAATATCTTCAGCGTCCACTTCAAAATGGACCTTCCCATCCTCTATATCCTTTAGGATACCCTTAAGTGTGCTGCAAATAAGCTCAGCATCAGCCACAGGTATAACGCCGCACCTGCCAAGCATTTCAGCGTGGGCAATGCTACCTTGTATATCCTGCTTATACATTCTTGAATCGAACCTTATGGAAGAGTGGAAGTCATCCACTAATTTATCTGTACTGGCAGCAAATCTGCCTCCCCATAGTTTCATATCAGTTACTACTCCTTATCCTGCATCATGAGGGCTCTTACCTTCATGGGAAGTCCAAAAAGGTTGATGAAGCCTTCGGAATCCTTCTGATTGTAAACCTCGTCTCTTCCAAAGGTAGAGAGCTCTTCACTATACAAAGAATATGGAGACTTAGCTCCCGCGGGAATACAGTTACCCTTATAGAGCTTCATGCGTACCGTGCCTGTAACAGTTTCCTGAGTACTATCTACAAATGCAGATAGGGCTTCTCTCAAAGGAGTGTACCACTGGCCGTAGTAAACAAGCTCAGCAAATCTTTGAGCTACAATATCCTTGTAGTGTAAAGTGTCTCTATCCAGACAGAGCAGCTCTAACTCTCTATGAGCGGCATAAAGTATAGTTCCTCCGGGTGTTTCATAGACTCCTCTGGATTTCATGCCAACAAGCCTGTTTTCCACCATGTCAATGATACCTACACCGTTTTCACCGCCAAGCTTATTGAGTACTTCTACCAGCTCAATTGGTGAGTATTCTTTTCCGTTGACCTTTTTTGGTATACCCTGTTCAAAGTAAATTTCTACATATGTAGGCTTATCGGGGGCCTTTTCGGGCGATACCATGAGCTTAAGCATTTTATCATACTGGGGCTCATTCCAGGGATCTTCCAGGTCGGAGCCTTCGTGGCTCAAATGCCAGAGGTTTCTATCCATACTGTAGTTGTCCTTCTTTGAAACAGGTATGGGAATATTTCTTTCATTAGCATAATCTATGGCATCTTCTCTTGATTTAATGTCCCAGATTCTCCAGGGAGCAATAATCTTTAAGTGTGGTGCCAAAGCCTTTATTGTCAGCTCAAATCTGACCTGGTCATTCCCCTTACCGGTGGCACCGTGACATATAGCTGTTGCGCCTTCCTTAAGAGCTATCTCTACAAGCCTTTTAGCTATAATCGGCCGTGCAAAGGAGGTGCCTAGAAGATATTTTCCCTCATACACCGCATTTGCTTTTATGGTGGGGTACACGAAGTCGGTTATGAACTCTTCTCTTAGGTCTTCAATGAATATTTTGCTTGCTCCGGTCTTTATAGCTTTTTCATTGAGTGGAGCCAGTTCTTCTCCCTGTCCCACATCGCCAGCTACAGCAATTACTTCATAGTCGTAGTTTTCTTTCAACCATGGGATGATGATGGATGTATCCAATCCTCCTGAATAAGCAAGTACTACCTTTTCCTTTTGACTCATATCAATTCCTCCGCATCTATGCTAGAATAATTAGTGTGTGATGTATACCGTATGGTCATTTTATCACATTGTACATCCTAAACATTAATATTGTAGTAAATTTAAAATAATTATACAATACAATGAATAATTATTCAATAAAAATTATAAATATACATATACGTGGGAGAGCATATGATTGTTATGGGGGTTGACCCTGGATTTGCAATTACAGGGTATGGTATACTGAAATATGAGGGGAACAAATTTTCGCCTATTGAATATGGCGCAATCCTGACAAAGGTAGGGGAGTCATTTTCAGATAGGCTTTTAAAGATTGAGACACAGATGAACAGTATAATTGAAAAATTTAAGCCTGATGCTGTTTCAATTGAGGAACTGTTTTTCAATAAAAACGTTAAAACAGCAATAATGGCTGCCCACGGCAGGGGAGTTGCAATGGTGACTGCTGCCAGATATGGAATTGAGGTCTTTGAATACACACCGCTACAGGTAAAACAGTCGGTTGTCGGCTATGGGAGAGCAGAAAAAAAGCAGGTTCAACAAATGGTCAAGGCAATTTTGAATCTTCCTGAAATACCCAAGCCCGACGACGTGGCAGATGCGTTGGCAATTGCGATTTGTCACTGTCATTCCTGTAAGCTCTCGAATATCGGTATGAGATAGAGTCGCACTGTCCTTGTCCTTGCGACACAGACAAAGTAAATCTATGAGATGGTTTAGGACGATAAGATATTTGTGTCAGGAAAGATAAAGTGTTTCTCAGGAGGTGCATAATGTACGCATATATAAAAGGAAGGCTTGAGACAAGGGGAAAGGATTACATAATCATAGAGGCTGGAGGGGTAGGGTATAAGATAAATACATCCTTAGCCACTCTTGAGGTTGCAGGCCAAGCAGGGAATGAATTCAAGGCATATACTCACATGTATGTGCGAGAGGATATGATGAGCCTGTATGGTTTTGCAACACATGAAGAGCTAAACACCTTTGAACTGCTGATAACTGTGTCGGGAGTGGGACCAAAGGCAGCGCTGTCATTGTTGTCCTCTGTTTCTCCCTCCAAATTCGGACTTGCTGTCATCACCGATGATACAAAAACACTGACAAGGGCGCCGGGTATCGGTCCCAAAATTGCTCAGAGGATAATACTTGAGCTCAAAGACAAGATTAAGAAGGAGCAGCTGGCACTGAATGTAAACGCCCTGAATGACATAGCCCAAATATCCAATGAGAGCTCTAGACTATCGGAGGCTGTCAGCGCTCTTATGGTTCTGGGGTACTCGCATATAGAGGCCAGCAAGGCCGTAGCTTCAGTGTTTTCTGATGAACTGGAGCTTGAGGCAATTGTGAAAAATGCTCTTAAAGGTCTTGTGCGATAAAATCAGATTATTATGGGGGAAGGTTACATGGATGAGGAAAGGCTGATAGATACAAATGAGGTTGAAGAGGATATTGATGAGACCAGTCTTCGCCCTAGAAAATTAAGTGAGTATATAGGGCAGAGAAAGGTCAAGGAAAATCTCAGCGTATTTATTGAAGCAGCAAAGAGAAGAAAAGAAGCACTGGATCATGTACTGCTATATGGTCCTCCAGGACTTGGAAAGACAACTTTGGCGGGAATTATTGCTGCGGAGTTGGGGGTTAGTTTACGGGTAACCTCCGGTCCTGCTATTGAAAAGGCGGGGGATTTGGCAGCTATATTGACTAATCTTGGCAGTTTTGATGTGCTTTTCATAGATGAAATACACCGACTTAATAGGAGTGTTGAGGAGATACTATACCCTGCTATGGAGGATTATGCCCTTGATATTATCATCGGCAAGGGGCCCAGTGCCCGATCTATCAGATTGGATTTGCCCCAGTTTACTCTTGTAGGTGCCACCACCAGAGCAGGACTCCTGACTTCGCCCCTGAGAGACAGGTTTGGTGTTATAAACAGGCTAGAGATGTACAGTAATGACGAGTTAAGGCTAATAGTAAAACGATCAGCTGCAATACTCAACATTGAAATAGATGAAAAGGGAGCAAATGAGATTTCAAAAAGATCCAGGGGAACGCCAAGAATAGCAAACAGGCTTCTCAAGAGGGTTCGTGACTTTGCACAGGTCAAGGCGGCAGGTGTTATTGATGAAGATGTGGCAGCTATGGCTCTCAATGCCCTGGAGGTAGATGCTATAGGTCTTGATAGCACGGATAGGAATTTACTGATCAGTATAATTGAGAAATTCGCAGGAGGGCCTGTGGGACTTGATACACTTGCTGCCTGCATAGGTGAGGAGCCGGATACTATCGAGGATGTATACGAGCCATATTTGCTCCAGCTTGGATTTATAAATAAGACACCAAGGGGAAGAATGACAACAAAGCTGGCACATGAGCACTTGGGTATAAGAATGAAGAGTGAATGGTATGAGCAGGAAGAGCTGGACATACCTTAAATGATGCAAGATGCAGCAGTCCTCTGCCAGTCAATTCGCTTTGCTCAGGGAGTCAGGTGGAGACTGAATTCCATCTGACCAAGGAAGTTAGTTATTTCGTCTTCATTCATCGCCGATCTATATAGGTCGGCGTCTTTTGACGACATAGATACAGGGTTCAGGACTTTTTATTACAAAAACATTAAATTAATATTAACGCTGTATCAAAACAGCCATTATTGCCGAATGTTGTGTTATTGTGTATATAGGCCAACATCATTGAATGTCTTTTAAATCAAGCCTTTACACATATGAAAAAAATTCGGCGAGGTGTCATTATGAAAAAAGTCTTACTCCAATTCCTACTAATATTCTCCATCATAGCCTCATCATCTATAGCTCAATCTGCAAGTGAAAACGTGGAAGCAGGTATGGAAGAAAAAGGCATCCTTAGTGAAATTGAATACAAATCTGATGGTGCTTACGATCTAGTACATATTAAAGCCTCCGGCTATTCTGACTTAAGGACTGAAATATTGGGTGACCCGGATAGAATCGTTATCGATTTTGAGAATGTAAATGTATCTGCAGGCTATGGTTCCATAATGGCCAGGGGCAAAATTTTAAAAAGTATTAGATACTCGCAATTTACAGAAGATACCGGAAGAGTAGTGCTAGATGTCAAGAAGGATTATGATTATACAATAGAAGAAACGGATACTGGACTTACTGTATATATCACGACAGCTAAAGTGCCGAAGTCTGACAATGCCATTGTTTTTGCCGAAGGCAGCAGTATAAAAAAGATAGGTAGCGGGCTAAATGAAGCTATTACTATTGATTTTGGTAGTTGTGAAAGCTATTCTGTGTCAAGACTAACAAATCCAGAAACGCTTATTGTCACAATCTCAAACCCTGATGTCTTTGGGGCTGATAAGCATCTAGATGTAGATGGGGCCAAGGTAAGCTATATGGACTACAAATGGTCGGGTAAGTCGGATGCTGTTATTACTATTGGTTTGACAGCACAATTTCAATATAGGGTCGAAGAAAGAGAAGACGGGCTGATTCTGTCCTTAGAACTGCCATCCTACAAAAACATTAGATATTACAGTAACCAGGACAGAGTACATTTTTTGATCAAAAATGGGGAGCTAACATCTGGAACAAAGAATTTGCTGCCTCTTTATACACATTCGAGAAACAGGACGAGGCAGGTCTTCACTGCGACATTTCCAACAGAAAATGCAGATATAGGTAAAGGTATACTAGACATAAATGATGAGCATCTTGATTCTCTTGAAGTAAGGGATAATAGAAATGGAACTACCTCGTTGATTTTTACCGGCAATCCAGACAACGAGTATCTCATCTATACACGTGAATCGGGAGATACTGCGATAACTGTTATCAAGCCTGCCACTGTAGGTCAAAAGCTTGTGGTGATAGATCCAGGCCATGGAGGTACAGCTTCGGGAGCGGCCTATGGGGATCTGATTGAAAGGGATATTAACCTTGATATAGCAAAGCGTATGGATTCGTTGTTAAAGGAGAAGGGTGTTGAGACATATCTGCTTAGGTCCGAAAACACCAATGTGGATAATTATGAAAGGGCGTATATAGCTAATATGCTTGGCGCTAAGCTATATATCAGTATACACAACAATGGAACAAAGTCAAAGAAAACCGACGGAACAATGACTCTTTACTGCCCCTCCAATAAAAAGGGCTTAACTGGCAAAGATTTGGCACAAATTGTACAGGATGATATGCTATCTATGCTAAAAACAACCAACAGGGGTCTTAGGTCACGACCAGACCTTATAGTATTGAGAGAAACCAATATGCCTGCAGTTATTGCTGAGGTGGCCTTTCTAACTAACGCATCAGATAGGGCTCTGCTGAGAAGGGATGACTTTAGACAAAAAGCTGCCCAGTCTCTATGTAATTCGGTTATTAAGGCTCTGAAGGAGGTTAACTAGGGTCATGAAGGATATTAACTAAGGCTTTGATGACTATGAAAATATGGCGGGAAATACTAAAACTCTTCGAAGTTGTCCATAATCTCCATGAAATGATTTATTAGGAGGGACAATATGAAAAGAGTTTTAGCTTTTTTAGTAGCAATATTGATTATGGCACTAGCCTTGACAGGGTGCAAGGAACAGTCAAGCACTTTGACAGACGGGGATTTGATTAGGCTTGACCAGAGTACTGAGGGAATTAGAGCAGATGGGGAAAATGGAGTAGATGGTCTGAAATCGGATTATCCGGAGGATACATCCATTTCAGGTTCTGGCGACGCTCTTACCAATGCAGGCAATAGCAGTTTATCTGATAGTAGTGGTTCCACTGCCGCTGATTTAGATTTTCCGGCTAGTTCCTCAAGTAACCCAGTTATTGATAACAGTAATGGTGATGGCGTGGACACTGAAGGTAGTGAAGTGGCAGGCTCTATTTACTCTGAAAATGACGATGAGGGTCCTGCTGGTGGCATTAACCCGTCGGTTGGAGGTGTACTAGACAATAAAGAGTTTATAGATGAATTCGACTATGAAAATGCTTCATCCGATTCCTATGGCTATCAGTCTGATCAAAACAGTGGCAATAAATCTGTAACGAAAGTTAAAGGCGAATCCTTTTCTGAACCGAGGCGGCCTGTTACAGTATATTATCAGGATACTGACGGTTCTGTGATACCGATGACCAGATGGATACAACCACAGCTGGGTGTTGCCAAAGCAGCTATAAGCCTTACCATAGATAATCCATTGATTCGAGAGGAAACAGTTTATTATGGCGTTTATCCAACACTTCCTGAGCATACTGAGGTCTTGGGCATTGATATTATGGAAGGAATAGCTACAATCGATTTTAACAGATATCTACTCAGCTACGGAACTGCCTATTCTGAGCGTAATATTATTGCAGCTATTGTCTATACACTGACGGAATTTGAGACCATACAAAAGGTTAGAATATTGATAAACGGCTATGAGCAGGGGCTATTGAAATATGGCACTGATCTGACATATCCCTTAGGAAGAGAAGATATTATGATAAATACTAATCCTGGTCCTAATCAATTAATAGCCGGGAAGAGGAAGCTAGACGTATATTTTATGAAGCAGGCTAATACAGGCTTTACATACCCCCTTCCGGTATCGATGATAGATAGTGGCGGTGGTACAGACTCTATGCCTGAAGCATTAATAAATAAGCTACTGAGCAATGATACAGAGGCGGGAATGTATTCGGAAATGCCAGAGGGCGTAAGTCTGATCAGTAGCTATGTAGATGACGGTGTAATAACACTTAATTTCAGCAAGGAATTCCTTAACTACGGAGGCACTGCAAGAGAAGAGGCTATACTGAAGCAGCTTGCTTATACATTAAGACGATGCGACAATGTCAAGAAAATCAGTATCCTGGTGGAAGGACGTAAGGTTGAATTGCCTGAAGGCACTAATATTGCCGCAGGTCTGGCGATTCCGGTGACTATAAATGATGTTATGGACAGATAAGATTATTTGGTTTATAGTATATAAATGATTTACTCAAAGCAGCCTAGTTGTTGAGTATTATCTAATGCTATTTGAACGATGTCACAGTCCCCCTCCTCTTAGGTGGGGGTTGCCGATTGAAAAAGCTGTCAGTGGCGAGTACAATCCTCCACTCAGGATGTATGGGCGAGCAGATGACGAAGTCATCGACCAGCCGACATTATTCAAACGCCACGTTAAGGCGTGGCGCACGGAGTGTAGCGTAGGGCGAATTCATTTCGCCCGTAGCGAGGGGGGATGGGGGCCTGCCCCCCAGTGGAAATTGAAATGTAAAAGGGGTAGCAGTAATGAGTAAAGTGGCAATGAATGATGAAAGAATGAAGATCATAGTGGCAACAAAAAACGTGGGGAAGTTGGAGGAGGTAGCTCAGCTACTGTCAAAGCTGCCCTATGATGTTATTTCCATGAGTGAAGCGGGTATGACCGATGATATAGAGGAAAATGGGGATACATTTGAGGAAAACGCATTAATCAAAGCCAGGGCTGTATGGAAGGTGACGGGGGAGACCGTCATTGCCGATGATTCAGGTCTAGTGGTCGATTACCTCGGGGGAGCGCCGGGTATACATTCTGCGAGATATGCAGGAGAAGGAGCCACTGACGCTGACAAGAACAATAAGCTTCTATCAGAGCTAGCTGGAGTTCCGGCAGACAAAAAGACGGCCAGATTCGTATGTGCAATTGGGTTGATTTTTCCTGATGGTAAAGAACATGTGGTCAAAGGACTATGTGAGGGCTACATCGTAGAAAAACCAGTGGGAAATAATGGATTTGGTTATGATCCGCTATTTTATGTACAGGAATTTGGCTTAACTATAGCACAGATGGATGCTGATTTGAAAAACAGTATAAGCCATCGTGGAAATGCACTTAGAAAGATACTTGGCATATTGGAGGGAAGCTACAGGTAGCTATAACCACATTTAGGTTATACAGTGTTAACACTTTTAGTTGCCTGTTTTTATTATGAAAATCTTAGTTTTAAGCGATACTCACGGGGATACCTGTAAGGCTGAAAAAGCTATCAATTCAAACAAGGGAGTAGACTTAATAATACATCTGGGCGATTACTTCAGAGATGCTCAGAAGCTGTCGGCACTGTTTCCCACAATACCCATCGAGTATATTTATGGTAATAGCGATTTTATGATAGACAATGTGCCTGCTGAAAAGATAATTGAGGTGTGTGGTAAAAGAATTTTCATCACACATGGGCACAGATATTCTGTCAAATGGGATTATGAGAGGTTAATCAGCAAAGCTGAGGAGCAGAATGCGGATATACTGCTGTTCGGCCATACCCACATACCAGAACTCGTTATTAATGATCGATTCTACCTGCTCAATCCAGGGAGCACCAGCGATCCGCGAAGCAATTCGAAGGAGTCCTATGCCATCATAGAAATTGATAATGACCAGGTCAAACCCAAAATCTGCAAAGTGTAGCTCTTCTATTTCAGCTGATAAGAAGGCAAATAGCGGGGCAAAATGTATGAGGGTGAACAGTCAGTCTCCACCTGACTCCCTGAGTGAAGCGAATTGATTTCTTCAAATAGTACGACAAGTTATTCCGAAATATGGTATAATTATGAATAACTTATTCCAATAAGAGAGGTCATAAATTAGATGCTAAAAAAGAAAATTGCCATGGTATGGTTAATAATTATTTGCCTTATACTTGCTCTTGCGTGCACTGCATGTTCGCAGGGGGAGGGGAAAAATAGAAACGAAGATGGGGTAGTCGATTCTGACGGAGTGAATGCTCCCGGTAGCCCGGAAGCCAACGGGGGTAGTGCAGATCCAACAAACAGTGATTTGGATGATAACCAAGGAAATTCATCATCGAATGCCGGGGAGTCTACGAAGTCACAAGAGAATAGTGGTTTGGATGGAATAAACGGCGGCTCACAGGGTAATACCGGTGACGGTATAGATGAGGACTCACTTGAAAGCTGGGTTGGTGATTATTCCTACACTGAATATGCGCCTCCTGACCAAAACATGTTCTATTCACTGATAATCTATGAAGAGAATCATGACTATTATGCTGATATTTATATTGACGGCTTTCAAACAGCGAAACGACTTCGGGCTAAGGTTGCTGGAAATGGGCTTTCAGTTGATCTAATTTTTGACAGCTATTTGCCAGATAGCATGTTTGATATTTATGAAGAAGGGGATATTTTGCTTAGCTTTACGAAAAGTGGCTCAAGGTTTCTTACGAGTTGGGGAGAAATCGAACCGATGCTTTTGGAAGATGATGTGAAAGACCAGGAGCATTTTGAAAAAACTGAGTACCCTATTTTAATTATGAGGTTCAACAATAACATTGGCATGGATGACAGCTATGATGTATTACAGCTTACCGATGATTCTGTGACATACAGCTATTATGATTATAGTGATCCGTATAACCCGGAGCTTAAAGAAAAAACCGTTCCATTCAGCGAAATGCTCGGCAAGGATGAGAATGGTATAGACAAATTTATCATAACCATGTTTTCCTATGATGGGTTTAATGTACGTGAATTGGAGTTGACGGATGAGCTGAATAGAAGGATTAAAGAGGATCCGGAGTTCAGAAGGAAGCTTGGAGTATTTGTAGGGAATCACTTTGACAGGCAGTTGGAGAATGATATCATAGACGCCAAGGATATTGATCCATAGACGGTGTGGTCAGTTCTCTGAGTTGCTTATTCCGGCAGCTTTCACAGGAATTTCATACAAAACATATTTGTAAGGGGAGATCATTGAGCAGCTCAGAGCAGCCTGTTCTGGCGGCACTATGTGACAGTGGGACCGGGGTACTTTTTACTGTTTCTCTGCTCACAGCAACAATATAGCCATGAGTTCCTGAAACCGCATCCATTGTGTTCTGAATAGCATATGGAAGCAGCAATTGTAACAATCAGTAAGCACACTGTGCAAAACACCGTGACTACAAATTTAGTCTTTTCCTTAAAAATACACAGCCTAATTACCTTTACATCTAATTAAACTCAATTGTAATTCATGGCACTGGACCAGGTTAATGGGGTCCAGCCATGTTACTATTCATGCGTTTGCCCGCAGCATTGCAAAGGTACATCGCGAGTCATGAAAATCAGCCATGCCACCATTCATGGGTTTGCCCTGCTACTGTGCGGCATATTTTCAAACAATTCATTTTCAGGGCATACCGAACGACTTCCCGTTTGTATAATTGCTTCGAAGAATACCTGGGCTTGTTGTATAAAACATCTCCATCCATAACCACAAGGTTGTATTGCCTTTTGTGTTGGCAGGCAAGTAGGTTCTGGAGGCAGTATTAAGCGACAATGATTTGTTCTAACTAACGAATATAAGTTATTCAGGTTATGGATATTGATTATGATTGCATTTAGTAGTCAAATAGTAGTCAAAAAGTACTACAATAGATGAAATTAGATGAAATCAGATGAAATCAGATGACTAAGTCACACTAAAAAAGAAAAAACCCCTCAAACGCTATAGTTTAAAGGGTTTCAACATTATATTTATGTGGCGTGCCTGAAGGGATTCGAACCCCCGGCCTACGGATTAGAAGTCCGTTGCT
>CAZEIH010000016.1:0-2531 GCA_964512095.1 uncultured Oscillospiraceae bacterium
GCATTGTAAACGGTGGAATTGAGAATATTTACTAGTAAAAAAATGAGAAAAGAGCGGCTATTTACTGCTCATCGGCGTCGCGACTGCTGAGACGTTATATGCAATATGGTACACTATTGCCCGCCCGTCCATGGGCGGGGAAAATCCGGAAATAGGTTAAAGACATCCTAATACGGGTTATAATATATGCAGGAGGTGTTATACAATGCTGCTGAACACTAATAAGATCGTAACAATAACAGATGCAAATCAAAATTTTTCGAAGGTTGCCCGGATGGTTGATGAGGAGAAGTCGGTTGTTATACTAAAGAACAACAAGCCCAAATATATAATTATCGAATATGATGAGTTTGCTAAAGAAGCAAAGACAGATGAAGATAAATTAGATGAGATAGCGGAAAGAGTCCTTTCTAAGAATATTGAAGCTTTTAAGGAGTTAGCAAAATGAAGCATGTATCAGTATCATCTGTACTAAAGCTTCATACGAATATGATAGAAGCAACCGGTGGGAAGACTGGCGTGCGAGATATTGATCTGCTTGAGTCTGCACTTTTTAATGCTTTTGTTACTTTTGATGGCATCGAGTTATATCCTGGTGTTGATTCTCTACCCTTGAAATCAGCGACAGTGTTAGAATAAATAAAAATCTGCAGCAAACAAGATAAAAAGCACAGAAAATCCGCATAAATGAACATGCCTCCCCCCTCCCCCCACATAACAGGCGGAATTGCTCAAACTATGCAGTTGCCACCCTTTTATGGGAACGTAAATACCGGTGGTGACGTAATACCAGAGAAAGCCATTATGCCGATCCCGCAGACCGGGCACGATATTTCACGTTTTCTCTTTTTCACAATAGGCATGGAAACGGAGCCCGCAAGCTTCATGCAAAGGAGGAACTGTGCGCCAATCATGCGGTTAGAGAAAATACCGTAATGCCGGAGCTCGCCGACTATGGTCGGCTGCTCGCCTATGCATCCTAGGTGCGAGCACCGCCAGGGAGAAGGGCTTCGAGGGTCCAGCTCATCGGCGTCGGGCATGCAAAACGTTATATGACATTGCCAGCCCAGATACGGTGCTCGGACTCCGCCGACGAGCGCAAAAATGAAGAATGAATAATTCATTGTGCACGTGATAAAATTAAGATATAATTATGATAAAGACATTTGAAGGGAAAGATGATTATGATAAAGATAAGGCCAGTTTCTGATTTGAGAAATAAATTTCCAGAAATTGAGGATATCGTTGTAAAGGAAGGCCAACCAGTTTACCTGACGAAAAACGGGTATGGTACTATGGTTGTCTTAAGCCTTGAAAAGTACGCTGAGTTGACGGATGATATTGAATTAAAGCTTGATGAAAGTGATAAGGAGGCAGGTGCGACAAATGCTAGATATACCCATGATGAAGTTTTTTCGAGAGTGAGGGAACGAATTAATGCTAGGCGATAAGTATTCCATCAGATATGTTCCTATGTTTATTAATGATCTCGATGGAATAGTTGATTATATATCGATAAATCTACACAATCCAGAAAGTGCAATGAAGTTGATAGAGAAAATAGAAAATGCAATAGATGAAAGATCACATTGCCCGCTAGCTTTTGAACCATTCCAATCTAATAGAAATCGAAAATATTTGTACTACCGCATCTATGTTGACAATTTCACTATTTATTATGTTGTAATTGAAAATGTTATGGAAGTAAGAAGAATTCTTTATAGTAGACGTGATGCTGGAAAAATCATAAAGTAAAAGAGTCACAGCCTTGACTCCGGTCGTGCGGCAGGGAGGGCGGGCAACGTCACATAACAAATTAAAGATTAATGATGTTCCCGGCGAAAAAAATATCCTTAAAGGAACCGCGCAGCAACCCTGTGTGTATATCGCCCAAGGTACCTCACTACATGGATTGGAGCCTTGAACGGTTTTTTGCAGTATACTACCCAGTCTTTTCCGTAAAGCCGATCCAAGAAATCTTTGAAATTATCACCATCAACTAATTCCAGCGCTTTGCCATAAAAGGACAGGAGACCGTCATGCCAAACTTCCTTCAGGTGATAAAGGAACTTACCCCTGAATTTGCGCGGCAGAACCTTAACCGGCATGAAGAATTTCTTTCCGGAATAGATGAACCGCAACCGGTCGTTGGAAAGTCCGCCTGCGGATACAATACAGTGAACATGAGGATGATAATGCAAATTCTGTCCCCAGGTGTGCAGTACGGCTGTAACGTCAGGCAGTGCGCCCAGATGCTTGGGATTGTGGGCAAGTTCAAGGATAGTATCTCCGGCAGCTTTCATAAGCATCGAATAAAGAAGGGAGTGGTTCTGATAGATGATTGCATTCAGTTCATGAGGGAGAGTAAAAACAAGATGGAAATAGCCTACCGGCAGAAGCCTTTCCAGCTGTGCTTCAACCCATTCCTCCTGCCTTGAGCCTTGGCATTTGGGACAATTTATGTTAAGGCAGGAGTTGTATGAAATCTCGACATGACCACAGTTATCACATACAATGAGCAGATGTTGTGG
>CAZEIH010000016.1:2631-69293 GCA_964512095.1 uncultured Oscillospiraceae bacterium
ATGTTGTGGGTTATATGAAATATGGCATACGATTTCCCGCCTGTCTATGGGTGGGGAAGAATCGGAAATAGGTTAAAAGCATCCTACTGTGTGCTATAATATATGCAGGAGGTGTTATTGATGCTGCTAAACACTAATAAGATCGTAACTATAACAGATGCGAATCAGAATTTTTCGAAGGTTGCCCGAATGGTTGATGAGGAGAAATCGGTTGTTATACTAAAGAACAATAAGCCCAAATATATAATCATCGAATATGATGAGTTTGCCAAAGAAGCAAAGACAGATGAAGAAAAACTAGATGAGATAGCAGAAAGAGTCCTTTCTAAGAATATTGAGGCTTTTAGGGAGTTAGCAAAATGAAGCACGTCTTAGTATCATATGTCCTAAAGCTTCATAAGTAGATGATTGAAGCAACCGGTGGGAAAACTGGCGTACGAGATATTGATCTGCTTGAGTCAGTAATTTTTAATGCCTTTACTACTTTTGATGGTGTGGAGTTATATCCTGGTATTGAAGATAAATGCGTTAATATATGTTACAGCATAGTCAAAAACATTGACCGGGATGTAAACGCAGCACTAAATATAAGGCTAGAGGGCTGCCGTATGCTCGGAATAATATAAATACACAAGAACCATTGGGCGAATGGGGATAGCTTGGTAATTATATCGGCATTAGCTGATACGTCCCAAGAAGCCCCCGCTTCTATAGGCGGCGGGAGTACGTCACAGTGAATTTGTATAAGGGGCAAGATAAAAATGAGGTATTTTAAGAAGCTAGTAGGTAAACGTATTTATTTATCACCAATGAACGTTGAGGATGCTGGAACCTATGTTAAATGGTTGAACGATTTTGAAGTGACGGACGGTTTAGCAAGTTCTTCTAGGGTGATATCACTAGAAAGTGAAAAGGAATGGCTAAAGCAGAATTCCGGCCAATATCAGTTTGCAATCGTAACTCTAGATGATGATATACTGATTGGTAATTGCGGGATTCAGGGAGTTGACCAATTACGGCAATGTGCAGATGTTGGCTTGTTTATTGGTGATGAAGAAAACCGTAATAAAGGATATGGCGCAGAAGCGCTTGATTTATTGCTGGAGTATTGCTTTAATTATTTAAACCTCAACAATGTTATGTTAAAAGTGTTTTCATTTAATGAAAGAGCGATTAATTGCTACAAAAAAGTAGGGTTTAAGGAAATTGGTAAGTGCAGTTGAATTATTCAAAAGTTCAAATGTTAAGAATGTACTTGATTTAGGTTGTGGAACAGGGCGCCATAGTATATTTCTTGCTAATTCAGGCTTTGCGGTTACGGCGACTGATATTTCTGAACATGGAGTTACTATTACACAGAAGAGAGCTCAAGAAAAAGGCCTAAATATTAAGGTTCTTTGTCATGATATGAGAAAGATTCCCTTCGATGATAATTCATTTGATGCAGTCTTATGTGTCTGGACATCCGGACATGGATTATTAGAGGATGTGGTTATGCATAAAAACGAAATGGTTCGTGTTACTAAACCAAATGGGTTTATATTTGTAGATTATGTATCGAAACAGGATGAGTATTATGGCAAAGGTGTAGAGATAGAAAAGGATACATTTATTAATAACGTTCCAGGCGAGGAAGATATACCACATCATTATACTGATGAAAATGAGATCATAGAGCTATATAATGGACTTGGAGAATTGAAAATAAGCCCATATTGCTATAGTTATACTGATGAATGCGGAGATATACATTACATACATGCATTAGTTACTATTTGCCGTAAAAAGGTTTACTGAAATAATACATCCGGCCTTGACTCCGCCGAGCTCCAGTCGTTGGGCGAATAGATGCCCCGCGCAATGGTTTTATATGGCGAATTAAAGTTTTTTATTCACTGCATAGGAGGTACATCTCGAATGGACATAATATTGAGCGAAGCAATTAGAATAGCGAAACTTGCTGGGACGAAAATCAAAGAACTACGAGAAAGAAAACAATACAGTGAATCTGTAAAAGACGGCTATGAACTTGTTACAACCGCAGATTTAGCTTCAAATGATGTCATAAAAGCAGAAATTATTAAGATATTTAGTAGTCATGAAATTTTATCCGAAGAAGATAATTGTAATAAAAATCAATCTTTACAACACCCTACATGGATTATTGACCCTATTGATGGTACTGTTGGATATGCAAACGACCACTATCAAGTTGCTGTATCAATTGCTTATGCAGTTGATTACAAAGTCCGTTATGGAGTTGTTTATAATCCATTCCTTGATGAAATGTATTATGCTTCAGAAAATTCAGGGGCTTATCTTAATGGCAATAGGATTTGTGTTAAAGACGTTAAGGATTTAAAAGATTGTGTGATTGGAACTGGTTTTCCACATAGGAAAGACGATATTCAAGGAATTATAAACCGATTAGGGCGTGTTCTACCTCATATAAGAGATTTGAGAAGATTAGGTTCACCTGCTTTAGATATATGCTGGGTAGCATGTGGAAGAATGCAAGGATTTTATGAGGGAACGTTATCTCCTTGGGATGTTGCGGCTGCAAAATTAATTGCTATTGAAGCAGGAGCGAAGGTAGGCCACTTTAAAAAAGAAGATAATTACCATGTTCTTGAATGTATTAACGGAAACAATATAGTTGTATCAAGTCCTAGAGTGTTCGATGAGCTGAAACACATTCTCGCGTAATTACTCAGATAAGCATAATGTATTCAGAATAGTATTATAATGTGAGGGGGCAACAGTTGAGCAAATGACAAAGCTATTTTCTATTTAAAGTGCAGGAGTGGCAAGATGGGCTCTTTCAACGCTATTTATGGGACTGTCTATTGAAGTTGGAAACAAGATTGATAAATATTTGAAGGTCTTTTCTCTGATTCATGGATGTTTTATTGCTTCTATTTTTATGCCATTGACATCTTTATTCCTAAGCGCTTCTCACGGTTCAACGATTAACATTGGGGCACTTTCATTGGCTATATGGTGTATCATCTTCTTCCCAATACCACTGTTTTCAATGATTCGGTTCCAAAGGGCAGAGATTCCCTAATGCGGATAATCATAGAATGACGCGATGTAAAATTGTTTAACTTTCTTTATATATGTTAAAAGAAAGAACAGGAAAAAGTAACTCTGGCCTTGACTACGCTGTGCAGCCGTATAGGATGAGCGAGCGATACTTTACATAACAAAGCAGTCAGCGTAAAGGCAAGTGTTATGTAGCGTTATATAGCAAATGGTGACTATTGTGCACCTAATATGTTATAATTCCAATTAAAAGTTATTTAGGGAGGTTGGGCAATGAATAGTAAATCATTCGTAGACTCTTTTGGTGAGGGTGATTATCCCTTGTCCAGCTTCGAATATAAGGGGAACGTTTCTTCCTCAGCCCTAACAGGCGAGGCGAGGCTTTTGCTTTATGCGTCGGGTCTTGTATTGGATGGCTTGTTTGACAGGATGCCTCTTGCATATGTTGACATAGATTCTATTACTCTTGAGAATTATACAGTGCATATAAAGGCTGGTGACGAAATTATTATTATATCCCAGCTGGGTCAATCCTGTGAATGGTTTCACCGTGAGCTGCTTGAGGCCTACAACAGTAAGGTTTTGTCGTCTCTTTATGTGAAGGGGACACCGGATTTTGACACCAAGGGTCAATATGCCTACGGGAATTTACAGGGCGAGGCGATTATTCAGGTGTTTTCAGATTGTATTTGTATCCTTTCACCGAATTTACGAGCTAGGCGTATACCCTTTGCTTTTATTAATAGTATGAAGAGAGATAATTACACTCTGACAATATCATTGAGTACGGAGGAAACATATTCATTTTCAATGCTAGGTTCTGATACTGATCCGTTTGAGAAAGCAATTACTGATCATATAAGAATGCAAAGGAATAGGGATGAAGTCTTTGCTAAAAAGCTAATGCCAGCGCTTGGATTGTCAGGAAGTGTAAAAGTCAGCGCATTTTTACGAGAGGGAATCGCTATGAAGTTAACCCAACTCCCTGTCATGTTTGCAAAGGCTATTGAGGATAAGGTGAGAAACAGTAAAATGGGTACAGCAATTGAGCAACTTAAAGTTATTTGTGACTATGATCAGCTTGCAGTAGGCATCAAAAGTGTGCCCGAGGAGGAATTTGAGGCCCTGAGGCAGGCGCAGCTTGATAAGCTTAATGAAAGTGGGCAAAATGTTGAAGAATTAACCCCTAAACAAGAAGATGCGTTGCGTTGGGCACTTTGGGCAGTAATTCCGACAAAGGACGGTAAGAAAGCAGTGGTGGAGTTTTCTTTACCTGGAGAAGATGCGGCAACTTTTATTTTTAAGGTGGACTCTGAATGGAGTCGTTTCATTACACTATTGAATCAGGGGATAGAAGCAACACAAATGCATCGAGAGGTTTTTTCTCTTACAGATGAGGCATTACAAAGCGAAACACACCCAGAGCGGAGGATGCTGAAAATGAGGACTCCTGCTATCCAGAAGCTGCGCAAAAGGTTTATTGGAAGAGTAATACACAGTTCAGAGGAAGGGTGGAAAAGATCGCTATTAGGAAAGCTGGAAAACAAGGTATGAAGACCTAGAATTGTTGGTACAACTGCCTGATTTCAGTAGTAAATCGAATGTAACAATCACTGCGCGTCATGTGCGAAGAACAACAAGGAGTATGAATATGATTAGAGGACAACAAATAACAATTGCTCCATCAAAGCTAGACGATAAAAGAAAAGTATATGAATGGTTGTGTTTATCGGAAACTACTAAGTGTCATATGGGACCGCCTAATTTTGAAGATACTCCAATACCAAGTTGGGAAGAGTATTGTGAGGATTTTGAAGATTATTATTTTGATGGATCAAAACCAGAGGATGGACAATTGTGGATAATAAGATATGGAGATCATGAGATAGGAGCTATATGCTATTCATCATTTCATTTAAGAGGTAAAAGTGCTGAACTTGATATTTGGATGGGAGCTGAAAAATACTGTGGTAAAGGTTTAGGATCGGAGTCGATAAAGCTGTTTTCTGATTATCTAATACAAAAATATGAAGTAGAGAGATTTATTATTAGACCATCAAAAAGAAATATACGTGCTGTAAAGGCATATGAGAAAGCCGGCTTTATAAAGGTATTGGATGAAGATAAGCAGAAAGTTGTGAAAGAATATTTACTTGATGAGTATTTAGAATTGTATGGTCAGGGTGATTACGGAATAGGTGACGATATTGTGTTAATAAGAGTTTAGAAGCACAAGAGGATGGAGGCCGAATATGCTAAGGACTGTTATTTTTGATATGGATGGTGTTATTGTAGATAGTGAACCAATACATTTTGAGATTGATAAAAGGGTGTTGAAAAGATTTAATATATTGGCTGACGATGATATGCTAATGCCATATGTCGGAGTTTCAAACCCAGATATGTGGAAGGACTTAAAGAATAAGCATAGGATTCCCATGAGCGTGGAAGAACTATTGGAGCTGCAGAATAAACTGAAAATTGAAGTGTTAAATGAGACGAAAATGGAAGCGATGGATGGAATCAAAGAATTACTAGCTGATTTAAGACATAACAACATCAAGTTAGCAGTTGCATCTTCGTCACCAAGATTTTTCATTGAAATGGTATTGAAAATGACAAATATAATGGAATTCTTCGACATAATCCTAAGCGGTGAAGAGGTTCAAAGAGGGAAGCCTTTCCCGGATATTTTCTTAAGGACCGCAGAAATGCTAAAGGTTCTCCCTCAGGAATGTATAGTTATTGAAGATTCTATGCATGGTGTTGAAGCAGCTTTGGCAGCAGAGATGAAATGCGTCGGCTTTTCTAATCCGAACTCTGGGTCTCAGGATTTGTCAAAGGCATCTTCGATAGTTAATAATATTGGCGATATAAGTTTTGGATTCTTATGTAACATCATTAACGCGTCCTATGAGTCTAACCTTTAGGCGGTGTTGATAAATAGCGGAGTTCAGCACTTGATGAAACTATAATCGAAAGGAAGTATGCTTATGAGAACACCTAAAAAACCATTATTCTGCTATGTCGATTGTATAGAGCTTTATACTCCAGACATAAAGCAGGGAATAGAGTATTATTGCAATACGCTTGGCTTAAAGGTTTTATGGAAAACTGATTCATCGGTAGGACTTGGAATGAGAGAGGACAAAACTGAAGTAGTGCTGCAGAATGAACGTAAAGAGCAGAATGTTGATTTTATGGTTGACTCTGTAGATGAAGCCGTTAAGGATATAGAAAAGGCAGGGGGGCAGATAATTTATGGGCCCTTTGATATTGCAATTGGTAAATGTGCTGTTGTAAAGGATCCATGGAACAATAAATATGTGATATTGGACCTGACAAAAGGCACTTATATCACTGATGATGATGGGAATATTATTGGACAGAATGAGCCTTAAGGAATGCATCCATCCGTTGGAACTGTTGTATTATAGACTTTTGTTGATTTACAAGGTGCACAATGCTATCTATTTTTTGTTATCATAAAGATTTTCTCATATGTTTTATTCAGCTTCTTCATTCAGGTTTGTGCAAGCAGCATAAACCATCATAGGCTGCCTCCTTTTCAATTAGGTCGGTGTTGAGACCATGGATTTCATTTTCAGTGCGGATTCTATGTTGAACATACAGTTTAGAGGGCAGCTTTCAGTGGTATAATATTAAGCAATTGACAAATAAATCTTTCACTGCCACAGTCAGGAGCAAATCAGCAAAGATAGGAGAGGGAAAATGAGTGGATTATTATTTAGCGAGGCAAAGAAGAAGCATTTTCATACTTTGAAGCAGTATGTGCCGATTGTAGCAAGGGTTCATGGCGGAAGTCACCCGGAATTTTTTGAAGTTCACAAATTGTTTGACGCTATCATTGAAAAATCAGAAAAAGCAGGATCAAGTAAGCCGAATATTGATGAAGAGCTTGCCAAGCTGCGTGATATAACAGACAATTACACAATTCCCGAGAATGTTTGTGAAAGCTATGAAGCGGTCTATAATATGTTAGCAGAGATAGATAAGGCCTATCGTGCTTAGACAATAAAAATACAAGATAGTTGGTGGGTGAGACCTTGCAGAGATTTATATTAAGCAAAAAAAATCAAATAGTGTCAATCAGTGCAGTTCTAATTGTTATTGGCTTTATCGGTAAGTTGGGCTTGAATAATGAGCTTGTATCTGTTTGGTCTTTTGCTATCGCATCGGTTCTAGGGTTAGCGCCTATTGCAATTCAAGCCTTTCAAGCATTGAAGGTAAAGGTTGTTAGTATTGACGTTCTAGTTACAGTAGCGGTGATTGGAGCTTTTTTAATTGATAACCTTGAAGAATCAGCTATTGTTACATTCCTCTTCTTGTTTGGTGCATATCTGGAGCAACGGACATTGAACAAGACCCGTTCAGCAATTAAGGAGTTGACGGAAATGGCCCCGGAAAGTGCCTTAAAGCAAATGGAGAACGGTGAATTTGAAGAGGTGGATGTAGATGAAGTTGACGTAGGCGACATTCTGCTGGTTAAAACCGGCGCAAAGATTCCTGTTGACGGTACCGTTTTATCAGGAGAGGGCCATATTAATGAGGCAAGCATTACTGGCGAATCTGTACCGGTTGGTAAAAAGAAGGATTCAGGAGTATATGCCGGGACGATTTTGGAAAATGGAACCCTTCAAATCGTTGCCGACCGTGTAGGTGAGGATACTACCTTTGGTAGGATTATTGAGCTGGTTGAAGAGGCTCAGGATTCGAAATCTGCAGCTGAGCGTTTTATAGACAGGTTTTCTAAATACTATACACCGGCAGTTTTGGTCCTTTCTATTGTGGTATGGCTGATTTCACGAGATATTGAACTGGCTATTACAATATTAGTATTGGGTTGCCCTGGTGCCCTGGTTATTGGTGTTCCCGTATCAAATGTTGCTGGTATTGGCAACGGAGCACGAAACGGTGTTCTTTTGAAGGGTAGCGAGGTTATAGGCGACTTCAGCAGGATAGATACCGTGGTATTTGACAAAACAGGCACACTTACAATAGGCAATCCGAAGGTAGGGGACAAGGAGATTTATATAGATGACCCTGAGGATGTATTAGCCTACCTTGCCAGTGTTGAAAACGAATCAGACCATCCCTTGGCTAAAGCTATTGTAGAACACATAGGAGAAGCAAAGCCATATCCTGTTGAAAAAACAGATGTGGTTAAGGGTGGGGGTATTGTCGCCTATGTGGATGACCATAGAGTTGCAGTTGGCAATGTTGCACTTATGGAACGCGAGAAGGTTAAGTTAGGCGGAAAGGTTCGAGAAGATATAAAGCGATTCGAAGAGAAGGGAAATTCCCTTGTTTTGACTGCTATTGATGGTGAACTAAAAGTATTGATGGGCATCCGTGACCAGATTCGTCCGGGAGTAAAAGAGGATTTGATAAGAATAAAGAAATTAGGTGTTAAGAATTTGGTTGTGCTTTCTGGAGACAACCAGGGAACAGTTGATCTTGTGGCCCGTGAGCTGGGGCTGACAGAGGCCCACGGACATATGCTGCCAGAGGATAAGTCGAAGTATATTGAGGATTTAAAGGCTAAGGGCCATATAGTCGCATTTGTTGGGGACGGCGTAAATGATAGTCCCTCACTAGTCCTAGCACAGATTGGAATTGCTATGGGAAGCGGCACAGATGTTGCAATTGAAACATCGGATGTTGTTTTAATGAATTCAGATATTAACCGCTTGCCCCACGCACTGGGCTTAACAAAAGCAACAGCCAGAAATATGCGGCAAAATATTTTTATTGCAATAGGAGTTGTGTTAGTCCTTCTTGCAGGTGTGTTTTTCAGTGAGTGGATGAACATGTCAATAGGTATGTTAGTACATGAAGCAAGCATATTAGTGGTTATATTAAATGGAATGCGGCTTCTTCGTTATAAATTAAGATATTAGGATAAAGGAGAGATGAAAATGAAAAAAGCAACCATACAGTTGGAAACATTAGCTTGTCCATCTTGCGCTCAAAAGCTTGAAAATGCAACAAAGGCTTTGGATGGCGTGGACAAAGAAAGTGTAAAGGTGCTGTTTAATGCAAGTAAAGTAAAGCTTGACTTTGACGATACAAAAGTATCAATTGAGGATGTTGAGAAGGCAATTACTGATCTTGGGTATGACGTGATGAAATCTCAGGTCAAGGACAAATGATGAGGAGATACTCTGCTCACTGTGAATAGCCATTAGTATGAAAATCCATGCTAGAGTGGTATGATAAGATTATATATGTCCCCTGGAATGTAAATTATTCCAGGGGATTTCTTATGTTGCTACAGGCGTAATCTAGCGTGACAAAACATTCCTTTTTTACATAAATTGTATTAATATACATTTATCATATTCGGATAGATGGCAAGTACAATCATGTAATAGAAGCGGACATCAAAGGGTTCTTCAACAACATAGACCACAACTGGCTGATAAGAGTGTTCAATGAGAGAATTAACGACAAAGTATTTACAGGACTGATTAGAAAATGGCTGAAGGCAGGGATACTGTATACCGACGTAGTAAACCCGGTAAACGGCTGTCCCCTAGGGAAGTTTTGTGAAGATACTGATGTAGTGCTAGATTCGATGTCATTATTTGACTTGTGCTTCAGCCATGCGTCATATCCTAAAATATTGTAAAAAGCCTGTCTGCATATTATAATTTATGTGTTATCATGGAAAAAAGAGGACACAAACATTATTGCCTTATTACGTATTCAGTTAGAAATGAATGAGGGAATTAGAGAGCATAGCTTAGTCAAAAACAGACAATAGGAGGTCATTATGGAAAATAATAAGAGGCATATTTCACTAAAATCTGAACATACCAACTGGATAAGAAAAATGATAACTGATTTTGTTAATGAATCCCCAGAAAACTGTTTGGGTGGAGATTACAGTGAGAAGGCGTGGAGCTCTCCATTGGTGGGATTTTCTCGGGGAGATGATCCATATTACCAACAATTCAAACAAGATATAGGAGAATTCTTATGGACACCTGAAGAGATATTCAGAAAAACATTCCCCGATATTGCTGTTGATCCGTCAGAATTATCAGTAATAAGCTGGGCCTTGCCTATAACAGAAGCAATTAAAGTTGATATGAGAAGACAAGCAGAATATCCAGCAGAAAGAGGTGCTCTTTCGCGTGCTAACGGCGAAATTTTTAACCTTGAAGTTGGCAAGTATCTAGTTGATGCGCTTAAAAGTCGTGGATATGAAGCAGTTGCCCCGGCCCAATCGGAGTACTGGGGAATTAGTTGGTCAGAAAGGTTCGGTAATGCTTCATCCTGGTCAGAAAAGCATGCAGCATTCATTTCTGGATTAGGCACGTTTAGCCTGACTGATACATTGATAACTGAGCAGGGTACAGCTATTCGATTAGGTTCGGTTGTTTCCCGGATTTCATTAGAACCCACCAAACGCAAGTATACCAGCTATAGTGAGTATTGCATCCACTCTTCTAAGGGGGGCTGTATGAAATGTGCCACCAGATGCCCTGCAGGCGCAATAAATGAGAATGGCCATGATAAAGCTAAATGTATAGAGTACCAAAACCAGTTTACTACAAAGTACATGGAAGAGAATTATGATGTAAATACAAGATATTGTGGCTTATGCCAGTTTGATATTCCGTGTGAATCCTGTATTCCGGGGTAAACGCTAGACTGTGCTTCCGCTTTTTTAAGAAAGGATATTAGTCTCTTATGAAGAAAAAAGTTATTTTTGGTCTACTTGGTTTTTCTTTAGTGGTAGCCATCATTTGTGCAATACTTCTATATAACGGTATTATATGGTTTAACAATCCATCGCAAAAGGATTATCCTGTCAGAGGTATCGATGTATCCTCATATCAAGGCATAATTGATTGGAAGGTTCTTTCGCAGCAAAACATAGATTTTGTGTTTATTAAGGCAACGGAAGGCAGCTCATTCAAGGATAAAATGTTTGAATATAATTGGGTAAATGCCAACAAAACTAAATTGCAGGTGGGCGCATATCATTTTTTTAGCTTTGATAGTTCAGGAATTACACAGGCGGAAAATTTCATAAGTACTGTTCCTGTTGAGGAGGGAATGCTACCTCCGGTTATTGACTTTGAATTCTATGCAGATAAAGAGAAAAACCCGTTAGCTAAGGATGAAGCGTTAGAAATCCTTGATGAGATTATTGTGGCATTTGAAATGCATTACGGTCAAAGACCAATTATTTATGCAACTAAAAGATCGTATACTCTTTATTTGGAGGATGGGTATGACGACTATCCTATTTGGATTAGAGATATATTTCGAAAGCCTAATTGGCTGGGGGAAGATACCTGGACATTTTGGCAGTATTCCAACCGGAAGGTACTGGATGGGTATAAAGGTAAAGAAAAATATATCGATATGAACGTTTTTAACGGTACAGAAATTGAGTTTCAACAGTTTGCCTATGCATTCAAAGGACGCTGACCTCTATAGGTCGGCGATGAAACAGCCCAAGCCAAACCTTGAAGCTTTGATTTTCTTTTTACCAAAGTCAACGTATTTCATAATAAACACCATCCTTTTTGATTTTCTAATTATCTGGTATGCGGGATCAGCGTGGGTTTATACCATCAAGGAAAACATTAAGACATCTTGAAAGTTCAGCATCAATATCCTTGTCGTCATAAAACCTTATGCCCATGGCAAAACCGATCATCATATTGTAGAAAGCCAATGCAATATCGGAGGCATTTTTATTGACGATTTCCTTATTAACGATGCCCCCTTCAATAATTGCAATGATTTTGTCCATTAGCACCATTTCTACTTCGTATGTTCTTTGAAGTATATAATCCTTCAAGTATTCAGGAGGATAGTAGTAATAGCGGTCCCAAAAGGTCATCTTGTAATTGTTCCTGCAGTTCTTAATGTATGTGGTAAAAATTTTTCGTAGGATTTCATGTGAGTGTGTGCCTTTTTTATAAGTTGCCAAACTATCATTAAACTCCAAGTTATCTTCCAGCACTTCATCAAAGACCGCAGTAAATATGCTTTCTTTACCGGAGAAATGTGAGTATAACGAGGCTTTTTTAATTCCTACAGCCTTGGCAATATCATCCATGCTTGTTCCAAAATACCCCTGAGTCGCGAACAATTCCAATGACTTTTCAATTATCTCTTTCTTTCCCATCTCGTAGCGACGCCTCCACTTTGCGATATATGATGTTTGCTTCTTATTATAGCATATTGGTTCAAAAAAAAATTCTTGCTGTAGATAAATTAACTTACCTATTTGTGTTTCAACGAGGTGTGTGCAGGGGTCTTACGACCTCGTTGGAACACAACATCAGTCAACTGAGTCTAGGGATTACGAATTACGAGTTACTCTGACAAAGTATCCTGTCTATCTCATTCATTTGATCCTGTGTCAAAGGACCGAATTCCATGGCTTTTGCATTCTCTTCAACTTGTTTTACTGTCTTGAAGCCGGGAATCGGTATGGCGTTACAGCTCTTCCCCCAGATCCAGGCTAATGCGCCTTGTGCAGGAGTACGGCCATTGCTGGTCAGGATCTCTTTAACTGAATCTAGGGCTTTCAGGAACTCAGGCACAGGTTTGCCGTCTGTAAAGAATGGGACCCAGGAATGCCCTGCACCTCTTACGTCATCTTTTGATACCAGAGAGGCCGCATTAAACTTGCCTGTTAAAAATCCCATGGCAAGAGGGCTGCGGTTTACACTTGCAAGGTTGCTGTCTTCACAGAACTTAACTAACTCCGGAGCGTCCTGGAAAACGTTCAGACAGTTCTCAATGACTGAACAATTCTGTCTTTCTGCAAACAGCTTGGCACCTGCTAAAAGATCTGTACTCCAGCCATAGGTACGTATCTTGCCTTTCTCAACAAGCTTGTCAAGAGTTGTTAATATAGGTTCTGCATCAGAAATTAGAATATTCCATTCATGAAGCAGGTACACATCGATGTAATCGGTATTGAGCCTTTTAAGTGAAGCATCACATGCTCTTTCTATGTAATCAGGTCTTAAATTGACTCCATGCAGTGTCTTTGTGTCTTTATCTCCGAAATTACCGAATTTTGTGGATATCACTGTGTCATTCCTTTTTCCTGCAATGGCCTTTCCAAGAATCTCTTCACTGTGGCCAACACCATAGGCATCAGCTGTATCAAAGAAATTAATACCAAGTTCTATGGCTCTGTGTATGGCTTTAATGGACTCATTATCATCAATATTGCCCCAACCATCAGACTTTCCGTCATAAATAAATGGACCTCCAATAGCCCAGCAGCCAAGTCCTAATGCGCTGACTTCGATTCCTGACCTTCCAAGTGTTCTTTTTAATCCTTCTTTCATCAACAAACCCTCCTTTTTAATTGTTTTGATAGTGTATTGAAAAGTAGTGCATAACTACCTACCGTTCGGTAGTATTGTATCATGGCAGTATTTCATTTGCAATACCCTTTGATAAAATATTTCCAGTAAGCAAAAGAGACCGCCAAAGCAGAAGGCACCACAGCCAGATACGACAAAGCTAGAGTTGCCATAACCAAACCCGGCAAAGCTGCCCAGGTTTTTATCCTTGACTATAGAAGCATGTATGTATTAAAATAGGAATGCGCCATTGTTTTCACTGATGGATGAATATGTAATTTGGGGCATTAGCGCAGTTGGGAGCGCACCACACTGGCAGTGTGGGGGTCAGGGGTTCGAATCCCCTATGCTCCACCAAAATTCGATAAAGCAAAGAGACTCGAACCCTCGTGGTTTTAGTCCCTTTAATCTATGTTTATAATAATCTGTATAATTCCTCTTGACTATCACCTAGGGTGTTGGCTTATGATAATCTTGAGGTGATAAATATGTTGATTAAAGAAGTATGCACTCAATGTGGGTTAACTAGAAAAGCAGTTAGGCACACAAGCGATTCGTGATATAAGTACCAATTTGAAAAAATCCTTTGATAACCCTGAGCAGTTTATGGCAGACAATAAGGAAACGTTGGAGTGGTATATTGCCTATAAAAATTCTGATGAATACAAAAATTCACCAGCTTGCAAATTAATGACTCTAGTGAGAGAATTCGGCAGTACAAGTGGGTACTATGATATCTTTATTCCTGCAATGCGAACTCTCAGTAGTTCCTATAATGAATACCAAAAACAACTTGAGATCGCAAATGAGCAAATGGTCAAGCAGTATCCTGAAATTAAAAAGTGGGGTAACTAATGATAATTTGCATACTGAGAAGCTAGACGGAGGCATCTATATTCACCTAACTTTCCAAGAATTTTGTTGAAAAAAGTTTATTGCTAAAAAGCGATGGGCTTTTTTTATCGAAAAAATATTGTAATATGCGCAATAAGTGTGTATAATATACATAGAAAGTAAAAGGTTAACTGGATGATGCGGTGAGGGGAATGAAGCGAAAAGACCTTATAAATAAATTAGAAAAGAACGGTTGGTGGAAGCTCCGGGAAGGAGCAAACCATGAAATTTACACAAATGGAAAGGCAAGCGAACCAATTCCTCGTTATACAGAAGTAAATGAACTGCTCGCAAAGGCAATAGTAAAGCGACAGGGGCTTAAATAAAAGACCCTATTAATAATATAATATGGAGGTGTTTATCTATATGAAAAAGGTATACCCAATTGTACTCACTCCTGCTGAGCGTGGATATGTAGTATATGTACCTGACTTGCAAATAAATACAGAAGGAGATGATATTGCAGAAGCAATGAATATGGCCCGTGATGCAATCGGTTTGTGGGGGATTACAGAAGAAGATTGTGGAAGAAAAATCCCTGAACCAGCTACTTTATCATTAGAGGGCATAGACCATGAGGACAATGAAAGTGTAACACTTGTAGACATTGACTTTACCGCATATCGCAGAGCAAATGAAAAGCGTACCATCCGGAAAAATGTATCTTTGCCGAGTTGGTTAAATGAAGTGGCGGAAAAGGAAGGTGTTAACTTCTCACAAGTGCTACAGGAAGCATTGAAAGAGAGACTGCATGTTTAAGAGCTGACTTTTAAATGGTGCTATTCAAAAACCGTTGTATCTTTTTTGTCAACTAAAGACACTTTTTGTCCGAAAACCCGCTAATTTAGCGGGTTTTCTGCGTTATTCGTGTAATGTTTTTTGTTCGATTGCGAGGGCTTTTCTCTTCTATATCCTTAGATTGAGGTGATTCAAAACAAAGAATCCAGCAAGCACATATAGAAACGGGAGGAACCACTATTTATATCAAAGAATACTGGTACAACTACATCGGCGGCACGGATGACAGCCTAACCCTGAAGCAATATCTCTACGACAAGGGCAAGAAGGAGCTCTCCCATGGGTGAAATCTCCGCTGACACTGGCCTTGACAAGTCGAATTGGGATTTTCACATCTCACCCGACCTAGGGTACACCGACGCCGACGGAATGGAGTACGGGTTCTACTACGCCATAGACCTTGTCACTGACCTGGCGGCCTTGATCCTGGAGAGCAAAATGAGCGGCGGCTTTAACTTCAAGGAGCTGTTCAATGATGCAAATAGAGGCCGGCTGATCCGCATCTCCACCACGCCGGAGGAGGATCAGTCCAATGAACCGTGCCCTAGCGGAGTTCTTTGCCAACCCTCTCAGTTACGACCTACACGAGATGGCAGTTCTTTCATTCCGAAACAGGTAATATAATTAACAACTTCTGTAGCAATCCCTTTTCCCCAATACTCTCTTGCAAAGTGGTATGATATGTTTAAGGCGATTTATAATGGTAAGATGATGGCGCTTTGGCTTAAGCTGGGGCGTTTTTCTATGGAAAAATAAAGGTTGTGATGATATAGTAGTAATTGATGTGGAAATAATATAAAGAAATAATATAAGAATATAGCAATTATTGAAAATAACTTTTTTGGAAGGAAAGATCACTTGAATGATATAAAAATAATTTATAAGGAAGAAAATGGAGAAATAAGCACAAATGAAATATGGGATTATATTGATAAACCTGGAGTATGGGCGCTGTTTGGGAAAAAAGAAGATAAGTTAGAATGTTTAAATGTTGGTAAGTGTGTCGATGTGGGACGTGAAATATTATATGATGTAAGTTGCCTGCATAATTTGGAATTTTATACAGATGGAAATGAACAATACATTAATCAATTTGGTGAAGATTGTAATTTTCAAACAAAAAGAAGATGGACACAGGAATGCTTATATCCCTATATTTCAAATCTTAAATATGATTCTCTTGTGTTTGTATATGTATATGATAAATCTGATATGAGAAAAGAAATAGAATTTGCATGGCTTACTCATGCCAGATTTTGGAGAAATGGAAGAGTATTTAAGTCAATTCAAGATAATTATTATGATAATAATAAAGTATCAGTATTAGAAAACAGAGACACTATAACTACAGTGAAAAGCCTTACTGATTTAGTAGAGTTATTAAAAAAATATAATTGGACATAGAAATATTTCCGTATCCATGCGTTTGCAGTGGAAGAAGAACTGCTGTTTTGCACAAGTAAAAAGATTTACTTGCAGATAGTGATGGGAGTCTTGCTTGGAACTAAAACCCCTTAGTAGTAACCTAACCCCATTTTACTACTAATTCTACTAATAATATGTAGTAGCAATTTGCTAAAATCTGCTTTGATTTGCCACATATCGTCATTTCAGAGCAATTTGCAATAATGCCTACAACCCTTGCGAAACAGGGCGTTTCGGGGCGAAAAGGAGTAAATGATAACTATGATAAAAGTACTATTCATTTGCCACGGCAACATATGCCGCAGTCCGATGGCAGAATATATTATGAAGGATATGGTGAAAAAAGCCGGGCTCTCGGAGCAGTTCGAAATTGCCTCTGCAGCAACCAGTACAGAGGAGCTAGGCAACCCAGTGTACCCTCCGGCGCGCCGCAAACTGGCGGAACATGGGATTTCCTGCGACGGCCACTCGGCGAGGCAGCTTACTAATGGCGACTACGACAACTATGACTTGCTTATCGGCATGGACGGCGCGAACCTACGCAATATGTACCGCATCTGCGGCGACGATTATGTCAACAAGATGCATCTACTGATGGACTATACAAACCGCCCCGGCGATGTTGCCGACCCGTGGTACACCCGCGATTTCAATGCAACCTGGTGCGATGCTCAGGAAGGCTGCCGTGGTCTGCTGAAACAATTGAGGGAATATGAGAAATGAATCGAAAACCTATATTGCCATCGATCTGAAATCCTTTTATGCCTCTGTGGAGTGCATGGAACGACAGCTGGATCCGATGACCACAAACCTTGTCGTTGCCGACGCCAGCCGGACGGAGAAAACAATCTGTCTGGCAGTTTCGCCTTCCTTAAAGACTTATGGCGTTCCCGGACGCGCACGGCTGTTTGAGGTCGTTCAGAAGGTCAAAGAGGTAAATGCCCAGCGAAAAACCTGTGCCCCAGGACGAACGCTGAACGGTGCCTCCAGCAACGATACCGAGATCAAATCCAATCTTTCTCTAGCACTGGATTATATTGTCGCAAAGCCGCAAATGGCGCTGTACATGAAGCGTAGCACCGAAATCTACAGCATTTATCTCAAATATGTCGCCCCGGAGGATATCCATGTGTACTCCATCGATGAGGTGTTCATGGATGTGACCCATTATCTCGACACCTATCAATGCTCGGCACGAGAACTGACTATGACCATTATTCAGGACGTGCTGAAAACCACTGGCATCACTGCCACTGCAGGCATCGGGACGAATTTGTATCTGTGCAAGATCGCCATGGACATCGGCGCTAAGCGAATCGCACCAGATAAAGACGGCGTTCGTATTGCGGAGTTGGACGAGATGTCCTACCGGCATCAGCTTTGGACTCATCGTCCTCTGATAGACTTTTGGCGTGTTGGCAGGGGCTACGCAAAAAAACTGGAAGCCCATGGAATGTTCACCATGGGCGATGTCGCGCGCTGCTCCATAGACAATGAGGAATGCCTGTATAACCTGTTTGGCATAAATGCGGAACTGCTTATAGACCATGCATGGGGCTGGGAGCCATGTACCATCGCGGACATCAAGGCGTACAAGCCGGAAACCAACAGCATCGGCTCTGGGCAGGTTCTTCAGTACCCTTATCCCTGTGACAAAGCGAAGCTTATTGTTCGGGAGATGACCGAGCTGCTGGTGCTGGATCTGGTGAGTAAGGGGAAGGTGACTGGCCAGATGGTGCTGACTATGGGTTATGACATTGAAAATCTTAGCAATCCTGATATAAGGAAGGCCTACAACGGCCCCGTGACCACAGATCACTACGGGCGAAGTGTTCCCAAGCATGCCCATGGGACGATAAATCTTAACCGGCAGACTTCATCTACAAAGCTCATAGTTGAGGCAATGATGGAGCTTTTTGACCGCATTGTGAATCCGAAACTGCTGGTGCGAAGAATTAGCATTACTGCAAACCGTGTGATCCCAGAAAGCGAGGCAGCCAAATGTCCGGAGGTCGAGCAGCTTGACCTGTTCACAGATTATGAGGCAGAACAGGAAAGAAAACTTCAGGAGGAAGCCGCACTGGAGCGAGAAAAACGCAAGCAATTCGCTATGCTGCATCTCCAGGAGAAGTTCGGTAAAAATGCGGTTATTAAGGGAATGAACCTCCAGAAAGGCGCTACTACAGTAGAACGGAACGCCCAGATTGGAGGGCATAAGGCATGAAAACTCCCTATGACGATATCATCGGTCTTCCGCACCATGTTTCATCATCGCGACCTCGTATGTCAGCCCACAATAGGGCAGCTCAATTTGCTCCATTTGCTGCGCTAACTGGGTATGACGCGGCCGTTTCTGAAACAGCAAGACTGACAGGCAAATATGTTGAGCTGGACGATGGTGAGAAGGAAGCCATCAACGAGAGGTTGAGAATGGTGCAGGAATGCATTGACCAACAGCCTGAAATACACATCACATACTTTGTTCCCGACAAAAAGAAGGCAGGCGGCGCCTATGTTGACGCTTCTGGGTTAGTAAAGAAAATTGACAGCTATGGCCGCTTTGTAGTAATGTGCGATGGAACGAATATCCCTATTGATGAGATTATCCGAATAGAGGGAGAATTATTTCAAGCGATGGATTCAATTTAGAGGAAGTACCCCTGCCTAATCTTCAACAGTATGCTTGTATTTACAACAGCCAGGCAGTTGTTGACGCTGGAGCATCTAATACATAGAATATTACATTCACATTACGAATAAAAAACACCTCAAAAAACTCTCCCTTGATAGCGAATGTATATTACATAAAACACTGAAGGGAGAAATAGATATGAAGAGCAATTTGAAAAGGTTAATATCGCTATTTGTTTGCTTAGTACTGCTGGTTTCGATATCAGCTCCGGCATTTGCTAAGAATGATAAACCAATGGCTGGTCCAAAAGCATTTAAGGACGTAAAGGTTGGGCACTGGGCATATGAAGATATTATGTGGATGCTTGGTAAACAGATAATTAACGGCAAGGGCAATGACAAATTTGAACCAAATGGAACGGTGACCAGAGCAGAGTTTGCAAAGATGATGGTCAATACTCTCGATCTTAAGCATTATAAGCCTGAAACCCCATCCTTCTTGGATGTAAACAAGAAAGCATGGGAATATACCTTTGTAGAAGCTGCAAAACCATATCTGACAGGTTTCAGAACAACTAGCGGAGATTATTTTAAGCCAACTATGGCAGCAGTTAGAGAAGATATGGCAGTAGCGCTTGTAAAGGCGTTGGGTTACCAGAATGAGTCAGTAGATGAAAGTGTTCTTGATATGTTTGCTGATGCAGGCCAGATTTCTCCAAATCTAAGAAGGTATGTTGCACTATCTGTAAAGTTCGGTCTGATCCAGGGCTACAACAAGGGCGGCAAGACTATATTTGATGCTCAGGGCAATCTGACACGTGCACAGTCAGCTACACTTCTTCGTAAGGCTTTCGAAAAGAATGAAGAAAAAGTGACCTATGATGAGGATAAAGTCACATATGACGATGATAAGGACAAAGACAAAGACAATGACAATGACAATGATACATATATAAGGCCTGTGGTATCGATATCAAAGGAAAACGGTGTCCATGTTTTGAGATGGAACAAAATTGAGTCTAATAAGTTTAAGGAATATAGAGTCGTTATTTCAAAGGGCGATAAAACACCGGAATATCCTTCCAACGGCTATCTCTATAAAATAACCGACAGTGACAAGAACTACGCGATAATTAATAATGATAAATACAACGGCGGTGATTTCGGTAGCTACCTGACAAAGAATGAGAAATATTATGTTAGTGTCACAGCAGTTTACACAGATAAGAACGTAGCAGGAAACACAGTCAGATTCATATATGATGGTACAGAAAACCCTGAATTATATGTTATGCCTGTAGTTAAGGCGGCTGAAGAGAACGGCAAGCTAGTCCTCAGGTGGAACAAGATTGATTCATCGGAATTGGTTGGATATAGAGTAGTAGCCTCAAAAAATGACAACACTCCAGCCTATCCAGATGACGGCTATCTCTATTCGATTACTGACCGTAGCAAGAATTATGCTGTTATTGATAACGAAACCGCCTACACAAACGGTGATTTTGAAGAATACTTTGTAAAAGGCGAGGAGTACTATTTCAGCATAACAGCAGAGTATAAAGACAGGACAGTTGTTGGAAATACTATTAAATGCAAATATAATGGAGAGGATAGCGAGATACTCTTCCCGGTGCCTCAGGTCAGTGCTGTATATGAAGATGGAAAGCTGGTAGTGAAGTGGGATAAGCTTGAATCATCATTACTGACGGAATATAGAGTGGTCATATCCGAGAAGAACCAGAAACCTGTATACCCAGCTAATGGTTATTATGAATCAGCTTACGATGCCGATACTACTTCTGCAGTAATCGACACTTCAAAGTCATACACAAATGGAGATTTTACTAAGCTGACATACGGGACAGAATACTATATCAGCGTAACAGCAGTGTATGATAATAGGTATGTAGCAGGTGACGCAGTTAAGATACTCTATCTTATAAACGAATAATATTATAGCAGGTTATACATGGTTTCCTGCCTGTAATATATTGTATAATATTTGAGACACTTCTCTAGAGACTATAAAAGGTCACTGGTAGGAGTGTTTCTTATTTTGTCATACATACGGAGACTGTAAGAGGTCACTGGTATGGGGGGCTCATTATTTTGCCAAATTTGGTCGGATGAATATCTGCGGCAGGTGTGGTATGATTGTTTAGTCAGATATTATGTGAATACAGCAGGCAAAACAGAGGGGGCAGAATTAGTGGATATAGACGTTATAGGTGTACCTGTGGATTTGGGTTCGAACCGAAGGGGCGTTGACATGGGGCCTAGCGCTATAAGATATACAGGCTTGATTCAGGCAATAAGAAAATTGAATAAAAACTGCCGCGATCTTGGAAATATTACAGTACCTGTACCTGAGTGTAAAAGCTTTGAATGTGGGAATTCTAATAGTCCAAGGTTTATTACTGAGATAACAAAAATAAATGAAACCTTATATAATATTGTTGGCAAAAGCCTTGATGATGGCAATATGCCACTAATCATAGGGGGCGATCACAGTATTGCCGCCGGTTCGCTGCTAGGTGTCCAGAGTAGCCTGAAAAACATAGGTGTTATATGGTTGGATGCCCATGGCGATTTTAATACAGAACATACAACAATGTCAGGGAATCTGCATGGCATGTCCCTTGCTGCTGCCACAGGCACTGGTATGTATGAGATGACTAAGTTCAAGCATGATGATGTCAACTATCTAGACCCGGAAAAGGTTGTCATAATAGGAGCAAGGGATCTTGACACGGAAGAGGCTGAATTGTTGAAAAAATCCAAGGTTACAGTATTCACAATGGAAGATATTGATATGTACGGGCTAAGGAGTATTATGCAAAGAGCTATTGAAATAGTAGAGCATGAAACAGAAGGCTTTCATCTTAGCTTTGATCTTGATGTTGTGACACCCGCCGATGCACCAGGTGTGGGCACACCGGTTAAGGGGGGAATTACCTATAGGGAAGCCCATCTTGCCGCAGAAATGATTTCACAAAGGCCTAAACTAAGGTCAATTGAGCTGGTTGAACTGAATCCCATACTGGATAATGCCAATATTACAGGGGAACTGGCTGTCTCGTTATTGTGCTCATTGCTGGGCAAAAGAGTAATGGGATAATATTTGTTTTATTTGTCGAAATGTATTGACAGTTTGTTTTTACAAAATACAATGGTAATGTGGCTTTTATCAAAAGAATAATATATATAAATGATAAGGAAGAGGTTATTATGGGAGGCTTATTTGGTGTTGTTTCGAAAGATGACTGTGTAACAGATCTGTACTTCGGTACTGACTACCATTCACATCTTGGTACTAGTAGAGGAGGCATGGCTGTATACACCGGTAACGGGTTTTCAAGGTATATACACAATATTGAGAATATTCAGTTTAGAGCAAAATTTGAAGACGATCTTGCTGAAATGACGGGCAATATGGGAATCGGGTGTATAAGCGATACTGAGGCACAGCCTCTTACAGTCTGCTCTCACCACGGACATTATGCGTTGACGACTGTGGGACGCATCAATAATATGGACCAGCTGGTCAAAAAGGCTTTTGCCCAAAATTACATACATTTTTTGGAGATGAGTAGGGGGGAAATAAACCCGACAGAAATGGTTGCTGCTCTCATAGATCAGGAGGATACAGTAAAGGATGGTATACTGAGGGCTCAGGAAGCTATTGAAGGCTCATGTACCATGTTGGTCCTCAATCATGATGGTATTTATGCCTCAAGAGATCGCTTGGGTAGGACACCTCTTGTGATTGGTGAGAAGGATGGGGCGTATTGTATCTCCTTTGAATCAAGTGCGCTGCCAAATCTTGGGTATATTCTAAAGCGTGAGCTTGGGCCTGGAGAGATTGTTAGGATGACTCCAGAGGGTATTGAGACTATATCTCCGCCAAGAAACGAGATGAAGATATGCGCTTTTATGTGGGTGTATTATGGATATCCCGCATCCTCATATGAAGGAAAGAACGTTGAAATAATGAGGTATAGAAGCGGTGAGGCCCTTGCAAGGAAGGACGATGCGGTAATAGATAATGTGGCGGGTATTCCTGATTCGGGCATTGCTCACGCTATAGGATATTGTAATGAGTCAGGCATACCTTATGTAAGGCCTTTTGTAAAATATACTCCGACCTGGTCAAGAAGCTTCCTGCCGCAGGATCAAAGCATCAGAAACCTTGTGGCGAAAATGAAGCTCATACCTATTCCTGATTTGGTAAGTGGAAAGCGTTTGCTTTTCTGCGATGACTCAATAGTACGTGGGACACAGATGGGGGAAACGGTTGAACTGTTGTACAACTTTAATGCAAAGGAAGTGCATATCAGACCGGCCTGCCCTCCTCTGCTATTAGGTTGTCAATACCTTAATTTCTCCAGGTCTCGTTCTGAAATGGATCTTATAACCCGACGGACCATAAATGAGCTTGAGGGTCGCCAAACTAATGATATAGCTGAGTACGCTGATTCCAAAACAGAAAAGTACAATTGTATGGTTGAATGTATTAGAAAGAAACTAAAGTTCACAAGCTTGAGATACCAAGAGCTGGATGATATGGTAGATGCAATAGGTTTGCCTGATTGCAAGGTGTGTACATATTGCTGGAATGGCAAGGGTTAAAGGCTACTATGAAAAAAAGATCGAGCATTGATAAAAAAAGGGAGTATCTACTATGTTGAGCAGGTACTCCCTTTGGTTAAGCTTAATCGACATCAGGTTCCAGCTTGCCTGGGTGAACTTCCATCCTTTCGGGATTTTGGATTAGCGTTTTATATAGCTTAAATGCTGATGCATAGTAATGCCCGTCTACAATCCTTTCATCTGTAGAAGCCTTCATTGATATAAATCGTTTATCAACTATTTCATTATTAGCATTAATGACTTTTTCTCTTGTTTTTATGCCAAAGGCAATAAAGAAGGATGTAGTACCAAAATCATAAAGATGGTGATATATTGGCTGTATTCCGATTGACCCAAGATCAGTTATGAAAAAGCTGGTATGGAAAGGGCTGATTCGGTTTATTACTTTAGGCATGATACCGAGGTAATCCATGCATCTTATTAAGAATACCAGCAGCTTCACTAGAAAACCAGGGCAAAGCATAAACAAGCGAGCGATTTTGTCGGTATCGTTTTTAGTATCGGGTACTTTATTTTCTTCTATCTGGTTGTTTATCTTCTCTGCTATTTCCAAGAGAGTATCTGTTGGCTCAAACTTGAATTTTACGGTGGTTTCTGGACTATCTACCTTCATTTCTTTTTTTATTGCCAGTGACACCAAAATCTCATTGCGTGCGTATATATTCTGGCCTGCAATAAATCTGTTAAGAGCCGGCCGCAAAGCTATTGTTCTTACCATAGCTGCTATCATTACATGAAGCATACTTATTTTGACTCCTGAGCTCTTCCTTTTTTTTCGCAAATATGATTCTGTATGGGTGATTTCTATTTTTTCTTCAAAGAAATTTTGTGAGTCGGATCTATATCTCATGATAAAGGGAATAATCTTATAAAATGGATCCAAGGACCTGATTCGCCTGCCATCGTATCTGTCGCCAAAGCGTCTTTTGTATTCCGCCATTAGCTAAATCCTCCTGAAACTATCGAATTGTGCTACAAAGTAGCAGTCTAAGTTTATCATTGCAATTACATTTTTGCAATGGTTGAAGAATTGAATTCAAAGGGTAATTTGGATTTGCTTTTTGGCAAGGTTTTACAAAATTCGAGGATTAAAGACAGGAATACGGCAATGCAAATATTTATTAATTAGCATAAATACGAGTTTTGTCAAAAAAAAGTCTATTTGCTCTATTAAAAAAGTGATTCTGATAGTATAATATTAGTATAACAAAAATAGTTTATCTTTCTGGAGGGGACATGAAGAAGAAATTCAGCAGTATTAAAGCAATTCTCGTAGATTTGACTTCAGCTAGAAGTATTTTATCTAAGCTAGTTGGAGCATTTCTAATATTGATTTTCCTCCCAGTGTCTACTATTGGTATTATCACAACAGCTACTGCGTCTAGGGATCTACGGGAGCAGATGCAAGATAGTATTTCCACAAGCAGTATCCAAACATCAAACTGCTTTGATCAATTTCTTGATAAGGCACTTAATACTTCTATGCAGCTGGTAGCTGATACCAGTATTCTAACCTACGCTAGAAACATGAAAAGCAGCTCTGAACTGTATGAGTTGGCAAACTTGTACAGTGATGCCAATCTTGCAATGAAGGGAATAAACTCTACATCTACAGACCTAAATGCCAAAATCCTGTTTGAGACAGGTGAAGTATTGGGGGAAGTATCTAATGTAGATGTTGAGCAGATTATAAACTCAGTATGGTATACAAAGGTTCTTGAAGCTGATGGAAAACAGGTTTGGGTCAATTACGGCGATGCCATAGAAACTACTAATGTTCTCGAACCCTACGGACTTACACTGGCAAGGGCATATAAGCCCGCAGGCAAAAAAGTAGGTATTACCATAGTCGATGTAAAGTACGGTCCAGTAAAGGAAATTTTGTCTAGTGTGGTTCTTGGTAAACAGGATAATACATACTTGCTCACTCCAATGGGAGAGGTGCTGTCTCCGATTGATAATAATGGAGATGCGGAGCTTAAGGAGAGGCAATTTATTAAGGATGTTATAGAGAAAGCAGCAAATGAAGACACAGGAATTATCAGTTCGACAGATAATGGTACAGCTTGCCTTGTATCCTATCATAGGTCTAAAAAAACCGGAATGATAGTAGTAACGACTGTTCCTGAAGCAGCAATCAATGAAGGACCTAGATCAATAGCTGTAACCACTATTATCGCCGGTCTGTTTTTTACTATTATTGCAGGAGCATTCGGTTTCATTTTTTCACTAAGAATGACAAATTCCCTGAAAGCACTAACCAATGTGATGTCAAGGGCTGAAATGGGAGACCTTAAAGCTTCTTTGAAAATGAATCGAAAAGATGAAATCGGTAAGCTTGTAGTTAGCTTTAACAAGATGATTGAAAACATAAGAGAACTGGTTATGCATAGTAAAGATGCAGCAGTCAATGTCGTTGATTCTGCCAAGACTATGTCAACTATATCTTCGGAATCATCACGGGTGTCTAATGATGTTGCAAATGCCATGTCAGAGGTTGCGGAAGGCACCGCTAATCAGGCCTTGGAGGTTGAGAACAGTGTAGAAAGTGTGAAACAGCTTGCAGACAGGATAACAATGGCAGTTGAAAAGACCAGAATAATGGAGACTGACTCTGAGGCAATGAAGGAGTTATCCAACTATGGTATTGAGGCTATAAACAATCTTAATACTAAAACAGAGGAAACTAACAAAATCACGAAGGATGTAGTCAATAAAATTGCAGATCTTAGTAAACATGTTAAGAATATTAATAAGATAACACATATTCTTCGAAGTATTGCTGACCAGACAAATCTACTTTCTCTAAATGCTGCAATAGAAGCTGCAAGAGCAGGGGAAGCAGGGGCAGGCTTTGCAGTGGTGGCAGATGAAATAAGAAAGCTGGCAGAACAGTCAAATATGCATACAAAGGATATACAGGCACTGCTGGAAAATATCAGCAAACAGGCCCAGGGCTCTGTCCAGCTGGTAGGTGTAGCTGAAAGCACAATTATAGAGCAAAGCAACATGGTTGAAAATACTGCAGAGATATTTATGAGTATAGGCAACTCAACACAGAAATTGACTGAAAACATAGGCAAGTCAGGTGAGCTTATAAATGATATGAATACCTATAGGGTGAAGGTACTGGCCAGTATGGATAACATTTCTGCCGTATCAGAGGAGGTATCTGCTTCAACCCAGGAGGTATCTGCTTCAACCCAGGAGCAGCTGGCTTCTATAGAAGAGCTTGATAATATGTCCGTCAAGCTTAACAAACTGGCTAATGATTTGATTGTCAATATGGACAAATTTAACATATGACCCTTTTAAGTGTACAGCCTAAATTACTCTAATGAGGGCGGCGTTTATATGCCTTGGACCGTCAGGGACTATTGTGCAAGGACAGGGCAGAAGGTGCCTGAGAGTACAGGAAGTCTTGTGAGGACAGTTCTTGAAAGTCTTGCATTCAAATACAGGTATGTTATCGAGGGTCTTGAGAAACTCACTGGAAGTAAATATGAGCGGATACATATAGTTGGTGGAGGCTCTCAGAATACGCTTCTAAATACATTTACCGCAGACTGTTGTGGAAGATCTGTATTTGCGGGACCAGCTGAGGCAACCGCACTAGGAAACGGTTTGGTGCAGTTAATATCCATTGGAGAGTTATCAGATTATACACAGGCAAGAAGAATTATAAAAAGCAGCTTTCCACCTGAGATATACATCCCTGGAGGGGTAGACCGCTGGGAGGAGCAATATCACAGGTTTTTAAGTTGACGGGACTTAGTCAGCTATAATAGCGGAGGATTTTAGTTACTACTTAAAGCCTAAGAGATTCATTTTAGAGGTCTGCTTCCATTTACATGGGGCAGCTCTTTTTTTGTCGAAGGAACATGCCCGCTTTTAAGAATCAACCCTTATGAATTTGGCATATTATTAAGTATGATACTATTGACGGAGGTAACTGGATGAAAAAGGGTAAGGTCAGGAATATGTTTTCAGGAGGCAATACCTCAGTAGGTTTTTTTAGCTTTTTTGATTACATAATAGACCAAGTTAAGGCAAGAAGGATATTTATCCTAAAAGGCGGGCCTGGAGTTGGCAAAAGTACATTTATGAAAAAGGTTTCAGAGACCATGACCGAGCAGGGGTGTAATGTTGAGCATATGCATTGTTCAAGCGACAGCAGCAGCTTGGACGGTATAGTGATACCGAGTATAGGGGTAGCGATGTTGGATGGGACAGCTCCCCATGTGGTGGATCCCAAAACACCTGGTGCTATTGATGAGATAATCAATCTTGGAGAGTTTTGGAATGAGGCTGGAATATCAGCTAATAAGGATAAAATTATTAAAGTAAAAAGCGAGATCAGCAATTGCTTCGTAAGGGCATACAGATACCTAGGGGCAGCAGCAAGAATATATGAGGATACCACTGCAATAAATCAATCTGCTATGGATAAAGCCGCGCTAAACTTTATAGTACGTGAATTTACAGATATGCTATTTGATCTGATGCCGCCGGCTCCTGTTGCGGGTAATGAAAGACGACTGTTTGCCAGTGCGATAACACCGGACGGACTTGTAAGCTGTTTGGATGATCTTATGACATTGGATAATATATACATATTGGAGGGGTTCCCGGGGGCTGGCTCAGAAAAAGTCCTTGAAAGGCTAAAAGCAGCAGCTCTGGAAAGAGGGATTGATGTTGAGGCCTTTTACTGTGCATTCAAGCCTGACAGACTCGAGCATTTGATATTACCGGGGCTAAACACTGCTTTTACTACTGTATGCGATTATCACAGTACAGATGTGTGTGCAGTAAGAAAGGTTGATCTTCGAGAAATGCTAAATGAAAACAGGATTAAGGGATTCCAATCGGATATTGACTTTAACAATATGGAGTTCGACAGATTACTTAATAAGACCTTAAGTGTATTGAATAAGGAGAAGGAGCTACATGATGAAATAGAGTCATACTATATTCCCCATATGGATTTTAGTAAAATTAATAGAAAGCAACAGGAAATTATGGAAAGAATTCTTACATACATTGAGCTATAGCTCGTTTTCCTGAGCCTGGGCTATTAATTCAACTGCTACCCTTGCGTTTTCAAGGGCTTTTTCCTTAAGCAAAGGAATGGAGTGGGACAGTTGCTTTTGAATATCCTCCTTGTTTTCCCACACATAGTCCACCAGCTCCACCAGCTTGTCATATTCCAGATCAAGAACATTGCCTGCTGATGGTTGGTGGATGCAATCTAGGAAGCCTTGAATCTTTGGGTCGTATACCAGACCTACCATTGGGACTGTTGCAATGGCTGAGAAGATGAGAGCGTGCAATCTCATTCCTATTAGCATTTTCATAGATGCAATCAGCTCGTATGTTTCAAAGATATCTAGCTTATCTTTAATAATAAGGTTTTCGTGTTGCAACCTCGCCGCCACATTTTCCAGTATGGGAACGTCCTCAGGGTACTGCATTGGGAAAAAAACAGGGTATACACCATAGCTATCTACCACATGATCGATAGCCTGGGCTATGACGGATTCATATTTTTCATGCTCAATCCTTTCATGACCCGGATATTTTCGCAGTGAAATCCCAAGCAACAGCTTTCCGTTATTAAGTCCTAGTTTATTAATGATACTGTTTTCATTGCAGCTATATCCGTCAGTGATGGTGAGGGCAGCGTCAGCAGTCAGAAGTATACGAGGCTTACTTATCTCCAAATGCTTTAGCTCATCATAGGACAGCTCTTCTCTTAAGGTGATTATATCAACCTTATTTATTATCTTTTTTGTCAGTAGTCGGTTCAGACTTTTTTTCAATGGACCAATACCGTTGGCATAGAACATAACCTTCAGATTGAGCTTCTTTGCTAGCCATACCATACTAAGGTAGAAAAACAGGGATCTGGTGCTGGTGTTGTCCTGTAGCAGATTTCCACCTCCATATATAAAGGCCTTGGACTTTCGCATTGCTTGATATATACGCAATACGTTGGCTCTGTTTATAGATGGCACATGGAAATCCCGGGCCGTTACAGCAGGTATTCTGGAGAGGACTATTAGCCTTATGTCAGGCTTGAAGCTTTTCAGATCCTTCAGAATGGACATCAAAAGAGCATCATCTCCAATATTTCGAAAACCGTAATAGCCTGATATAATAGCATCATAGGGCGTTTGCCTGTTGTCAGAGGAGGCTTTTTTCTCAAGGATGCCTGAGTATATATTTATCTGAGTCTTACCCATGCTTTCAACCGAGAATTGAGCTAGGGCTTTTTCATATAAGCGTTGTCCCATTTCGATACGCTTATTGTCGTCCTCGGCAAGCTCCAGAATCAGATCAGCAAACCGATTAACATCTCCTGGTTCAAACAGGAAGCCGTTTTTGCCGTTTTCTATAAGGTCGGGTATACCACCGACACGAGTACTTATTGTAGCCTTCTTAAATCGTGCACCCTCCAAAATGGAATAGGAAAAGCTTTCGCTGATAGACGTAAGTAGGCTAATGTCAATGCTACTCATTATCTCGTTGGGGTCGTTTTGCCACCCAAGGAAAAACACTGTATCCTGAAGATTCAGTTCGGCAGATAGGGACTCAAGCATTTTTCTGTCCTCACCGTCACCACCGATTAAGAACTTGACCTTTTTGTTTTTTGCCTTTACCAGGCTAGCGGCTTTTACAATAGTTTCTATACTTTTTACAGGATAAAGCCTTGCTGCGATACCTGCTATTACATTATCATCAGGAATATCTAGCTTATGCTTTTCAAGGAGCTTCTTTCTGGAGTATTCTGTATTGGGAGGGGAAAAATCCATACCGTTATATAACACATAAATATCAAGGGGATTAAAGTTTCTGCTGATGAGCATTTCCTTGAAATTATTTGATACTGCTATATGGTTCTTTATAAATCTTAGTGCAATGGAGTTGACTAAGCCTATGGTTATCCGCTTGGGGAAGCTATGCATATAGTCGAGTCGATAGTCACTATGGACAGTAGTCACTGTGGGCAATCCGGCCTTGCGGCTTGCTGCTAATGAGAATATGTTGGCCTTTGCCCCATGAGAATGGATTATATCATATTTGCCGTCCATGATGATTTTTTTTACTTTTTTTATATCAGAGAAGATGTTTCTAGATTTGACCACTGATACATCAATGCCAAGTGCATGGGCATCCTCAGCAAAAACTCCAGGACGGAGACTAATAAGCTTTACTTCCATATGGCGTGACAACTCCTTGAGAAGATAAAGCATATGGGTTTTTGCTCCTCCTACATCGCCTCCGCCGATTATGTGCACTACTCTCATTACCATTGCCTCCTCATACATATACAAACTGCCATATTTCTATGGCAGTTTACTGAATGTTACTCATCGTTGTTTTCGTTTAGTTTTCTTGCTGCAATTATTCTGCATGCTTTCTCAAATTGCTCAGACAATTGCTGTATTTGACCGTCAGGGATATGGCATATATCGATACTTTGTGCTGCAGCCTCATAGTCTGTGTTTAAATGATTGACGATTTCGGCCTCGCCGGCTATTATACAGTCAGCTTCATCTAATACAGAAGCTATCAGCCTTTTAGCATACTTTCCCTTTATCTTTCCTAGCCCACGAAATCCTGCTTCAGATAGCTGGGAAAAGTCAGCAACCCAAGGAATATCAGGGTTCTTCTTTTTCAAGCGGATGCCGATAAGGTGTGAACCGGAAGGCGGTGAAAGTGTATAAATCAAATCTATGCCTTCTGATTTCGCCAGTCGCATTGCCTTTCTTATGCTAAACAATTCCCACAGCCATGGTCTGGCTCTTACCTTTACATTATCTGCAAGTATAAGAGGTTCCCAGCCATATTTATTTAATTGCTTCAAAAAGCTGTCTGCTCTCATGACACATGCATTTTCCTCAGTCTGGAGAAAGGGGTATGTTACTATCAATACTTTTTTCATAATTTAACTGTTGTTTTCTTCCGATTTATGTGGAAATAATACAGTAAACAGCTTTATAACAATATAAAACAAAATTAAAACAATGAATACACCTAACATCCCTACTATGGTTACAAACAAACCCATCTCCATAACTGTTCCATTTATCAAACTATCAAACATAAATACTTCCTCCTGTTCTACTTACCAACCTAGCAGCATTGGGACAAGTGCTAGTATAAGACCACCAGCTACAATGGAGCCCAGTTGCCCAGACACGTTGGCACTTACTGCCTGCATGAGTACAAAGTTTGTTGGATCTTCCTTCTGTGCCATCTTCTGTATTACCCTTGCTGACATAGGGAATGCTGATATTCCGGCAGCACCAATCATTGGATTGAACTTGTTGTCTTTTTTTCTGAATAGGTTGAGGAATTTTGCAAACATGACACCGCCGGCAGTGTCAAATACAAATGCTACTAAACCCATTAACATAATAAGAAGGGTATACTTTGTGAGGAAGTTTTCGGCAAGCATCGTTGAACCTATTGTAATACCGAGAAGTAATGTTACAAGATTGGATAACTCATTTTGAGCTGCTTGTGAAAGCCTTTCCAGTACACCACTTACTCTTATAAGATTACCAAACATCAGTGAACCAACAAGAGGGGCACTGATTGGGGCTACAATACCTGCTATCAAGGTTACAGCTATAGGAAACCCTACAAGCACTACCTTTGAAACCTTTTCATCTTTATATTCCATTCTGATCAAACGCTCTTTTTTTGTTGTTAAAAGCTTTACAACAGGTGGCTGAATAATTGGTACAAGAGACATGTACGAATAGGCCGCCACCGATATAGGGGCCAAAAGCTCCTTGGTAAACTTATTTGCTACATAAATTGCAGTTGGTCCGTCTGCTGCACCTATAATACCAATGGCAGAAGCTTCGTTAAGTTTAAAACCTGCTAATATTGCAACCAGCATTGTTGCAAATATACCAAACTGAGCTGCTGCTCCAAAGAAAATCATTACTGGGTTTTTTAAAAGTGGAGTAAAATCAATCATTGCCCCTATTCCAATAAAAATCAATATAGGGAATAATTCCGTAAGGATTCCTGACTGATATAATATCTCAAGAAATCCGGGTTCGTAGTGATATGCGTTGCCGTCAACAAAAACATAACTCTTTGAAAAAAATTTCATTAGAGATTCGTTTCCATTGACTAAACTTGTGACGTATGGGTCAGGCGTGCTTGATATTTCTGCGTACTTAACAATTGCCTGGGGAAGGTTGACCAAAATCGCACCAAAACCAATTGGCAGAAGCAACATTGGCTCGTAGTTTTTTACAATGGCTAGTATAATCAATGCTAAACCTATCGCATACATGGCAATGTTAAGGTAACTGATACTCGTAAAGCCCGCTAGTAGTTCTTCCATATTATCTCTCCTGTTTTAGTTTATTGTGGAAATGTCGCGGTACATGTAATATTTCCATTCTATAGTATAACGAATGATGAAACATTAATCAATTAAAAAATATATTGGCAAAAATAACAATACAGAATGGATTGGTAAAAAGAAGGATACACAGGTTTTTTGTTGAATACTACAGCATGCTTAGATAAAAATCGGGAAGGGCTGTAGTTTGATGATAAAAGTGGGTTCTGCAGGATATTCATATTCGGACTGGGTTGGACCATTTTACCCGGAAGGTACAAAGCCTGCTATGATGCTAGAATATTATGCAATGAATTTCAGCTTTGTGGAAGTAAATTCTACATATTACCACATGCCTGGATTAAAATTATTCCAAGGTCTAGATATAAAGACACCAAAGGATTTTCTATTTGCCGTTAAGCTGTTTGGCGGATTTACCCATGAGCGGAATTGCGGTAGGGAAGAAGCTGAAAGATTCAAATATTCACTGGAGCCTATTATTCAGAGTGGGAAATTAGCATGTATCCTTGTCCAATTCCCATACTCATTCCACTATAATGCTGTAAATTGCGACTATATTAAAGGGCTGAGAGAACATTTTGAAGGGCACGAACTGTGTGTTGAATTTAGAAACCGCGGTTGGATACGGCAGGAAACGTTTAATCTGCTTCGCAGTGAAGAGATGGGATATGTGTGTGTAGATGAGCCGGATATACGAGGCCTAATCAATAATGTGACTGCAGTGACCTCAAGGATTGCTTATCTGCGTCTACACGGAAGAAATGCAGAGAGGTGGTACTCAGGCCAGGGCTCTGAAAGATATGACTACCTATATAGTGGTAGCGAGCTACTGGAATGGGTAAATAGGCTTAGGGAAATGGATGAGGAGTCCGGAATGACCCTTGTATCCTTTAACAACCATCCAATGGGAAAGGCGATTGAAAACGCAAAAGTACTAATGGGATACCTGGGATCTGTATAGCCACAGAGGAGGCGGTTGTTATTGATTAAGATGTACGCAAGCGATAGCTTAACAACAATTAGACCTCTTGATAATGAAAGTCTTGTTGATATTGCCAGGATATATAATTGCAACAAAGAGACACGATTTGCGACAGGGTTGAAGGACAGTCTATCTATTCAAGAGTTGTCATCTTTGCTGGAGCGTACTATAGCAAGTAAAAATGAGTTTTTATGTGGGATATATGTGAAATCTTCAGGCTCAAGAGATGAAGCCAAAATGCAGTTTATAGGCTTATGCGCCGGATTGGTCAAGGCTGGTGCCATATGGATAAAGCAGTTGTTTATCCTGCCTGAGTATAGGGGAAAAGGGATAGGCGCAAGAGCAGTGGGAAATATCCTAAGGCGTGCAGTACAGTCCTTGGGGGCCTCTGATGCATATTTATCTGTTGTTGATAAAAACAGGGCGGGATTATGCTTCTGGATGAAGCTTGGGTTTTGTGAGGAGCAACGTTTGGAAAAGTTGTTATTCGACGAAAATATTCCGGTTAGTGTCATAATCATGCACAAAAGGCTTACATGACAATTATGTGACGATGATATGACAGTTTGTCCAACATGGTTGACAAAAAGATATGCGGAGGTATAATATTCTTATGTAGGGATATTATGCCGTAGTAACGCTGAATCTTCCTATTACTAGGGGAGTACGGAGGAACCAAGACAGGGGTTAATCTGTTCTGTCAGAACAGTAGGGCGATTCTATACCCGAACCCGGCAGCTAACTTCGGAAGCAAAAATAGGAGCATCTTATGACTATTTCTAAAAAAGTACTATTGTCTATGTCAGTAGCTGTAATGGTTATCTTAATGCTTGGTAGCCAGGTAGCCGCTGAATCAAAGAGGACAGGCACAGTGACGGGTAGTGTTGTAAATGTGAGGAAAACCCCGAATTTGTCGTCGAAAATTCTCGACCAGCTTGTAAGAGGTACAAAGGTAAGTGTAGTAGAAAGCCAGGAAAATTGGCACAAGGTAGTTTTCAGTGATGTTTCTGGCTGGATGCACAGCGATTATCTGGTGGTGCGAGATGAAAAAATTGCAGACGGTGTCGTCTCAGGGTCAGTAGTTAATGTCAGGAGCAAGTCTAACACTTCTTCAGAGGTATTAACTAAATTTGAAAAAGGAACAAAAGTAGACATCTATGAGAGTTCTGGTGTCTGGTATAGGGTATCTATTGGAGAAGAAAGATACGGCTGGATGCATGGCGATTATATAACAGTTAAGAAAGATAAGGTGTCCACAGCTACAGCTAAAGAGGAACCGAAGGAAACCCAGGAAGCTCCCAGGGCTGCCGATGCTTTCCCTGTAGAGCTTGGAGATGTGGAAGCAGAAGGCGTGGAAGCTGGAGATGTGAAAGAAGATGTAATTGATGAAGCCGCCGACGAAGCTGGAGAAGCTTCAGAAGTAGCTGATGATATAGATATAGCGGAAACAGACAGGTCTGCTGACTTGGCCGACAGGGGTGGAGAAGAGAGACCTAAAAATCCGGTAAATGAACAAACTAACAAGGAAGCAGCTCTCAGAAAGGATATTGTAGAATACGCAAAAACTCTTATCGGCATCAAATACGTCTATGGAGGAAGCACTACTAAGGGATTTGATTGTTCTGGGTTTGTAAAGTATGTTTACAACCATTTCGATATAGATATTACAAGGACCTCCAGTAGTCAGAGTAAGGGCGGGAAGAAAGTAACGAAAGCAGATATGCAGCCAGGCGATTTGGTGTTCTTCGATACTAACGGCGGTCTTAACAACGTAACCCATGTAGGTATTTACATAGGAGATGGCAAGTTCATACATGCCTCCACTTATCTCAAGAAAGCGATAACTATTGAGAGCATGAGTAGTAGCTATTACATCAAAAGGTATATGAAATCAAGAGACTATATTTCAAAATAAGCTTTAACATGGCTTGCAAGAAGCCCCGCGTCTATAGGCGGCAGGGGCACGTAACATACATGGTGTATATGAATTCTTCATAATTGTTTTGTATCCGTGGGAAATAAATAGCAAGAAAGTTAGCTACCTGCTTTCATTAGTACAATGAGGGCAGGTTTATTTTTACACCAAATGGAAATATTTTACACTCGACACCTAATGTACTATAATTATTTAAAAAGGTGTCGATATGGATATCATTTACAAACGGCCAATAGTATCATTTTGTATTATGATGCTCTTAGGAATAATAACAGCAATACTATCAGAATCCATTTTAGTGGTTATAAGTTTATTTATTCTATTTTCCGTCATATTGTTATCATTAGATGCAACACGAGAAAAGAGAAAGCTAATTTCAGTAGTTATGCTTATTTTTTTTCTCTTTGGCTCCGCAGAAGCTATGCTTGTTGAAAACCATCAAATCAGGTGCTTCAATGGGTATTCCGGTGAAGCGGTGACAGTAAAGGGATATATCGCATCGGCTCCTGAATTGAAGGATGATAAGGTGTCATACACGGTTCAGGTGTCATGTATCAGGAAAGGCTTTAGGGGGCAGTTTACCGACAATTCTGGAAAAGTTCTTCTTAAGACTCTTGCAGATGGTGATTTGGACGTTTTTAATTATGGAAGTGAGATAACATTTGAAGGAATACTGACACCGCCAAACGGTATCAGGAATCCCGGTGGATTTGACTATAGAATGTACCTATCTCAAAAGGGTGTGGGAGCGACAGTTTTTGCATACCCTTACACAATTAAAAAGGGAGAAGAAAGTAGAGGGAATTTTCTAGTAAAGGCAGGACTTGCAATACGGGGCAGAATTGTTGATGTTATTGAAAAAAGCTTACCAGAGCAGCAGGCGGGACTTTTAAACGGAATGCTAATTGGGTATAGGCAAGGATTGTCCAAGGAGGTGCAGGATGCATTCAGAGATGCTGGGCTGATGCATATTATGGCGGTTTCAGGTGCAAATGTAGCCTTTCTGATATTACCTGTCTCACTTTTGTTGAAGCTACTGGGGATTCGCAAGAAAGCTGCAAATCTAATGATCATAGCCTTTTTAAACCTATTCGTATGTATCACAGGTTTTGAGCCCTCGGTTCTCAGGGCGGTGTTCATGGCATGTGTGCTGCTTGTATCCTCCCTTCTTTATCGTGAGCCGGATGTATATTCAGCGATGGCAGTTTCATGTATAATAATGCTTGCAATAAACCCTAGTATGCTTTTTAATATAGGTTTTCAGCTATCTTATGCTGCTACATTAGGTATTGTCATGCTGTATGCAAATATTAGCAAGCTGGTATCCTGTAAACTCATCCCTAAAAAGGCTGCGGATGTTCTTGGAGCAACACTGGCGGCTCAGGCTGGTGTTTTGCCGATTACCCTGATACACTTTAACAGAATTTCTCTTATTTCAGTTTTACCCAATATACTTGCTGCGCCACTGTTGGAAATAATTACGATACTAGGTGCGATTATGGCAATTGTAGGTCAGTTTAGTATAATTTTATCCAGACTTATTGGATATCTAAATAATGTATTTCTAATAGTTGTTCTATATATCACCAAATGGTCGTCCGCTGTTCCATATGCTTCAATTACCACTATTACTCCGTCTTTTGTAGCTACGGCGATTTACTATGTGATAGTGTGGTTCCTGTTTTGGTATAAACCGTTGAAGGGCGTGCGCTTAAATATGAGATATGTGGCTATTGGAATGTCACTTGTTGTGATACTGGGCTTAAGCAGTAGCATTATGCCCGGTACCCTAGATGTTATCTTTTTGGATGTAGGTCAGGGAGATAGCACTTTTATCAGGACATGTGCTGGAAAAACAATTCTCATAGATGGGGGCGGCAGCGCTAATCCGCTTGTAGTATCAAGAGTTGGAGAGCTTACAGTTGTTCCCTTCTTGCTGGACTATGGAGTAGCAAGTCTTGATGCAGTTATTGCGACCCATGCTCACGCAGATCATATACAAGGATTGATGGATGTACTGAAAACACTAAAGGTAAGGAGACTTATCATACCATCTCTTGATGATGAAAGCTGTTTTGAAGCACTTCTGGAAGTAGCTGAGGAAAGGGGGATAACGGTATCAAGGTGTTCAAAGGGGGAGATTATTAAGATTGACCACCAAACTACAATGTACGTTTTAAGCCCTGATGCAGAGTGTGTTGTAGATGAGAATATGCTTAACAATACATCTTTGATACTAAAGCTATGTTATGGACAGACATCTATAATGTTCACTGGCGACGCCGAAGCTGATGTTGAGGAGAGACTTGTTTTGAAAGATGAGGCATCAGCTAACCTCAATGCAGACGTTATAAAGATAGGACATCATGGCTCTGATACTTCTACCAGCGAGATGTTCCTTATGGCGGTAGATCCCGAAGCAGCTATTGTTAGTACAGGTAGGAATAATTTCGGACACCCATCTCCTGTGGTGTTGGAACGACTTGCTAAAAATGAGGTGGAATGTTTTCGTACTGATGAGTGTGGTGCGGTTATACTGAAAAGCAATGGAAAGAAAATTACAATTAAGAGAACAGTATATTGAAAAAATGTGTTGGGATTGATAGAATCAAGTAGAGATTAATAGAAATGAGATGAAAATTGTGGCAGCAAAGGATCCCTACGCTGGTAATGAAAAAATGCTCTGGAAGTCAATAAAAAATAATGAGGTTGGGAAGCTGTACCTTTTTTTTGGGCTTGAGGAGTACCTTATAAGAAATTTCTGTGAGCAGATAGAAAAAACAATAGTTTCAGAAGATTTCAGGCTACTTAATAAGGTTGTCTTGAATGGCAAGGTGTCGCCGACTCAGGTAGTAGAAAATTGTCAGACAGCACCTGTGTTTTCTGATAGAAAGCTTGTTATTGTTAAAGATTCGGGATTTTTTAAGGGTGGAAATAAGGCTGTTAGCAAAGATAAAAATAAAAGCTCCGGGAAAAAAGCCAAAGGCTCGGCTGGAAAGGGAAGAGACGGGGATGAGCTCGCAAATTTCCTTCAAGATATGCCGGAACATGTGTGCTTAATTTTTACAGAGCAGGAGATAGATAGAAGAATTAAATATGTTGATGCTATTGCTAAGAATGGTTTAATAGTCAATTTTGATTATAAAAAGCCTAATGAGTTAGTTGCTTGGGTTGTAAAGCGGCTCAAAGAGATGGGGCATGAGGCTTCTTCCCGTACAGCTTCAATGATAGTGGAATATTGTGAGCAGGGTATGGATGATATTATGAATGAACTAAAGAAGCTTTGTGCATATGCTGGAGAGCGCTCACTAATAATTGAAGAGGATGTGGAGAAGGTTTGTACCAGGTCTGTTAAGAGCAGAATTTTTGACCTAACTGATGCAATTGCAGCAAAACGAACCACAGCAGCGATTTCTATGGTTGGTGATATGGCGGTTCTCAAGGAACCCATGGCCAAGGTTATGTTTATGATTAACAGGCAATTTAGACAGCTGATACAGGCTAAGCTTTTGTTGCGGGATGGAGCCAGTAAGAAAGAAATAGCTTCGTTTTTCAAAACTCACCCTTTTATTGCAGAAAAGTTGATAAGGCAGGCTAACAGCTTTGATATGGAGAGACTAGAGGCTGCTGCCGCCAGGGGTCTTGAGCTTGATATAGCTATAAAGAATGGCAAAATGAAGGATAGAATGGCAGTTGAGCTTCTGATTGTTGGATTTGCAGCAAAATAAAAAAGCCCGGGCGCCTGGTGATACCAAGCGATGCACGCGCTTTTTATAAAATCACATATTTCGAAAATTATTTGTTGGCAGCGTTTAGTGCTTTTGCCAGCCTTGATTTTCTTCTCGCAGCGGTGTTTTTATGAAGTATGTTCTTTGCTGCTGCCTTGTCAATAGACTTCATTGTAGTGTTCAACAATGTGGTAGCTGATTCATCGTTTGATGTGATAGCCTCATTGCATTTTTTTATAGCAGTCTTAAGAGCTGATTTTCTCATTGTATTCTTCAATGTCTTCGCATTTGCGATTTTCACTCTTTTAATAGCGGATTTTATGTTTGGCAAACTTTTCACCTCCTGCGATCTCAATTGTTTTATCAACATCAGATATTCTAACACGAACTATATTAAAATGCAAGGTAAATGATGAAGGTTATTACACTATTCACTTATTTTTCTACAGATTTTGTGAAAACTATAGGATATAAAACTAATGAAAAGAGAGGATATATACAATGTCTAAGTTGAGGAGTGTAAGGACAGACCTGACCCTTGAGGCTCATGAGCTGCTTCGTGAGAATGCGGTTCGAGAGCAGGAGCAACAGCAGGATATACCAGGTGTTGAGTTGGATAATGCAGGTGATGACAGGATTAGGATTACCAGAGTCAGGGTGACATCGCCTACGGGAGAGGCTGCAATAGGCAAACCCATGGGGAATTATATTACTCTTGAGGTGCCAGGGCTCAGAGATAATGACCAGGAGCTTTATGAAGAGACCTGCAAGGCACTGGCGAAGGAGCTTACAGGTATTCTTCATCTGAATGATAAGACGTTGACGCTGGTGGTTGGGTTAGGTAACTGGAATGTTACGCCTGATGCCCTGGGCCCTAAGGTGGTATCAAGCATGATGGTGACTAGGCATCTTTTAGAGTACTTGCCGGAACAGGTTGATGAGGGTGTGAGGCCGGTTTGTGCAGTTGCACCGGGTGTTTTGGGGATTACGGGTATTGAGACGGGTGAGATTGTGAAGGGAATTGTGGATAGGATTAGACCGGATTATGTTATAGCGATTGATGCTCTGGCTTCAAGGAGGATGGAGCGGGTTAATACGACAATTCAGATTGCTGATACAGGTATTTCTCCAGGTTCGGGGGTGGGGAATAAGAGGATGGAGCTTTCTAGGGATACTTTGGGGGTGCCGGTTTTGGCTATTGGTGTTCCGACAGTGGTCGATGCTGCTACTATGGCTAATGATACTATTGATTTGGTGCTTGATAGTATGATTGATCAGGCTCCTAAGGGGACTGATTTTTATAGTATGATGAAGACTATTGATCGGGATGAGAAGTATGCGATGATTAAGGAGGTGCTGGAGCCTTATGTTGGGAATTTGATTGTTACTCCTAAGGAGATTGATGATGTTGTTAAGAAGATTTCTAAGGTGATTGCAAATGGGTTGAATATTGCTTTGCATCAGGGGATAACGCTGGATGATGTTAACCGGTATGTGAACTGATACGTGCCTCCACAAACAGCGTTGTCTGTCCTTGCATAGATTTCGAGGGGGATGCTAACTTTGTTGGATGGCTTGGGACCGCCAACGCTGTTTATTCCAGCTGTGTTTCCAAGCACCGAGGTGGAGGACTTCTTGCAAGCCATGTTATAAACATAAACGGAACAAGTAATCCCTGCCGAATGGCACTTCCGTAAACATGTATAATTATTTTTATAACGCTGTTCCTCTTTCATTTGCCCTTGAAATAACGTATAATTTAGTCAATTCGCTTCGCTAAGAGAGTCAGATGGAGACTGAACTCCACCTGACCAAGGAAGCTAATTAATTCGTCTTCATTCATCGACGACCTATAGAGGTCAGCGTCTTTGAAGACATAGATAAACTTGGGGGGAATATGAAACAGACAGGAAGATATGTAATTATCCTCACGCTAGTAATACTACTTTGGAATACAGTAGTTATAAAGCCGCTAAAAATATTCACAGTGTTTCTACATGAACTAGGTCACTCACTAATGGCTGTAATATTTGGAAACGGTATAACTGGCTTTAGAATAAACCTTGATGAAAGCGGCTATGCAATGACGCTGCCTAAAAGTGAATTTTCGGCCTTCCTTATAGCTAATGGAGGATATTTAGGAAGTGTTTTCTTTGCCCTTCTGATACTGAAGCTTAAAAATACCGCTGTTAAGAAATACATCCTTGGGACATCGGCAATTCTTTTGCTAGGTGTTTCAATAGCCTATGGTAAGTCTGTGTTTACAATAATCTACGCGGCAATTTACGCAGGTCTTGTGTTACTGCTCTATATGCTAAAAAACGAGAAACTTAACGATTGGATAATTGACATTATAGGTGTTGCAAGCGCAGCATATGCAATATATGATACTTTTGTTGACACCATTCTGTTGCAGATAAACCACAAGCTGGGTTTAATCTCCGGCTGGGGTTCTGTACAGCCTGTGACTGATGCAGTAATGCTTGAAAGGATGACTAAAATACCGGCTGTTGTATGGGGAATACTGTGGCTTACCATAGCCTGTGTTGCTGTATATTCAACTATTACAAAAAAGAGGACAACATCCTCGGCTAGGGGAAAAAAGCGTGCTATGTAAAAGCTCTTACTGTTACTTGTTTCCTTATATAATACTGAGCGGAGGATTTTCGATATGGATATGACAGATAAGATACAGCTAATGAAAGATAAGATTGAGCAGTTAAACAAAGCAGCAAAAGCATATTATCAGGAAGACATTGAGATTATGTCCAACTATGAATATGATAGGCTATATAATGAGCTTGAGGAGCTTGAAAAGCAGACAGGGACTGTGCTGTCAAATAGCCCTACTATACGAGTTGGCTATGAATTATTATCAGGCCTGCCTAAGGAACGCCATGAGAAGCCTATGCTCTCATTAGATAAAACAAAGGATGGAGATGCACTGAAAGCTTGGATTGGTACGCAACAGGGAATACTTTCCTGGAAGCTTGATGGTCTTACCATCGTACTTACATATCTGGATGGAAGGCTTGAAAAGGCAGTAACCAGAGGCAATGGCGAAGTGGGCGAGGTTGTGACCAATAATGTCAGAGTGTTTAAAAACATACCGTTAAGTATTCCACACAAAAGCGCTCTTGTCCTGAGGGGAGAGGCAGTTATTAGCTATTCCGATTTTGAAAAAATAAACGATGAAATAGTCGATGACAGCTTAAAATACAAAAATCCCAGAAACCTCTGTAGTGGTTCTGTGAGGCAGCTAAATAATAAGATAACGTCAGAGAGAAAGGTAAAATTTTATGCTTTCTCTATTGTGAGAGTTGAGGATGCTGAGCTTGGCAATTCAAGAGCAACTCAGTTTGAGTGGCTGTCTTCCCAAGGCTTTGATGTAGTAGACTACAGAAAGGTTGATTCAGAAAGCTTGGAAGAAACCCTTAAGTGGTTTGGAGGGGAGGTCGAAAAAAATGACATTCCCTCAGACGGGCTGGTTCTAGCCTTGGATGATATAAAATATGGAGAGTCACTAGGATCTACGTCAAAATTCCCCCGGGATTCCATCGCATTTAAATGGCGTGACGAGATAAAGGAAACGACACTTAAGGAAATAGAATGGAGCGCTTCTCGAACCGGGCTTATTAATCCTGTTGCAATATTTGATCCGGTGGAGCTGGAGGGCACTACCGTCAGCCGTGCAAGCCTGCATAACCTTAGCATTATGGAGGAGCTTCAAATCGGTATTGGTGATACAGTTAGCGTCTACAAGGCCAACATGATAATCCCCCAAATATCGGAAAACCTGACCAGAAGCGGTAATGTAGAGATACCATCCCAATGCCCTGTGTGCGGAGAAAAGACAGAGGTGAGGCAGAATATTGATGTCGTGTATCTATACTGTACTAATAATGAATGTACAGCTAAGAAGATAAAGCAGTTCTGTCTTTTCACAAGCAGAGACGCAATGAATATGGAAGGCCTGTCTGAGGCTACTGTAGAGAAGTTTATAGCCGCCGGCCTAATAAAGGAGCTTGCTGACCTGTACCACCTTGGCGGGCACAAGGATAAGATTGTAAATATGGAGGGCTTTGGTGAAAAGTCATTTGCAAAGCTCATAGAAGCTGTGGACAGATCAAGAAAGACTACGGCTGTCAGACTGCTTTATGGGCTTGGTATACCAATTGTTGGCCTGTCAAATGCTAAACTCATATGCCGGAATTTCAAAAACGATTGGAATCAGATAGAGAACGCAAATTTCCAGCAGCTAATCGGGATAAACGGCATTGGTGATGTAATGGCAGAAGCGTATATTCGCTTTTTCACTGATGAGAGGAATAGAGAGATAGTAAAGGATGTGTTACAGGAAGTTGAACTGGAACAGGTTATTGAGACAGAAAGCGAAAAGATTTTTGAAAATAAAACCTTTGTTATCACAGGCTCCCTAACACAGTTTAAAAACAGAGAGGAGCTTGTGGCACTGATTGAAGAAAAAGGTGGGAGGGTGTCTGGCTCTGTATCTGCAAAGACCAGCTATCTTGTAAATAACGATAATATGTCAAATTCCACAAAAAATAAAAAAGCCAAAGAGCTTGGCATAGGTATTATCACTGAGGTACAATTCCTCGAACTACTTGAGAAGTAAAGTAATTGTCTCGTATCATAAAATAAGTCCTCGCAAAGCGAGGACTTATTAAATCTCTTGGTGCCCAATGGCTGACCAGGAGGTTCTATTTTATCTATGTCTTCAGAAAACGTCGACCTCTATAGCTCGGCGATGAATGAAGATGAATTAATTATCTTCATTGGTCAGGTGGAGTTTTGTCTCTACCTGACTCCCTGAGCGAAGCAAATTTACTTTAGTTTTTCAATACCTGCCGCGATCCTTCTGAGGGATTCTGTTTTGCCAAGTATGTCGGCAAGCTCGGTGGCTCCGCCTGGTGTTACGCTTTTGCCGGAGAGAGCGGTGCGTACCGGCCATAGTATTTGGCTGTTTTTTGTACCTAGCTTACCGGCCAGCTCTATAAGAGCATTGTATATATTGCTATTCTCCCATGTATCTAGGCCTTCCAGCACAGGCAGAACAGCCTTCAGGCTTTCAAGGGAATTGGTGGTGTCCGTCTTGCTCTTTTTGTGTATATACAGCTCGATATCATAGTCAGGAAGTTTTTCTAAAAAATCGATCCTGTCTGGTATTTCTGAAAGAATTTCTGTCCTTGGCTGCAGTAGCTTGCTGACTTTTAATAAATCTATACCTGTGTCAGCTAAAGCTTGGCTGTAATATGGACAGGCAACTTCGTGGAACTGCTCAGGTGTCATCCTACGGATATATTCACTGTTCATCCAGTTCAGCTTTACTATGTCGAAAACCGCAGGGGATTTACTGATTCCGTGTATATCAAAGGCCTGCTCCAGCTCCTTTAGTGTAAAAATCTCCTGAGTTGAGCCGGGACTCCATCCAAGTAGGGCAACAAAGTTAATGACTGCTTCTACAAGATAGCCCTTGGAAATAAGATCCTCAAAGGAAGGATCACCAAAGCGTTTTGACATTTTACGACCTTCTGGGGTAATGATTGTTGACACATGTACATAAACAGGTATTTCCCAGCCATATGCCTGATATAGCAAATTGTATTTGGGTGTTGAGGAAAGGTATTCGTTTCCTCTCACTACGTGGGTTATACCCATTAGGTGGTCATCTATTACATTTGCAAAGTTGTAGGTTGGTAAACCATCAGATTTTATGAGTACCTGATCCTCAAGCTCGCTGTTTTCTACAGTGATAGTCCCATACACTGCATCCTCGAAGCTTGTGCTACCTGTATCGGGCATCATTTGGCGTATTACAAAGGGATCGCCCTTTGCCAGCTTCTGCTCAACTTCTTCGGGGCTAAGTCTTAGGCAATGTCTGTCATACTTGTACTGCTTTCCTTCCCTATCATTTTCCTCCTTCAAGGCTGTCAGTCTATCCTTGGTGCAGAAGCAGTAATAGGCCTCGCCAAGCTCAATCAGCTTTTTGGCATATTCCATATAAAAGCCTTTGCGTTCACTTTGTATGTAAGGGCCACAGGGACCGCCCACATCTGGACCTTCATCATGCACCATGCCAGCTGTTTTAAGGGTTTTATATATAACCTCTGTGGCACCTTGAACAAAACGGCCCTGATCCGTATCCTCAATTCTCAGTACAAATTTCCCGCCATTCCTTCGGGCTATTAAATATTCATATAGCGCTGTCCGCAAATTTCCAATATGCATGTATCCTGTCGGACTTGGTGCAAATCTGGTTCTGACTACTCCGGTCATACCCTTGTCTCTCCTTCTTTAGGCAACTATTCATCTATGTCTTCAGAAGACGCCGACCTCTATAGGTTGGCGATGAATGAAGACGAATTTTTCTTTTGATTATATTATTTATAGTTATATTAGTCAAGAAACGGCGGAATATCCACCCAACCGCCAAAATGTCAACTTGACGCCTTGTTTGCAAACTACCATACAGCTATTCATTTCCCTAGTATGGCTGATTTCTTTATTGTATTTAAGGCCTAAATAGAATACTATAGTATAAAAGCTGTAAAATGTATCCACGAAAATCATATATTTTTCCCTGAAAGGAGAGATGAGCATGTCAGTACTGGACAATATAACGAGAAAGGTAACAGATACAGCAAAGGCAGCCGCTAAGAGGTCAGGCAGCGTTGTTGAGGTTACCAAGCTAAACATGAGTATCAATACAGAAGAGGAAAAAGTCAGAAAATTATATACGGAGATGGGAAGACAGCTGTATGAGGATTACAATGAAGGCAAAATGGTAGGCGATAAGCTACTGGAAAAATGCGAAAAAATTGACGAAATTATTGGTAACATCGATATGATGAGAGAAAAGATTCTTGAACTCAAAAACGTAAAGGCATGTCCCAACTGTGGGATGGTGCTGGCCATTGATATGGAGTATTGCTACAAGTGCGGAAGAAAACAGGAGGATATTGACCAGGAATCGGAAGATAGCCAGGAGCTGACAAATAGTCAGGAAGATCAGGCATAATCCAATACGGTTAGTATAAAAATTCACAAAATGAAAAAATATGGCGAATTACTTAAAAAAACTCTGATAATGATAAAAGGCATTAATCTAGCTGCTGAGGAAGTAGCAAAGAGCCGCCTTGACAATTTGACAAAGCCCCTTGGAAGCCTTGGAAGGCTTGAGGAAATTGTTATAAAGGTTGCAGGAATTACAGGTATGGCAAGGCCTGTAGTCGACAAAAAAACTATCATCATAATGTGTGCTGATAACGGTGTGGTTGAAGAAGGCGTTAGCTCATGCCCTAAGTCAGTGACGGCTGAGGTCACGAAAAACTTTACCCGGGGGATTACCGGTGTGAATGTTCTCAGTTCCCATGCTGGTGTTGAAATACTGCCAGTTGATATTGGAGTGGCTGAACTGTTGGGCTGCAGTGGCGTTGTTGATAAAAAAATCATGCCGGGAACTCGTAACATGGTAAAAGGCCCTGCAATGAGTAGGGAAGAGACCATTAGAGCGATTGAAACCGGCATCGAAATAGTAGGCGGTCTTTACGAAAAGGGAGTACAGATGCTTGGGACAGGTGAGATGGGTGTAGGAAATACTACCACAAGCAGTGCTGTAGCAGCGGTACTTACCGATAGCCGCATTGAAGACCTTGTGGGAAGAGGAGCAGGCCTGAGCACAGAGGGACTTAAGCAAAAAATTGATGTGATAAGGAAAGCCATTCTATTAAATAAGCCTGATGTCAATGATGCTATTGATGTGCTGTCAAAGGTGGGAGGGTTGGATATCGCAGGATTAGTGGGCTGTTACCTTGGAGCTGCAGCATACAGGATACCCATTGTTATAGATGGCTTTATAGCAGGGGTAGCGGCACTTGTGGCAGCTCATATAGAGCCCAGAGCCAAGGCCTTCATGATTGCATCCCACGGGTCAGCAGAACCAGGAAGCAAGGTGGTCCTTGAGAAGTTAGGACTGGAACCTTTGCTGATGCTGGGCATGCGTCTAGGAGAGGGAAGCGGTGCAGCAGTTTCGTTTCACATAATAGATGCTGCATTTGAGGCATACAACAAAATGGGAACCTTTGATGATGCAAACATTGAACAGTACGAGCCATTGGTATAAACACACCTGACATATAGATCAGGCAAGATGCGACCAAGGTGTTTGGAGGATCAAATGACATACACTGTCGAGATACATAAGAGAGATGAAATAACAATAGCCCAAGCCCAGGAAGGTGATAATCTTCTGCAAACCCTAATTAATAACGGTGTTCATATTGATGCGCCATGCGGGGGTAAGGGAACCTGTGGGAAATGCAGTGTTAGAGTTAGCGGTATAAAGGATGAGGCCTCTGATGCCGAGAGGGAACTGCTTGGAACAATAAAGCTAGCTAGGGGCTACAGACTTGCATGCCGCTGTATGATTACTACAGATATAGCAGCCTATATTGATGACAAGGTAAATGAAGCAACAATTATTACAACAGGAGTTCATAGAGATATTGAAATAAACCCCTTGGTAAGGAAGATATATATTGAGCTAAGTCCGCCGGATCTTGAAAATCAAGTGGCTGATTTGGAGAGGGTCCTTACAGCTTCTAAGCTAGTGGCTGCTTATAATGTTTCTTCTTTTCTAGGAAGCTTGCCCTTTGTATTGAGAGAAGCTGAATATAAAATAACTGCTGTAGAGGCAGAAGGGAAGCTTGTTACTATAGAAGCCCATAATACTACTGGAAGTTTGTATGGAGCGGCTTTCGACATCGGTACTACAACAGTTGCGGCCTATTTATACGATCTTAGCAAGGGTAGTATGAAGGCTGTGGAGTCTATGCTGAATCCTCAGCAAAGATACGGTGCGGATGTAATATCTAGAATAAATTACACAAAGCAATCCCCTGAAAATATGATTGAGATGAGACAGCTAATTACCAACTGCATAAATGAACTTTTAGGGAAGCTATCCGAAAGTGTAGGGATTAGCGGTGATGAAATATATGCTGCTGTGTTCAGCGGCAACACTGCAATGCTACATTTTTTAAATGGCCTTGATGCTTCTGCACTAGCTGTTTCACCTTTTATTCCCGTGACCTGCGGGCTCCTCCAGCTGCAGGCATCTAACAGCAATATAGCTATAAACAGTAATGGATTACTAACAGACATCCCCTGTGTTTCTGCGTATATTGGGGCAGATACAGTAGCGGCTGTGTTATCAAGTGGAATGTATGAGCATGATGAGATATCCTTGCTTGTAGACATAGGCACTAATGGAGAAATCGTTTTGGGCGGTAAGGAATGGCTAATGTCATGTTCTGCTGCTGCTGGACCTGCTTTTGAAGGCGCAGGCATACGCTATGGGATGGGGGGAGTAGCTGGTGCGATTGACTCGTTTCTCCCAGGTCCCGATTACATATATACAGTAATAGGAAACAAGGAGCCAACAGGTATTTGCGGTTCCGGAATAATTGATGCTATTGCTGCACTTCTGATTGATGGCGTTATTGATGAAACAGGAAGGCTTGTTAGCGAAACAGATGCTAGCAGTTTGTCGGCTGAGGCGCAGAAACGTCTTACCAATATTGATGGAATGAGATCTTTCATGCTTGTGGCGGAAGGTGAAAGCGGTCTGGATGAGCCTATTATGGTCACACAGAAGGATATTAGGGAGATTCAGAATGCAAAAGCGGCGATCGCTGCAGGTATAGATACACTGGTTAAATACTCTGGCATTGAATACGATCAAATCAAAAGGATCTATCTTGCTGGTGGCTTCGGAAGCAGCCTACATATTACAAGTGCAGCAAAAATAGGATTACTTCCTCAGGCTCTTGTTGACAGGGTGGAGGCTATAGGTAATGCATCCGGCTCTGGAGCAGCTGAGTGCCTGCTTTCACGCAGTATGCTAAAGGCTTCGGAGGATATAGCAAAAAAAATGCGATATGTAGAATTATCTGCATCTGCGTATTTCACAGAGAAATATGTAGATAATATGATATTCTAGTGAATAACGAATAACAAGGTGAGTCAATAACAAGGTGAGTCAATAACAAGGTGAATAAAGAGGGTTTTACATAAGTTGGTCGAATAATATATTTTATGCGTGTCATTTCACAAATAACGCATATGTGAGGAGGAAGTTTATTGGATAATTATTCACAGAAGAAGTGCGGATTTTGCGGTGAAAACATTCCAAGTGAGGCAGGGCGTTGCTCATACTGTGGAAGCATTTTAGAGGTGGTTGTGGATCATCCATATGGGATGAATAACCAGCAACAGAGCACTCCTACAGGTGTTGATGGGGGCAATAATACATTTGGCTATGAACCGCCTGAACTAGGTCAGCCTCAGGCGCCGGGAAATCCCCTTGATGTATCAGATAATCAGTTTGCTGGAGAGAATCAGCCAGCAATGGATTCAAACAATCCATACGGTCAACAGGCCAGCTCAGGGCCTCAGCAGAGCGAGAGTCAAAGGCCAGAGTATGGCCAACGACCAAATTACGGCCAAAGACCAAACTATGGCCAGGTGAATCAACAGAGTCCGAGACCTTATTATCCAAGAAATCAGCAGAATTCATCATATGGAAATAGTGGAAAGCAGCCTATAAGCAATGGAGCAAAGGTGTTTCTGACAATGCTTTTCACTTTAGTACCCGGAATCGGGCAGTTGGCTGGTATAATAACAGCGATAGTATTCATGAGTTCTGGCGAGGATGAGGATAGGAGATCCTTTGGAATCGCGATACTTGTGGCATCAATTGTAATGTTTGTGTTATCATGCATTGGTTGCTTTACAATATTTTCATTGGCTGATTCTTTTTAATAGATGTATACTGTAAAAGATTTTTTTGATACTGCAGGTTCATTGATATGCCATCAGCTTCCGGAAAGATCTCTAGAGTCAGCTGGCATGCTATTGCCTGTATGTGCCCGTGATACCGGGATATATACAGGCATTTTCATAGCATTTTTGTTTCTTATCCTGTTTGGTAGAATGAAGGCACAACAGCCTCCCGGCCTTATAACTGTTGTGGTTATGTGTGTGCTGATGATACCAATGATGCTGGACGGTGCATTATCATATACTGGACTGATTGAAACAAATAATTCGGCAAGAGTATTCACTGGTCTGCTTTTTGGTCTACCGATTCCTTTTTTACTTGTACCGGCTGCAAATTTTAGGCTGGATGGAAAAAATGAAATCCCAGTGTTGAAAAAAGGTACTGAACTGGTGCCGGTTTATTTTGCAGGACTTTTGTTGTGCATTTTACTTTTGTATGGACTCGTTCCGTATATTTTGGCAGGACTTATTTTTGTTGTAGGCCTTCTTCTTCTGATATCAAGAGTGTCCTATACTATATTTGCCAGAATAGGTTACCGGAAAAAATGGAAGCTTTATTGCATGACATTGATTTGTACTGTATTGGTTTTCACAGCCTTATATCTCTTGTCGACGTACATTCTTCATCCGTTGACGGATATGACGCTTTAGGGATGAAACCAGTAAATTCGCTTTGTTCATGGAGTCAGGTGGAGACTGAACTCCAACTAACCAAGGAAGTAAATTAATAATTGAGGTCAGCGTCTTCTGAAGACATAGATAGAAGGACTAGGAATATAAGATGGATACAAAGAGGGATTTTCGCAAGAAAGCTATTGCCAAAAGAAACCAACTGTGTACAGATGAAATACGCCTAAAAAGTGCAGAAATTTTCAAAAGCCTTTGCAACTTGAAGGAGTATAAAAGCTCTGATGTAATTTTGGCGTATATGTCATTTGGAAGCGAGGTACTGACAAGACCTTTTATAGATAGGTGTTTTCAGGATGGCAAAAGGGTTGCTCTTCCAAGAGTCGTTGTGCCTTTGGAGGCAACCAGACATCTGGCAATATATGAGATTATGGATCCGGATATGAACATGATACCAGGATATAAAGGTATATTGGAGCCGGATGCATCAGCGCTAAAGCTGGTGGAATTAGATACAATTGATTTGGCAGTCATTCCGGGAGTAGCTTTTGACAAGGATTGCAACAGAATGGGATATGGAGCTGCTTATTATGATCGATTTTTGCCTCAACTGAGATCCGGATGCCTTAAAGTCGGTGTTGCTTTTGATTTACAGCTAAAGGACCGGGTGCCAGTTGATGAATTTGATTTCAGACTTGACATGATTATTACAGAAAAAATGATGTATACGTGAGTACAAAGGTATTAGCAATTTTCGAGCGTAGATACTATACTTATGAATAGAACATTTTTGATTTGAAAGGATAGATTAGATGAGTAATAAGTTGACTTTTACTGGGGCAAACAAGCTATTTCTCTTATTTACTGTAGTTTTTTTAGTATATCAAATAGCAATTTCATTTGTTTTTGGAACAACAATCATGGACTATACATATCTTATCATTTTAATCAATGGATTTATAATGGTCTCTTTTGTAATAGGCTACTGCCTGGTGAAGAAGATTAATATCAAGGAAACGTTCAGGTTTAAAAAGCTTGGAATCCTTCCGGCAGTTATGATTGTTGTTACTGCTGTACCTGCTCTGTTGGCGGCAACTATGTTTAATAATATTGTTGCATATTTTTTGCAATTCATAGGAGATATTCCTGCTGAGAGCTTTCCGGTACCCAGTACAATTCCTGAACTGATAATAGCTATTCTTGTAATTGGTGTGACCCCTGGAGTGTGTGAAGAGATAATGCATAGGGGCTTTTTACTCAAGGCTTATGAAAGTCGCGGTTCATATAAGGCGGTTGTTATTGTAGCATTTCTATTTGGACTGTTCCATTTCGACATTACCAACCTTATAGGTCCAATTTTTTTAGGAGTGATAATAGGCTTTTATGTGGTTAGAACTGACTCGATATTTGCAGGTATGTTAGCTCATTTCCTAAACAATGCCATAGCGGTTTTTATCCAGTATATGGCTTCCGGCAACAGCAATCCGGAAAATGTCACGCTAACAGCTGAGGAGCTTATGAGCTTAATTATTATTGGTGTGCCGTCGTTGATTATCACAATTGGACTGCTATTTCTATTCAAGTCCTTAACGAAAGACAAATCCGTTATCAAGCCTCCTATTTCCAGAATAGGTCAGGATGTGAAAGCAGTTATAACACACTGGCCTATTATAGTGATAATTGTTCTTTATATACTATTGGGACTGTTTACCATACTTGTAATGGTATTGTCCAAGCTTATGGGAATTTGAGTAAGTCCAGTTTATTTATGTCTCCTGAAGACATAGATGAAGTGATTTGATTTTAGGCCTGGCAGCATTACTAAAGTTACCTTTGGGGTTATATAATACTATATAACCTTTTTTATGAGGTGATTATTCTTGGAATATAGTATCGATTTCAAACATGTACGTTCACAAAAGCTGCTGCTGATACCTCAACTCAAGCAGGCTATCGAAGTACTTGAAATGAGCTCCGGAGAACTCTTTCAATTTATTGAAGGCCAACTCGAAAAAAATCCTGCCCTTGAACAAGCACCGGATAAAATGGCTTCAGAGGGATTGCACACCGATTTTGACACAGTAAACACAAATGATTATGAGCAGGATTCCCAGTCCAACGATCATTTTATAGAAGTACCGGAAAAACTCCTTTCCCTCAAACAATACCTTTTACTGCAATACGATGCACTGTGTCCCGATAAATGTAGCTTCAGTATCGGAGAATACCTGATTGATAATATTGATGAGAATGGATATCTGAAGGTAGACATTGTTGAAGCAGCTGCCTTTTTTGATGTACCTGAGGCTTTAGTCCTTGAGGTTCTGGTGAATCTACAGGGGTTAGATCCACCAGGTGTATGTGCAAGAGATCTGAGGGAATGCTTGCTTATTCAACTCAGACAGCTTGAAAGGCAGGATTTTGATGCAATACTTGTAGTTGACAGGTATCTGAATGCAGTTGCCGATGATGATCCTCGATATGTGGCGGAATCAACAGGCTTAAGTATTAGCCGTGTCATAGAGGCATTTAAGGTAGTAAAAAGCCTTGAACCAATACCTGGGAGGGAATATTGCAACAGCGAAGTAATGACCAGCACACTGCCTGATATAATAGTCCAGGATACTAAAGAAGACCTACATGTTATATATAACGGGGAAGCATTTCCTAATGTATGTATATCAGAAGATTTTATGGCAAAACCATTGCTTTTGGGAGCTAAGGTCAACAGAAAAAGGAAGGACTGGATTAACAGTGCAGCATGGCTTATAAAGTGCCTTGAACAACGGGAGGATATTATTTTTACAATTGCGCAGAAAATATGCGAATTCCGTAGAGAATTCTTTAAAAGGGGACCAAAGGCTCTCAAACTAATCGATAAAAATTCATTTGCATCTTCGCTATACCTGCACGAATCCATACTAGACAAGGCCTTAGCAGGTAAATACCTGCAATGCAGATGGGGTATGTACGAATTGAGAAGCTTTTTCAGCGACACCTGAGTAGACGATTATAGGGGACGAGGTTTGCATCCGTCCCCTTAAGGTTAAAATGGCCAGACCGGCTTTCCAGGCTGGCCTTGGTCAACCTTCAAGTAGCCTAGGATGCCCTCGGCACCGAAGTGTTCTTTTTCTATTTCCCGGATTTTTTCGATAGCATAGTAATTTATTTCTCCAACCCTTTTTACATCTTCAGCATATTCACGTAGAGCTTCTATTTCTTTGGCTAGCAATACCAGCTGACAATCATCCGAATTCAGTATCCTGTTTAATTCAGAAGTGTATTCATATCCGTCATCAACGTCATCTAAAGCAGTTTTTAAGAATGATAGAAGCTTGTTGGGGACCTTTCTGGTCATAAGGCATACCTCCTTTTAGAATAGATATATTATACAGCTATCCCATGTAGGTTAACAAACTTATTATTACTATGGGACAAATACCATGAAATATATATATACCAGAGAGTTGATGTGAGGCTAGGGGCTGGTTTGGTGAGAGCAAGAGGAGAAGGGGATAGAAAGATAATTATTAACCATAGCTACTTGGAAGAAGCTTGGGAAATTAGGCTGAAGCTGCTGAAGCTAATAGCAGGGATTATTAAGGAGGAGGCGGAATACTATGGAGAAGGGGAAACTGAACAATGTAGGAATATACGTCAGAATAAGCAGGGATGACAATGGGGAGAACTTTGAGTCAATTGAAAACCAAAGAGATCTGCTCTTGGAGCATGTATCAGTAAAACAGCTTGGCAGGGTTTATGAAGTCTATATTGATGATAATGTTTCAGGATCTGCGTTTGAGAGAGATGGCCTGGAACGGCTTAAGAATGATATAGCTGCCGGCCTTATCGATATAGTGCTTCTAAAGGATCTTTCACGTCTGGGAAGAAACAATACTAAAACGCTACAAATGATTGATTACCTTGAAGAGCATGGGATTAGGCTCCTGAGTGCAGACGGTAGGTATGACAGTGTGTTGGACAATGACACGGTAGGCATTGAGACATGGGTTAATGAGAGGTATGTTCGTGATATTTCTAGAAAAATACGCTCGTGCCTCCGTTTTAAAATACAAAGAGGCGAGTATGTGGGGAAGGCACCGTTTGGATATAAGAAGTCTAGCAGTGAAAAAAACAAGCTGGTTATTGACGAAGCACAAGCTTACATTGTTAGGATAATATATGACCTATATATTTCAGGATCCGGATATTCTGCCATATCGAAGCATCTAGAGAGAAAGGGATACCTATCGCCAAAGGGAGAGGGCTGGAATAGGATAACGGTCAGACGAATACTATGCTCCCGCGTATATATAGGTGATACTATACAGGGGGTCAGTGAAAAAATAAGTTTCAAAAGCAAAAAGACACGTAGGCTACCTGAGGAGAATTGGGTTGTTACAGAGGGAACTCATGAGGCTATAATCCCTATTGATGTATTCCAAAAGGTGCAAACCCTTAGAAGGGAAAGAAATAGAGGCGAAAAATTCAGCAGAGGAGTCCATGCCTTAAGTGGCATTATATGCTGTGGCGATTGCGGAAGCACTATGTATGCAAGAAAAGGTAAATATGGTGTAGCATATGTTTGTGGCAATTATTGCAGAAACGGAAGAATAGCATGTAGCAGTCATTTTGTTTATGAGAAGGATATTGTGGCAAGTATTTGTCAAGAGTTGTCCCGGTTATTCGAATGTAAGGAAGAAGTTCTCCAGCTGCAGTGTAAAATTGCGCAGCAAGGCCATAATGAAGATGATGCTTCCTATTCCAGGATGAGTTGCCAGCTGGAGGCAACCAGGCGCCAACAGGAGATTCTTTACAAAGACAGACTTGAGGGTAGGATATCGGAGAAGCTGTTTGAAAGAATGAATCTGCAGACAGAAAAAAGGCTAGGAATGTTGGAAAAAGGGCTTGAACATATAAATGAAAGATTTACCTGTTCATCGGACCCAATGAGGTTAGTAAAAGAAGCAAGGGTAATGCTTACAAAGGGAAAATTGACACGTGAGATGGCGGCTGCAACTGTAAGCTATATCTGTGTTGGGGATAAAGCTGTTATGATTGATTTAAAATACTAAATACTGTAAAATGTAACAAGGAGATAGATATCCAGGCTCATCGAAGTATCACAGAGAAGTGCGTCTAATGTATCATAGTGGATTCAGGATATATCGGAGGATATTTTCATATGAAAAAAGCATTAATAGTATACAACCCCTTGTCGGGGAATAGAAATGTACCTAAAAAGTTGGACTACATAGTTAGCCGCTTTATCGAAAAAAACATTTTGGCTGTTCCCTTCAGAATAAGTGTTGGCAGCGAGCCGAACCTTAAGCAAATACTTTTGGAGGAAGAATTTGAGTGTATCGTAGTATCAGGTGGAGACGGGACTGTAAATTTCATTGCAAGCATATTGCTTGAAGCAGGTATGGATATTCCTTTGGGAATTATACCTGCCGGTACGTGTAATGATTTTGCACGAAGCCTGAATATACCCAACGATATCAAGAAGTGCCTTAATATAATATTTGAAGGTCACATTTCACAAATAGATGCAGGGCTGATTAACAAGGAGAAATACTGCTTGAATACCTGCGCTGGAGGTAATTTTGTAGATGTGTCCTACAGCACTAACAGCGATCTTAAAAAGAATTTTGGTCCTTTGGCATATTATCTTACTGCTCTTGGCGAATTGGCTAATCTTAAATCAGTCAGACTGAAGCTGACTACAGATGATGAGATTGTGGAAGACGATTTTTTGCTTTTCTTAATCCTCAATGGAAAACACGCTGCCGGTTTTTCGAATCTCATAAGTGACGCTGATCTGTCTGATGGTTTTATGGATATCCTTCTTGTTAAAAACTGTCCTCATGTAGAGATGGCAGGTCTGTTTTTCAAGGTGCTTAACAACGACTTCGTTAATGACAGGAATGTTAGATGGCTAAGAACAGCAAAATGCATTATTGAAGGCAATGGCAACTTTAATCTTAGTGTTGACGGCGAGGAGTGGAAAGGCCTTCCAATAAATATAGAATTCATCCATAAGGTACTAAAGGTATTCACAGCCCTCAAAAGTAAATAAATTATCCGATTCACTGATGACCCTCCTTATCTTTTTTGTAATAATAGGATTTTTCGGACATATATATAAATTGTGAATCCCGTTCTTTTTGCATATCCATAGATTAAGGGGGGTTATCGGGTGGAAAGATACAGCATATATCAGCAGATAGCTGAGAGGACGCAAGGTGAAATTTATATAGGTGTTGTAGGGCCTGTTAGAACAGGGAAATCAACCTTGATCAAAAGGTTTATGGACCTGTTGGTCATACCGAACATAGAGAATGTCTACAGCAGGGAAAGAGCAAAGGATGAACTTCCGCAAAGTGCTACAGGGCGCACGATTATGACGACAGAACCCAAGTTTGTGCCAAATGAAGCGGTTGAAATAATGCTAGATGAGGCTCTGAAGCTCAAGGTTAGAATGGTAGATTGTGTAGGCTATCTGGTTAAGGGTGCACTGGGGTATCTTGAAAACAACTCGCCTAGGATGGTATCCACGCCGTGGTTTGACTACCAGATCCCTTTTGAACAGGCGGCTGAACTGGGAACAAAAAAGGTTATTAATGAACACTCAACAATAGGTCTTGTGGTAACTACCGATGGCACTATTACTGATATCGACAGGGAAGACTATGTTGAGGCTGAAAAAAGAGTTATAAGCGAACTAAAGGAAATAAATAAGCCCTTTGTCATTGTGCTGAATTCCGTAATTCCCAAGGATGAAGAAACTGAAAAATTGAGGCTAGAGCTTGAGGAAAGATACCAGGTTCCTGTAATCAGTGTAAACTGCGCTCAGATGCACAGTGAAGATATGGCAGCGATAATGGAGCGTATTCTTTATGAATTTCCTGTGTGTGAAATAGGGATTAATTTACCCAGATGGATTGAGTCTCTAGAACAGGATCATTGGCTGAGAGTCGATATGCTTCAGGCCATTAGGGATACACTGAGCGGGGTGCAAAAAATCCGCGAAGCAAAGGAAGCATTGGCAGGGTTTTATGAATATGAATTTATTAAAAGGGCTGATTTGGCGGAAATAGATGCAGGTTGTGGCAATATACTTATTACTATGGTAACTCCAGAGGACCTGTTCTACAATGTGCTAAGTGACACAACAGGCTTGCCCATAGAAGGGGAGCATATGCTGATAGGGCTTATGAAGGATCTTGCCAGGATTAAAAGAGAATATGAGAGAGTGGAGTTTGCCCTCCATGAGGTTAAACTAAAGGGATATGGCGTAGTTACCCCGCAAATGGAGGAAATGATGCTGGATGAGCCTGAAATTATTAAGCAGGGGAGTAGGTTCGGTGTAAAGCTGAAAGCAAGCGCCCCTTCGGTTCATATGATTAGGGCAGATATTGAGACGGAGATAGCACCACTGGTAGGTACAGAGAAGCAGTCAGAGGAGCTGGTGAATTATCTTCTTAAGGAGTTTGAAAATGAGCCGGCTAAGATATGGGAGTCCAATATATTCGGTAAATCACTACATGAACTGGTTAGTGAAGGTTTACATAACAAACTGCTCAGGATGCCAGAGGATGCACAATTGAAGCTTCAGGAGACCCTCCAGAGAATCATAAATGAGGGCAGCGGTGGCTTGATCTGCATAATACTGTAAGAAGTAAGATGTTTTATAAGGGGATATTTCTCAGTAGGTGGGAAATATCCCCTTTACTTTTATCTACGTCTTCATTCATCGCTGACCTCTATAGGTTGGCGATGAACCTCATTTACAAAGAAATTATCTCCATGCCAAAGTCTATGTTAATTTTCATTGTTCTATGGTAAAATAATCAAAGCGAAAAGGACAACGAAAGCATATTTGGAGGATGATTATGGACAGCAGGACATTGTATAATTTTTGGATGCAAAACGATTATTTTGATGCAGCGACAAAAAGAGAACTGGAGCAGATCAAAGACGATGCTGCTGAAGTAGAAGAAAGATTTTATAAGGATCTTGATTTTGGAACCGGAGGTTTAAGAGGAATTATTGGAGCCGGTACCAACAGAATAAATATATATACAGTAAGAAAGGCATCCCAAGGGTTGGCTAATTATTTAATAAAAAACGTAAAGGATTCATCGGCCCGGGGGATAGCTATTGCATATGATTCCAGAAATATGTCGCCGGAGTTTGCAATGGAAGCTGCAAAGGTATTTGCTGCCAACGGCATTATCGCTTATCTATTCGACGAACTCCGTCCTACGCCTGAACTCTCTTTTGCAGTTAGGCATCTTGGAGCCGCTGCAGGGATTGTAATCACAGCCAGCCACAACCCAAAGCAATACAATGGCTACAAGGTTTATGGAGAGGATGGCGGTCAGCTTCCGTTGGAAGGATCAGAGGCAGTATTAAATGAAATCAATTCCATAAAAGATATAACCACCATAAAACCTATACCGGAGAAGGAGGCTTTTGAAAAAGGTCTCGTCAAGATGATAGGCAAGGATATAGATGATGCGTACATAAACAACCTCAAAACTCTACTAGTGAATCCGGATGAGGTAAAAAAGGCAGCAGGTTCAATGAAAATAGTATTTACCCCCATTCATGGTTCGGGAAATAAACCAGTCAGAAGGATACTGGACGAAACCGGCTTCGAAAACGTGCTGGTTGTAAAGGAGCAGGAGCTTCCGGATCCTGGGTTTAGTACTGTAAAATATCCTAATCCTGAGGATAAAGACGCCTTTGAGCTAGCAATAGAATTGGCTAAGAAGGAGGATGTTGATCTGATAATAGGCACAGATCCTGATTGTGACAGGATTGGAGTGGTAGTTAAAAATTATGCCGGGGAATATGTAGTGTTAACCGGAAATCAGGTAGGCTGTCTATTGATGGAATACATACTTTCACAGAAAAAAAAGGCCAACTCCCTTCCTGCGAATGGATTTGTGGTGAAAACAATTGTTACAAGCGAGCTATCACGAAAAATTGCGGACTACTATAATGTAGAATTGATTGAGGTGCTCACTGGCTTTAAGTTTATCGGTGAGAAGATAAAGGAGCTCGATGAAACAGGCATAAAAAAATACCTCTTTGGTTTTGAGGAGAGCTACGGTTATCTGGCTGGAACCTTTTCCAGAGATAAGGATGCAGTGGTTGCCAGTATGCTTATCAGTGAGATGGCCGCCTACTACACTAATAGGGGGATGTCGCTATATGAAGGGCTTCTGGAGGTATTTGAGAAGTATGGATATTTTGTTGAAGGCATAACCTCATTTACACTGGAAGGTAAGGAAGGAACTGAGAAGATAAGTAAGGCGATGGAAACACTGAGATCGCAGAAATCAATCTACTTTAGAGAGGACAATCTGAAAGCCGTAAGAGATTACAAAACTAAGGAAAGAATGGCTATGGACAGTGGAAGCATAGAAAAAATCGAACTACCAGCCTCCAATGTACTGTACTATGAATTGGTGGATGAATCCTGGTTCTGCATCAGACCTTCAGGTACTGAACCAAAAATAAAAATATATTATGGCGTATTCGAAGCATCATCAGAAAAAGCATATAGTAGGCTTGAATATATCAAGGATAGTGTCACAGGAGTAATCAAAGGCCTCTTATATTAATTCGCAAAGGCCTCACCCATTCAACCATAATGGAAGCTCCTATCCGGCAGTCCTAATAGATGATGGTTGCCTGTCATAGGCATCGCTAAGCATTTCCTCGATTTTTAGGCAGGGTATACAGATGTCACAATCACCCTGCCTTTTGCATCTTTTGTACAGGTCATAATCCACTGATGCGCATATATAGCACGGTCTGATATTTGATAAAAAGCCATTCTCCAAACCTTCCAATGTCTCATAATTGCGAATTGTAATTGATGAGAATGGGAAATGCAAATTTCTATAATACATATTTTTTTCAAGGCGTTCAAAACTGTCACAAGTCTTCATAAAATACCAGGGCTTTGGTAATATACCCTCATTGTTGGTAGATGTGGAATCCTCCAGTAATACATCCGGAAATGGGAAGTAGCATTTATCGTAAGTACCTTTAGTGCATATAAGGCAGCTTCTATGATACCGTGATTTAGTTAGATGGCAACAAAACAGACAATTTGATGAGCAGTCGGTAATATGCTTCTGATACAGATTAGGTATAAAGGATTGGTAAAAATAGAATCTGTATTTAATATCCTCAGACAACAAGTCTCCTGGCTTGATTGACATAAGTGCATTTACCACCTTTTTGGCTATAACAGCAATTTTGAAAATCAAGTCTGCCTTATTTGAGTTTTCTATAACAAGTCTATTCATTTAATCATCTCACAAATTTAATTATTACATCTATAATACCATAAATTAACAAATGGGACACATATTGCCCAAAGGGCGGCTATTTACAACATAATATATGTTTTTACAAATCTTGATGAATTTTTAACAATTTCGTTACTAGCATGAAGGATTTCGCACAAAAATGTCGAATAATAAATATGGTCAAGGACATAATGACGGAGGTTCTAATGCGCAGAGTAAGTGTTGACTCAATACCTGTTGGGGTAAAACTGGCCAGAACAATATATTGCTCCGATGGAGGTATGCTACTTGCGAAAGGTATTGAACTAAAGGCGAGCTATGTTGAAAAGCTGAAAAAGCGCGGTATTACTGAAGTATATCTTGACGATGACATTTCTGCAGGTATAATTGTTAGCGATGTGGTTAAAGATGAAACCCGCAACGAAGCGGTGGTTCTTGTTAAAAAAATGATGTCAGGCTACAATTTTTCCATATCGGAGGATGTGGAAAGGGTTAGGCTTATGGTTAACAAAATCATTGATGAGCTTATCTCAAATGAGGATATCCTTTATAACCTTAATGAAATCAAAACTGTGGATGACTATACTTTCGAGCACTCTGTTAATGTGTGCATCCTTTCACTCATTACAGGCATAGCAATGGGCCTTGAAACCGATAGGCTAAAGGAACTGGGAACCGGGGCAATGCTCCATGATATAGGAAAGCTGTATATACCCAGCTACATACTAAAAAAGCCTTCCCAGCTTACAGTTGATGAGTTTGAAGAAATAAAAAAGCATACTATTCTTGGTTATGAGGTATTGAAGAAAAGTGATAGGCTAAGTATGACGTCTACTTATATTGCTTTTGGGCATCATGAACGGTATGATGGTAGCGGTTATCCACTGCAGCTTAAACGAGACAGTATTCAGGTTTTTGCTAGAATCGTTGCAGTGGCGGATGTCTATGACGCCTTAACCTCGGACCGTGTTTATCGAAAGAAGCTAAAACCAAATGAAGTATATGAATATATTACGTCTCTGGGTGTACATCATTTTGATCCCACAGTAGTGGAGAGCTTTGTCAAATATGTCACCATATATCCTGTCGGAACGGGTGTGCTGCTCAATACCAAGGAGCGTGCTATCGTTGTTACGAACCACAAGATAATGCCTACCAGACCATTAGTGCGTATTGTGTACGATGAAAACATGAAGAGGTTGGCATTTCCAAGAGAAATTGACCTTTCTGAACAATCACAGATTTTCATTATTAGAGGTTGTGAGTTATAATAAACATGTGTAAGAGAAGTGTACCTATACATTATTCGAGGTGTTGTTATGTCTGATTTTGTCCATTTGCATGTTCATACCGAGTACAGTCTCCTTGATGGGGCTAACAGAATTACGGATATGATATCCCGTGCATCGGAGTTGGGTATGGAGAGTATTGCCATAACTGATCATGGAGTTATGTATGGAGTAATAGATTTTTATAAGCAAGCAATTAAGAAGGGCATCAAGCCTATTTTGGGATGTGAGGTCTATACAGCAAAGCGTACACGCTTCGACAAGCAGCCTGGCCAGGATTCTAACCAGGGTCACCTTGTACTGTTGGCTAGAGACAATGAAGGCTACAAAAATCTTATGAAAATTGTCTCCAGCGGCTTCACAGAAGGATTTTACTATAAGCCGAGAATCGATACTGAAGTGCTATGCAAGTACTCAAAGGGTATAACGGCTCTCAGTGCATGTTTATCGGGAGACGTGCCCAGTGCCATACTTGAAGGAAGCTATAATAAGGCTAAGACTAAAGCACTAGAATTCAACGAAATATTCGGCCGGGGCAATTTCTATCTAGAGCTCCAGAATAACGGAATAAAGGAGCAAAACTTAGTTAACCAAAGCTTGATAAAACTATCAAAAGAAACAGGTATCCCACTGGTTGCCACAAATGATGCTCATTATCTTAGAAGAGAGGATGCTAGAGCTCATGAGGTATTGCTATGTATCCAGACGGGCAGGAAAATCACTGACAAGGACCGCATGAAATTTAGCTCAGATGATTTTTACATAAAATCCCCTGAAGAAATGGCAGAAGCCTTTAGAAACATTCCGGAGGCCTTGGAAAACACTATAAAGATAGCGAATAGCTGTAACGTGGAGCTGGAATTCAATAAGCTCCACCTTCCCGAATTCAATGTTCCGGAGGGCAGAGAACCATATGAATATTTATGCAGTTTGTGCGAGGAAGGCCTTAAATGGCGTTATAGAGAGGCTGCTTCAAATCAGGAGTACCACCAGAGGCTTGATTATGAGCTTCGTGTTATCAAACAGATGGGGTATGTAGACTATTTCCTTATTGTGTGGGATTTCATTAAATATGCAAGGGATAATGGAATACGGGTTGGCCCGGGAAGGGGTTCAGCTGCAGGTAGCCTTGTAGCCTATACTCTTGGTATCACCAGCATTGACCCGATGAAATACAATCTACTTTTTGAAAGATTCCTCAATCCGGAAAGAGTCACCATGCCGGATATAGATATAGACTTCTGTTATGAGCGTAGACAGGAGGTAATTGATTATGTAGTGCGAAAATACGGCGAAGATAGGGTAGCCCAGATTATTACCTTTGGTACCATGGCTGCAAGAGCAGCAATCAGAGATGTAGGCAGAGCGCTGGATATACCGTACAGTGATGTGGATCAAATTGCAAAAATGATTCCATTTCAGATTGGTATGAATATCCAAAAAGCCCTTGACATGAATCCAGAGCTAATGTCCAGGTATCAGGAGGACGAAAAGGCGACAGAGCTTATAAATATGGCCAAGCTCTTGGAGGGTATGCCTAGGCATGCCAGCACCCATGCTGCAGGTGTCGTGATATCAAAGGATCCCATTACAGAATATGTTCCACTGCAAAGGAATGATGAAAGTATTACAACACAGTTCACAATGGGATTATTAGAGGAGCTAGGCCTTCTGAAGATGGATTTTCTAGGGCTACGGACCCTAACAGTCATTAGGGATGCTGTAGAACTGATATATAAAGACCACGGTATAAGTATAGACATTGAGCAGCTGGACATGGACGATTCTGATGTATACAAATTCATTGGTGAGGGCAGGACCTCAGGAGTATTTCAGCTTGAAAGTGCAGGAATGACTCAGTTCTTTAAGGAACTTCAGCCTACGTCATTAGAGGATATTATTGCCGGCATTTCACTTTACAGGCCAGGACCTATGGATTCAATACCTCAATATCTGAGAAACAAGAATAGCCCGAAAGACGTAAAATACCAGCATCCGTTGTTGGAAGCTATACTAGATGTGACCTATGGATGCATGGTATACCAGGAGCAGGTAATGCAAATCGTTCGTGACCTGGCAGGCTATTCCTACGGCCGCTCTGACCTTGTACGAAGAGCTATGTCCAAAAAAAAGTATGATGTTATGCTTAAGGAGAGAGAAAATTTTGTCCACGGAATAGTTGATGAGCAAGGCAATATTGTTGTTGAGGGAGCCGTTCGAAATGGAGTAGATGAAAGTACTGCTAACAGGATATTTGATGAGATGATGGACTTTGCCAGTTATGCATTCAACAAATCCCATGCTGCTGCATATGCTGTAGTAGCGTATCAGACTGCATGGCTGAAGTTTTACTATCCGGTAGAATTTATGGCTGCATGCCTCAACAGCTTCCTTGGAAGCAGCGACAAGGTATCATACTATGTAAATGATTGTAAGCAGGCGGGTATCGAAGTGCTACCCCCTGATGTAAATGAGAGCGATGTCAGGTTTACTGTGGTCAATGGAAAGATTAGATTCGGTATGGCTGCCGTAAAAAACGTTGGAGAAAATGCGGTAAGAGAACTAATTCGCGAAAGAAACGAAGGCGGCCCCTTTAAAAGCTTTGGAGATTTTTGCGAGAGGATAGGCTCCAGAGATTTTAATAAAAGATGTGTAGAGAGCTTGATTAAATGTGGAGCATTCGATTCACTTGGTGCTTACAGATCAAGAATGATGGCAGTGTATGAACGCCTTTTGGATGGAGCCCAGCAAAACAGAAAAAACAGAGTAGAAGGTCAGCTATCGTTGTTTGAATACCCAGGGGAAACCCAGACCATAAAAATGGATGAGAACTACCCCGAACTCGATGAGTTTTCAGGGAAAATGCTCCTTGCAATGGAAAAGGAAATGCTTGGATTGTACGTGTCAGGCCATCCGCTAAAGGAATTTGAAGCTGAAATACTTGAGCAGGCTACAATCAATAGCTCTGATCTTAATTCAGCAAATATAGATGAGGCTGAAGAACCTGCGGAATCAGGCATAAGGAATGTAGCAGATGGCATAATGGTGACAGTAGGAGGACTCATATCTGAAATTAAATCAAAAACTACAAAAAGCAATAACCTGATGGCCTTTATAACTCTGGAGGATATCTACGGCAGTATGGAAGTTATTGTATTCCCCACAATCCTTAGGAGATACAAGGATTTGTTGGTCAATGAAAATGTTGTATTTATTGAAGGACGAATAAGTATTAAAGAAGAAGAACAGCCTAAAATAATATGTGAAAGCATCAGAATGATTCAAAAGAAGGCCGTTTCCAGTGATAAAGCTCTCAGTAGCGGAAGCACTACCGGACCTGGTGGAAAAAAGAAATACTATGAAAAAATATATATTAGAACCAATGCTATGCCTGACAGCGAAAGGATGAAATCAACCATCTCGCTACTACAGTATTTTATGGGTAGGACCCCGGTGATTTTTTGCTTCACTGATGATATGGGAAATATTATCAAATCAAAAAATGGAGAATATCATGTACAATTGTGTGATACACTGCAAAGAGAACTTGTAGAGCGCTTTGGTGAAAAAAATGTAAAAATAGTCTAAAGGGTTTTGTGAAAACCCTGAGGAAGGGCTAAAGTGCTTGATATATGGGGCTTTGCCATTTTTGAGGGTAAGTTGTAAAATGAAGTGACGCAAGACATAAAAAAATAGACTCATGGTAAA